>WAOK01000103.1 GCA_015521325.1 Desulfurococcales archaeon | reverse complement strand
TAATGATTAGGGATCAGTCATTACTGACCCATACCTTAGGGCAGAAACGCTCTATTGCCTCTGCACCAAACAAACACTATGGTGGATTGTCGGATGCCCAGTGAGACCGCGCCATCTCAAGCAACCCTCCAAGCATTGAGCTCACCCAGTTCCGTATGGGTGTTCGCTCATGGGTAGGAGAACACGAACCAGTGCCTTCGGTGCACCGGGTAGGGTATCTCATGATTCGACGCCGTTCTACTCGAGGAGGCTCTATAGCGATAACCCACTACCTAATCCCTCACCCCAGGACCTCGTCGAGAACCCTGTCCCGGGCGAGTACCTCGATAAGGTCATCCTGGGGGATGCTAGGGATGTCCTTAGGAAGTTGCCGGATAACTGCGTCCACCTCATGGTGACCTCACCCCCCTACAACGTGGGTAAGGAGTACGATGAGGACCTCACGCTGGGCGAGTACCTCGACTTCATTGAGGACGTGATGAAGGAAGTCTACAGAGTCCTCGTGTGGGGTGGGAGGGCCTGCTTCAACATAGCCAACCTCGGGAGGAGGCCCTACATACCGCTCCACGCGTACCTGATACAGGTCTTCGAGGAGATAGGGTTCCTCCTTAGGGGCGAGATCATATGGGATAAGGGCGACGCCGTCAGTGGCTCATCAACGGCGTGGGGCACGTGGATGAGCGCTATGAACCCCACCCTCAGGGATCAGCACGAGTACATAATCGTGCTGAGCAAGGGCTCCTTCAGGCGGGCGAGGGGCGAGGGCAAAGAGGACACCATAACGAGGGAGGAGTTCCTCGAGTACACTAGGTCGGTCTGGCGCTTCCCACCAGAGTCAGCGAGGAGAGTCGGGCACCCCGCCCCCTTCCCCGAGGAACTCCCGCGGAGGTGCATACAGCTCTACACATTCAAGGGTGACGTAGTCCTCGACCCATTCGCCGGCTCCGGCACGACCTGCGTGGCCGCCGCCAAGGCCGGGAGGCACTACATATGCATAGACAATAACGAGGAGTACGTGAGGATCGCACGGGAGAGGCTAGCGGCGATTGGGTACTTATGAGATCCTCACCTTCATTACCCTTACCCCACTTTTTGTATGGGGTAATCATGGGGTGGAAGCTTCTGGCAGCGGCCTCCGCTGCGCTCTTCATTATTTCCGGGCTCATCTACTGGTCGGGCTCGGCGTCCGCCTATGCCATATACGTCGCCCCCTGGGTCGACGCCTTCGCCGCATCACCCAGCGGGGATTACTTCGCCGTCGCCTACAGGGATGAGGTCAAGCTCTACTCATCGGGCGGAGGCCTTGAGTGGTCGAGGTCCTTGAGTGGCAATGCATGTGCCGCTGCTTTCTCCCCCGACGGGGGCAGGCTGGCGGTGTTCGCCGGTGACAGGCTCTACTTCCTCTCCGCCAGCGACGGCTCAGTGATTAGGGAGGTTGCGATGACCCTGTCATGCGCTCCCTCATCGAGCATCTTCTGGGCACCTGGCGGGGACGCCGTACTCCTTAACGCTAGGGGCAGGCTGGCCTACGTGACGGTTGCTGGGAGGGGTGAGCTGACCCCTTACGTGGGGCTGACGATAACCCGCCTGAAGTGGCTTAGCGATACGGAGGCCATAGCAATAGATGACTTCGGGGATACGGCGTACCTGATCGAGGCCGTGCCTCTAACAGTAAACACCCTCGCCGCCTACGGTGGGAGAGGCTCGGCAGGGTTCTTCGACGGCGGCGTATTCGTGATAGATAGTAAAGGGTGGGTGGCGCTAATTCGTCCCGACGGCCCCGCATATAATGAGAGCCTAGGGGAGGCCGTCACGGCATCAGACATCTCGAACCTGGGCTTCGCCGTTGTAGGTAATGAGGTGCTGGCGATCGACCCGAGCAGCGGAGCCATAATCTGGAGGGCCGGCCTGGGCGAGCCGATCTCTAGCGCTGAGGTGAGGGCCTGTGGAGAGGGCGCCGCGGTCGAGGTCTCACACCCATTGAACGGGGGCCTCGCCCGCGAGACCCACATATTCGTGGACGGGGAGGACATCCTAGAAAAGGCGGGCCTACCCAGGAACTCGGTCTTCCTCGCTTGGTTCGGGGACTGCACCGCCGCACTCGTTTTCGATGCAACGAAGCCCGAGACATACATCCTAAGGTTGGACGGCAATGCAGTGCCCCTCGGCGGCATATACAGCCCCGCCACCAGGGTCGGGAACTCACTCATAGTTCATAAGTTTAAGGAAGAAACCCCTTACAAGACAAGCGGGGTATACCTCCTGAGGCCTGACGGCACAATGAGTCCAATTATCGGGCTTGACTACCTAACAGTCCGTCAGATTAATGAGAGAACAATCCTCGTCATCAGCCCGAATGGGGCGAAGATAGTAAAGTTAGGGGAGACACCGCCCCAGTACTCTTGGGCGTGGATTGCTCCCGCTCTGCTAGGTACAGCATTTGCTGCAGGAGCTGTGTGGAGGCTTGTGAAAGAGCGCCAGAAATAGCTTTGGGCCGAACACTGCCAGCGCCTCGACTTAATGATGGGGCGCGCGTGAGTCGGGCCCGTTGCGTTGCCTGCTTTGGGCTGTAGAGCTTATTGATCAAACTCCTTGGTTAGGTTACTCTATGGTAGCTTTACTGAACTCGTAGACGGCGAGGGCGATGAAGACCGCTGAGATCCCGATGAGTACCGCTAGGTCTGTTAATGGGTCATGCATGCTCACACCCGTCAGCCAGTACCTTACCCCGTCAACGGCGTAGGTCAGTGGGTTAGCTGTTGCTATAGCCTTCGCCCACTCCGGTAAGCGGTCGAGTGGATAGAAGACCCCGCTTAGGAACATTAGGGGCATCATGACAAAGTTCATCACCACCTGGAATGACTCCGGCGTCGTCATCCTCAACGATATCACAATGCCCGCCGAGGTCAGGCCCATCCCCAGGATGAACCCGTAGAGCAGGGCGCCGGGCAGGCCTAGGAGGTTTATGCTCGGTGCAACGGCCTTCGCGACGAGCGCTATTATGGTGGCCTGGAGGAGCACCACCAGTGTGTCGCCGAACGCCCTCCCGAGTATGACGGCGGACCTCGGCGCCGGAGCCACCAGGGTCTCTTTGAGGAACCCGAACTGCTTGTCCCACAGCACCGTTATGCCTGAGATGAAGGAGCCTAGGAACACCGTCATGCCGACGACGCCCGTGGTTAGGTAGGTCATGTAGTCCAGGCCGCCGAACATCTGCTTAATGAATGACTCAGCCACGGGGTTGCTGAAGCTGAACACCGACCCCATGCCGACCCCGAAGAAGAATATCCATATGAGGGGCTGGACGAACGTCATGATGAGCCTTCCCCTAGCCTTAACGAAGCGCTTGAGCTGCCTGTACACCATTACCCCGAACGCCTTAGCGAACCCCATTCTCGTCACCTCCTCCTACCCATCATGGCGAACGGCCTCGGCCCCTCAGCGGGGGCGTCCCTCAGCTCCCTCCCGGTGAGGTGGAGAAAGACCTCGTTGAGGGTGGGCCTCCTGTAGCTCACCTCGATTATCCTCAGGCCCGCCTCCCTGGCCATCTCGAATAGCTGCGGCAGTGCCTTGGCGGCGTTCTCCACCACGAACTCCACCCTACCGTCGGGGAGCTCCCTGCACTCCTTCACGGGGCCTGACTGGAAGCATGCCGGCCTATCGAACCTCGCTATTATGACGTCCGAGCCCACGAGGGACTTCAGCTCGTCGGCCGTGCCCTCCGCTATTATCTTGCCGTGATCCATTATCGCTATCCTGTCGCAGAGCTCCTCGGCCTCGTCCATGTAGTGCGTTGTCAGTAGTATCGTCATGCCCTCACGCTTCCGTACCTCCCTTATGTAGTCCCATATCCTTGCCCTAGTGTGCGGGTCGAGCCCTATGGTGGGCTCGTCGAGTATGAGTAGCTCCGGTGAGTGAAGGAGGGCCCTAGCCACCTCGAGCCTCCTCCTCATCCCCCCGCTGAAGTACCTCACAAGCCTGTTGGCGTGCTCCCAGAGCTCCACGAACTCCAGCACCTCCCTTATCCTGGAGTTCAGGCCCTCCCCGCTCAGGCCATAGAGGAGGCCGTGTATGTACATGTTCTCCCAGGCCGTCAGTGCCCAGTCAAGGCTCGGGTCCTGGAAAACTATCCCTATCCTCTTCCTGACCTCCGCCGCCTCCTTCACGACGTCGTGCCCAGCGACCAGCACACTACCCGCCGTTGGTCTGAGGAGGGTCGCTATGACATGGATCGTCGTTGTCTTACCAGCGCCATTAGGGCCGAGGAGGCCGAAGACCTCGCCCTTCCTTATACCGAAGCTTATGCCCCTAACCGCCTCCACGTCGCCGTACCTCTTCACGAGCTCCTCAACAATGACTACGTCACTCATCCCTCACCGCCTCCAGCCTTATCCTCACGGCACGCACCCTCTTGATGAAGTCCGCTATCGCCTCAGCGACCTCCCTCACCTCCTCCGGGCCGGCTCTATGCAGGACCTTGACGAGCCTCCCCATCTCCCTGGCGAGGTCGTCCCCGCCTATGTCCCTAAGGAGCCTAATCCCAGCAGCTACCTTCCTAAGCTCCTCGATCTCTTCGGCCCTTTCCGCGAGGTACTCCCTGCCCTTGTCGGTGAGCCTGTAGACCTTAACGACCCTGCCTCCCCTTGAGACCTTCCCCGCCTCCTCGATCATGCCTCTCCGCAGGAGCTTCCTCAGCACTGGGTAGAGGATGCCCGGCGACCTGGGGAACACGAACTCCTCCCTTATCCTCTTTATTATCTCGTATCCGTGGGCCTCGCCCTTGCTGAGCGCGTAGAGAACGAGTAGCTCAGTGCTGGCACCGAGCCTCATCATCGCCCGATACTCACTCAACATATCACCTGATATATCGGGAAACAACATACTAATAAACGTTACCACAGAGGTTTTTGCCTTGGGTGGATGGACACCTTTTAAAGTATGAAAAGCATAAATACGTTAACCAAGAATTAATAACGGCCCAAAACATGCCACGCATAACCACAAAGATCGGGAAAGGGTACCGCGTCACACTCCCAGAGGCCGCTCGCGAGGCCCTTGGCGTCAGGGTCGGGGACTACCTAACATGGATCGTTGAGGAAGGCACCGTTGAGGTAGCGAAGGCTGCCGTGATCAAGTGCCCTCACTGCGGCTTCGAGGCACCCCTCGAGGGCTTCAGACTTGTTAGGAAGCCGTGGAGGTTCAGGTTCTACACAGTCAGGAGGCTCCAGTGCCCGAACTGCAGGAAGGTCTTCAACTACTACAGCGGTAAGGCACCCTCCGGGAAGGTCGTGGAGTACGTGACGAAGGGGAGGGCCTGAGGGCCCCGCTCAACCGCCCCCGCCCGAGGACCTCAGGGAGTCGATAGCCTGCTTTAGACCCTCCTCCACAGTGGCCCAGGGCCTCACCTTCACAGGCAGGACACCATGGGATCGGAAGAACTCCTCCCCACCAGGCCCGAAGAACGTGGCGACTATAGCGTCCGGATTATTGAAGAGCTTAAGCAACCTCTCCCTCTTCGCCCTATTACCGTGCCCATGCTCTTCCTCCTCATCCCTGAACGGGTTCTCCACCACCTCAAGCCTCGGGAACCTCGGATTCCTCCTCCCCTCATAGATGAAGTAGTACTTAGCGTCACCGAAGTGACCAATATGCACCCTTATCCCGTCAGTGGTGGCTATGACCACACGCATTACTGATCCCGAGGAGAAGTAGGGAGGAAGGGGTTTATGAGCTATTGCACACAAAAATCCGCTGGAACCAGCATTCAGCATCGGGGCAGGCGGTGCTTACTTGGTGGGTGAAAGTCACTCACTCGCCTCTCCTTTCTCGGCCTCACCGACCTTCTCTTCTTCACCGCCCTCTTTCTTGCCCTCCGCGAATCCCTCGGCCGGGGAGTACATTGAGCCGTTGCAGGGTGGTTTCTCAGGATCCTTGACGAACTCGTTCAGTGCGTAGCAGTACCCCCTAGTGGCCTCGTAGAACTGGCAGCTCCTGCAGTCCACCTTCGGCGCCTTCCTCCGCTTTGCCAGCCTCTCAAAGTGAGCCCTCACGCCGTTATCAACCAGCTCTTCTATGAACTTAGCGAAGTCACCCTTAGCGAAGAACCCTGCGATACCTCCGAGGTCGAACTCGGCGGTCACGTGGAGCTCTGACCACCCCTCCGGGTCACGCACCACGGTGAACACCAGCCGTGCTCTGTGAGGGGAGCCCTCAACGGACTCGTAAACCACTGTGTTACCGTCCCGTAGAACGGTGAAATCTACATCGAACTCCCTGCTGAAGCCGAACTTCCTCCATTTGAAGGTAACGGTCCACACTTTAGGCTCTATTCTCTCACATTGCTCAACATACTTGCTACCACTTAGGATAATTTTTGGGTCGAGCAGTGACTCTAGAAGAAGCTCCGGCCCAGACCTCACCTTTCTCATCGTGGAGTGAACGAGCATACCGCATCACCTCTCAATAAGTTAATAATTTGCCTAGTAGAGATACTATACAAATCTATTTAAGCCAAAGTGAATCCCTCAGTGATTTCTCTGAACAGCGATAGTGCCGTAAATTTAGGTATTATAGAAATAAATTAACATAACTGAGCTTGTTTTTAATGGAACTTATACAGGTAGATGAAGTAACAATATGAATATGTATTAGTAGTTGCTAAACAACTCGTGGACGCTGATTTAACTTTTGAAACACTTAAGTGTGTTCTTGGCATAACACCCCATATACAGGGCTTGATCGCTTTCTAGGGTAGCTCCGGGCCTATGCGTGCCGGTTAGTTTACGATGTGCTGTGGTATAGGTTAAGGGAGTTAAGGGATTAATTATTGTCAAAAACTGTGCTTGGAAATGATTACTGCTGTGGCGGCCGCCAATATCGCTAGGGCAATTAGCCATGGCTCTGGGACGGGCTGCGGGTTCGACGCTATGGTGTACTTGTCCTGGAGGAGGAGGGCGTCGAGGTAGGTGATGGAGCCCTCGACGTACTTATGGATTATGCCGTCGCCGGGCTGGGCTAGGGAGGTGTTGATGGGTGCGGCGCTCTCCGGCTGTCCGTAGGTGCCGTTCATGTACTGGCTGTTTCCGTACCACACGGCGTCGAGGATCTTGAGAAATCCGTAGGATGAGTAAGCGAGTATCACCTCGTCACCGTCGTCGCTGAGGTTCCATGACCCAGTGAACTTGCTCGTGTCGTATGGGGTGAGGTCCGGGACATCGGGGTCTGTGCCAGCTATCTCGTAGGTTGGCGGGAACCCGTAGGCCGCCTCAAACGCCTGTGCGTCGTAGGCTATGACGGCGTACGCCCCAGGCCCGAGGGTGGCGCCGTCAGGGAACTTGTACATTCCCTCGTCGTCGCCGTCGATGAGGTTCTCTGCATCGCCTATCACTACCCACGTGAGGTCGTAGGCCTCGTTAGTGGGGTTGTAGATCTCGACCCACTCTAGCCGTGGGTCGCCGCTGCTGTCTGGGTAGTACATCACCTTTGTGATTACTGGGTGGGTCGGTGTGTAGTGGTGTGGGGGCTGGGCGAAGTGCTGGGTGTCGGAATACATCTTCTCTATGTATGCGGCTACCTGCCTGGCTATGCCCTCTAGGGTGTCGGGGTCCCGTATGACGAGTATGTTCTCGTCGTTGTTAGCTGTCCCGGAGTAGGTCGGGTTCCACGAGCCGATTACCGCTACCTCGTCATCGACTGTGAAGAGCTTGGCGTGCATGGTGTATGGATGGTTGTCAATAGCTATGGGCACGCCGGCATCAAGGAACCAGTAGAGCCTCCTCCCCGGCGTGTCGACATTGAGGAGCTCGTCGAACACGCCCTCCACGTCGGCGCCCTTAGCTGAGGCGTTGACTATTGCGTCGTAGACGGGCTTCACGAAGTAGCTCGTGGTGAATATGTATGCGGTGAACCTCACGCTCGAGGACGCCCTCATTATGTAGGCGTGCACAACATCCGGCACCCTCGTCCTTACGCCGTAGTACTGGGGCGTGAAGTACCCCTCCAGCACGACTGTTCTCCCGCCGTAGTCGGTGAACGCTATGAAGGAGTGGTCATCAGTTTTCTCGGTCCCGAAAAGCCCGTCTCCGTTGTTCCACATGTGGAGGAACTCCTCCCTGTAGTAGTGGGCCGCCGCTGTGTTGTTGATTATTATTGCGGTGTTGTTGTTCCTGCCGAGGTCGCTGGCTATGAAGTTGACGGTCGCCACGAGCAGTGCCTCCCCGTCGACGATCATGAACTTGTTGTGCATTATGTGGTAGGTGGTTATCGATGAGTCATCGACGACACTTATCCCGGCGTCGGCTAGGCACGTCTTTATTGTTGAGTCGGTGTCGTTGTCCACTATGACCCGTATGTCGATGCCTGGGTTATCCTGCTTCCTCGTGACTAGGGCGTTGGCGATCGTGCCCGGGGTGCTGCACGGGTTATCTCCCTCGTCCCAGAAGGCCATGGCGATGAGTATCTCGTTCTCAGCCGTGTTTATGAGGTTAATGATTGCGTCCCTGTAGTTGTCGGCGTCCCTCGGTAACTCATAGAGCTGTGCTGAGTAGAGGGTGGAGGTGTCTGGGGCGGCGGCGTATGCTAGGAGGTTCCTCTCCCCGACACCGTGATCTATGTAGAGCGCCACAAATTCATTAACGCCGGCTCCTGCGAGGCCCACAAGGGACTGATTACCCGGGCCGCCGGACAGCGTTGTTGGGTAACCCGTTACCAGCGTCGGGGCATCTGTGGCAGAGCCCGCCGTCAGTATCGCCGCCCTGACATCCGTGTCTGAGGCCGTGTCGCCGGATGTGTAAGCCACCAGGTACTCACCCGTCGATGTATCGGCTAGGATGAGTGGGTGGTAGGCGTAGGCCCCGTCGCTCCAGGAAGTTATGTGGATGTACCAGTTCACCGTATCGATGTTCCCTACCTTTATGCTGCCGTCTGACCCTATCCACGCCATTACCGCCCTATCACCGGCCGCCACTATGGCGGGGTGCTCCCCCTGCCCCGGGTAGGTGGTCTCGGCCGCCACGCTGCCGTCTGACTCGCTGATCACTGAGTAACCGACGTAAGAGCCGGAGACGAATGGCACGACGAAGTAGCCGGTGCCGGAGACCTGGAGGTAGGCACCCCGGACACCAATGGTCTCCTCTGCCCCATCGTAGTCGTATAGCTTGACCTCGGTAACCGACTGGGTGCTGTCTATGAGGGCGGCGTAGAGGTCGGGCGCGCCCTCAGTGCTGTCGTACTTCCTGTAAACCAGCAGGGTTTTCTGAGAACCCGATATACAGAGCATCTGGTCAGCTCGTTTATAGTAGAGGTTGTTGGTCGACGCTATGAGGAATGACTGCCCCACGGAGCCGGAGGTGGTTACGAATGCCCCGTATATGCTTGAGCCGTCGCTGGAGTACCACGCAACGAGGAACTCCCCCGCTGAGGGTAGGTAGCACGACCTACTGAACTCGTTATAGTAGGTGCTCGAGGAGGCCACGTCGCCCACCCACTCGACCGACCTGGTGCTTAGCGAGACGACGGCGGCCCCGACCGAGTCCCTGCCATAGCTGTTCACGTAGGTCCACGTTACTAGGGCGTACCCCCCGCCAACGCTCACTGAGTCGATCCCCCTAACTGTCCCCGCCCTCGAGAGGTACTTGATCACCTTCGCGTACGCGTCGGGCAAGCCGTCGGAGTCGGTGTCCTCGGGAACCATGATCGATACGTACATGTAGTCATTCCCGGCTAGGTCGACGTCCTTCCTAACCCAGGCCGTGACCACAGCACCCGTTGAGGGGTCAGCGACCGCAGCGTCGCTGGACCACGGAGGGCTCACGAGATCCGTGTAAAGCTTACCGAACTGCTCCCCAACAGCGTATACCGGGTCCTCCCCCGAATCCACGGGGGTCCACGCACCCGCAGCATCTCCTTGGGAGAGCACGACACCCGTGCCGAGGCCCCCGGGCAGTGTCATGATGAGCGCCACAATAAGGGCGGCTGATGCGAATGACTTGGTGCTTGACAAGGTGACCACATTATTCTTTCCGTGTGTGCAAAATAAAGAGCTGAGACACCACTCTTTAATGCCCGCAATATCATTCCTATATCGGAAGGTAATACGGGTTGCCCGCCCCCAGAAATCAGCGCTCCTACGAGTCCCGCACCCGCAGGTCTAGGAGGGTTTTCGAGGACGCCTCGAGATACTTCCCGGGAGGGGTTAACAGCGCCATCCAGTACTTCAGCCCGTACCCTCTCTACGTGACGAGGGGGGAGGGCTCGAGGGTCTGGGACATCGACGGGAACGAGTACATAGACTACTGCCTCGCCTACGGCGCGGCCACCGCAGGGCACAGGAACCCTGAGATAATGAGGGCCATAAAGTCTGTTGCGGACAACGTCGGCACGCTCCTCGGCTTCCCCACACCCTCAGCTATCGGCCTGGCTAAAGAGATAGTTAGGAGGTTCCCAGGGGTCGAGATGCTCAGGTTCACTAATTCCGGGACGGAGGCAACGATGTACGCGGTGAGGTTGGCGAGGGCCGTCACCGGGAGGAATAAGATTGTTAAGGTGGAAGGAGCCTACCACGGCGCGCACGACTACCTCCTAATAAGCGATAAGCCCACTAGGAGAGTGCTCATGGGATCTGAGAGGGCCCCGGCATCGGTGCCGGACTCTGCTGGGACACCTGAGGAAGTCGCCGCCCTAACACTTGTGGTGAGGTTCAACGACATGGACGGGCTCGAGAGGGTTCTGAGGGAGAACGAGAACGAGGTCGCGGCTGTCGTCATGGAGGCTGTTCAGACGAACAGCGGGCTCATACCCCCGGCCGAGGGTTACCTGAAGGAGGTCAGGCGCCTAACCGAGTACTACGGCGTGCTCCTCATAATCGATGAGGTCAAGACAGGCTTCAACGCCGCTGCGGGCCCCGCCTACGCCGCGTACGGGATAGTCCCCGACCTCGTGACGATGGGTAAGGTGGTGGGCGGCGGCACCCCCCTGGCGGCGTTCGGCGGGAGGGCCGAGTACATGGAGGAAGTGACGCCTCTAGGGAGGGCCGTGCATTACGGGACATATAACGCTAACCCACTCTCGGTTGCTGCCGGCTACGCCGCTCTCACCAAGGTTCATACGGAGAAGAGCTTCCGGCAGAGAGCATACCTCAGCGAGCGCCTCGCGAAGGGGCTGAGGGATATTGTGGAGGATGCCGGCATCACGGCGTACATCATGAGCTACGGCGCCATGGGGGCCATCTACTTCGGGCTGGAGGAGCAGCCTAGGGACTTCAGGGAGGCGTTCCGGGCGGATAAGGCCGCGTGGCATGACTGGTGGCTGGGGATGCTGGTGAGGGGCGTGATACCCTATGCGGGGGCTTGGTTCGAGGAGTGGTTCGTGTCAGTAGCACATACTGAGGAGGACGTGGATAAGTACCTCGTGGCTGCTGAGGAGGTCCTTAAAGGGTTGGCTAGGGGATAAGACTGTTTTGATCTCAAAAACGATTTTTTAAAGGATCCTATCAGTAATAGATCGTAAGGTGATTTTACGTGGATAAGGTCGCCATAGCCCTATGGGGCACAGTCATATATATCGCTGTCGTCCTCGTGATCGGTGGCTGGGCCTCCAGGAAGGTTAAGGACCTCGTGGACTACATCGTCGCCGGTAGGCGGCTCGGGTTCTGGCTGACGTTCGGCACCATACTGGCTACGTGGTTCGGCACGGGTGTCGCCGTAGGCGGTGCGTCGATGGCTTACAGCTTCGGGCTCAGGGGCATAATAATGGATCCGATAGGTGCTGGTGTAGCTATCCTGCTGTTCGGACTGTTCTTCGCCCACATACTGAGGAAGCTCAGGTACGTCACGATCAGCGACTTCTTCCGGGTAAAGTACGGGAGGGCCATGGAGGCGGCATCCCTAATCATTCAGGTCATTGCCTACATGGGGTGGATGGCGGCCCTCCTAGTAACCTTCGGCACGATATTCCAGGTCTATACCGGCATACCGTGGGAGCAGGGCGTACTGATAGGTACGATAGTCACCATAATCTACACCGCCCTCGGCGGTATGTGGGCAGTTACCCTCACCGACTTCATACAGATGTTCCTCTTCATCATAGGCCTAATCATCGCCGTGCCATTCGTCGTGGAAGCCGCAGGTGGGTGGGGAGCGATAACATCGAGGATAGAGCCTGGTAACTACTCGATACTGCCTGGTCCGGGGATGGAGTACCTGGGCTATGTAGGGCTCTTCGGCCTAATGTTCTATATATCGTCGTGGATAGTGCAGGGCCTTGGCTCGCTATCATGTCAGGACCTCGTCCAGAGGGCCCTGGCCGCTAAGGATGCCGAGACCTCGAGGAGGGCGTCGATAGCTGCGGCCATAGGTTACTGGACGATAGGCCTGATACCTGCCCTCATGGGTATATGGGCAATACTGATCTACCCCAACCTCGCTAACCCGGACGAGGTACTCCCGAGGCTGGCCCTCGACTACCTGCCCGTACCCGTGTTCACGATATTCACCATCGGCCTCCTGGCTGCCCTAATGAGCAGTGCGGACTCCTCGATGCTCATACCGCCATCGATGATCGCGTGGAACCTCCTGCCGATGATAAAGCCCGATCTCAGCGAGAGGACAAAGCTCCTCATATCGAGGATCCTTGTCCCCGTCATAGCGTTCGTGTCTCTGGCGATAGCGTTCTGGGCCCAGACGATCTACTTCCTCATGAACCTTAGCTGGGAGCTCATACTGATGGTGCAGGGGATACCGTTCATACTAGGGATTTACTGGAAGAAGGCGAACAGGTCGGGAGCGATAGCGTCGGTACTAGTGAACTTCGCCGTCTGGATACCACTGATACTGTGGCTCCTCCCCATAACGCTAGAGGTCGAGGGAGGGGTCTTCGACTGGGCTGTCTGGGACGCCATCTACATCGCCGCCGTCCCTGCACTCATAGCGGGCACCATAGCGTTCGTTGTTGTCTCGCTGCTGACACAGAAGTCCGACCCGCCGAGACCGCTTCTCGACATAGACGGTAACCCGATAGAGTGAGGCACGGGTTCAGGCCCTAATTTTTATGTTGAAACTTAGTTAATTAACTAGAGGATACACATTGCCCGTCCTCACACCAATAAGGTTAAAGGAAGCTGACAAGGCCCTAGTTAAAAAGATTCTCAAAAGATCCTCGCTTAAGATGGAGGAGATAGAGGATAAGGTAAGGGAGATCATCCAGGACGTCTTCGTGAGGGGGGACGACGCGATAATCGACTTCTACCGGAAGTTCTTCGGCACCGACGCCCTGACGCAGGAGAAGCTGAGGATAACGGAGGACGAGATGGAGGAGGCGCTCAAGAAGATACCTGACGACCTCCTCGAGGCCCTGGAGGTGATGGCGGACAACATACGGAAGTTCCACAAGAAGCAGCTCCCGAGGGAGCTATGGATCTATGAACTGGCCCCGGGCGTCTACGTCGGGCAGTTCTGGAAGCCCGTCGAGTCCGTAGGGGTCTACGTCCCCGGCGGCAGGGCGGCCTACCCCTCCACCGCCCTCATGACGATAATACCGGCCAAGGTAGCGGGCGTTCCGAAGGTCGTGGCCTGCACCCCGCCCAAGCCCGACGCCAGCGTTGACCCAGCGACACTGGCAGCTCTCAGGATAGCCGGTGTAGATGAAGCGTACCGGGTGGGCGGGGCCCATGCCGTAGCGGCTATGGCGTTCGGGACAGAGACCGTGCCTAAGGTGGAGAAGGTCGTCGGGCCTGGTAATATCTGGGTAGCCACTGCCAAGAAGCTCCTCTACGGAATCATAGACGTGGACTTCATAGCCGGCCCCTCGGAGATACTTATCATAGCTGACGGGGAGCAGGACCCCGGCCTCGTCGCCAGGGACCTGGCCTCTCAGGCCGAGCACGACCCCATGGCGGCGGCTGTGCTGGTGACGACGTCCATGGAGCTGGCTGAGAAGGTGTCCCGGCTACTTGACGAGATAATAGAGGAGTCACCCCGCGGTAGCATAATACGTGAGTCCCTCCAGAGGAACGGAGCGATATTCGTGGTTGACGATATCGAGGAGGCGTTCGAGTTCGCGAACGAGTACGCCCCCGAGCACCTCGAGGTACTGGTTAGGGACATGTCCCTGCCCGAGGTCGTCTCGAAGGTCAGGTCAGCTGGCTCGGTGTTCGTCGGCATAAACACGCCGGTACCCCTAGGGGACTACGCCATAGGCACGAACCACGTGCTACCGACTAACCAGGCGGCTAAGCGGAGGGGAGGCCTATCGATATTCGAGTATATAAAGATAATCGATATCCAGCTAGCGACTGAGGAGGGCCTGAAGGCCCTAGGGCCATACGCTGCCAGGGTCGCCAGGGCTGAAGGCCTGATAGAGCATGCGAGGGCCATCGAGGCCCGGCTCGGTAAAGGAACTAAATAGACTCTATTTCTTTCAGCAACCTCTCTACCCACCCCCTCAGCGGGTATATGCTGAGATAGCCCTCCCTATCAACGAGGACGAGGATCGGGGTAGCCAATCTCTGCCCGTCCACACAGGGCGGCCTCGAGAACTTGAGCATCTTGAAGATGAGGGTGAAGTCAGCTCTCAGCCTTATGCCGGCCCTATCGCACTCCTCCATCACGATCTTGGGCACGTCGGCTAGGTGGGTCCCCTCCTCAATCACGACCTTCACCGCGGCGGTGGCTATCTTGTAGGCAGCGATCGTCTCCTCAGCAGCCCTTACGTTCTCCCTCGCCCTCCTCTCCGCAACGCTTATGTTCTGGTGGCTAGTCCCCAGGATCGCCGCCACCTCCCTAAGGCTAAGGCCTCTTGACCTGAGCTTGATGACCCTCACCTGCAGCTCGGTGAGGAAGCCGAAGCGCCTCAACACCACACCCAAAACTAGGGCGGTTCATGGAATTAATTATTGGCCTCACCTAATGACCGAGGTAGCCGCTATACCCATGACCGCCAGGGCAGCGGCTACCACGTGATTAAGGCCCAGCCTCTCCCCGTAGCCCCTCCTCAGGAGGAGGGCCGACAGAACAACCGTGTGCACTGGGAACATCCCTATCGCCACCACGACGGTCGCAACCCTCGCCACCGATAGGGCCGAGTACCTCAGCATCTGCGCGAAAGCCGTTGATAGGGCAGCCGCCGCCATGAACCTTACCTGCCTCAGCCTCGCCCCAGCCACCAAGTCCCTCCAGCCTAGTGCGGTAGCGAACGGTATCGCCGCCGCGTAGGATATGCTCATACCCCAGAGAGGCGCGCCGCCGACGGACGACGCCGCCCTAACAGTCGGTGATGAGAGCGCGAACACCACAGCCGCCGAGAGCCCGGCCAGGACGCCGAGCCTCGACGAACCACCGCCTAGGGGCTCGCCACTAACCCTCACACTAGCCAATACCGCTGCGGCCGTCACCGACGCGAGCCCTATCACCTCCCCAACACCGGGCTCCTCACTGAGTAGGGCCCAAGCGAATAATGAGGCCAGCGGTATGGCCATGGAGGTGACGACGGAGGACGTAGCCGCCCCCGCGTACGCTATCGAGTAATAGAAGAGGAGCCTCCCGACAACGAAGTTGAGGAGACCGGCCAGGACGTAGAGGTAGGTGGCCTGAATAGAGGGGAGGCCCTCACGAGCAATGACAGCGGCCGCGGCCGCCGCAGGCGTACCTACGAGGAGCGATATGAGGAGGTTCGCCCTAGGGGAGAGACCGGTGCTGGCCGCCCTAACGAGGACGTCTCCGAGGGCGAAGCTCAGGCCCGAGAAGAAACCTAGTACGATGCCGGCCTCAGGGTTTACGCTCATCAAAACCACCGGCGATATCGAGAGCGTCGCCCACCATCACCCTCGCGGTCCTCCACGCCGGGCCCGCTGGCCCGGTTATCGCTACCTCGCCGCCCTCAAGTCTGAAGACCACTGCGTTTTCCGTGCCCTTGACGGCGGCGAGCACGTTGTCCCTCGGGAGCGAAGCTGGCCTGACTAGGATGCCCTCACCTCTGGTGTAGGTGGCGACGTACCTGATCACCTTACCCTCCCCAGCCGCTTTACGGACCATTTCCTCGAGGCCCTCCCTGAGGGGCTCCCTCACGACGTCCTTCACGCTCACACTCCTTCCCTCGAGGATTGAGGCAATTATGGCTACCTTGGCGGCGGGGTCCCACCCGTGTGTGTCGACCGTTGGGTCGGGCTCGGCGTACCCGTCCCTTATTGCCCTCTCAACCGCCTCACCGAAGCTCAGGCCCTGGGCCACGAGGGATATTATGTAGTTGGTTGTGGCGTTGAGGATAGCCTCGAATGACTCGACCCCCCTCCACCTTAGGGCCCACGCCACATCGGTGACAGGTACTCCGGCTGCTACCGTTGCCCTGTAGCCTATGCGGAGGCCCCTCCGGGCGAACTCGTTGAGGGTGCCCCAGAAGTCGAGGGCGAGCGCTGTCTTGTCCGCTGTGACGACGCTGACCCCCATGGTGGCTAGCTCTGAATACATTCTGGTGTTGGGTTCACCGGTGCCGTAGCTGGGGGGTATGGCGATAAACGCTATATCCGGGCCCGCCTCCTCAACCAACTCCCTCAGACCCAGGCCAGGGGTGAATGATGGATGGTTGCCGAGGCCCCTCCCCTCCTCCGCCAGCCTCTCTAGGGCGGCGGCATCGCGGGGCCTCCTAACGATCACGCCGCCCCTCGATGAGAGGGCGGCCACGAACTCTATCCCCGCTCCCATTTTCTTGGCCTGCTTGATCACCTCCCTGCCGACGTTGCCGAAACCTATTATGGCTGCCCTCATCGAGCCTCGCCCATAACATGGTGCGGGGAGCATTTATTGGTGGTTTGTGTACCCCAACCTAATATTGTGTCATGACACATTACCTCCGGATGAGTGTGTTGTTGAGCGGCCACGTGTTCGGTCCAGTTTTCTCGAGGCGCCTCGGCCTATCGCTCGGCGTGAATAACATACCTTATAAGGTATGTACGTACTCCTGCATCTACTGCCAGCTCGGCAGGACACTCAGGCTCAGCATCGAGAGGAGGCCCTATAGCGACCCAGATGCCCTAGCTGAGGAGGTGGTGAAGGTTCTTGAGGAGGTTAGTAGGGTGGACTACGTGACCTTAGTGCCGGACGGCGAACCAACCCTCGACACGAGGGTGGGGGAGCTCATAGATGTCATTAAGGACGTGTCCGGCGAGAGGGTGGCGGTGCTCACTAATGGCTCCCTCCTCTGGGTCGAGGAGGTGAGGAAGGCGCTAGCCAATGCGGACCTCGTGAGCGTTAAGGTTGACGCCGACCACGAGGCCCTGTGGAGGAGGGTTGACAGGCCGCATAAGGCCCTCTCCTTCAGTAAGGTGGTTGAGGGGTTGGTGGAGTTCTCCAGGGCCTACAGCGGAGTACTCATAACGGAGACCATGCTTGTCGACAGAGTAAACGACTCCGTAGAGGATGCTGAGGCAGTCGCGGACATGTTAACGAGGCTCTCACCAGCAGTCTCCTACGTCGCTGTCCCTACCAGGCCCCCTGCAGAGGGTTGGGCCAAGGCACCCCCGGCGGAGAGGGTGAGGGCCTTCATGGACGTGCTCGAGGAGAGAGGGCTCAGGGTAGTCCCCCTCGTACGGGGGGAGGAGAGGCCGCCTAAGTGTGGGGCTGACCTCGTCAAGTGCGTTCTCGAGACAATCCGTGTCCATCCCCTACCTATGGAACATATCGAGTTAATGGCTAGGGGTAGGGGCCTAGACATTAACGATGTGCTTGAGGTAGTGTTGGGATCTCCCGGGGTCTACGTTGTTGAGTATGAGGGGAGGAAATTTCTAGTCTGGCGCCCTGCTGGCTAACGCGATTGTAGGGTTCGCCAAAGGTTGCGGTGCTAAAGTGCTCAATATTTCTCTGAGAGTGATCTTCTCCGTTTATTTGGTAAAGTATTTGCTTAATAAACTAGAAGGGAAATAGCTATAAGTTAACTCAGAGGATTTTCTCGGTGATGGTAATTTGAATATGGGAGAGCGTAACTCGGCCGCTCTATCCTTTGTCCTCCTCATCATTCTTGCTTCTAGCCTAGCCTCCAACTTAATGGCCCAGGGTGGTGTTGGTGTAGCCATTATGCTGGAAGTGGATCTGATGCTCGAATCAGAGCTCCCCGAGGGGTACAGCGTATGGCTAGTTACACCCAAGTCTAAGATCCCCGTATTCGAGTACGGCATCTCTCATAAGGGAGATAACAAGACCCTCCTCCTCGACGCCGCTGACTTCAACGTCACGCTCTACTATCGTGGGGTCGAGCTCGATATAGAGCCTGAGATATACATAATTAATTTCTCATCCACTCGCCTCGTGTTCAGCGATAACGAGACCGGCCAGGTGCTCGCCATTGTCGAGATCAACGTGAGGGTAGTGACCGTAACGACAACCTACACTACCCAGCCTGTAGGCATGCTTCAAATAACTCTGCTGGAGGCGAGAGTGAGTAACTTCTCCATTGTAGAATTACCGTCCGGGAAAGCACTGCTAAGGGATTCTGACGTGGGGAGATCCGTGGCCTGGAGCGGTGACCCTCTCGTAGGCCTCGGGGTGATTATTGGCGATAATGTCTACATTCTCGGCTCCAACTCCTTCACGTACTATGACATCGGGTGCATGAGGGTCTATGAGATGGATGCCGACAGCGACGGCGTATATGGTGACATAAGGATAGGGATCAGGCCTCTCTTCTGCCCCAACACAACGACCACCACACCTCCTCAGAAGGGTATAACCGTTATCCACCCGAGGGACGGCGACATCGTGAGGTCGACATCAGTAGTATTCAGGTGGGTGACCGCTGAACCCGTTCAGTCAAGGCTGGAGGTGAGGAGCGTCAGCACCTCAATGGTCTTCGATACAGAGGCAGGAACCACGCACTCGGTCATGGTTGATGGGCTCGAACCTGGGAAATCTTATGATTTCATGATTATCGCTGGGAATGAGTCGACCGGGTGGCTATCCTTCACTGTTGCCGAGGGACTCCTACTAGGGATCGACGGGGTCACTGCCAGGATAGCCGCTGACTACGGCCAGTACGTGCCCGTACCAGTAAAGAACTTCGGTAGCCAGCCAGTAACCTTTAAGGCAGGTATTAGGGGACTGCCTCCGGGCGTCGTTGGCGGATTCATAGGTGAGGGAAGTGGGGAAGTGACCCTTGCTCCGGGGGAGGGGAAGGAGCTGATCCTAGGTCTCCACGCCCCTGGGGCGGAGCCAGGGAACTACACAGTAGAGGTTTACCTTGTATCGGGCGGTGAGGAGGTCGCCTCTTCCAGGATCTTTCTAGAAATCGTGGGTCTCGAGCCGCTGATTCGGGCTACGTACAGTAGATCCGGTGTCGGGGGAGTCTTGGATGTAGTGAACGTCGGGGTTACCCCTGTCAACAATATCTCCGTGAGCCTGGGAGAGGGACTTGAGGGTAAGGCAATAATTGATCCTTATCCGGCAAGTTTCAGGCTCATGCCGGGAGAGGGGGCGAGGTTCAAGATATACCCAATCCTGCACGAGGGGTTCACGTCGGTGAGCGGGGTGATAAGGGTCAGCTACCCGGGTGGGGAGAAGGTGGTGGGTGCAGAGCTCGGTCTCTCCGATGGTCAGCGGGTTGAGTTAATAGATCCCCTTGACTACGTTGATATAAGGCCCTTTGACCCGCTAAAGGGTGACTACTATACAACCCCTTCAGGCGTCATTGAGCCGCTGCAGTTCCAGGACGGGACCGTGGCGGCCCCTGTCTCCCTAGGCTTTAAGGTAGTTATTGAGCTGGGGAACGAGTCATGGGCGTTATCCGAGTTCCCTGTGGTCATTGACTTAGTGGGTGAGTCGAGCGACGGAACAGTAATCAATGAGAGCGGGTTAACGAGAACAGGTCCCTCTGGGGTCGCGCAGCTCTATGCCTTCCTCACTCCCGGGAGCTACTCCTATAGGGCTAGGGTGCCTGGGACACAGATACGGACTGAGTGGATAGAGGTGTCCGTAGCGAGAGAACCTATCGCATCAATAGCGGAGGACCCCGACCTCAGGCTCCAGCTGGTAGGAGGTCAGGATGGAGGAGCCATCACAGTGACAGCCGAGAATCACGTCCTGGAGGTGAACAACTGGTCCCCCGGGCTTTCTGGGATACTCGTTCTCTATAAGGACGGGATCCCGGTTAGGGCTATGGAACTCGTCAATGGAGAGGCTGACCTGGCCGGCATTGCTTGGGGTGAGTACACGGCATTGGTTGTTGTGAGTGATGGGGACCGCATCCGTTACTCAGAGCAGGTCATATCCGTTGACCCTTCCGCCTGGTTCCTGCCCTTCAACCAAACGCGTGTGGGCGTTGATTGGAGGGGCAGGATGTACGTGCTCGACCAGGTTTCTGATTCATCCATTCCTGCGAGGGTGGAGGCGGCTTACGTTATTGGGGACGGTAACGTTAGCCGCGTCTACCTATGGGTTGCCTCGGAGGAGTATGGGACAGTAACGTTAGCCGCCCGAGGAGGCGGTGAACACTATACGGTCGAGGCAGGGCCATCGCAGAGGCTGGTGGGTCCCTTTACGGCGATTGGGGGGAACTTCAGCATCGTGATAGATGTTTCCTCATTAGGTGGTAGCGGCTCGGTATCAGTGACGCATAAGGTTTTTGAGTCCGTCGACCCGAGCGCCACCGATATCCTGGCGGGGATGATGGCGGGGCTTAAGATAGCCCTTGACCACCCAGTTACTAACTTCGCCCTTTCATGCATTCCTGGCCTGACATGCGGCTTTAACTCTGTCATCACGGGGCTCAAGCTCGGCATGGGCTCCGCGGGCCTAACCGATGTCATGCTCACGCTGCTGGACTGCGCCAAACTAATACCCGAACCAGTGGGGCTGGCCATCATGGCTTACCAGTGTGCCTCCTCCGTCCCACCCCTCTTTGCCTGGCTGATTAATCTGGTATGCTCTGACACGTTCTGCGTCAATATTGGGGTGCATGCACCCAACTGTCCATTCGGTTACCCAGGACCCTTATCGCCGTCCCAAGGCCCGGGGGCCCCTCCGCCGCCCTTACCCCAGCCGCCGGGCTCCCGTCCATGGTTCAGTAGCGACCCGGAACCGCCCTGCAGCGACTACTGCGATAGGTATGAAGAGGAGAGCATCGAGTGCTCCCATGGTAATGTGACAGCATGCTTTGAGGCGGTTAAGTACTACTCCCTATGCTATGTCTGCGGGCTGGGCAGCAGCGAATATCCGGAGGGTTTGCTGAGCATTAACATAGTGCCTGAGCTCCGGAGCTCCGAGCTCTACGAGCAGCAGGTCATCATAGGTGGGAGGGCAGTGGCTACGAGGGACCTGATGTCAATGCCTGGCCCCGTATTCTTCCCCTTAACTCATAATGATCTCGAGGTCCTGGGGCCGGGCTCGTTAGTGATAGTTAATGAGAGGATCTCCCCTGGGGAGTTCAAGTTCGTCACCCAAATAAGTGAGAAGGCCCTAGCCTACCCACTCCCGTTCTACGCAGTTGTCGGTGGTGGTGAGACCGCTGAGGAAGCCGTGGCGGAGAGGATGATGAAGGGGCCTGACCTATCCATTGCCTCCGGCAACGCCGTCGTCGATGGGGAAACTATCAGGTTCCAGATATGGAACCAGGGGTCATACACCCCATACGCGGTGATCAAGGTGAGCTCCGGAGGTGCGGAGGAACTGATCACTGTCCCAGGCATACCCCCGATGTCCATGAGGTGGGTTTCAGTTAACCTAAGCGGGTTAGGGGATAACGTCACGATATGGGTTGATGCCCCGGGAGAGGTCAATGAGGTAGATAACTATGTCGTCCTACCCATAGGGATGAATCTGCCCCCCACGGCAAGGTTCAGCACTGAAGATCTCGGCGAGGGTACATACGGGTTCGTGTCAGAATCCGTTGACGACGGCGAAATAGCTGCCCAGGCATGGGACCTAGGCGATGGCACACTGACCTCCGGTGAGCGAGTGATCCACAGATACCTCATGAACGGGTCCTTCGTTGTGAGCCTACACGTGATGGACGACTACGGGGAGATTGACATAGCAACGACCACGGTATATGTAGGTGCCCTGCCAACAACCTCAGTAACGACGGCAACAACCACAACAACACAGTCAACCCAGGCGACAACAGCGCACACAACCCCTACGCAGGCAACCACACAGACGACCCCGACTCACGTAACGCCCGCACCACCGTCCCCGGAGGGGATACCGGCAACTATGGTCGCCGCGGCCGCCGCAGCTGTTGTGGGCGCGGTAGCTGTTCTCTTGATCCTGCGGAAAAGAAGGTAATCGGCGATACATAGGCCCCGGCCAAACCTACAATAAGGTTTTAGCAACTTCGGGTGCTTTAGAATAGATGGGGTAGTGCGTGAGATTACTCATTGTTTCAGATATTCACGGCAGGATTGAGATACTTGAGAGGCTCATAACGAGGGAGGAGCACGACCTACTCCTCATAGCGGGTGACATGGCCTCCTACTCCGGGATGAGGGACTGGAGGGACGTGGCGGAGGTCATCGAGAGGACTGGGACGAGGGCCATCGCCGTCCCCGGGAACGTTGACGGGCCCGAGTCGATAGGGTCACACCTAGGCGGGAGATTCATCGTGATCCATGCCGACGCAGTTGAGGTAGAGGGCATAACGATAGCCGGGATCGGAGGTGGTACTGGGTTCCCCTCACTAGGGTACAGCCACTACACCGACGAACACATAGGTGAGGAGCTGAAGAAACTCGAGGAAAAGCTAGGGGGCAGGAGAGTCCACATACTGCTCACCCACACACCCCCATACGGGACAAAGGTCGACGTGCTCTACAGCGGCGAGCACGCCGGCTCAGTCAACCTCAGGAACTTCGTGGAAGAGAAGCAGCCCATACTGCACGCATGCGGCCATGTCCACGAAGCAAGGGGGGTCGACAGAATAGGGAACACCGCAGTAATCAACCCAGGTCCACTCATGTGGAGATACTACGCAACAACAGAGATAGAGGACAACAAGGCAACCAGCATAGAAATGAAGAGACTATAATAATGGGTCAGCAAACCCATCAAAAACAGGTCACTGCCTAACAGACCTAAGTAATACCTCCAAACGCTTCTCAGCCTCAGCAACACCTATCCGCCCAAGCAACAAGCTAGCCTAAACATCAACAACCTCATTGAAAACGCGTTCATTCCCACCAGCCACCCTCAGAACCCGCACAGTCAAGTCATAGACACGTTGCTTCCTCAACCGCAACCTCCTCAACTCAGCCCGCACAACCAACCACCAACACATAAGCACTAAAACCAGCACACAAACACTCTTGCCTCACCCCTTCCCGCGGCGCTAACGCTAGGGCACCATCCAACATCCCGCAACCCTTCTGTAGGGGCTCCGCGACCATAATGACTGCTCAGAAACAAAGAACCCGTACGCTGACAACCCATTTTTCTAGATCCCAACTGACAAACCTACCTAGTTGTGCTAGACCACAACCTCATTCACAATGTCATTCTTGCTTGATTCGGCTGCTTAAGCCGCTTACGATCCTTAATGTGTTGGATCCTCGCAATTCATTCTTGCTTGATTCCGCCATATAATTCAGTAGCTACTTTTCCATGATCTGGATCTCGCAATTCATTCTTGCTTGATTCCCCCCAACATCAGGCACTTACTCGACCCCAAGCCTTCTCGCAATTCATTCTTGCTTGATTCATAAGGGGTCTCTGCTCAGGGCCATCAAGGACTTAATAACTCGCAATTCATTCTTGCTTGATTCGTAGCTCGCCTTCAGCAGAGCGTATATGTCGCTCCAGGCTCGCAATTCATTCTTGCTTGATTCCGAGGCCGTCCGCCGGCTGCTCGGGCACTCGACATATAAGCTCGCAATTCATTCTTGCTTGATTCTGTAGGTGCCGGGCGACCCTGTACGGCTGGGGTAGCTGGCCTCGCAATTCATTCTTGCTTGATTCGTGCGAGTGTATTGTCTGCTTTCATGTTCTTTGTCTGCCTCGCAATTCATTCTTGCTTGATTCAAAGAGGAAACGGTTGCGGGCGCTACCCTGTGTCTTGCTCTCGCAATTCATTCTTGCTTGATTCGCAGAGATATCACATAGTGTACATATCCCGCAGAGACCTCGCAATTCATTCTTGCTTGATTCCTCGGTACGCTGTGCTTGATTTCAATTTTTACTATTTTTTCTCGCAATTCATTCTTGCTTGATTCAGGTGGGTAACTGTTAGGGAAGCCATAGGGGATTTGCCTCGCAATTCATTCTTGCTTGATTCCGGCGGTAGGTTGGAGCCGTGCTCCGAGCAGTACATATACTCGCAATTCATTCTTGCTTGATTCGGAAACTTATACGTTCTAGACACCCTGTGGGATACACTCTCGCAATTCATTCTTGCTTGATTCAGCAACAGAGGCAACGTATATATTTACGTTTTATGGCCTCTCGCAATTCATTCTTGCTTGATTCGTGGTCTCCCGTTCAGTTCGCTTGGGAAGCGTTTACGGGCTCGCAATTCATTCTTGCTTGATTCCGACCTAATAAACATAGCGG
>WAOK01000102.1 GCA_015521325.1 Desulfurococcales archaeon | reverse complement strand
GTTATACCTGACAGGGTCCTCCTGTACGTGTCGTTCACTAGGAAGCACCAGCCAGCCACTACCCTGCTGAGGGTGCCGGAGGGGGAGGACGTCACGGTGTACGCTGAGCTTACTTACTTCGTCGAGAAGAAGGGGTTCTTCGGCCCGAAGAGAGAGGAGAAGAAGATCAGGCTGGGCCAGTTCAGCTTCCGCTCGAGCGACTTCGTCGACTATGAGGCGAAAACGATAAACACGGAGGCCCTCAAGGCCTACCTCGAGAAGAAGCTGAAGGGCCTCGGCCTCTTTTGATTTTTAACCACTCAAGACCTGAGGAACGCCTCCACCATCGCGCCTACCTCCCCGGCGCTGTAATCCTCCCTCCTAACCCTCTTCCCCAGCTCATACCCTGTGAGGGGGCCTGAGGAGTACATGCCCTCGCTGACGACACCGCCGAACACCTTCGGCGGGAGTATCGCGACCGCTCTAACCTCTCCCTCCTTTATGCTAAGTATGTTCGTTACAACGGTGAGTGCATATGTCTTGGTCGCCGCCTTCGTGACCCTCAGCCCTGGGTTGGTCGGGTGCTTCATCACGGTCCCCACCTCCATGGCGACTACGTCGACGGCGTAGTCGGGGTAGTTCTCCGGGCCCAGTAAGAGCCTTGCCTTGAGCCCGTAGAGGGTTGCGAGGCACCACCTTATCTCCGCGACCCCAAGCCTGTCCTTGTCCTTCAGTGACCAGCCGGGCGGGGGCATGAGTGCCTTCGCTAACTCCCTCGCCTTGCTCATTAGCTGGGTCATTGTCTCATCCCTCACGAGGTACTCGAGGGGGAGGTAGGAGTGCTTGATGCGGAGCACTAGCGACTTAATCTCCCTAACCTCAGCCTCCACCGCGTGCCTCCTGCTGAGGGGGTAAGATAGGCCCCAGTTCCTCACCCTCCTCTCGAGCATCTCTGCCGCCTTCTCAGCCACGAGTATCCTGTAGTCCTTCGACGTATCCAATCCCTGCACCACCTAAGTAGGTCTGCAGAGAGTAAGTAATTCTTTTGTTACTCGGTACACAATACCGATCAGTATCTGATCTTTTGCCCAGTAATAGATCAACTGTTTGGTTTCGCTTAAACGATGCTTTGCGCCATTTCTGAACTTGTCTAAAGCTTTATTCGCACGATTAAACTTACTACACTTAACATAATCATTAATTTTTGAAAGCAAGTATTTATTCTTCGGGTACTCTTTAGTGTCGGCGAAGCGTTTGAGGCAAATCTGTGTAAGGGTCTCAGAACGCTGGGCCCAAATAATAGATAAGGCAATAAGAGAGGGGCTGTTCGTGTCCCCCGAGGAATTCGTCACTGTAGCCGTGGCAAGGCTCGCCTCGGACATAGAGACGGCCATGACGTGCAGAGCAGTCTTAAGCAAGCTGAGTGATGTGGGCGAAGTCGTGAGACCATGTACCTATGTCATAGGTGGTGACGAGGTCGTCATAACAGACACGCTCAGCAGGGAGGAGTTCATGGAGTTCATCGAGGGGGTGGAGCTCAGTAAAGAGAGTGATGACCTCATGGATATCTACTTATCGATGCGGTATGAGGAAGGCTCGGAACCCAAGTGATTATTTAGGCTCTCTCAAGGCCTTAGCGAGGCATGACGGGCTTAAGTTAAACGCCGGCACCTCCTTTCTATACTTAAGGTATTCCTCCCCAAACCTCTCGATCGACTCCTGCTCATCGAGAGCGACTGCTAAGGCCAAGATAAGCACTGTTTCCGCGGGCCCGACCACGAGCGCCATGCCGGGGGAGGCTATGAGGAGCCCGACAGCGATGGGAAACAGGGAGAGGAAGAGGTGCATCGGGTGCCTCATGCATGAGTAGGGACCCTCCCTAACGAGCCTGCTTATCTCCCCGAAGCCTGCGCCCTCCGCCTTACCGTACCTAGCGAGCCACCTCCCCGTACACCTCGCCGCCCACACAATGAGGCCTAGGAGAGCTGCTCCGGCGGCGCAGCTGGCTAAAGGGTTGAGGGATAGCGGGACTAGGTTGTCGAGCCAGGCCTTGCTGGCCATTGCTCCACCACCAATCATTAGGGCCCATATTGTGAACCTGACGCTGTTAGGTATCATTTCTGTGCCCGATGAGGGATTGTTGCACGCATAAAAATGGGGCTCTACACCTGTTCCCTTTCCTCACCCCTCTTGATGAAGTCCAGGAGCGTTAACTTTTTCTTTCTAGCGCCTTCCTCAGCCCCATCCTCCCTCTTCTTAGGTGCCGTACCTGCCCTTACTTCCTTACCTGTCCTAAGCTCCCTCTCTCCGGCCTCCTCGAGCGCCTTCTCCATAACTACCTCCTCTATGAACCTGTCCCTCACGGGCTCGTAGACGAGCTTGTAGAACTTCTGCTGGTCGAGGAGTACGTGCTTGGGGAACTTCGATACGTACTTGAGGGCCGCCTCCCAGGCCACCTCGTAGGGCACTACCGCATCTATCTTCTGCGCCACGTACCTGTCGTAGTCCTCGGGTGTCTGCTCCCTGTCCCCCATGACGAACCAGCCTCTGGGGGATACGAAGGCCTCCTCGTCACCGAGTGCCTTAACTAACTTCCTCTCCCCCTCGCTCACCACCGCCCCGCTACCGACCCACCTCCTCGGGAGCCTCTTGGCGGCGTAGTACCTGCCGTAGTGCTTGGCCCACGCATAGAAGATAGCCCTGTTCAGGCCGAAGGACTTCGCCCTATCGAGGTCGCCCGTCAGTAGGTAGTATCTGGCTGCTTGGAGGAGCGCCATAACCGGGAACCTCCCGAGCTTTGCTGCAGGCCTAGACGATTGCTTAATGGGTGGTTTCCTCCTTAGCACACCTACCCTGGGGAGCCTCGGCCCCTTACTGAGAGCTAGCGCCTTCTTAGCTAGTTCGTCTGCCTCACCCCTTGAGTATGTCCTCCAAGCGGTGGGGTCGTGCCTCGGCCTTGCTGGGTTCGTCCACTCCAGCTCGAATGAGGGGAGCTCTCTGGGTTTGAAGCAGATCGCTGCCCTGTCGAGCTTCCTATGGAGTGAGAGGGGTGCTGTGAATACTCTCTTGGGGTCGACGAGGTTCTCGACCTTCAGCGAGCCTCCCGAGGCCCTCACTATTGACTCTAGCCTCGGCCTGATCGCCTTAAGTACGTGGTCGACGACGGCGTGAGCGACCTCTATCGGGTGGTGCTGGCTGAGGAGCTCCTCCGAGAAGGCGCCCTCATTTATCCTCACGTGCGCCCCCTCACCACTCCACAGGATATAGACCGAGTCCGTGACCCCCTCCGACTCGAGGTACTCGACAATAGCCTCAGCCGCCTCCACGACGTACTCCAAGCCACCGCCCTCGACATCGATGTCCCAGAAGGGTGTGGCGGCCACCACGTTACCAGCGTCCTCAACGTCCTCCACGGTCTCTATCCGCTTATAGATGGCTAGGGTACCGTAGAAGGTCCTGGCACCCATGCCCGAGTAGGACCTCACAACAGTAACGACGTCAGCAGGCGAGCTAATCGTTAAGGGCTTGCCCCTCCTGTACCTGATGAAGACCCTCTTAACCCCGGCCGAGCCCTCTAGAGCCGCCCACCTACCCCTAAGAAACTCCGCTACCTCGCCCGCCACCTCGGACCTAGAATAGTAGGAAGTAACGTCCAACCCCACCCCCTACTAGACACCAGATGAGCAACTAACCGAATAAGGCCGAACCCACCAAACCACAACATCCGCCTCGGCACCTGTGTTGATAGACAGAAACTCGTAATATGGCCTCTCTAAAGGGGCTTCATCGATCCCGAGGCGCGGGGGCTTCGAGAGTGATCGGCATAGAGATAAGGCCCACTTTCCGGGGGATTAACACCCCTCACTTCATTAGCGGCGCCCACACTAAGTTATGGAGGGATTGCGTGGGATGGGTAGGGAAGGTAGCTTATTGCTCGCAGCGCTGGCAGGGTTTCTGGTAATGATAGCTATTGGGTGGGTGCCGATCATCGGCCCAATGATCGCCGGGTTCATAGCTGGGTACATAGCCGGTGGAGGGATAGGGAGGGGGTTCCTGGCCGGCGTCCTCTCAGGGCTCCTGGGAGCCATTGTCCTCGGCACACTACTAGCGGTGATACTGAGCTTAGTGGCCGGGCCTGTAGGGGCCATAGCGGGTTTCCTGATCGGGTTCGCCGGGCTCGCCGTCGGGAGCATAATAAAGGCGCTCTTAGCCGGCGTCGGCGGGATCTTGGGAGCCCTCCTTAAGAGGGGCTGAGGACTATCAGTTGCTAGGGCCTCAGATCTAATGGGTACCCTTTGATTACCCTAGAGTATATCATAGGGCACGTAGCTGGCTAGACCTAGCCGGAGAAGCGCTGGGTTCGAGGGGCCTCTCACCACAAGAGGGGTCATTCAGATCCCGTGCCCTAACCCGGGGTTTCAGGGAATTGATCCAGAATGGTTTTTAGCCTCAAGGGCTTTAGCCACGGCCTGGATTGTGGTGTTACCCGGTTTCTGAGTGTAAGAACCCGTGAAGGAGGCCCTGCCTAACGCCTCCTTTCAGGGGGATGTAGGTGCTGTTAGTCCTGAGTAGAGCGTTCTTATTGCTTGATCCAGTACCCCGCTCCTCCCTAGTTGCTACTGGGTCTTACTCGCATGGGGTGCTCCCTTCCCTTAGCCCATAGGAGTGCCCTGATGACAGCCACTACGGGGAAGAGCGCTGTTAGCCAGACCGGCATTATGTGGGCCCCTGTTATGGAGTAGTGAACTATATCCACGTACGCGAGCATGATGGCGTATGACACTAAGGTGACTATGTCCGAGATCACCTTGGCGGCCTCTCCCGGCTTCCCCCATGGCCTGTACCCTATGAGGGGGTGCTTCGTTGCCAGGGCGTAGATGAGGCCTGCGGCAGACCCGAGCAGGAGCGTGGGCGTGATGACGAAGATGAATGCTGACTTATCGACGAAGTAGTCTGGCTCACCGCTCGGGCCGAAGTGAATAGGAACCTGCTCGGGGAGGTAACTGCTGATGGCCAACGCCGTACTTAGAGCGATGATGAGGGGTACCGCCGCTACCGCGGTCCTTCCCCACCCGACCCAGGTCCTCACGGGCACCGGTTCCCCGGCTACCTCCCCTTCCTCGAGGGACTCCCTCTCCGCTAGCTGCTTCGCCCTAAGCGTTAGCGCCGCGACCTCCGCTGCGAGGACGCCTCCCAGTAGGGCGGCGAATACGTGCAGAGGTGGGGCCGCTGCTGAGGCGGCGAGGAAGGCTATTCCGGTCGCCGTCAGCGCTGCTCCGGCCTCCCTGTTAACTCTTGCCCAGACCTCCTCACTGGCGTAGGCAGGACCAACCCTGAAACCCAGCGTGCCCTTACCCCTCCTGGGGGCTATGTAGTACGTGATAAGGCCGGCGATCGTGAGGATTAGGGAGACACCTACCTCGACAGCTTGCTCAAGGGTTGTCAAGGCCGAGCACCTCCAGGGCCTTCCTCACCCGCACAAACTCTTGTGCAAGAGCGCGCAGGAGTTCCTCACCCTCTCTCGTTATCTCGTAGTATTTCCTCACCCTCCCGCCAGCCTCGCCCCAGAAGGACCTGAGAGCTCTCCCCTTCTCGAGGGCCTTCAGGGCCTCATAGAGGGTCGACTCAGCTGGCTCGAGCCCCGCCTCCGCAAGCCTCTTCCTTATCCCATAGCCGTGTATCGGGCCCTCGGTCTTCACGACCGCTAGTATCGCCATGGCGTAGACCCCCTTACGGAGCTCCTTCCTCAGCCTCTCGAGCCTCCTCAACATCACCACCTAGGGCCGCTAGTGCCAGCACTGCGGCGTATGTCAGGCCCACGAGCAGGTTGGTGGCGACCCTACCCGCTGAGGCCCCGAGCAACGCGTTAGGGCCGGCCAAGACGGCGGCCATCAGCGCACCAGAGATCACCGCCGCCGTCAACGCCCTCACTCTCCTAGCTATGAGGGCAGCAACGAGACCCATGAACGCCCCGAGACCAACTGTGAATACCGCCGCAACCACCCCCGAGACCTTGAGTCCTGCCTCAATGTACTGCCGGAGCTCCTCTGGGCTCATGTTAGGCGGTAGCTGTCCGCTGGCGTTGAGTTCCTGGATAACGGCGTCCACCGGTGGGAGCGTCGCGTACGTGATAACGGCGGCGACCACCCCCGCCACCAGGCCGGCTAGGGCACCCACCTTAACCCACCAACGCATCACCTCGACCACCCCCGAACAAGGACGAGCGTAAGGATGGTGTCCACGGCCGCTATCCCTAGGTAAAGGGGTGCTAACACGGTTAGTTGAGTGAGGTCGAGCTGCTGCGCTAGGGACACATAAGCGGCTGCGGAGTCTATCCCTGCGTGGGCCGCTACCGCTGTAGCGAAATAGGGCAGGAACTTACCCGCGGCGAAGCCGAGCCCTATTACTCCGGCCGTGACTATGTGGAACCAGGTAGCTAGGAGCCTCTCAATCCCGGGGACGAGGATGGTCCATGTGGGTGATGATGATGGGGTGATGAGTTGGGTAAGAGCGACTAGTGCTGCCTCACCGATACCGAACCCTGCCCCAAGCCAGGCGCCCTCAGCTGGTCCGGAGCCGCGTAGGGCGAGCGCCTTGAGGCCCTCTTGCACGAACCCTGCGATGACCCCGGCCACGGCGGAGGCGAGGAGCAGCGACACTGTTAGGGCCGAACCCACGGCGAGCCTCGACAGCGGTGACTGAATAATTATCGTCGCCGCCAGCAGGGCGGCCCCGATGCCGAGGAACATGACCCGTGGCCTGGTAAACCTCATTAACACCAGGGCTGGGAGAGAGCCCAGGGACAGTGACGTTAATGGAAACGCTGGCTCCATGTGCTCACCAACAATACCTCGGCTTCCGAGGTATTTTAATTCATCGTTATCATCGCGGGTCACATGATGGCTCAACGAGCACAGCAGGAGCACACATCATCTGACGCTGCTAACCACGCCAATGTCTCTGAGCAGGAAGCGAGGCGATTATCCCGAGGCCGGATACTTATAATTTCTCTGTGTGTCGCAGGAAATTACTGTTTTTTTATGGCTTGCTTTGTTGGTGTGGTGCGTTGGATGGTATTTGGCAGGAGAGGTAAGGGTTTGCGTGCGTGCCTCGGTGACGATTTACTGAGGTTGGTCACTCACTTTATGGAGAAGGAAGGACTCGCATCTATTGAGGAAGCTGTGAAGGAGCTCGTTAGGAGAGGTTATGAGCATTGGGTTCTTGAGTCAAGGTACGGCAGTAATATAGATTCCAGGGCTGCCTGGGATATCAGGTTCAGGCTTATGAAGGTTGAGGCAGGGTATGCCCACTATAGGTGGAAGCTAAGGGAAGCCGTTGAGGAGCTGAGGAGAATGACTATCGAGATGTCAGGGCTCTTGGCTCAGCTAAGGATGTGTTATAGGGAGTTGAGGGAGTGTGGACGCAGCGGAGGGGATCCGGAGGTAATTAAGGCTAGGGAAGAGAAGCTCAAGCACTACATGGATGAGTACATAAGGAGCTTTAGGGCGGATATCGAGGATGGCGAGCGCAGATACGTAAGTGACGCTGAATTAGTTCGGGAGATAGAGAACTTACTGAGACTATATAAAGACATGATTATTAGTAAGCAATCACCTAGATCCCCGCCTAAGAAACCTCGATGATCTTGGTTTACCTCCCCCGCACCTACTCATTGCCACGGATGTTTTGTATCCCTTAAGGGCCTCTATCGCTGCCACCCACGCAAGCGCTTCCTCCTCTGTCGCTTTCTCCGATGAACGGTAGTCCTGCTTATCTATGAATGACCTCATCAGCTCCCTAAGCCTTCGTAGCTTCTTTACCTGAATACGCCTGAGTTTCTTCATGGTCTCCTTACTTACCCTTTTGATGACCTTCTCGTAATGCTTTAGGCAGAGGACAGAGTTAGATGACTCGTACTCCACGAGGAAGCCTGGGGACTCGGCGCATGCAGCGAATCCTTCGATGTATATTTCCTCGAACTCGTCGACGATGCTGCAGACGGGGCACCGGCTCTGAATGGTTGGTGTGGACCCGTTTTCGACCGCGTTGATGGCCTCACCTATAATGTCCTCGTATATTATTGAGGGCGACATAGGGTGTATCTCGGGCGAGGAGAAGACTACCTCAACCAGTAACCAGGCATGAAATGGGCAGAGCCCTAGGGACTTCCTCAATTTAATTCTTGTGACGGGATCATTGACGTTTTCGTAGAGCATCGAGAAGATGTGCTCGACCTCCACCTTCCTCAAAAGCCTGCATATAGGGCAGCCCCCACTAGCGAACGCTTTCGAAAAATCAATGCTTAATAGTTTGTCGCATTCCATCCCGCGTCTCCTACAACAATGTGTTAGGCCATCGAATTTAGGTCGATTAAGGCCTACTCCTGCTGAGGCACGCTGGCAGGACGGCCCCCAAATCATTGACCAGCAATCCTCAATGATAACTAATAACGCAATGGGTGATGAATTAAAGAAGATAAAATTGAAAGCCTCAGTTACCAACATAATTATGCTTGACCGTTTTTGATGAGTTCATTGCTCGGTGATGATATCCTTAACTATGATCCCTTCCTTCATCACGAGGACAACATTGTCTTCATTTAGTAGAACGCCGACATCGTTCGTGGGATCTCCTTTAACAGCTATGAGGTCTGCTGTGAACCCCTTCATAATTCTTCCAACTCTGTCGGCGAGCCCCGCGGCTTCGGCAGCGTTTGCCGTTGCGGCGGTTAGTGCTTCTTGGGGCGTCATCCCTATTTTCTCGACTAATAGCTTGGCCTCGATGGCGTTCCTGCCGTGGGGTGTTAGGGGGCCTCCGAGGAAGTCTGTCCCCGTGGCTATCTTGACTCCGGCCCTGTACGCCTTCCTTATGTTGCGTACGTGTTCCACGTAGACTTCCTCGCTCTTCCTCAGGCCCCACTCCGGTATGCCTGCCTCCGCCCCTTTCTCTATTATTCTCTGCACTATCGCGAGGGTCGGTATGATTATGGCTCCCCTCTCCTTGGCGAGGGCTATGCCTTCCTCACCTATGTATATCGCGTGAGCTATGTTCCTGACCCCTGCCTCCAGTGCGTTGATTATCCCCTCCTCGCCCTGGGCATGGGCCTCAACGAACGACTCAACGGCCTCGGCCTCCTCAACAATAGCCCTTATCTCCTCCCTCGTGAACTGGCGGTGCCTCGGCGAGTCCCTCTGCGAGAGGACGCCGCCAGTGGCCATGATCTTTATGTAATCCGCCCCGTACCTAAAGGCGTACCTGGCGGCCTTCCTGCACTCGTCCGCACCGTCGCATATGAGTGAGGAGAGCGGTCTGGGCATCGGGGTCGTCCTAATATCCACTAGCTCCGTGGGTAAGTAATGCGCGTCAGCGTGGCCGAACGTCTGTGTTATCGGCGGCCCAGCCGCCACTACCCTGGGCCCCACTATCGTGCCCTCCCTCACCGCCTCCCTCAGGTGTGGGGCGAGTATCGAGCCACTGTCCTTCACTGTCGTGAAGCCCGCCATTATGAGTGATTCCAGGTCCTTCACCGCCCTAGCGGCTAGGAGGCCTATGGGGGTTATGAGGGGCTCCTTAACTATGTCCCCCGTTCTCAGCCCCGTTATGTGGAGGTGCGCGTCGATGAGGCCCGGCATAAGGGTGACGTTACCGAGGTCTATTACCTCGGCATTATCTGGCACAGCTACCTCCCCCTCCTTGCCCACTGCCTTTATTATTCCGTCCTCGACGAGGACAGCGCCGTTCGTGAGCGAACCTAGCACGTCCCCCTCGCCCACACCGAAGACCGTTCGGGCGAAGAGGGCGAGGGGCCCGGGCTTATTCCGTGCTATCCCGCCTTGACTCAAGCCTGGGTCACCTCGACAAAACCTGTGCACCGACCCCACCGACCCCGGCCCCCCTAGGGAGACCTGGGGGGAGGGGCCTATGACAAGCGACGAGCCTGCCACCAACTGGCCTGAGCTCTGGTGCTGACTTATCACATACCCCCTCGAGGGCGAGCGGGCACCTCCTGAGGAGCGGGCACCCAGGCCCGCTTAGTTGCTCGCCGTCCCATTCCTTGAGCTCTATCCTAGCTGGCCTGGAGCCGCCGTAGTATAGGCTGGGAACCGAGGCTATGAGGTGGGCTGTGTATGGGTGCATGGGGGCGTTCAGTACGTCCTTGGGTTTCCCGTATTCGACGATCCTCCCGGAGTACATCACAGCTACGTTATGGCTTATTGAGGCCGTTATCGGTAGGTCGTGGCTTATGAAGAGCATCGCGAAGCCGTACTCTCCCTGGAGCCTCTTCATGAGTCTTAGGATCCTCGCCTTTATGGTGGCGTCGAGGGCTGAGACTATCTCGTCAGCAACTATGAACCTCGGCTTAACTGCTATGGCCCTCGCTATCGCTACCCTCTGCTTCTGCCCACCACTCAGCTCGTGGGGGTACCTGTGCGCTATGTCCTTGGGTAGCCCGACCTCCTCGAGTATCTCGTAGACGTCCCCTGACCCGCCCCACTCTCCGGCGGCCTCCAGCGCCTCCTTGATGATGTCGTGCACCCTCTGCCTCGGGTTGAGGGCAGTGTCGGGGTTCTGGAATATTAGCTGTACCTTAACCCTGTTCCTCCTCAGGTACTCCTTGAGGGGGGTGCCCTCAACTAGGACCTCGCCCTCGTCGGGTTCCTCGAGGCCGGCGAGTATCCTCCCGAGCGTGGTCTTGCCGGAGCCGGACTCGCCGACGAGGCCAAGCGTCTCTCCCTTATGTATCGTTAGTGTGACGCTGTCAACGGCCCTAACCACCCTCCTCGGGCCCAGCAGGCCCGACTTCACGAAGGTTTTCCTCAGGTTCCTTATCAGTATGAACTCCTCCAAACGCATCACCCCAAGAAATCCCTCGCCACTGCATGGCACGCAACTACCCTCTCACCCACCTTAATGGGCTGTGGATCGGCAGCGTCGCAGACGCCCTTGATAGCTGCTGGGCACCTCGGTGCGTATGGGCAGCCCTTGGCCGCTACCGCGGTTAGTGCCCTCTCCTCGACGCTGGGGAGCTCCCCCGCCTTCGGGAGTGACTTTATGAGGTGCTTGGTGTATGGGTGGAGGGGTTCCCTAATCACTTCCTCGGCAGGGCCTTCCTCGACGACCCTCCCAGCGTACATCACGATTATCCTGTGGGCGAAGTCGTAGGCAACGCCTATGTCGTGTGTTATGAGTACCTCCGTCGTCCCCTCCTCCTCGTTGAGCCTTATGAGGAGATCGAGTATCTTCGCCTGAACCGAGACGTCGAGGGCGGTGGTCGGCTCGTCAGCCACCAGGAGCTTGGGCGACCTCGCTATCGCTATGGCTATCGCTACCCTCTGCTTCTGCCCACCACTCAGCTCGTGGGGGTATGAGCGGTATATCCTCTCCGGGTCCGGGAGCCTCACCCTCCTCAGTAGGTCGAGTGCCCTCGCCTTAGCCTCCCTACCCCTCAGGCCGTCGAGCCTAAGGGCCTCCACCACCTGGTCCCCGACCCTGAGGAGGGGGTTCAGGCTCTCGCTTGGGTTCTGGAAAACGACCGCTATCTCCCTCCCCCTCAGCCTCCTCAGCTCCTTCCCGTTCATGCGGAGGAGGTTCATGCCCTTGTAGAGCACCTCCCCGGACTCGATGACGAGGTTCCTCGGCTCTAGCCTGGTCATTATCGCTGCCAGGGTGGACTTACCTGAGCCTGACTCGCCCACCACCGCGACCCTCTCCCCCTCATTGATGGTGAGGCCCACGCCCCTCAGCGCCGGCACATACCCCTTCCTTGTGATGTACCCAGCGCTCAGGTCCCTCACCTCCAGCAGTGCCTTGTTCACCAGCATCACCTCCTCCTAACCCATGTTGGGTCTAGGTAGTCCCTCAGGGCGTTGCCTAGTAGGCTGAACCCTATTGCTGAGAGGGCTATGACGGCGCCGACCGTTATTATTATGTGTGGCGCGACGAAGATGTAGCTCTTCGCTGACCCTATCATCGCGCCCCACTCGGGTATCGACGGGTCTAGGCCGAGGCCCAGGAAGCCGAGGCCTGAGGCTGAGAGGATGGCGAAGCCGACGTCGGTCGATACCTGTGCGAGGGCTACGGGCATGACGTTCGGTATTATGTGCCTCACCATTATCTTCGCGTGGCCAATGCCCAGCATCCTGGCCGCCTGAACGAACTCCATCGCCGCTACCTGGAGGGTTGTCGCCCTGACCAGCTTGATGTATATGGGGATGAAACCTATCGCTATCGCTACTATGAGGTTCGTCAGGCT
>WAOK01000101.1 GCA_015521325.1 Desulfurococcales archaeon | reverse complement strand
TCTTTTATGTGGGTTGTTCTAAAAGTTATGTGTTGTTTATTTTTTCTTTGCTAGTATTAGGTTCCCTACTTTGTAGAATGCTCTTCCTGCGTTGTGTAGTAGTATGTTTGTTTTCCTGAAGTCCCAGCCGTAGCGTGTGTGCACGCCTTTCCTTGCTTTTGCTTTCAGTACCTGGAATATGTAGAGGGTTACTTCGCCGATGTCGACTGCCTTCATTACTTTGGCTTCTATCACGCCTATCGCGTCTGCCCATGTTGGTGGCTTGACTGTGTCTGATGGCTGGAGTTTGAGGCCGTACTTGCTCACCTTATCTACTTCTTCGCCGGATACCGTGCCGAGTGCGTAGACTGCGTCGACTAAGTTCGCTGGGGGTATGTTTATCGTTGCCTCTGGGTGGTGCTGGAGGCATTTGTGGGTGTATGACTCCTTATCGACGGCCACCGCGACCGTGGGTGGTTCCTCCGATACGGGCGTGTTCCATGACGCGGGCATGGCGTTCACTCTGCCGTCGGGGCACAGCGTTATGAGGACTATGGTCGGCCTTGGGTGGAGGAGGTAGTAGAACCTTCCCGTGAACTCCTCTAGCTGGGTCAATGTGCTCCCCGATAATCACTCTCCACGAACTTACTTAGGTGTGGGCTGTGATGCTCCCTAACTCGGCTCGGGGATGTCGTGGCGTGTGGATAAGTTGACCATTTGCTGGGTTGGTCTCGCCGCAGTTAATGGCTCTTTCCGGGTAGCCGCTAGCGCAGCAGCCTATAGTCTCCCGCTTCCCCGCACTCTCGAAGCCAGTGTCTGGAACTGGTTAGACAACCTGTCAAATAAATATGTTTTAATTAATGCTTTTAATGATCCGGATATGTCAAATATGGTGGTTTAATGAGGAAGGCTGTCGCCGCTGTGCTGGGGGTCGTTGTTGTGTCGGTTGCTCTCACAGCACTTCTCCAGTCGTTCACGGCTGAGGCGGTGGATGTGAGGATTGCTGTGGAGTTCAATGATCACTCGGCGGCGTTCTGGGTCGCGCTGGATAAGGGGTTCTTTGATGAGGAGGGTGTGAGGGTCTCCTATAAGGTCTTCTCGACCGGGCTAGAGCTATCGGCTGCCATGAAGGCCGGGGACGTCGATATGGCGATAGCGTGCCTTGGCCCCATACTGGTGATAGCTGATAAGGGGTACGACATAAGGCTCGTTGAGATGCTCCACAACCACGGCTACTCCTTAGTAGCTAGGCCGGGGATTAGTAGCTTGGACGAGCTCAGGGGAGCAACGATAAGCGCCACGGGCCCGGGCTCGCCCACGTGGCTCCTCCTCCACCTAATCAACGACGAGTACGGCCTCAACGCCACCATAAAGAGGATGAAGCCCCAGATAGCCATAAACGCCTTAATAGCGGGCGAGATAGACGCCGCAGTTCTGCCGGAGCACTACGCAACCCTAGCCGTTGAGATGGGGGCTAATAGGCTACTCACCTCCCAGGACGTCTGGCCGGACATGCCGGGCTCAGGCCTGGTTGTGACGGCTGACTTCCTAAAGCAGCACCCCGACGTAGTACGTAAGGTCGCTGAAGCGCTTAGGAAGGCCACTGAATTCATTAATGAGCACCCGGACGAGGCAGCAGCCATAGTCGCCAAGTACCTGGGCTCCGAGGCCGGAACCATGAGGGAGTCAATGACCTACCTCACATACACAAATGAGGTAGTGCCGGAGGAGATCCAGAGATACATAGACTACCTCGTGAGGTATGGGGCACTGACCCACACCCTAAACGCTACCGAGCTGGTAGCCGGAGGCTAAAGGTGCACTGCGATGAGGGGCGCAAGGATCGCTGCCTCACTGGCTATACTGACGCTTTTCTGGTACGTGGTCGCAGCGAAAGCCCCGCATGCCACGATCCCTTACCCGCACCAGGTCGCTGAGGCCCTCGTGAACCTCGTAACTAGCGGCGAGCTCCTTCCCGCCATAGCGCAGTCGCTGGCAAGGGTTGCCCTCGGCTACGCCTCTGCAGCGGGCCTCGGCGTGCTGATCGGTGCGGCTGGTCTCTACTCCAGGCTCTTCCGGGAGCTCACCTACCCAGTTATCTCATTCGTCGTCGTCACCCCCTCATTCGCGTTCGTCCCCCTCCTCATGCTTATCGTGGGCCTGAACGAGTGGCTCGTTTTCTGGGCCGTAGTGATCTGCGTCTCCTTCCCCATCGCCTACGCGCTCTACGGCTCAGTGAAGTCGATCGATCCATCACTAATAGACGCTGCCAAGGTGTGCGGAGCGAGTAAGTCAGACATCATCTTCTACGTGGTCATGCCACTGGCGATCACACACGTATTCGCCTTACTCAAGGTGGAGGCAGGGCACGCGTGGCGAATGGTCTTCGTCACCGAGTACCTAGCACTAACCTCCGGGCTGGGCGGGCTCATGATTAGGGCGTACGCCCTCATGAGGATCGATGAGGTACTCGCCCTCGTAATAGTTCTGGGGGCTCTGGCGCTGGCTACTCAGAAAGGCCTTGAAGCCCTGGAGGACCGGCTCATTAGGTGGAGGGCCCCGCCGGGCATCTAGCTTCGCCTGAGAAAGATCATAGAGAATATACAAATTATTTAAGCCCCTACGCGAACGAGACAAAGGTGACCCAAATGAAGCGATTAATGACGGCCCTAACCATAGCACTCGTCCTCGCATCAGCGGCGATACCCCTAACCCACGGCGGTGTAGTGGCCAGGGCCAGCGAATACTCCATACTGGTGTTCCCGTTCTTCCTACAGACAACGCCGTCCGGGCTGGGCCCCGAGGACGTGCTCTACGCCGGCGTGAACATAACCTTCGTAGCCCCCTTCGGCGCCGAGATAGTCGTTGACCTCAACCACAACGGCGAGCCCGACCCCGGGGAACCAGCACTTGAGGTCGACGGAGGCGATGACGTATACAGCGTCTTCATCGGTTACTCGAGGACGAGGTGCGTCAAGCCCGACATAGAGATAAGCGGTGACATCGGCCCGCTGTGGATCCTCGTCGACACGCACGTGGTGGCCAGGTACGTGTGGGTCGGTGCGGGCGAGGGAGATAACATGGCCGGTTACGGCATGCCGCCGCCGTCCCGTCAGCTGCTCGCCCCGCCCCTGCCCGGGAACATATACGTTACCCCCGCATCCACCAGCGAAACAACAGTCGAGGTTAGTGGAGAGACCTACACCCTCTCACCCGGGCAGTACCTCATCATACCGCATGACGGGAGGGGGGCGCTCAACATCACCGCCGATCACCCGATAGCCGCGGCCCTCATCCACCTAGGGGACGGCACGAACGACACCTACGCCACCGAGGTCTTTCCCGCACCCGGGTACTGGGCCCGCAAGGTCGTCGGGTTCACGCTAAGCGCTAGCGACTTCGGGGTCTGGGTCCCGGGGAAGGGCTTCATCGAGCCCGAGGTCTTCAGGTACTCCGCGGACTACTACGGCCAGGAACTCAGTAAGGAGACCGCCCCGAGGGTCGCCAGCGACAACGACGGCACCTACTACTACATCAGGTACGACCTAGGGGGCGGGCGCGTGGCCTCAGCGGCGTTCGTGAGGATCAGCGGCATCGGGTGGGACAGGTTCTTCGGCGGCTTCGTCGAGAGCCCGCTGAGCACCTTCATAAAGACGACCGTCTCCTACACCGCCTCAGGCGCCGGTTACAGGGCACTCATCATAAACCACGGCGACGACGCGTACCTCCTCTACGACTACGGCAGGGACGGCACCTACGAGGTAGCCGCTGAGGCAGGCGGGAGCATCTCCGTGGTGGGCCCGAGGAAGGGCTCGGCCGACACAGCCGTGGTATTCGGGCGCGGCACGACGGCGATCCTCCTCGAGGGGAGCGACGACCTATCAGCCCTCATGGCCGCCCCAGCCGGTGTAGGCTCGAGCGGCGGTGACTGGGGCGTCGCCGCGGAGAAGCTGGGGGTCGTTAGGGAGTCCATGGCAACCTACCAGCCGGTGTTCGGGAACCTGCCCCCCACAATAGACAGCATCTCATGGAGCGAGTGCGGCAGTGAGTGCTACGTCAAGGCACGCCTCAAGCCAGGCCTCAGCGGTACTAGGTACATAGTGGTGATGAACAACACCTCCATGGACCCCGTCTCAGGGGCTATCGTGAACGAGTCCATGGCCGGCGAGGAAGTCAAGATAGCGGCGTTCAACCAGACATACCCGCCAAGGATCACGGTCTACGTCGTCGGCTACGCACAGGGAACCCAGGGAGAGATAGACAGCGGAGAGCTAATGAGAGTCGGACTCGCGAGCCCCGGCAGCAAGCCCGAGAAGCTCAGCATCGAGGACGGGATCCCCGGAACGACCCCTGAGCCGGGGCCGAGCGGGCCCGTTATTAAGCAGCCCGGGCAGGCACAGGCAACAATAAACGGGGAAGGGTACAGGGACCTCAGCCTGACCACAGCGACCCTCAACCTAGGCTGGGGCGCCGAGGTAGCGACTACCTACGCCAGCGGAGAAACTTACGAACTACCCGAGACACCGGCGCTGGGCAAGACATGCGGAGTCGAGGAAACAACGACAACGACCGAATCAACCACAACAACGACAACCACCACACAAGAGACGGTGACCCACACAGAGACAACCACAACAACCACCGAGGCATGGACGGAGACAACAACCACGAAGCCGCCGGCAGGGACAACCGCACCGCCACCCACAGAAACGACCACACCACCACCGCAGGGCCAGAACACCCAGCTCATAGCGCTGGCAGGAGCAGGGGTACTCATAATAATCATATTGGCGATAATGGCGGCAAGACGCAGGTAAAAGGCGACACAGAGATTTTTCCTTATTACATGCCCGATAACCTAACAGAATTATAAAAAAATATTAGGGTAAATACAAAAAAACTGAGCGAAGGTGACATTTTGGTAAGAACCAAGCTCTCTAAAATGTCCTCCCTAGCCGTAATAGCCGTGGTCATCGCACTAGCCCTGTCAGCGGCACCGACCCACTCCTACGTCCTCAACCAATACAGCGTAATACTGGGAACCGACGGAGATTACTTCATATTCAACCCCTTAGACACTGTTGAAAAGCCGCTGTTTACCAACACTAAAAACTCGCTAAACAGCATACTCGACCAGTTCATCCCATTAGGAAAAACGATATACCGAACAGACATACTGGCATATCTCAGGTCAATACCCTACGACCCAGCCGCGCTCACAAACTACGTCAGTGACAAGCTCATAAACCCGCCCCCGAGCGGTATGCTAATGACGTTCGGACACCACGGCTATGACGCCAATGGTAACTACTATGAACCAACAGAATTTGGCGGCTATTCATTAGGATTCGTGCCATACCCCAGCCACTGGGCAGTTGAAGGAGCAATAAAGATATACGCCACAAGTATAGCACCCTACACAAGAACAAAGAGCATCACCGACTTACCTCACTTCGTCTTCATGATAGGGTGCGACTCCGCAGGAGGCGGTGCCCCAGCTATAGGGCTCACCGACTCATGGCTTTATGCCTATAAGCTCTCCTCACTAGACAGACCCTATGACTACTACTGGGCGGGCAGAGCATTCGTCGGGTTCACAACCCCAATAGATGGGAGCCAAGCAATCCTTGACTTCATAAACATTACTCTCTACAATTCGATAACCAAAGGAGAAAGCATATATGAGGCAGTGCTTGACGCAGCTTCAAAGACTAGGATCAATATTTACATAGTGTACTTTACATCACCAACAACCTACTACTATGACCTCATAAACTACAACTCCACATATTCCGCGGCGTTCGTAGGTGATAAGAACACACTTATCGACCCCACTACTGAGGAGGAGGTAGCTAGGAAGATAGCTGATTACTTACACGATAACTTCCCAACTATATACAACGGCGTTCTGAATAAGGGTGCGGTAATGAAGTACGCAAAAGAGACAGACAGCCTCGGCGGCCTGAGAGGGTACGAGTTTAAGTGGGTCGCCGGTGAAGCTGAGCTAGAAGTCGTTGCGAGAGTTAATAGCAGATTAGATCTTGCCTCCGTCACCATAATCTTAAAGGACGGGGAAGGTGCAGCCCTCCTCGATAGTGCATGGGGCGATTCACTAGCCTATGCCGAGAAGGTTAGAGACGTACTCAACAATAGCGGGATAAAGTTCGGGTATTCGGTTAACACGGAGCACGAGCCATACAAGATAGAGATAAGAGGCCTAACCTATGGTGGGCACCCTATCATCGTATCCGCTAAATTAGGCGCTGGCCTAACGATAGTAAGGTATGGGAGAACAGTGTCAGTGGCAGATGACCTTTTCAGCCTGAGGAACGGTGCTATCAAGGTTCTAGGGAACTTCAGTGTGAGCGCTGATGCCGTCGCCGCGAAGGCCGGTGTTCCGGCGTCCTCCATCAAGAAGGCGTGGTTACTGACCTCCACCGGTCTCTACCCCGTGTACCTCGTGAGGCATTATTCAGGTAATGAGGCCCTCTACGCCATCTACGACGGCGTCACCGGTGACCCGATAGACGAGGAGAGGGCAGCGCTCCTCGGCTCCTCTAGTGGCGAGAAAGGCCCGGCAAGCACTATTGCCGGTGGAGTACCCCCGCTGGTATGGGGCGTCGTTGCTGCGGTAACTGTGGCAGCGGGTGCCGCAGCTTTCGTGGTCGTGAGGCGCTCGAAGTAATCATTTTCCATAAGGGCAGAACCTAGTTTTTATTAATTTGGCACGTTCAGCTAGCTCAGCAACACATTCCTTGATTCCCGGAGAATCACAGTTCTGGTCACACTCAACGATCTTTAAGAGCCTCACCATGCTGACGCAGTGACGTAGAAGTTCCTTCATGAATAAAGTGTCGCTGAGCCAGCCTCAAGCACCTCTGTGGGAACTCCGAAGAACCGTTTGGGGGTGCTGTGGATGCCTACCTGACAATGCTTCTCATTATGCACGATGCGAGGATTTCAGATCTCCATAACGCAGACTTAGTCATATTCTACTAGCCTTGAGTCTTTACCTGCGGTGCGGGGCATTCTATCAATTCGCCGATTTTTATACCTGCCTATGTTGCTAGCCAGGAAAGAAGATCGCGTATTGCCTCATCTATTTAGTGTGCAATCGATGTCACACTCAATATGGTTATACGAAACGAGATTATCGTAGAGAACGAACTTCATCAAAAAGCATCTTATGATCCTTGATAATGCCGGGATCAAGGCCTTTGTCTTCATTTTCTTTAATGAAGTTCTTCAATGATCTATCCATTGATAGAAATACCATTCCGTTGTTATAGGCCATAGAATAAAGAAGATTATCAACTATGTCCTTGTGACCTAGTAACCTCATCTTAAGAGCAAGCTTAAGGTCTTTAGTAGTAGGAACTAATTCTTGAAGGATTCCCAACCTAGTTATTGAGTCGAACGCTGCCCTAATAAGGTCCTCGTCTGGAACCTCTTTCTTCCCAGAAGCCCCTATCTCTTTAGCGATTTTCCCAATTATCTCAACCCAAGAAACTGGAGAATAGTACAGAGTAATTACGCCTCTTCTCACCAACCTTTTTAGGATTCGGTAATCCTTAGTCATGAGTCCCTTTACCTCTATACCAAAGACCGGAAGCAGGTACGTAGAGTCGAGAAGAATTCGCAATACCCTCACCCGTAGAGTTCTTCTTGCTCTTTTTCAGAGTCCCTCTCGAATTCCTCAACAGTAGTCCTGGCCCACTTCTTACTCTTGATCGCCAGTGTGAGCGGGTCAGGCACTAATTCCAATACCACCTTATTGCCCTCGGTAACCTTCATTACTAAGACGTCGCCTGGCTCAATACCTAACTCCTCCATCACACGCTTCGGCAGGTATATCGCACCTTTCTTACCTACCTTCAAAGTAATCTGACTCATAGATACTACCAGATTATCATTAGATTACCAGGAAAAAAGCGTTTACCAGGAAAGGAACGAACCTACATTCTCTCCTCAATGCCCCAGTAGTAGAATGGGGGCGGGAACCACACCCTTATTTCTTCGCCGTCCTTCACGGCCTCCTTTCCCGGCGGGATGACTGTGACGCCGTTGCTTAGGGCCATTGGGGAGACGTAGTAGGAGCCCTTCCTCGGGTATATCCTCGCCTCACTCGCCTCCCTGTCGATGCTCACGAACCTTAGGCGCCGGAATGATGGGTACTCCCGGACCTCGTACTCGCCCCTGTGCACTAGGGTGGTGCTCGGGTACCTCGCCACCGGTTCCTGCCCCTGCAGGTACTTCAGGACGGGTATTAGGACGAAGAGGGTGCCGCTGAAAGTTGACTGAGGGAGCCCCGGGAGGTTGATCACCGCCGCCCCCTCCAGGGCTATTCCCGAGGTCACCCTACCTGGCTGAACCATTATCCCCCTGAACGACCACCTCGCCTCAACACCCTCCATTATCGCTGACCAAGTCCTGTCCCTCGGCCCAAGGGAGACGCCGCCGATCGTTACGACGACGTCGACGTCGCCGAGGATAGCTTTTACTTCGTCCCTTATGGTGGCGGTGTCGTCCGGGAGTATCCTCGTGTACACGACCTCCCCGCCGTAGTACCTTATGGCGTCAGCTACGGCGTACCCGCTCGAGTTAGGTATCTTGCTCGTTGTGGGGGGCACGACCTCATCAACTATCTCGTCACCCACCGGGAATAGGGCGACCCTAGACCTAGCGAATACCTTGACCTCAGCTACGCCGAGGTCGATGAGGAGCTTCCTAAGCATCGGCGTGACCCTGGTACCCGCCCTAGCTATTAGTGCGCCCTCCTCAACATCGGCGCCCTTAGGGAACACATCCTGCCCCGGCTTAGCAGGGCGGAAGACATAGACCTTACCGTCCTCAACCCTCGTAGCCTCGACAGGGATCACGGCGTCCGCCCCGACGGGCAGCGGGTACCCGGTCTCAACATACACAGCCTCACCAGGCCTCAGCTCATAGAGGTGGGCGTTCCTCGAGTCAACACCCTCAACAAGCCTCAGGACGGCGGGAGAGGAGGATGAGGCACCGGAGGTATCTGCCGCCCTCACAGCGAAGCCGTCTACGTGAGAAATATGCGTCCACGGCCTAGCCACAGGGGCCCTAACATCCTTGGCAAGAAACCTGCCGAGCGAGTCCCTAACATCAACAACCTCAGACCTCCTCCTCAGCCCGGCGATGAGGCGCTCAACAACATCCTCCGGCCTCATGTACTTATAGAGCCTCGACCTATCAAGGTACTTACCCACACCAAACACCGTAAAGTGCTAAACGGACTCGTTAATAAGTTAAGGATTCTCTTTCCTTTAAAGTAAAACATACATGTTTGAAGACCCAACCCATTACATGAATATATAAAGAGAACTAATTTTCCTACCCTCCACGATATATCCATAAGCTGAGGAATCATCGTCGTAGGCGCCAAAACTGTCCCGCCCTACCCAAGTGAGGAGATACTGAAAGTTAGTTGACAAACTCATCGAGATAGGCGTGTTCAGCTCGAGGAGTGAGGCACTAAAGGGGCTTGCCGGGGCAGGCAGGAGGATCTATGAGAAAATAGCCAAATAGTATAGAGGAACTCCTCGAGATGGAGAAGAAAAGAGGTGAAATCCCGGTAAAAACTGGTCTGTGTTACTGGGGAGTTCCTCAAAGAGAAGAGATGACTAGATAATCGGGCGTTCTATGTATACGTAAATCATTCTATGTGCTTGCTCCCTATTCCGGAAGCTGAGGCAGTGGTAAGGCTGAGGAATTATATGAGAGAGACGCTGACTTAATCAATTATATATTCTGTTCAGATAAAGGCAAAATCGGGGGTATTTTGAGGCGCTTCATCAGGTACGTCGCCCTTACCATATTATTGACAGTGACCGCCGCACTAATCGCCTCAGCCAACCCGATGATGTACCTAGGCAACGCTGGCCCGGTGGCAGTAACGGGTGACATACTGATAGTGGGGAACGGTACGTCGCTCAAGGCGCTGAACCTCAGTGATGGAGGACACGTTTTATGGGAGAGGAGCCTATACTTCACTCCCGACAGCCTCATTATATCACCGAATAGTGAATACGTGGTTGCCTTCAGCTGCGAGGGGGGAGCAGCCCTCTTATTCGTGAGCAACGGGTCTGAGGTCGCTGATGTGAGGGGAACGTGCCCAGCGATCTTCTCCCCCAACTCCTCCTGGCTGGCCCTAGGGACCGTGGGCGGGGTATGGGTATACAGCGTTAGGGGAGGCGAGAAAGAATACTACAGGATTGGCTTACCCGTCGATATCGCCTGGGTAGGGGATGCGCTGATCGTTGTGGGCTTCAGCGGCGGTAATGGGACTGCCTACGTCATTAAGCCGTTGAGGGGTGCTGAGGAGGTCGGCCCTGCCTCGGGCATAGCTGGGACAATTAATGAGGAGGTAGTGGTGTACTCATCAAGCGGCCTCTACTTCATCAGGCCCGAGGGCGTGCGGGATCGGATCCACCTCGAAAACGTGTTAATGGCTGAGACCCTCAGCAACGGACTCGTCGCGGCCTCTCTCACCAACGGCTCCATAGTCCTCGTGAACAAGTCAGGTATTGCCTGGATAGCTAGCGTTTTCCCAGGAAACAGAACCTACCCCATCATAAACTACGCTACCGTGATCCAAGACTACATCATCATAGAAACCAGGTCGACCGCCATGCCAGAGTGGGCGGTTATTGTTATCAACTACGCGACAGGGGAGACACCAATAATGGAGGTGGCAAACGGGACACAGCTCCACGCGTACCCCAGTAAGGATGGATACCTACTCATAACTAAGGGAAGGAGCGAAGCAGTGCTGTACAGACTGAGCACCGAGGGGGTGAAGGAGATAGCGAGGATGGAGGCGGGAGGGAGGGGGCTCTGGTGCGGAACACGCCTCATAATCAGTGAGCCCAAACCAAAGCTTGTCACCGTGAACGGGGACGAAGCATCCGCCACAGACCTCCCTATCAAGGGGGAGCCGATCCGGTGGTTCCCCGGGTGCTCACTACTATTAACGAGCGAGCCCCTAACAAGCACGAGCTTCATGCTCCGGGTGTACGACACCTCAACCTGGGAGGAAATTGAGAAGGCAGAAGTGAGCCTGCACGTGGTCCTGATAGGGGGTGACGCCATCATAAAGGAGGCCGCCGAAAACACCTACCTAATAATATTCCCGCACCTAAAGGAAGCACCGTTACCCGAACATACCTTACTTCTCGCGACCATATCTACGAGGGCGCAACCAAACACCAACGAATCAACAACCAAATTGGCAATAATAATATCAATTATATTAATTATTACGATAATAATAGCTTATAAAATAAAATATAAAAAGTAAATATTCAGTATTTTTCTGCGAATAATGCGCTCTAACTGCATAATCTACTATATAAATCTTTGCACGATCAGAATCAAAGCCATGATCGCAACTCGCATATACATTTGAAATACCATAATAACTCGAAGGTGATACAAGAAGTGGCACCAAAATTAGGGATACTGTTAATCGCTATCACACTAGTGAGCACAACTTCACTCAGCTTAATATCTCAGGCCATTAGGATCGGCGGGTACTGTAACGAAGACTACAGTAGCTTAAACTTGAATGACCTACCACATGCCTGTGATGCAGCAAGCGCTTTCGTAAATACGCTAGTTGCTGGGACACCCGCATCATATACCCCCGTTGGTGTGTATATAAACAAACCATCACCAAAAATGTGGCGAACACTTGCTGCCAGCGGAATATCGTATTGACCTCAAGATCATGTAAACGACATGGATTATGCAGTATTTGTTGGACATGGATCCGGCGATTACTCAACAAATCATTACATAGTGTTCAACCAGACGGCTTATGACACTAATTTCGGGGCGAACACCAGTTGGGTACCTCTAGATATAACATCATCAACCTATCCCGATATGTATATACACGATAGTGGTTTACTACCGTCATCTCCGAAATGGGTTGCGTTAGCATCATGTACAACACTAGATTACTATAATGAAACAACCGCAAGCACCAATTACGGTGGCGTAGTTGACGCGGTATATCAAACGTTCATGGGAAACCAGTTCATATTCTACAATGTTGGTCTTCACGGAATTCTAGGTATGAGAACAGAGTGGCTGGATTCCTACACAACGTTTTATGGTCTAATAACGGTCGATACAGCTACGCCAACATTAAATCAGTTCGCTACTGAAATGGTCAATGGTGTCAACATAACACAGGCCTGGTTTGATGCCGTAAGGGATAACCAAAGAATTTGCATAGGTTCTTGGTGCACTTGGGAAGGAAAAGGAGCGTACATAACGTTTAAGGTCACTATAAGGAATCCAGATTGGAGTGTATACCAGATTTATGATTACAGAAAGGAGACATATGTTGCAGGAACAACAACTTTCAGCGATCCAAGCGATATTCTATCATGGGCAATCAGCAACGGAAAGTATTGGCAGGTGGATATTCTATATGGATATATGCCTTAAAGAGGTGGGGAAAATGGGCGCGCCCGATCATAACTGGCATGAGTTCGCCTGTCTTGCGCTAGTAATTACGGCATTAACGATGGTAGTTGGGGCTAGCCTGGGAACTCACGCTCTGGGTAATATTAGCTCTGGGACTGAAAGTCTCTATGTTATAGAGTATAGCAAGATGAACGTGAGTGATGTCAGTCGCGTAATGGGCATAATCCTCGGTCAGGAGAAAGATCTAGATCAGTACTACGGTCATAGCATTGAGGTAAGGGTAACAGCCCCAGGGATAAACAGTATGCTTATGCACTCCTTCAGTGTACCGGGTAGGCAGGCGAATTTGAGCGTGATGTTCTCCGACTATGGAATCATCATGGTATCAGTGTCTGTAATGCCGGGGAAGGCAACGGGAACAGCGCTGGCCATCACAGATCGCGAGAGCGTTATAGCGGCCTTGAGGTCGGCTGGGTGGGGGGACCTGATGTCGGCCGCTAATGTCACGGTCATGCCTAGAGAGTACGGTGGCTACGAGGTTTACGACATCTACATTGACGGTGTCAGGCTGAAGTACCCTGTCACCGTGAAGGAGGGGTTCGTCTCTGGGTGGTTCCCCGCCCACCCGAGGATAGCCTACGTGATAGGGTATGACCCGATCAAGGCAGTCAGGGATGAGGCAAGCAAGTACTTCGACGCATCAACAGCAGTGATAGGGGGCCCGATATACATGCCGGATCTGATGAAACCGTCCGCCACAAGGATTCTGCCGACGTACGTGGTGAGCTCGGGAGGCGACACACTCTATATACAGCTGGACGAGGCCGGAGCCCACACAGTGATAAGGGCCTCCTTCGCTGGTTCAGGACCGCGTCTAGGGCCCTCTCCCATACTAGCCCCCTACGAGGTCACCCCCGTACAGCCCGGGAACCAAGTCAGTGCTGCCGTGGCGGCGCTCGCAGCCCTCGCGGCCGGAGGGGCTGCCACGGTAGTTATGAGTATGAGGAGGAAGTCCAAGACTAAGTAATTTTTCCTTTTCATCCTCCAAACCGTTAACTCCCCTCACAGGCAATATTTGGATAAGGGGTCATTGGCTCAGCACCCATCGACCCAATGGGGGGCTGCGGCCATGTCATATTGACGGCCGCGGATGATCAGTCAGGTAAGGCATCTGAGCGGGGTGCACGCCGCCCTCCTGAAGAAAAGGGCGCTGTCCATGCTTGCCCTGGCAGAGAGGCTCCTCAGCGAGAGCCGGAACGGCCTAGCGGCTCCCAATGCTGAGTACGCTGGCTCTATCTCAAGCCCCCTCTATAGGGCTTCATACCGTCGGCCTTGAGGGCCTATATAGGAATAGAGAGTGATTAGGCTGATATAGTGTTCATGGAAAAACGGGTGAGGCCCTAAGTTACTGTGCTTCCTTGCCGTGTATTGGCATGCCTAGGGCTGTGTAGGCTGCTTCTCCTACTGCTTCGCTGTATGTTGGGTGTGAGTGTATTGTTTTTGCTAGTTCCTTGATTGTTAGGCGGTTGGTTATTGCTAGTGTTACCTCATGTATTATCTCGGCGGCGGAGTTCCCTACCGCTACCGCGCCGAGTATTCTGCCTGTTCCTTCCTCGTATACTAGCTTGAGGAACCCTGTCGGGGTTGGTGAGTATGTTGTGTAGTCCTTGGGCAGTGCCGTGTATGGGTACTTCACGGTGGCGACCTGCAGGCCCGCTTTCTCAGCGTCTGCCTCGGTCAGGCCGACGTACCCGACCTCTGGGTCGGTGAATATTACTGATGGCACGGGCCCCCTCGGGAGCCAGGGCTCCTTCCCGGCGGCGTGCTCCACTGCTATTATTGCTTCCCTGTACGCCTTGTGCGCCAGGTACGGCGGGCCGGCGACGTCCCCGGCGGCGTATATTGCTGGGTTGCTTGTCTGGAGGTAGTCGTTTGTTATTACCCACCCCTTACCCGCTAGCTCGACCCCTGCCTCCTCGAGCCCTATGCCTGAGGTGTTCGGCCTCCTCCCGGCCGCTATCAGCACTTTCTCGACCCTCACCTCGACAGTGCCCTTGGGGGTCACGACCCTCGCCACCGCCTCGGAGCCCTCCCGCCTGACCTCAGCGACCTTTGAGGAGGTGTAGAGCTTGACCCCGTCCTTCTTGAGCGCCCTAGCTACGGCCTCCCCGGCCTCTGGGTCGGTGTATGGTAGGGGCCTCTCCATTATCTCAACTATCGTGACCTTAGTCCCCAGCCTGGCTAGTGCCTGACCTATCTCGGCCCCGATAGCGCCAGCACCTATGATGAGTATTGATGAGGGTATCTGGGGTGCCTCGAAGAACTCCCTATTACTTATGATGACCTCCCCGTCGAAGCTCACACCAGGGACCGGCGCGGGGTCGGTACCGGTAGCGACGAGCACTCTACCCGCCTCAAGTACCTCGCCGCCGACGGAGACGCCTCCCTTCACTAACCTCCCGAAGCCCTCGTAGATGTCTACCTCGGAGAGGAGGAGCCTCACACCCTCCCTAGACCTGGTCGAGGCCCTCCTAGCGAAGTCGAGAACCTTCCTCGGATCAACGCCTTCCAGCCTCAGGCTCACCCCTGCCCTCCTACCGAGCTTCGCGGACTTTGCGAGCTTCGCTGCGTTGATTATTGCCTTAGAGGGTATGCATCCCCAGTTAGTGCACTCGCCCCCCAGCCTCCTGCCCTCAACGACAGCGACCTTGAAGCCCAGCTCAACGGCCCTCACGGCCGCCACGTACCCAGCGGGGCCCGCCCCAAGGATCACGAGGTCATATCTCCCGCCGCTCATCACGCATCACCTACTTCGTTTCGGTGAAGAGAAAAGCGTTACTTGGCCTGCCCCTTAAAGACCTTTCGCCAACGAGGTGGGAGCTCATGAGCTACTGAACTTATTACTCTGATTGCGGGATCATTTCTGGAACAAAAGGTTCCAGAGGTGCGACCGTGAAGTACGTACTCATTGCCATTATCCTTGCCGCCGTGTCGCTCTCGTCCGCTTCATTCATTCTACTAAGCAACTCCATGGGCACCGGAGGAAGCGAGGCAATAAACCTCACCTATGTCCCAAGCAACTTCCTCTACATCGACTACACATCCGATGTGGGCAGGGTCCTCCACGGAGAGGTCGGGTTCGAGAACCTCCTGAAGGATTACTCAGGCCTGTACTGGGTCAAAGGGCGGGTAGTCAACGTCGCGGAGCTGGATAACGTGAGCTCGGCACAGGTCAGCGGGGACTGCTCTAGACCTTACCGTGGGTTATCCCGCCTGATATTCTACTTCGTGGTCGAGGACGTGATCTGGGGGCCCGAGGACCTCGTAGGGAGAACCATCCGCGTCTATGACTACCTAGTAGCATATAATGACGGCAAGGCACTCTTCGTCTACGACCACCTCCCCCTGATCCCGGGCAAGACCTACGTGCTCGGGCTCCGGGAAACGGACAAATTTACCAAAACCATTCACTGCCCGGACGGAGAGAACAAGATCCTGGTACTAAACCACACAACCTACGTCGTCCCGCCCCTCATGAGGTTCATCGTCACCGAGGACGGCCACGTCATATACCTATACGACCGCGACGCAGTCTACGAAGCCGACCCCGAATACGCACAACTAATGAATAAAGTAACTGACCCGGTCGTCGTGACCTACACAGGCAACGACCCCCACCTCACGGGTAAGTTAACATACGCCGAGTTCCGGGACTGGCTCCTCACCGAGCTTGGGCAGCGAGGGCCCTAACCGGTTTTTATTGACCCATCACCCCATATCTGCCGGCGTAATCAGCCACTCCGGCCTCTCCACCCCCTCCACGCCCCTCGCGTAGACGTAAGCGTCCCTAACCACATAGCCTCTGGGCACTATCTTTGCTGCCTTCACCAGCGCGTCCCTCCTCAGCTTCCCCGCCTCGGAAGAGGATAGGGTAGACCACTTGGCCTCTGCGACGATGACTTCCCTTGTCTCCGGGTTAACGACTGCTGCGTCAACCTCTATTCCTTTGTGGACGAGCCTCCCGACGACGGTGTATCCTTGTTCAGCATGTGTTTCTAGGAGGTGCTTCCTCACGAGGTCTTCCCAAGCCCTTGAGGTGTAAGAATCTATTCTCTTAGTAACGGCCTCCCTAACCCTCCCCCACTGCTCGAGCTCTATCAGGCTCCGGAGAGGTTCGAGTAGGGTGAACACTGTCCTTAGGGGTGCGTCACTTATCACATACCTACCTCTCTTACCGAAGAGCGGGACATCCCTCCTAACCACCCCTAGGAACTCCAGCACAGACAAGTACTTGCTCACGTGGCTCACCGGGATCCCGGCGTACTGAGCTATCCTCGTCAAGGTGTCATAGCCCCTGGCTATGGCCGACAGAATAGAGTAGTAGGTATGCGGCTCCCTTACCTCCATCGATAACGTCAGCTCCTTTTCGGTGAGAAGCGGTGAGCCGGGCCGGATTAGTGCCTCAACAACCTCCCTCAGCGACGTGGAGCCCCGGAGCATGCATAGGTAGTGCGGGATACCGCCCACAAGCGCGTACACCCTCACCCTGTCCTCGGGCATCATCCCCGGAAGGAAGTACTTTAGGTGGCTGAAGCTAAGAGGGCCCAGCTTAAGGACGACAGAAGCCCTCCCAAACAATGGTGCTCCACCACCGAGCACCCTGCCCTCCATTACCCCAACCAGGCTCCCGGATAGGGCAAGCACCATACTAGTCCCGGGGAGGTACTCGTCGACGAAGCGCTGGATCTCCCCAACAACCCCAGGGTAGGCCCTAACCCAGAAGGTGAATTCATCAATGACAACGACCTCAGCACCGAGCCTGTGAATAACCCGTAGAAGCGAGTCAGCACTCCCCCAAGACCCTAGCCCTAACTCCGGCCCGAGGACAGAAGCGGCCTGCTCAGCCATCTGCCTCAGGTTAACTGAGTGGCTAGAAGGCGCGGCAGTATAATAAACGACCTTCCCCGCAAGCCTCGAAACGAACTCCCTAAGAAGCCTCGACTTACCGACCCTCCTCCTACCATACGCAACGACCAAGGACGGCCTCCCCTCATACGCCTTCCTCAACACACCAATCTCAGAATCCCTATCCACAAACGGACAAACCATACCGAACATGTATAACAACCAAAGTATTACACTCTACGCGTAATCTTCATAAACGCCTATTGCTACCAACGGTTGCTGGGGACTGATAATATCGTCCTAGATGTGTTATATAAAAAGTTTCTGTCAATGAAAACTCGACTCATTGTAATAAAAAATCTACTAACGAAAGACCTAATTATTGTGGTGAAATTAAATGTCCAAAAAACGGGTAGCCGCCTCACCTATCATACCAGTCCTCATAGCGGCTTCCGTAGCGCTCGCAATCATACCAACGATATTAACAGCAACCCCCGCATTTGGTGAGTCAACGATCACGCTACAGCTAGGTAACCGGATTTGGTTAGGAGATCAGCCCGAGAATGTGATTATGTATAGGGTGTATGTGACGGCCAATTCTCCCCTCCCTTACGCAGGCAAGGACTATGAAAGGCCTCCCCAGCTTTACTACGAGGTCAAGCCACCGAAAACGCTCTCAATAGGGTTAGGTGGCTTCGAGAGAGTGTGGAGACCATTCGCCAGTACTATAGCTGGATCGATCAGGAGGGGTGAGGTCACATACTTACCAGCCGTTAGGATTGACATAGTGGCGATCACGGAGAACGGAAGCGAGTACTCAGCCCACGTAACCCTCACGACGAAGGCGGCTGTGATCCTTAAGAGAGGGGGTGAAGACGCTGACATAAAGTTAGAGGACATAGTTAACGACATGGTCTCAGACCCGCTTACTCTGTTCCACGGCCTTAATCTTGTGTACAGAACAAGCAGCCTTCCGTTCACCCAGCTAGAGAAAACAACTAAAATAGAAGGTAATGATGCCAGCCCCGGAAAGACAAAGGCTCTGTCATCGTCATCCGTGTGCGAACCCTACGCACCCTATAACCCGGGCATAGGGTGCTACCTGAGCGGTGACCAAGGGATCGTGCCGGGGAGCGTCTTCAGCCAAGACTCGCCATGGAGGAAGCTATACGACAGCAGAAACAGCCCGCCGAGCTGGTGGAGAGACAGGGTAATAGTTGCGCCCGACTCCGGCCTCGACGAGGACGAAGTAGAGGAGTCAACATGGCACCAGCTCGCCACCTACTTCTCCAGCGCCTACTACGTGAGAATAGCCGCGTTCGGGGGCCTCGGCAACGCAATAGCTGCCCTCGACAATTTCGCACAGCAATACATTCCCGCACCTTACGCTCACACCATGGGCAACACAGGCCTCGACTCAGGCTTCCTAGCAGTCCTATACAGGAAAGCACATGGAGGAAACATGCACGATTACCCAATATATTGGGCAGACTCAAAATTCGGCACTACGGACTCAGTAAGAGAGCCCATAGCAGCGGTCTACGCGTTTAAGGCGGACGACGTTCCTGTTCTCCCCTCTACGGAAATAACATTCATTTGGAGCGACGTGAGCGAACTAGTTACAGTGACGCTCACGTCGGGGGCTGTGACCATAACACTAGATTCAATAACAGTTGGCAATATTAGAAGAATTGACGCTTATGCAAGCGACCCGAGCAAAGCAGAGGACTACGGAGTGATAACTTGGAAAGTTAGCCGGCATTTTGGCCATGACCTCGCAGTTATTGACTACATGTACGCCACATACGGTATGACCGACACAGACCCAAGTAATGACTACCTAATACTTTACCCAATACTCGCAATACTACCCGATATAGCCAGGGTACCGGACCTAGGCACTATCCGCGCTCACAGTAGCGATGAGCAGGCATGGAACAGTTACGTCGAACCATACAGGAGGGTTGTGAGGATAAAAGTGCTTGGTTCAAAAACATTTGAAAACAGAACGGATGACATAAGTAGCACATTCATGTTCGTCGAGAGGCATGACAATAATACATCGTATTATAGCCTTCTTGGATTACCGTCAGCGATCGTTGAGGGCACGCTTGACACGATAATAGGCTCATACGACCCAACAGGGTTATACAGTTTCGTTATGGGATGGGTAAGGCAACTGGGGATGGAGAGGTATAGTGCGGTCTTAAAGGAAAACGTGTTCATAGTAAGTGTCAAAAGCTCTGCTAACTACAATGACGATCTCGTGAATAAAACCGTGGTAATTGAGGCAGAGAAGCCCCTTAATATGAAGGACGGAACCAACACAGTAAAGCTCGGGTTCGTGTTCAGGGTGTATATATATAGTAGCGATTCGCAGACACCTTGCGATCCCGTTTCTGGGAACTGCGCGACCGGGATTACGCATCCTTAACGCTCCTATCTGACCTCGAATGCAGTTTTTAGTGCATTTTAATATAATAATATATGGAGGAGTAGAACTCTGATTAAGGGGTCTGAACAGGTTTATCGGTTGGCGGCGTGGGGGAGTTCCCTTACGAGGAGTACAGGCTGGGGCAGAGGGAGGCTATTAAGGACATTAGGGGGGCGCTAGGCTCGGTCATAGGTTTTAGGGCCCCCACGGGCTTCGGGAAGACAATCGTCGCAGTGTACTCCCACCTGGGTGTGGGGAGGAAGGTCTATGCTGTGAGAACCAGGAACGAGATGGCCCCCGTGATTAGGGAGCTGAGGAGGGTGGGCGCTGCCCACACGATCGTCTTCAGCGGGAGGCGGTCCTGCCCGCTCCTCAGGGGTAAGTCGGCCCCGCCGCCGGAGGATTTCTGGGCGAACTGCAGGGTGCTTAGGTCGAAGCACATGTGCCCCTACTTCATAAACCTCGGGAGCGTCACGGACGACGAGATCCGGGATGCGATAGATAAGGCGCCGCCGGACCCCCACGCCGTCGCGGGGGCCCTCGCCGACGGGCTCGGTGTGTGCCCGTTCTTCGCTCTCTCCCGCCTCATACCCTCATCGGAGTTCGTTGTCGTCACGTACCCCTACGTATTCCGTGAGGAGGTCTGGTCAACGGCGTTCCCTGAGGAGGAGGACATAAGCGAGTACTACCTCATCCTCGACGAGGCCCACACACTCATCAACCCCCAGTCCCTGTCGGATGCTGAGGTCAGCGAGGTTGACGTCGAGAGAGCCATTAAGGAGGTGAGGAGGTTCGCCCTAGGCGAGGAGGTCTACAGGTACGTCACGTCACTCAAGGAGGCGATGGCCCACGCGGGCAGGCTACTGAAGAGGGTCCCGGAAGACCTCGTCAGGCCTGACCAGTTCACCCTCGAGCTCCTCAATGACGCAGTCATTACTGTGAGGCTCGAGCTACTGAGGAGCATGGCTCTCGGGGAGGCCGCCACCCTCTCAACGGCCATAGCTAAGGTGGCTAAGTTCGCGTACTACGCCTTCCAACCAGACTTCCGCGTATACGCCGTCCGCTCGGCCGAGACAGCCTACCTGAGGGCCTACCCCGTCAGCTACAGGGTCGTGAGGGAGAAGGTCGGGGCCGC
>WAOK01000100.1 GCA_015521325.1 Desulfurococcales archaeon | reverse complement strand
CTTCGCCGTCGTCGTTGCGGTCATCCTCGTGCTGTCTTTCCTCCCGGGCCTCAGCAACGACCACGCCTCCGCCTCCGCGAGGGGCGAGGAGTACGTGGAGAAGTGGTTCGTGGCGTTAAAGATCGAGGGAGGCTACGTGAATACCTCGCTGGCCGAGGACCTGATTACTTCAGCGAACCTCAGCATGTTCACATACGTCTTCCGCAGTGGCGGGAGGGATTACCTCATATACCGGTCTCTCTACAGCCCCTTCCTAGTGATTGAGGCATACAATGACGGAGGGGCCGCGGTCGTATCCCTCCACTACATCCCGAAGGTCGAGGACCTGCTCTGGCGGGACTCGCCCTGTGGGGGCGCTATACAGTGCGACTTCGCACTAATTAATGGTACAGCGGTTCGTGAGGCGGCCTCCTCTGCGGGGTGGGATATACTCGAGCTAGAGAACAGGACATACGAGAAGTGCACCACAGTAACCCCGGGCGGCGCACCGCCCTCCTGCGTAGAGATAACTGAGGTGAGGGTGGTCATGGGGAAGAACATCACGGGAGGCTTCGTCGAGGCCAAGATATTCTCTTCGTTCTCCGAGGGGTCTATGCCTTGGTCAAAGATATTATTCCTAACCAATAACCCAGGATCCGAAGCAAGCGATGCCGTAAATGCGCTCATGAAGCACTTACTCAGCATAAACTACGAGCCATCTTGGTCGCCGCCAATAATTGAGCCGCCCGGTCTGAGCACAGCCAAGAACGTGCTGGGGGCGGAGGCAACCTACCTAATGAAGCTGGGGATCCTCGACGCGGGAGGACTGAGTAGCGAGGATGTTTACGCAGCCGCTTACGCACTCAGCTCGCTAAACCAGACGGTGGAGCTGACTCAGTCCGGTGAGAAACGCCCGACCAGCGACTACGTCCCCCCGAACCCCCTCACAATAGCTGAAGAGATCAACACATGGCCCTGCACACCGTACCTCGGCGTCCTACACCCATACTGCACAATGACCACGACAGTCCTGACGCAGACGACAACAACTAACACGGCGCCTTCGGCCACAACACACACAGCGACAACGAAGCCAACAACGGCATCGTACCCAACGAACACAGGGATAACGGGGACAGGGACCACGGTGGGCGGGGGCGCAGCAGTGAGGCCGCCGGAGACGAATAAAGATCTGACGTACCTCGGGATCGCCCTCATACTAGCCCTAATAGCAGCAGCAATCACCGGCGCCCTCATGAGGAGGTACTGACCATGGAGAAGGACCTCCTCAGGCACTACATAAGGCTGAGGCAGGTGAGTGGCCCGGTTGGTGTGAGGCAGGCCCAGAGACTCCTAGGCCTCAGCAGCCCCGGGAAAGCGCAGAGGGTACTCAACCGCTTAGTTAAGGAGGGACTAGCTAAGAGGAGAAATGACGGCAAGTACGAGATACTGAGGGACCCTCCCCCGGAACTCGTGGGAAAGGTTATCATAGCTGGGAGGGTGTACCCGAGGATACTCATATACGCAGCCTACGCCACGACCCTCCTAGCAGCTTATGCTGCTATGGCCAGGCCCCCGCTAAGCACGGTTCTCTTCGGCGTGTTCCTAGTGGCACCGCTGTGGATAGAGGCCTTTATAGAGGCCATACAGCTGAGGAAATCGGGTATTACCTGAGCTTATGCCTGATTGCGTAGGCGAGTACATTATCAGCTATAACGTACCTCCTCCCTCTCCTTAATACTATAGAGAGATCTACGAGATTCCTCAGTATGTTGGCGAGCGCGGTATCGGGTATGCGGCCGAGCCTCGCCTCAACAGACCTCTTGATCTCAGACCAACCCGCCTCACCAAGAGTGGCTATAGTCTTGAGGACCTCAACATACCTGCGTCGAGCGAGTGAGTAGAGACTGAGCGCGTGCTCTAACTCCTGAAGAGCTAAGGAGGAAGCTATATCGAGGACTTCGTCCACGGATCTCTTTCCTACCCTGCTGTACATGTACCCGAAGTAGGTGAGCCACCCTATGACGCCGCCAAACGCCCTCACCGCATCATCCACCACATCGCTACTGGCAGACACCCCTTCCTGCCTGAACCCGCGGATGAGGAAATCCCTTGCCTGTCGATCGTCAAGCTTCCTTAGCTTAATCTCGGTGTATGGCCTCCCATAGAGAGGGGCGTCCGGATCGTCTACCCTGAGGAAGCGGTGCAGCATCCCTATCTGGGAACCGGAAACCACTACCCTCGCGTCTGAGTAGTCGTATAGGTGCGCTATCAACGAATCGAATCTGTGCCTACTCCTCCTCAGCTCCTGTGCCTCATCAATAACGATGACGGCGTCCCCTATCCTGGCAAGGATCTCGGCAACTGTTGTCAAATCGTAATTACGGAACCTCATCCTCACCCCGGCGAACGACACGCTATCAATGCGGCGCAGCAAATTAGCTGCCCACGACCTCCTGCTCAACTCAGCCTCTATCAGGGAGGCAAAGTCCTTAATCGTGATGAACCCCTCTGGAAGAAGCCTGCAGTCAATCAAAACATACCTAGCGCCCACGGAGTTAAGGCCCGTGAGAATGAGGGACGTCTTACCATACCTCCTTAGCCCCTTCACTACAATCAGCTTATCCCTCTCAACCGCCTTCACGAAGTCCTCGAGCTCCTCCTCCATGTCATAGAAGTCCTCCCTTCTCCTCTTGGGCTCTGGGTCAAAGTAGGGCATTACTAACCCCCCTTAGTAACTAACCCCCCTTAGCAAAATATGCTGAGCTACTCATCAAGGAGGACATAACGGTTACTGCCCTCACCCACCACCCCTCATTAAGGCTCCCCACCTAATCCTCTCACAGATCTCACCGCACCCCTCACTAACCTCAATCGTAAGGCGAACATCCCCCGCACCAGCCATGGCGGCGAGCTCTCCGAGAGTCCCTAGATCCCGGATGAGTTGATCGTGCTCGAGCCGTTCCGAACGCGCTGTTATCAAGCAGTCACCGCACCTGGCTGAGAGCGCCTCATCATTCTCAATAACCTCACAGCCCATCCTCCTTAGGTAGCGACTGATCTCGGCGATCAGTGCCTCAGGCCTGGTGAGCCTGTAGGTACTGTCCTCGCAGACCCTGCCCAAGCACTCACCTATTGAGATACTGCAGCGCGGGGAGAAGTAATTAGTCCGAGACCCCCTTACGAGGGTTTCAACGCACTCACTGACTGCCCTCAGTTACGGGCGTGATCGATACATCCACACGTATAGGTAAAGGGCAGCCGCACTCAGGCTTAATACCAGCAGAGCCCTGAGCGCTCCCGCCATCGCCGCAGTGGTGGTGATGCGTGAGCACTATCCTGACCCATACGACGGCCCCCTCATCAGGCCATAGTGTCATAGGCACCCCAGTCTGGTTGCTGATGGGTAGCCCGCACCCGTTGTCCAGCCCCCAGGAGCTCGCCTCAGATATGCTGGTGTAAGGGCCGTAAACGAAGACCTCAACCGACGTGCTCAGGCCGTGGTTAGCTGAGACGTATACGTCGAAGCCCGTTATCGTCAAAGGTACGGTGCCGTTACTCCTCATAAGAGCACCTACCCAGATCACTGGCTTGTGTGTGAGCAGGTGCACCCTAGCTCCTGCACCGCCTCCGCTATCATCGACCCACACATCACTCATGGGTACGTCCTCTATCTCGGTCGACGAGCATGACCCCCCACAGCATGGGCAGCACGCCTCCGAAACAACGTAGCCGTCGGCGTCAATGACCTCAATATCGGGGTCTCCTGTTGTAGCTGTCGCCCTAAGGCCGAGCCTGCCCGCCCACATTGATGTTGCGCTCACTAGCGAGATACTTATGAGGACCAGCCCGAACATGGTTGCTGCGAGTACTGCATTGGTTCCTAGCCTCATTCTTACTCAACGCTAGAATCGTATCTACTAGATTATTATAAAGTATGTATAAAATATATAGCGAAATCCGTCACCACCAACGTTTAATGCTCCCAACAGGAATCGATAAGTGAGGCAAGATAGTATGAGGTTGCCTTATCTCGCCATACCTGTGCTGCTCCTCACGTTAATGACCGCCTCAGTAGCTACGTCGATGATCGAGTACGGCGTGCCGAACGAGCTGATAATAATTGAGCCAAGGTACTCAGTACCCGCAACCGTGGAGCCGGGCTCGTCTTTCAACATCACCGTGTCAGCGTCAGCCGCCGCAACAGTTGATGAAGTCATTCTCGTGGGACTGAACGTCACGAAAGAGATCGATGTGGGAGGCGTCAGCGTCGGGCCGGGTGAGGGGACCTTCGAGGTAAGCGTTCCGGGCGATACGCCGCCAGGGCTCTACGACCTCGTCCTGGTGGCTGATGGCGGCACCTACAAGGAGCCCAGGGCCGTCTGGGTAATTGAGGGAGAGCCGTCGTCCCTGAAGATATTCCTCGCCGGTGACTCAATACTCGGAGGCTCCGCAATAGGGGGCAAGTACACGTGGCAGATGTATGAGGCGGCGGTGCTCTACGCCAACGCTCTCCAGCCTGACCTCTTTGTGATGGTCGGTGACGACGTGGACGTGGGCAACGACGTTAACTCACTCAAGCAGTTCGCGTACATAACGAACGAGCTCATGATCCCGTCCTTCGTCATACCCGGTAACCATGACTGGGCACAGGTGAGCTCCTCCACCGACTTCTACAGCAAGTACTACGGGTACTGGGTGGGCCCAGGAGACTGGGTGAGGGTTGTCGGTGACTTCGTGTTCGTGGGCCTCGACGCTGGCTTCGAGAACTACCTCAGGCAGGAGCAGCTTGACTGGCTCGAGTCGATCGTGCAGAAGTACGAGGGAACCGAGAAGACCGTGGTGATCGTGGTGCACCCGCCGTTCGTCATAAAGAGCGGTGACTACGAGGCCTCGCCTGAGGAGTTCATCAGCAAGTACCCAGACGCTGTTCATCCGTCCTGGTCGAGCCATAAGGACTCGTACGTCAGGTTCCTCCACATACTCAACGACTACGACTGTGTGAAGTTCGTCCTCAGCGGCGACACCCACAGAGACGAGGTCGCTACCTACAACGGGAAGGTAACGCTGGTCACGGTCACCGCCATCGGGCACCCCAACGTCTACAAGTACAGAGGGTTCAGGATGATCCAGATATTCGCCAACGGCTCCGTAAGGTTCTTCACCCGCCCCGGCGCAGACCCGCTCGGGCCGGAGGCGTCCTACAACTCTGACCACCTCTACGTCGACGTCGCCTTCAGCGAGGATCACAGCTTCTTCGGGTACTACGTGAGGGTCGAGCCGGGCTTCGGCCTCAACCTGACGAATGCACCGATCTACTTCTTCCTGAACGCTTCCTACCCACTCAGCCAGTACAGCGTATACGGTGACACGGGGAAGGTGCACGAG
>WAOK01000099.1 GCA_015521325.1 Desulfurococcales archaeon | reverse complement strand
TCTCCGGCATATCCAGGTCGGCTGGGGCATACGTCCACGGCATCTACTACCTCGGGCTCGGCGAGTTATCGGGTGAGGCTGCGGCGCCGCACCTCCTCTATGGCGTTGAGGCGTCCTCGGACTGGTACCTCGTGGGGGTGAGGGACGTTGCTGGTGGGGAGGTCCTTGCGGTCGTGAACGGCACCCTACTCATAATTGGGGGCGACGGCCGTGTGAGGGCCTCGCTCGAGCTGCCCTGGTTCTTCGGTGACGCGGTGTTCTACGGGCCCACGAACCTAGTCGCAGTGACTTTCAGGGAGGCGTATGACGTGGAGTGGGTCGGTATCTACGACGTCGGGGACGGGCTCGTTAAGGGCCTGTTCATGAGGGGCTCTGTCCTAAGGCTCGCCGCCGCCTCGGGCAAGGTCTTCACCCTCGAGCCCTGCGTGCCTGGCAGGGACGACTACCTAGGCCTCTACAGCATCGCCTACAGGGGCCTGGGGGAGGTGGTGAGCGCCGCCGCGTCTGCGGAGGTGTCGGGTAAGTCAGCCCTCGTTGGCTTAGTGGGGCTCGGCCCCGGCAGCATCCACTCATGGGTGAGCGCCTACTTCGACCCGTCCTTGGGGTGGTGGGAGGTAGTGTACACCACGCACATACACTACAATGGCTCCCTATACAACACGGTCGTAGAGGTCGGGGAGGGCGGCGCAGGCAGGGCATACGTCATAGACGACCTCGCCACGCAGGCATCCCCGGTGCCCGGGGCCGGCGTGGTCATAGCTGGTGCACTGGTCAGGCCGCCCTCCTACCCCGCCCTAAGGCAGTGGTACGTGATCGACGCGTCGTCTGGGGAGGCGATGACGGTTCTCGAGGTCGGGGCCGATGAGGTGCTGGGAGTACAGGCACTGGCGCCCAGGGAGTGGGTCTCCTACGGCAGGGGCGGTATCATAGCATACGAGGTCGCTGGTTCATCGGCTGTGTCGAGGGCCCTGGGCGAGGGTGTGTCAGCTGCCTCACCCGTGCCGGGAACGGCTTACGCAGTCATAGCTAGGGAACCCAGCCTTGAGGTCGTTGTTGTAGGGGAGGAGGGACTGGCCAAGGCACACTCACTAAGCGCTAGGAGTGTCCTGAGCGCTGCATACAACCCGCTCGACGACACTCTCCTACTGATCACGGTGCCCGGGGCATCCCCGGTAGCTTATGTGATCAGGCCCGGAACGGGTTGGGGTGAGGAACTCTTGTGGGGCCCGACCATGACGCCCGTCGCCCCGGTCGAGGGCGGGGCTCTGGGTGTTGAGGTTAGGGACGGCTCAGCGGCAATCGTGGCGGCCTCGGCCATGGGCAGGGCGAGGGTGCTGGCTGAGGCTCACTCATGCCCTGACCCATTGACTATAGGGTACTTCATCTCGTCCGGCGGTGTCGGCGCGGCGGTGGGGTGTTCTTGGGGTGTCCTCATGGCGTGGGCTAGGAGCGTGCCGGGGCCCCCTCCCTACGTAGCCTGGGCTGGCTCGGTGTCGTTGGCGTACCTCGTGGCCCTCTCCATCGTCAGGCTTGCGGGGCGATCTGGTGGTAGTAGGCGATGACGCCGTAGGCGATCATCTCGGCCGCTATGCTCGCTATTATTAGGGACATGAACCTCCCGATCGCCCTAACCGTCGACTGCCTGAGCACCCTGATTATTGGCTCGGAGTACCTGAGGAGGACGAAAGTCGTGGCGGCTGCGGCCAGGCCTGCAACGAGGACGGCGGCGGTGCCAGCGGGTGAGGGGTCCTTGCTCGTTAGGAGGAGGATCGTCGTGATAGTGCCGGGCCCGATAACCATCGGGGTGGCTAGGGGCACGACTGCTATGTCCTGGGCCTCAACCCTCTTAGTCCTCGGCATACCACCGAGCATATCGATGGCTATGGCCATCAGTATGACCCCGCCACCGATCCTTAGGGCGGGTAAGGAGATGTTGAAGGCCATCAGGATATAATTACCGATCAGAGTGAATACAGCCACAAGAACGAGGGAGGCGAGCAAAGCTTTACTCACGATATCCCTCTTCTCAACATCGCCCAAGCCCTCCGTAAGGCTCAAGAATGTTGGGAGAGCGGAGAACGGGTTCATGATAGCTAGCAACTGAACGTAGTACCCAAGAAGCTCCTCGAACACGGCTAACACCTGTATGGAATAAGGACTGGTTGGACTTAACTTAACACGCCTGACACATAGGGCAAAATAAGATTCTTCCTATCCCTTAACTACCTTTCTATTCTGCTAATTGTTTTACAATCTTCATGGGTGCGCTACATCATTTTATTTATGTATATAAGTGTGTGCTGGCGTTCGCCCCAACTAATCCGTTGCTGAGCAACTTACTCATTAGGTCTGATTAGGAGTTTCTATGAAGTCTCTTGTATTCCATAGCTTTCTGAGGAAGACCAAGACCCCTTGACAGGTGCTTTATCATGTATTCCAAGAAGCCTATATCTGAATGCCTGCTTCTCTTTCAAGGCGCTTAGCGGTTAATTTAGAGTAAATTTATTGACCTAGGACACAACTAATGAAATCCTCAATCGTGTTCTTATTAATAGTGTCTCTCCACCACTCACTTTTCTAAAATGTCTTAGCCTGACCCATCGCTCTGTGTCTTGGTTAGTTACCGCTTTTCTCTGCACTTTATTGATGCTTTATAGAGTTTCTTGCCTAGGGCCGCTATGTTATCTATTGCCTCGACTTTGGCGACTATTTCGCTGGGTATGTTCCCGAGGTTCCCGGTGTGGGCTGCGGTGATTGGGAGCGCCATCGCAGCTATTGTGTCCGTGTCGCCTCCTAGGCTGAGGGCCGTTAGGAGTGTCTGGAGAGGTTCCCCAGAGCCCCTCACGTGGGCGTATATCGCTGCGGGGACTGACTCGTCCGCCGCCCCGCCGTTCCCGAGCGTGTTGGCTACCCTCGCTGGTGATGCGTTGAGTAGGTGCTTTATTGCCCTCAGCTTGCCGAGGTAGTGGGGGTGCTGCGTGTCGTTGATGAGCGCCTCCAGCACCTCGCCGGGGCCTAGGCCCTCGAGGCTGTAATGAATTGCTAGGGCGATGAGCCTAGCGCCCTCAATAGCCACTGGGTGGGTGTGCGTAACGACCGCCTGCGCCTCGGCGAAGTACTCGACCTCCTCCCTCACCCCGTAGAACAGCGGTATGGGAGCGGCCCTCATGGCGGCGCCGTTCCCCATGTTTCCCCTACCGCCGTAGGCCTCTCTGGCGGCGACGGACCAGTGGGTACCTCCCCTAACGGCCTCGATTACCGCCGCAGTCCCGCCTCCGTAGTACCTCTCCCAGAGCATCGCCCTCTCAGCTGCCTTACTCATGAAGAGGTCGGGGTCGAACCCGCATGTCTCGATAAGTGTCTCGGCGAGGAAAACCGCCATCTCGGTGTCGTCGCTGTACGGTATCTCCCCGCCGCCATAGCCAGCCCACTCAAGGTACTCCTCTAGCCCACGGAACCACTCACCCCTCGGACCCGGCCACCTCCTCTCCACGAGGTAGCCGAGGGCGTCACCGACGGCAAGCGCTGCCATGACGGCCGCGTACGTGCTCTCGTCTCTCAACACCTACCCCACACGCCGTAATGCGCGGCAAGTAAATAATACCGTGGCGAGCACCTGAAGGGAAGGAACAAGCAAAACTTCGGACCGGTGGCTGAAGCGGTGCTAGAGTTCCTCAATTAAGCTGGCGGTCAGGCGGGATGGAACGAGGTAGCTCATGTGCCTCCCGCCCCCACCACCCCTGGCCTGGATCGCCTCGCTGTCGTCACTCACGCAGAGCCCTATCTCGTCGAAGACCACGGAGGAGTTAAGGTTGTTAATGACCTTAAGGAGCTCATCACAACCCTCTATTGCGGCCTTCGTCAGCTCATCAACCTTATCATAGAGGCCGAGGTACTCCGCCAGCGGCTTGATGAAGAGATTCCTAAACACGAACATTGCTGTCACCCTATCCTGGTAGTGCTCCATTAAGAGGTTGAAGAGCATCCGCGGATTCCTCAGGAACAGATCCGTGGGGTCGCTCTTTACTACCTTCCTCGCCAAGCCCTTAAGCAGGGTGTAGACGCCGGGCGCCTGCGAGAGCATTTTGCTCACTATAACCCTCCTGACATCCTTCGTCCGTATACCGGGAATGTTCTGCATTACTCCTGAGTCCCGATCTCCTATTGTCTACAAATGCATTTGAGGAAAGTGATCATGAGGAAAATTCTCATTGATAAAAAACTTATATATTTCCTTAGAACGGGGCGTC
>WAOK01000098.1 GCA_015521325.1 Desulfurococcales archaeon | reverse complement strand
CTGCACTTGGTGACCTCCAGCCGATAGTGGGAGGACCTCGACCTCCAGTATATGGGTATGGAGTGCTTCATGCCTCACACCCTCCTAAGAACAATCACGCGGGCGTTCCCGTCGTGCCCGCTCATTCCGTGAGCCACGCCCCAATCACCAGGGTATGTCTTCCCACCTAGGCCGTCAGTCATTAAGGTGAATAGCTCAGCCACCTGATAGACGCCTGTGGCGCCGAACGGATGTCCCCTAGCCTTCAAGCCGCCGCTCACGTTCACCCACTCCATCCCCTCGACATCGGCCGGCGCCCTGCCCTTGGGTGAGATGCCTGCTGACTCAAGGATTAGGTAGGCGTATATTGAGTAGCTGTCATGTATCTCGAGGGCCTGCTCCCCGCCAGTGAGCCTTAGAGCCTTCCGGAACACCTCGGCCGTAGCAGTTAGGTGGAGGGGGTCGTCCCTCAGGTAGTACCTCATGCCCGTTGACGCGTAGGCACCAGCGATCTCTATGGGTGAGTCACCCCTCTCCTTACTGATCAGGATGGCCGCCGCCCCGTCACCTATGGGGAACATGTCGAGGAGCGTTAAGGGCCCGGATATCTTCGTCGCCGCCGGGACGGCGTCAGCCCTTATCTCAAACCTCAGCTGCGCGTGCGGCACATTGACAGCGTTCCTATGCATCTTCACCGGCCAGGCAGCCAGTTCCTCCCTGCTCACCCCGTACCTCCTCATGTACTCCTCCATGGCTAGGGCCGCTAGGTCGGGCGGCCTGACGTTCCGCACTGTCTCGGTCTCCCATTCAAGAATGTGGGAGTAGTCGCCGTACGTCTTCGTCGTCGGGTACTCCGTACCTTTCTCGACACCCAATACGAGAACCTCCTTTCCTGTTGACTGAGTTAACGCTGCCCCAACCTCGACGGCAGCGAGTCCACCGTTCTCCCCTGCCTCTACCCTTATCGCGGGTACCGGGGCCATCCCAACCCACTCGGCCAGCACCGAACCTAAGTCAAGCTGTTTGAGGGCTGACTCCGCGAGCATCGACGAGACTACTACGTAGCCCGGTCTCCCCCCGTCGCCCATGGCTTTCTCGATCGCCTCTAGCGCCAGGTCTTTGTAGGATCTGTCGAAGTACCTCCCGACCCGCACGAGCCCGACCGACTTGATGTATGCCATCCTGCCTCACCCCCCTACGTTCCTATATAGTATGCGGCGGTGCTTGGCGTACTCGCCGTAGCTGATGTATACCTTGCTCTGGAGTAGCTCCTCAACTGTCGGTGCTTTCTTCACCCTCTCCTTTATGCTGTCCTTCACGATTATGCTGAATGCGTCGCTCCCCGCTCCGGAGCCGAAGGTGGCTACGAGGATCCTCTGCCCAGGCTCTGCCCTCTCAAGAACCTTCGCTAGCCCAATGAGTGCCGAGCCGTTGTAAGTGTTGCCGAGCCAGGGCGTGACTATGCCGGGCAGGATCTTCTCCTTCGGGAACCCGAGCTTCCTACCCACCTTGAGGGGGAACTTCCCGTTGGGCTGGTGGAAAACTGCGTAATCGAAGTCATCCGGCCCGAGCCCCAGCTCTGTCATGAGCATTTTAACGGAGGAGATTATGTGGTGGAAGTAGGCAGGGTCGCCCGTGAATATCTCGCCGTGCCCGGGGTACCTCGAGCCCTCCCTCCTCCAGAAGTCCGGTGTGTCCGTAACATACGTCACGACACCCTCGAACTCAGCCGCGGCTTCTTCAGCCGGGCCCACGATGTATGCGGCCGCGCCTGAGGCGGCGGTGAATTCGAGAACATCGCCCGGGTTCGCTTGGGCGGTGTCGGCCCCTATTGCTAGGGCGTACCTTGCCTGCCCACTGGCCACGAGGGCTATCCCGAACCTAATTCCCTCACCTCCTGCCCTGCACGCGAACTCCATGTCTGTTGCGAGCTTCCTCGTGCTCACTCCTAAGGCGTCGCCTATGATTGTTGCCGACGGCTTGACTGCGTAAGGCTTTGACTCAGTGCCCACAAAGACCGCCTCTATCTTTGATGGGTCTATTCCTGCCCTCCGAATCGCTGACCTCGCCGCGTACCACCCCATCGTGACAGCGTCCTCGTCGACGGCAGCAACGGCCTTCTCCTCTATCCAGAGCCCCTTAGGTACCTCGGGGGCGAAGCCCCAGAGGCTGGCTATCTCCTCCGCCTTGAGCCTCCGGGGCGGTATGTAGGTGCCCCATCCAACTATGCCCGCCCTTCTCTCGGGCCTCAATAACCGCACCGTAGGAGTGGCTGGTCTGGGATTATAGGTTATTTCGGTCAGAGTGAACTGTGGTCTTCATCCCTCCCGGTCTAAGGCTGCCCACGTCATCATCCGCTAACCCATGGTTTGGGGGAGTAATAAAATGGGGTTCATACCTTAGAAGGATGTGTACTCGCTTGGTGGTGTCCTGACGCAGCCGAGTTCCTGGAGGGTTTTGTATATCTTCTCGACGGCTCTCTTAACGTTCTCCTCCGATTTCGCCCCTGTTATGACCATCTTGCCCGAGCTGAATATGAGGAGCACTACGTTCGGGTCGGTCATCCTGTATATGAGGCCTGGGAACTGCTCGGGTTCGTACATGCTGTTCTCGAGTAGCTCTGCCGCCTTCTCGAGGTCGACCTCGACCCCGAGGTTGGCTGAGGCGACTATGTTCTGTATGTGTACGGAGGGCTTCTGCCTTATGACTATGCCGTGCCTTGCGAGCATGCGGAGGATCCTCTTGAATCCCCGTATGAGCTGATTGACTGATTTCGCCCCTGTCACGACCATCTTGCCTGAGCCGAAGATCAGGGCCGTGAGTCTCGGGTTCTGGAGCCTCAGGATTAGTCCGGGAAACTCCTCGGGCTGGTAGCTCACTCCCGGTATCTCCCTAGATATGTAGTTGAGGTCGAGCTCTTGGTGGAGCGTGACCGTCGCGACAATGTTTTCTATCCTTATCACTGGTTTCGCTGTTTTCTTCGCCAATTTAAACCCCTTTAAATGTTAAGTGGAGCAATATAAAGTGAATCATCGGGTAAATTCATAAATTTTTTCGCAATCAAGCCCTTATGCGAAAGTACTTATTAATGGCCTCATGTTTTTGCCCCTTACATGAAGTCCAGCATGTCGGCAAGCCTCGGGAGCTCGAGCACACCTATTTCCTCATCAACTATTATGGGCTCCAGCTCCTCGAGCACCACCTCCTCCCTCAACACCGGCGAGAGGTATGTTGAGGGGTTTAGGGTCACCTTCGACCCCGTCTGGTATGCACCGATCGCTGGCAGTACCACCACCCTCGTCTTACTGTCTTTCAGGATGCCCCTAAGGAAGCAAGGGAACTTGCCTACTGTGCCTATGCTGTCCCTTATCGCTATCGACGGGTGCTCGTGCCCCATTATGACTATCTTCCCCCTCGCCTCGGACGGGAGTGGTTTATGTCCGTGTATGATGACGTACTCGCCCAGTATGAGGTGCTCGACGATTTCGAACCCGAGCCTGTCCTTGAGTATCGGGAGGTAGTTGTCGTGGTTCCCCCTGACGACGATGACCTCTCTCACCCTCTCCTTGATGAAGTTGATCGCTCTCGTTACTTCCCTCCTTTCGAGCCTGCCTAAGCCGTCGAACCTATGCTTCAGGTCCCCCGCTATTATGACCCTATCCGCGTCGACGAGGTCAAGCGCTTGCTCGAGGACGTTCAGGAACCTGGCGAGCTGGAATCTGGGCATGAATACACCGTGCCTTGCCGCCTCCTCCTCATAGCCTAGGTGGGCGTCCGCGACCACCAGGGCCTTGTGCTTCCTTATATAGAGTGCTGGGAGGGCGTCCACTATCTCCGCTCCTGGGGTTACCTCGATCAATGATTGTTCCCTCCTTCTTTGTGGGCGGCGGCCTCAGCCGCGGGTTCAGCGATCACTTATCACCCCTTGTAAGCCGCATCATCCCGCCGCCCGTTAAGGATCTACTTCTAGGGCCTTCTTTATCTTGAGTGCGTCACCTTCTAGGTTCGGTGACTCGCTTATTATGACCCCCCTCACGCTGAACTCCTTCAGCACCTTCACGAGGTCGTGCCAGGCGAACTCCGACTCATCGAAGTTCAAGTGCTTCCTCTCTCCCCTAGGCCCGTACTCCATGCCGGAGACGTGTATGTGCATTGCTTTAAGGTAGTCGCTCCCGAGCCTCTCCTCAACCATCGCCAGCACCGTGCGGAACTCGTTATAGCCGTTGATCTTTCCCAGGCTCCTCGCGTACAGATGGGCGAAGTCTATGCAGGGTGCGGTGTTCTCTATCCCCGCAACAGCCTCCAGCACCTCCTCAAGAGCACCGACCTCGGCCAGGCCACCCATCACCTCGGGCCTGACCCAAATATCGACTCCCTCGTCCAGGAGTGTTGACACTATCTTCTTAAGCCACTCCCTAAGCTCAGCAACGGCCTCCTCGGGCGTTAGCTTGCCGTAATATCCCGGGTGGAACACCACGGACCAAGCACCGGCTCTATAACCGATCCTCGCGGCGTCGAGTATCCTCTTGACAGAGGCCTCCACCTTCGCCTCATCTCTACTAAACAAGTTAACGTAGTACGGGGCATGCACAGTCAGGACGACATCAACCTCCTTAGCGAGCTCCCGAACCTGGTCAGCCACCTCAGGCCTCATCCGCACCCCACGCACAAACTCAATCTCCATAGCATCAAGACCCAGCTCAGCAACAACACGCACACCCTCCAACGTCGACCTCTTCCCAGCAGCATGAGGGATACCCGCAGTCCCAACCCTCAAACGATCCATAGCCCCAACCACGACACCACACCCAAAAGTAGATGACACAACAACAAATTAAGAAAGAGCAAAACCTGGCGGGGGGCCCACACCTGGTAGCGGGGGGTGGATTCTCACGGAGCGGCTGTCCCGTCACTATCTCACTCGTGTTCTAGGTTTATATGCGTTTCTTGAGATAGCTATTTATTTCTCTATTTATTACCCATGTCTTAAGTTTCTTTAGTTTTTCTTTCTTGGGATGGATCAGTTCAATATATCTTATTATTCTTATTATATTCTCACGTCCGCTTATCGTCAATCTGAAAGTCTTTCCCTTAGTTATTTCATAGATCTTTTGACTCTACTTTGAGAAGGGAGAGGATCGCCCGAATATCTTCAAGGCCTTGAAGGTTTACTGAATTAATTATCAGCCTCTTTTCCCAAGGTCTATGTATCCTTCATCGTCTATGAACGCACTTAGCCATGCTTGCACGGCTTCAATTCTTAGTTCTCCATTACGGTCTGTAAATAATTCCAAATTAACCCTCCATTCTTTGGAGGCACCAGCTCCTAGTGCCTTGAGCCTAAGGTAGACATCTTTACGCCTTACCCTAGCAATATAGTGCCCTCTTCTATGGTGAACAATAAAAGGTCGAACACCATACGAACGGTAAACAGAGCTCACGAAGCCACGTATAAGCGAATAGTCATTGTTCGTGTATTCAATGACATAACGTAACCCACGCTTGCCAGCCTCTATGTACATATGTCCATCGCCGCACACATGAGAGTGGACACGGGCTTCCCATACTGATGCAAACCTTTGCATACTCATAGATAATCACCGTGTTGGATGAGAGTAGATGTTATGGAAAATCCGGAAAAAGCCATGAGCGGGGCGGGACAGCCGCTCCGCTTTGAACCACCGACCTCGGGGTGTCTCCGAGGCCGGGTGGCTCATTACCCAGCCCCTTATGAGCTTCGCGGGCAGGGGGTTACCCCGCGCCTCCCGCGGGCTCCCTGGCTACCCCACCCCGCTGCTCTGGCCCCCCGGACTATTGTCATTGTTGCGGGTTCTTAAGTGTTGCTTGGCTTGTCTCCAGTGGTGTGGTTTGGGTTGTTTGAGGCATCCCACGTTTTTCGCTATCCACGTCTCTAGGTGTAGTTCTGTTGGTATGCCCAGTTCCTCTGCTTTCTTGAGTGCTTCTGCTAGTGTCTTCGTGTTTGTTAGGTTTTGGGCGAGCTTGTTTATCTTTAGTATTGACTCGGCTGTGAAGACGTAGATTATGGGTGAGTACGGCTCCGCCGGCGCCCTCCTGGTCCCGTCCCTCATGCCCTCGTACCCCATTAGGCCTTTGAGGGCCCTATACGCCGCCCTACCAGCCTCGGTGTGTGTTAGGGGGAGAACCTCCTCGTATATGCTCACGTGATCCCTCCATAGCCCGATCGAGCCTAGGAACCCGCCGAGCCTCGCCGCCAAAGCCATCCTCTCCAGCACGTATCCCGGCGGGAGCTCCCCGTCAGCGCCAGGAGCGAGGACACCGACGTACGTGTTCGGAAGGCCAGCAGCCGCCGCGAGGACGAGGGAATCTGTGAGGGGTGACCAGAGCCCCTCCTCCCAGCCCTCAGCAAGGATGTCACCACCTACATCGAGGAGGAGCACGCTCCCGTAGCGAGTCATTAGGTGCTTGAGGCACGCCCTAACACCGACGGCGCCGAACTCAAGGGTTATGCCGGGCACGGGGAACCCGAGGAGCCCGGCAACAGCGGATGCCTGGGGCCTGAAGGATCTACCGCACCTAATGACGTCAGTGCCCTCATTAACCATCACGCAGGGCCCCTCAGCCGACGCGCCGCGGATAAGGGCCCTCGGTATCGGGCCAGGGCAAGGGTCCAGGACCCACCTCTCCCAAAGAACAGCCACAGGCACACAATCACGCACACCGAACAGGTCACCCAGGACACGGCAAGCAACGTAAGCGCTCACAACGTCCCCGGCACCCCCGGCGCCGACGACCGCCACACCGCCTTCAACCCACTCACCGATCACCGAAACCATCCAACGAACCCGAACACAGTCCCCGAGGTGGTATTTAATAGCCTATACCAACAAATCCAACCAGGTAGGTAAGGATGGCGTTCGGACCACCCGCAATGGGCTATGACAGAGCGATAACCGTGTTCTCACCTGAGGGAAAGCTCTACCAGGTCGAGTATGCCGCAGAGAACATAAAGAGGGGCTGGACAACAGTGGCGGTGAGGTCGGACACAGCCGCAGTAATAGCGGCCGAGAGGAAGAGGATCGCCCCGCTAATAGACCTCAAGTCCATAGAGAAGATATACCTCATAGACACCCACGTAGGCTCATCATTCGCGGGCCTAGCAGCGGACGGCAGAATACTCATAGACTACGCAAGAAAGGTGGCGATGAACTACAGGTTCGTCTACGACGAGCCAGCAGACATAGAATATATAGTGAGGCAAGTATGTGACGTAAAGCAGTTATACACCCAGCACGCGGGCGTGAGACCGTTTGGCGTTTCCCTCGTCTTCGCGGGGGCGGACAGGAAGGGCGTCCACGTATACAAGACAGAGATAAACGGGTACTACTTCTCCTACCTAGGCGTCGCGATGGGTACCGGCGAGTCAGCAGCCACGGAATACCTAGAAAAGAATTATAGGCCGGACATGAGCAAAGACGACCTAATTAAGCTAGCGTTAGGAGCCCTAAGGGCGGCGGCACAGGGGCCACTAACGCCGGAGACGGTTGAGGTAGGGTACATCACAGCCGACGAGAAAATCTTCAGGAAGCTGACGCCCGAAGAGGCGGCCGAGTACATAAAGGCCGCCGGTGTCGACAAATGAGAAGAGAGTATGTAATAGCCAGGTACGAACACGGCGGCAGGAGATTCGAGATACTCGTGGACCCTGACAAGGCACTAGCCTACAGAGAGGGCGCCAAGATACCGATCGATGAGGTACTCATAGGCGACTACATCTATAAAGACGTTAAATCAGGCGACAGGGTATCTCCGGAGGACCTCAGGAAGGTCTTCGGAACAGACGACGTCAAGAAAGTAGCTGACATAATAATCAAGAGAGGGGAGCTGCAGCTAACCACTCAGCAGAGGCGCAGGCTACTTGAAGCAAAGAGGAGGCAGATAATCAACTACATAGCGAGGTCAGCAATAGACCCCACAACAAAGACCCCCATACCACCACAGAGAATAGAGAAAGCGATGGAGCAGGCCAGGGTGGCGGTAGACCTCTACAAGTCAGTGGAGGAGCAGGCAGCGAAGATAGTCAAGCAGATAGCCAGGTACATACCCATCAAGATAGCGAAGGCACTCATAACCATGAGAGTACCCCCTTCAGTCGCCCCCAGGGCATACAGCACGCTAAGGAAGCTGGGTGAAGTAAAGAACGAGCGCTGGCTAAGCGACGGCTCACTCCTACTAGAAATAGAGATACCCGCAGGCCTACAGACAGACGTCATACAGAAGGCCGAGAAAGCGACGAAGGGCCAGATAGAGATAGAGGTGAGGGTGGCGTAATGCCGGGCAAGAAGTACGTCGAGGACAGACAGCTAGTCACGCCAGGCGACCTCCTCGCAGAGGGAGAGTACAAGATAGGTAACCCTGCAGCTGTCTACAGAAAGGGGAACAAGTACTACGCAGCAGTAATAGGACTCGCACAGGTGAGCGAGGACACCGTGAACGTCATACCCCTAGAAGGGTTCTACTACCCCAACCCAGGCGATGTCGTCGTCGGCGTGATAGTGAATGTCGGAATAACTAACTGGGAAGTAGACATAAGGGCGCCCTTCACCGCAGTACTCTACGCGGCCGACGCACTCGGCAGGCCAGTCAACCCCGCCAAAGAGGACCTGACACACTACCTCGACGTCGGGGACATAATCGTGGCGAAGATAGAGGCATTCGACAGGACAAGGAACCCAGTACTCACCATAAGGGGTAAGGGCCTCGGCAAGGTCAACGAGGGGGCGATCGTCGAGATAAGCCCGGTGAAGGTTCCGAGGGTGATAGGGAAGAAGGCATCAATGCTCCAGACGCTCCAGAAGGAGACCGGCTGCGACATAACGGTCGGTAAGAACGGGAGAATAATAATAAAGTGCAGGAACCCTGACATGCAGGAAATACTCGTGCTGGCGATAAGGAAGATAGAGAGGGAGTCACACATACCCGGCCTGACAGACCGTATTAAGGAGTTTATTCTGAAAGAAAAGGTAAGGAGGGGATTGATCAGTGGGTAAGGCAGGAGAGAAACCCGTCCTAATACGTGAGGACGGGAGAAGGCACGACGGCCGCCTACCGAACGAGCTAAGGCCCATAAGGATGGAGGTAGGTGTCCTAAACAACGCCAACGGCTCGGCGTTGGTGGAGTTCGGCAAGACCAGGGTAATAGCAGCCGTATACGGCCCGAGGGAACCGCAGCCAAAATGGATAGCCATGCCGTACAGAGCAGTCCTGAGGGTGAGGTACCACATGGCCCCATTCTCGACGTCCACGAGGAAGTCCCCGGCACCGAGCAGGAGAGAGATAGAGCTATCGAAGGTCATAAGGGAGGCGCTGGAGCCCGTAGTAATGACGGAGATGTTCCCGAGGACATCGATAGACGTCTTCGTAGAGGTACTCAACGCGCACGGAGGCACCAGAACAACCTCGCTCACAGCGGCGGCCCTAGCCCTCGCCGACGCGGGCATACCGATGAGGGACCTGGTGGCGGGCGTGGCTGTAGGGAAGGTGGACGGCGTGCTAGTCCTAGACATAGACGAGGTAGAGGACATGTACGGAGAGGCGGACATGCCTGTGGCGGCGGCCCCGTCGCTGGGGCAGATAACGCTTCTCCAGCTGAACGGCGTACTGACCAAGGAGGAGTTCGAGGAGGGCCTGAAGATGGCGCTGGACGGCATAAGGAAGATCTACGAGATGCAGAAGCGTGTCTTGAGGGAGAAGTACATGAAGATCAAGCCGGAGGTGTGACGCGATGTCGTTCACCCCATCATCGCCGGACTACATACTCCCCAAGCTCAAGGAGCAGACGCTGGCGAACATCATAAAGAAGGGCGTTAGGCTCAGCGGCAGGAGGCTCGACCAGTACAGGGACATAGAGATAATAACAGATTACATACCCCACGCAGACGGCTCAGCCTACGTCAAGCTAGGAAACACGCAGGTGCTTGTGGGAGTGAAGCTCGAGCTGGGCACACCATACGCCGACACACCGAACGAGGGAGTCATGGTTGTATCCGCGGAGTTCGTTCCGATGGCGTCACCCAGCTTCGAGCCCGGACCGCCAGATGAGAACGCCATAGAGTTGGCGAGGGTCATCGACAGATCGCTGAGGGAGATAAGGGCGATAGACCTCGAGAAACTCGCGATAATACCCGGGAAGAAGGTCCTCATAGCCTGGATAGACATATACGTGCTCGACCACGACGGCAACCTGATCGACGCCTCAAGCATAGCGACGCTAGCGGCGCTCCTAACAACTAAGATGCCGAAGGTGGAGGTAACGGAAAACGAGGAAGTAATCATCGACAAAGAGACGAAGGTCGGCCCACTACCACTCAGGCACAAGGTAGTCACCGTGACGATAGGGAAGCTCGGCGACAAACTCATAGTAGACCCCGACCTCGAGGAGGAGTCAGTCCTCTCAACAAGGATAGTGATAGCGGTGTCCGATGACGGGAGGATAGCGGGCATACAGAAAACAGGGATGGGTTCCCTCACTCAGGAGGAGATACTGAAGGCGGTCGACATAGCGCTAGCGAAGGGCAAGGAACTCATAGCACTAATTGAGGAGAAGGTGAGGCCTAAAGAAGAGGAAGTAGAAGAGGAAAAGCCGGCGGAGGTCGAAGAAAAGAAAGCTGAGGAAGCGGAGGAGGAAGAGAAGCCTGTGGCAGAGGAGGAGAAGGTAGAGGAGATCAGTGAAGAGGAAACAGAAGAAACCGAGAAGCCGGAGGAGCAGAAGCCACAGAAAGCACCGGAGGAGGCGGAGGAGAAGGTTGAGGAAGCGAAGGAAGCAGCAGAGGAGGGGCAGGCTGAGGCGGTAGAGGAAGCACCTAAGCCAGCGGAAGAACAGCTACCGGCTCAGCTGAAGGAAAAGCCCGCAGAGGTCACTGAGGAAAAGCGGGAAGTTGCGGAAGAAAAGAAAGAGCCGGAGCATGAAGAGGGGACGAGAGAGGAGCCCGAGGAGGAAGCGGAGGAAGAAACAGAGAAAGCAGAGGAAGAGAAGCAGGGAAACGAGGAAGAAAAGCAGAGCAGCGAGGAAGGCAGGGAAGGAGCTGGTGAAGAAGAGAAGAGCAAGGGAGAGGGCAAGGAGGGCGGGGAGGAGAGCACCAAAGCTTAATACTCCCGCTCCAACCCTACCCGGTAGGTGCTGAGGGATGGCTAGGAGGACGAAGGTCGTAGGGATCGCCGGGAGGTTCGGCCCCAGGTACGGCTCCACACTGAGGAAGAGATGGAGGGACGTGATGAAGAGGAGGTACGACGTCTACGTCTGCCCGTTCTGCGGCGCGAAGACAAGGATGAAGAGGATCTCGATAGGGGTGTGGCAGTGCCCCAAGTGCGGCCGCGTCTTCGCTGGCGGAGCCTACCAGCCAATAACGGAGATCGGTTCCACAGGCATCATAAAGTCAGCGTGACATCCAGAAGATGAGCAAACTCATACTAACAACGTCAAGGAGAACCCACAGAAGGATCCGTTCTTTCCTCAAAGACCTAGCCCAGGCAATACCCCACTCCCACAGAATCAACAGGGGCCACACCTCAATACCCGAACTCGCGTCCCTGGCCCAGAGGATAGGCGCTTATGGCGTAGCCATAGTCCTCGGGCAGAAAGCTAATCCCTCAGGCATAAGGTTCTACAGACTCGAGGAAGCGGAGCTGATCAAGACATACACCATAAGGATAACGTCGGTCAAGCTCCTGAGGGAGACACCTGACTCCCAGAAGCCGCTCAACACTAACAGGCTCGTCATAAGAACTCACGAGATCCCGACGACGTTATCAGAGAAGGTGCTTGATGCACTAATCAATACATTCAGGCCGGCTCCCATAGAGGGCGAGCCCCAGCCAACCGACGTCGAGCTCGTCATCGCCGGGGAAGGAGAGCAGGCCATCGTGACGTTCCTGTGTGGGGGCACGGGCAAGCCCTGCGGCCCCAGCTTCAAAGTATTCAAGGTGGTTGAGTATGAGGGTGGAGGCGAGGGTAACGGTTCACCTAGCCCCTGAGGAGGCCGAGGCCCTCGAGAAAGCTTTGAGGCCTGAGGCGGAGGCAAGGCTGAGGGGTGTTGAGGCCAGCGTCTCAAGAGAGGAGGGCAGGCTCACGATAGTGATAAGCGCCCCCGACACCTCAGCGGCGAGGGCAACGACAAACTCCCTCCTGAGGCTCGCGGCAACAGCCCTTCAGGCAATAATAGAGACAAGAAAAGTGGGTCAGGCCTAGGACAGGAGCTTCCTAGCCAGCCTAACTAGGACCTCGGACACCTTAACAACGTCATCGATGCTTACGTACTCGTCGACCTGGTGGGCGAGGTCAAGGGGCCCGGGCCCATAGGTCGTTGCCTGGATGCCGGCACCCATGAAGTACCTCGTGTCCAGCCCGCCAGCACACACCGTTCTCGCGGGCCTCACACCGACCACCTCCTCAACCACCTCCGCCAGCGCGTTAATGAGCTCCGAGTCCGGGTCGGTGTAGGCTGGCTCGGACCAGCTCACATACTCAACCATGACCCTGTACCCGAGGGGCTCCAGCCTCTCCTTAGCCCTCCTTAGGAACTCCTCGACCTCCTTCCTCGCCTCCTCAACGCTTTCCTCAATGATTAGCCTCCTATCCACGCTGAAGGAGCACTTGCCGGGCAGGATGTTGATCTTGTCCCCGCACCTAACCTCACCGCCCATGGTAGCTATGCCCCTAGCCGCCCTCGGGTCACCATAGTCGAACTTCGAGACCTTGGACTCGACGAGGGGCTTGTACTCGTCCATAACCATCTTAGCCAGGAGCACGGCACCCTCAAAGGCGTTGAGGCCCTCCCACGGCGACGAGGCATGGGCCTGCTTACCCTCAACCACGAATCTGAACCAGAGGTTCCCCTTATTCCCGTGCCATATGTTGTTCACGCCCGAGGGCTCGGTCACGACGGCGTAGTCGGGCTTCACGAGCCCCTCATCAAGCATCCACTTAGTCCCCGTCTCACCACCGGTCTCCTCATCAGGCACCATCGAGACCTCGACACAGCCCTTAATAGGCCACCCGGCATCGGCGAGGGCCTTAACAGCCCCAACGATCGCCGCCAGCCCGCCCTTCATATCTACAGCGCCCCTCCCATACAGCCTTCCGTCAACGATCCTCGGAGTGAATGGGTCAGTCACTGACCACCCCTCACCAGGTGGCACGACGTCGTAGTGGCCCGAGAGATGGAGTGTCGGGCCCTCACCAGAGCACTTCCTCGCGATAAGGACGTACCTGGGCCACCCCTCAGCCCATTCATAATACTTCCTCACTACCTCGTCGGGCACGCGATAGATCCTCGTCTCCATACCCGCTGCATCAAGCCACTTAGCGGCGGTCTTCACGAACCTCCCGTAGTCCCTCCCAGGGGGGTTAACGGTCCGGATGGAGATCATCTCCTTAAGAACGTCGACAATGAAGCCCCGGTCAGGCTTGCTCAACTAGCCCACCGAGATGATCCCCAAACAAATAACTTAAATGGAGTCACCGAACAAGCCAGAGGAGTAAGTCATGGCGCAGAGAATACCACCCGACCTTGAGCCCCTCCTCATAAAGGCCCAGCAACTCGAGGCACAGCTAGCCCAGGTCGCGAAGCAGAGGGAGGTAGCGGAGGCGGAGCTGAGGGAGATAGAGAGGACCCTCGCCACCCTGGAGAAGCTACCCGACGACGCCACCCTATACAAGAGCGAGGGCTACGTACTCGTTAAGGTCAGCAAGGAGGACGTGAAAAAGGATCTGGAGGAGAGGAAGGAGCTCCTCGAGGTGAGCGTGAACAGCCTGAGGAAGCAGGAGGAGAAGATAAGGGAGGAACTCATCAAGTTGAGGAAAGAGATCAACATGAAGCTAAGGCCTGGTGGGCATGCGGGGAGCGTCGCGGGGTAGGGGAAGGCGCAGAATAAGGCCTGAGGAACTGGGCCTAGACCTAAACAAGTTAACGCCGGACGAGCTGTCCGAGCTAGCCGAGGAACTCGTGAGGGAGGTCGAGGAAGCGATAGCTGAGGTAGTGGGGCAGAGAGAAGAATTCAACGTAGAGGCCTCCCTGGAGGTAGGGGAGGAGACCCTCGACCTCAACCTAATGATAGAGGTGAGGGGGAGGGCCCCGATACCGCCCGAGACAATGGCGAGGATAGACGCGGCAGTTGATAAGGCGCTGGAGGTGTTCCGGGATGAGCTCAGGAGGAGATACGGCAGTGGCGAAGATAGCTGAGTTAGTGAAGGAGACTAAGGGCACCCTATGCATAGCTGTTCACAGGAACGCGGATCCAGACGCCGTCGGCGCGGCGCTGGGCATATACGAAATAGCTCAATCGCTTGGGAAGGATGCACGCCTCATAGCACCGGAGGGTCTCGAAAAAGCCGCTAAGGAACTCCTCAAGGCACTCGGCGAGGAGAACCCGTTCTCACCCCCCGAGGATGCAGAGTCGTGTGAGACGTGGTTCATAGTCGACACGGCATCTGCATCGCAGCTCGGGTCAATAAGCGATGCCGTCCTCGGTAGGGAATACGTTGTCATCGACCATCACGCAAGGAACTCCCTATACCGGGGCAAGGGCGTAGTGGACCCGGACGCCGGATCGAGTTCTGAAATAGTGGCGCTAGCGATGGAGACTATCGGGCTGAAGCCCTTGAAACCAACGGCGACCGCTATGCTCGCCGGGATCATATACGATACCCGTTTCTTCCGCTTGGCGAAGCCAACGAGCTTCAGGGCTGCGGCGTACCTCCTTGAGTCCGGTGCTGACTATAGGCTGGTTCTGAGTATCCTCACGAGAGGCAGGAACTCCGTGCCCTACTCCGAGAAGGTCGCTAGGCTGAAGGGCGTGTCTAGAGCTGGCATATACAGGGCGGGCGACCTCCTCATAGCTGTGACCTGCATCGGCGCATACGAGGGCTCCGTCCTCAACGCCCTCATAGATCTGGGCGCTGACATAGCGGTCGGGATAAGCAGGAGAAAGGACAGGACAAGAGTCACGGTAAGGTCATCGAAGAAGGCCGAGGAGGTCCTTGGAGGGGCGCCCTCGGCAGACATAGCCTCGCACATAGCCGCAGCCCTCGGGGGCTCCGGCGGGGGACACGCCGGGGCAGCGGGGGCAGAGGTGAGGGCCGAGCCCCTTGAGGTGTGGGGTGCGATAGCCTCATACCTCGCCTCCAAGGGGTTGAGGGTGAGGGTTCTCGAGGAAGGGCGTTGGAAGGAGGAGTGCTCAGACTGAGTCGACCATATTAGGCCCGCCCCAGAGACCCAGGTGGGTGCAGGGGCTGGTAAAGGTATACGCCGACGAGAGGGAGAGGCGTTCTAAGGTACCGCAGCATCTCCGCTCAATGGGCGTTACGGTCGTGTTCAGGCAGCTCCCCCTAGGCGATTACATACCGGCCGAGGGCGTCCTCATTGAGAGGAAGAGGGTTGATGACCTAGCCCACTCGGTCTTTGAGGGCAGGTTCTTCGACCAGGTAAGGAGGCTCGCCAACTCCGGCATGGAAGCTATCTTGGTTGTCGAAGGGGATATGAGGTACCTGAGGAGCAGGTACGGTAACAGGGCGTGGGCGATTGAGGCAGCACTCATAACGGCCTCCCTGTACAACAAGATACTAATGCTCTACACGGAGAATACTTACCACACGGCTAGGGTAATCAAGTACGTGGCCGAGAGACTCCAGGTGAACAGGGAGCAAGGACAGCAGGTACCGACGCCGGCGACCTACAGAAAAAGCAGGAAACCAGGCGATGAGGCGACCCCCCAGCAGTGGCAGCTCTACATACTCTCCTCGTTCCCCGGAATAGGGAGCAAGACGGCTGACAGACTCCTCAGGAAGTTCGGTTCCCTCGAAGCCGTGCTCAACGCCCCCATACCGCAGCTAGTTGCCCTTGGGGGACTGAGCGAGCAGAGGGCGAGAAGGCTCAAGGAGATACTGGAGGCGAGGTACGGGGAGAGATAAGGATCGTTGAGCCGTTGCTGATGCTGAAGAGCTACTTTTTAAAGGTGCTTATGCAATAGCCCTTAGGTTAGAGTCATGCCCAGGGTAAAGGCAGTAGAGCAGATCCAGAAGATAATGAAGAACCTGGAACAGGTGAGGAACATAGGCATCATCGCGCACGTGGACCACGGCAAGACCACTACCTCGGACCACCTGCTCGCGATGGCGGGAATAATCTCGGAGAAGATCGCTGGAGAGGCTCTAGTCCTCGACTACCTCAGCGTAGAGCAGAAGAGGGGCATAACTGTCAAGTCAGCTAACATCAGCCTCTACCACGAGTATAAGGGCAAGCCCTACGTCATCAACCTAATCGATACACCCGGCCACGTGGACTTCTCCGCCAAGGTCACCAGATCCCTCAGGGTCCTCGACGGCGCGATCGTTGTGGTCGACGCTGTTGAGGGGGTCATGCCCCAGACCGAGACAGTGCTGAAGCAGTCCCTCGAGGAGAGGGTGAGGCCCCTCCTCTACATCAACAAGATAGACAGGCTCATCAAGGAGCTCAAGATGACCCCGGAGGAGATACAGCAGAGGTTCGTAGAGATCATCAAGCAGGTCAACCAGATGATCCTCGAGTACGCTGACAAGGAGTTCAAGAAAAAGTGGCTCCTCGACGTCAAGCAGGGGATGGTTGCCTTCGGCTCCGCGAAGGACGGTGTCGGCATAACGATACCGATGGCCCAGGCAAGGAAGATTTCCTTCAACGACATAATCAAGGCCTACCAGAAAGGTAAGGAGGCTGTTGAGGAGCTTAAGAGGTACGCACCCCTCCACGAGGCCCTCCTAGACATGGTCGTTAAGTTCGTGCCGAACCCGAGGGAGGCCCAGAAGTACAGGATACCCAAGATATGGAGGGGCGACATAAACTCCGAGCTGGGTCAGGCACTCCTCAACGCCGACCCCAACGGCCCACTGGTTCTCTTTGTTAACGACATGAGGATCGACCCGAAAGCAGGCCTCATCGCCACCGGAAGGGTGTTCTCGGGCACCGTCCGGCCAGGGCAGGAGGTGTGGCTACTCAACGCCAGGACCAAGCAGAGGGTTCTTCAGGTGAGCCTCTACATGGGCCCGATGAGGGAAAAGGTAGATGAGATAACTGCTGGCAACATTGCCGCCCTCCTCGGCGTCGACAGGGCTAGGGCAGGAGAGACCCTGGTGAGCCTCGACATAAAGGACATCGCCGCCCCATTCGAGAGGATGCACTACGTATCAGAGCCCGTCGTCACCATGGCCGTCGAGCCTAAGTCCCCAGCCGAGTTGGGCAAGATGATCGAGGCCCTGAGGAAGCTCAGCATCGAGGACCCAAGCCTCGTCATCAAGATCAATGAGGAGACAGGCGAGTACCTGATATCGGGTATGGGCCCGCTTCACCTGGAGATCGCCTTAACACTCCTTAGGGAGAACTTTGGCGTCGAGGTGGAGCCGTCCCCGCCGATAGTCGTGTACAGGGAGACCGTGAGGGAGGCCAGCAAGGTGTTCGAGGGCAAGTCACCCAACAAGCACAACAAGCTCTACATAAGCGTCGCACCACTGAACGAGGAGACCATACAGCTCATCCAGAAAGGCGCCATAAGGGAGGACCAGGACGCGAGGGAGAGGGCCAAGATACTGAGGGACGAGGCTGGCTGGGACTACGACGAGGCCAGGAGGATATGGGCCATAGACGAGAACTACAACATATTCGTCAACCTAACCACCGGCGTACAGCACCTGAGGGAGGTGAAGGACACCATCATACAGGGCTTCAGGCTCGCCATGAGAGAGGGCCCGCTCGCCAAGGAGCCGGTCAGGGGGCTGAAGGTCATCCTGCACGACGCAATAATCCACGAAGACCCCGCGCACAGGGGCCCAGCCCAGCTCTACCCAGCGACCTGGAACCCGATATACGCTGGCATGCTTACGGCTAGGCCGACCCTCCTAGAGCCCCTGCAGAAGCTCGACATAAGGACGCCGATGGACTACATGAGCAACATCATAGCTATAATATCGAAGAAGAGGGGCAGGGTCATAGACGTCATCAACATCTCAGCAAACAACGTGAGGATCATAGCCGAGATACCGGTGGCCGAGTCCTTTGACCTAGCCAACGAGCTCAGGAGTGCCTCAGCGGGCAGGGCCTTCTGGGGCACGGAGTTCAGCAGGTGGGCACCGGTACCGGACTCGATGCTCCTAGACCTCGTGAGGAAGATAAGGCAGAGGAAGGGCCTCCCGCCGGAGCCGCCGAAGCCGGAGGACTTCATCTCGCCGTTCTGACGCGTTTTTGACGCACCAAAACCTGATGAGCCCCACCACAACACTTCTTAGGGTGGCTCCATGGCGTTCACACTAGCGATAGTGTTCATAGGGCCCGCCGGCTCCGGAAAGACAAGCCTCAGCAAGGCACTCGGTGAGTGGATAGAGAAGAACGAGGGGCTCAGGGTAGCCTACGTTAACCTGGACCCGGCGGTCGAGATACTTCCTTACGTCCCGCACTTTGACGCCAGGACAATTGTTAGGGCTAGGGACCTCATGGTTAGGGAGGGCCTAGGGCCTAATGGTGCGATCGTGAGGTCGATTGACCTCCTTGCGGAGAAGTCAGCAACGATATACAGGAGGCTAGCAAGGCTCAAGGGAGACATACTGATAGTGGACACCCCTGGTCAGAGCGAGTCATTCATATTCAGGCCAGCAGGGCCGAAGCTCCTCCGCGTCATAAGGAGAGTCGCCCCAGCGGTGGGTGTTTATGTGACGGACCCGACCCTAGGGCTCAGGGGGACGGAGGCGGCGATAGCCCTCATGATGAGCCTCGTCACCCAGCTGAGGCTGGACCTCGACACAGTGCCTGTTATAAATAAGATAGACCTTATCGAGAACAAGGAATTCATGGAGACCTACCACCTCGAGCTGAGCGAGGTAAAGAAGGAACTAGAGAGGGAAAACAGGGGAGTGCTCACAGACATAGCTACGGGCTTCATAGAGCTGCTCGAACAGTACATGCAGTCAGTCAGGGTGGTCGCCGTATCAGCCACCACCGGCGAGGGCCTTGACGAGCTGTATAAGCTAGTTCACGAGACTTTCTGCACGTGTGGAGACCTCAGCTAGGCCCACTTCGGTACCCTCGAGACCACTTCCCTAACCCTCTCGAGCACGTGCCCCAGGCCAGCCTTCCTCGTCAGCTCCTCCTCATGACTTAGTTTAAGGCCAAGAACGCCTTCGACGAAGGATCTAAGCCCGATCTCCAGATCCCTCTCATACCCGCCCTCCAGCACGGCTACGAAGGCACCGTCACCGTACCTCCTAGCCAGCTCTCTAATGATTACTCCGAGCCTGTAGAACGTGTTCGATGTGTACCTAAGCCATGCCATAGGGGAGAGGTGATGCCCGTCAAAGCCAGCCGAAACAACTATGGCCTCGGGAGAGAACCTCTCCACAGCAGGGATTATCACAGCCTCAATCACCTCCTCGACATCGGCGTCTCCGGCACCGTGAGGCATCGGAACATTGACTTTAGTGAACGCCGCCCTCCCCCCACCAACATCCTCTACGGACCCAGTGCCCGGGTATATGCCGTCCTCGTGAATATCTATATGGAGAACACCCGGATTCTCCCAGAAAATCTCCTGCGTCCCATTACCGTGGTGGGCATCGAAATCGATCACCGCTACCCTCTCCTTCCCAGCCTCTCTGAAACCAAGAACCGCCGCCGCGGCATTATTGAATATGCAGAAGCCCAGAGTAGGGGCCCCGAACGCTCTCCCTGCCCTACCCGCGTGATGTCCTGGAGGCCTAGCGAGCACCAGATGGGGTTCGAGGGTAGCAACAGCAGCCTTAGCGGCGGTGTACGCTGACGTCATGGCGGCGACGGCGGCGGCAAAGGTCCCTGGCGAGACATAGGTGTCCGGATCCAGCATGTGCGCCTCCCTATGCCTTGATTCCTCCTCGATTAGCTCTACGTATGCCCTCTCATGGATCCTCTCAACTACGTCCCTCCTCCCCTTCGCAGGCTCGACAAACTTCAGGTGCTCTCGAAGCGGTTCCAAAGCACTCAACGCCCTATCTAGTCTCTCGGGTCTCTCCG
>WAOK01000097.1 GCA_015521325.1 Desulfurococcales archaeon | reverse complement strand
TCGCTTCGGGCATCGGGTACGCCTACCTCAGCGACGCCCTGAGGAAGCTCGGCGCCGTAGGTAAGCCGTGGATACTCAAGCTAGCGACTCCGTACCCGCTTCCGGAGAAGCTTCTCAGCGAGTTCCTCGAGAACGTCGAGAAGGTGTTCGTGATAGAGGAGGGCGACCCGTTCGTTGAGGAGCAGCTCTACGCCTTCATGAAGGAGAACCACCCGGAGATACCGATATACGGTAAGACCAAGAACCAGCTACTGCTCAGGTACGGCGAGCTAGGCTTCGCGCAGGTCGTGAACGCCGTCGCCAAGTATCTCGGTGTGAAAGCGCCTGAAGTGCCTGAGGAGAGGAGGAAGATCAAGGCTGAGGTGTCGAAGATAGTTGCTCCGAGGTCCTCAGCACTGTGCCCCGGGTGCCAGCACCTCGGCACTTACTGGGGCCTCCGCTTCGCCCTCCTGAAGGTCAGCTCGGAGCTCAGGAAGCAGGGCGCTAAGGGTGTGTGGATAGTTAACGGCGACATCGGGTGCTACGAGCAGGGTGGTTACGGCATCTTCGCGAAGGAGATAAAGGCCGAGGCGACGACGGAGTCGAAGCTCTGGACGTTCAACAACCCCTACGAGATCCTTGACACGAACTATATCATGGGCGGCGGCATAGGGCTGGCTCAGGGCCAGTTCCAGGCAGGTTACAGGGACGGCCCGATAGTGGCTGTTGCGGGTGACTCCACCTTCTTCCACGCCACCATGACCGCCCTAGCTAATGCAGTCTATAACAAGGCAGCGTTCACCTTCATCGTTATGGACAACGCGTGGACGGCGATGACCGGTCACCAGCCGTCCCCAACTAGCGGCGTGACAGCTACCCTAGAGCCTTCGAAGGTGTTCAAGATAGAGGACGTCGCTAGGGCACTGGGTGTTGAGCACATTTGGACGGTCGACCCCTACGACCTCAAGGCCACTGAGAAGGCAATCTACGAGGCTATCAAGACATCGTGGGAGAAGAAGACCGTGACGCTGGTGGTGGCGAGGAGGGAGTGCGCCCTCCAGGTCGTTAGGAGGCTCCTGAGGTCCGGCGGCCTGCCCGAGATCTACTACGTCGATGAGGACAAGTGCGTTGGCTGCACCCTCTGTGTCCAGCTAGGGTGCCCGGCCGTGGGCTTCGACAAGGAGAGGAAGAAGGCCTGGATCGATCCCGTGCTTTGCGTTGGCTGCGGCATGTGTGCCCAGACATGCCCAGTTAACGCAATCCACGTTAAGCCTAAGGAGAGGAGGTGATCGGGCATGGCACGCGATGAGTACTACCTAATGGTTGCGGGCGTCGGCGGGCAGGGCACTGTCCTGCTCTCCAGAATAATCGGGGACGCAGCCCTCATGAAGGGCTACCACGTGAGGATAGGCGAGACATTCGGCGCCGCGATGAGGGGTGGCTCCGTCCACTCCCACATAAGGATAGGAAAGGAGGTGCTGTCCCCTCTCCTCCTCGAGGACGAGGCCGACGCTGTCCTAGCGATCGAGCCCCTCGAGGGCCTGAGGAGGGCCGTGGTGTACCTGAAGCCGGGCGGCGTGGCGGTGATCAATACCAGGAAGATATTCCCGATCGACGTGAACTTCGGTGTGGCGAGGTACCCGAAGATCGAGGAGATAATCGATGCATTCAACAAGCTCGGCGCCACGTACGTGTACGGCGACTTCACCGAGCTAGCGGAGAAGGCGGGCACCGCGAGGGCCACGAACGTCGCCGTCCTCGGTGCTTACGCGAGGCTAATCGAGGGCACTGACGCACCATTCGATAAGGAGACCCTCATAGAGGCCGTGAAGGGCAGGGTACCGAGTAAGTGGCTCGAGGCTAACCTTAAGGCCTTCGAGTCGGGCTACAAGCTCGCCGACGAGCAGCTCAAGAAGTGATTTTTCTTCCCTCACCCCCAAACCCCGAACCGAGCCTGTTTAAACCTAAGAGCACCTTATCATTGGTGAAGCACCTTATCATACAGAACCTGGGTAGGCGAGTGCAGGGCCCTCCTAGCCGGGTGGGGCCTGGAGCACCTGTACACCGCCGCCCTCATAGCGAGGGCTTCGAGAGAGGAGGGCATCCCGCTCGAGATCCACTTCGTCGAAGCAACGTGGTCAACGCCCTCAATAGGTAGGGGCTGGCTCGTCCTCTGGCCCAGGCTAGAGTCAAGCGAGCCCTGCAGGCCGCCGGCGTGGCCGGAGGAGGGTGAGTCACTGGTTGAGTGGGCCAGGAGGTACGGCAGGGTAAGGCTTGGGGTGATGAGCCCGGTCGTCGACGCTGTTGAAGCAATCCTTTCCGGGGAGTCGGGCGGGATGGGCTCGTCGATTATCAAGGCGCACAAGCTCATGAGCTGGTCCAGATCCTACAGGTACAGGGTCATAGAGTACTTCCTGGAGAGTGACGCGGAGGGGCTAGCGGAGTACATCAGTGGCCTGGCCGAGGAGTACGACGCGGAGGCTGAGGCAGGGATCGAGGGCCTTATCGGGAGGGCCGTGACCGGGGAGGTGGCTCACATAACTTTTGACCCGATGAGTAAGGAGGAAGCCCCTTACATAGCGGACGCAGCGGAGAGGCTCATGCAGGAGTTCGGGGCGAGGGCCGTAGTCATCACGTCCGCCGCAGGTATCGAGGCGATCCTGTCAGCTGCCTACCCCATACGTGGGGGTGAGGGCATAGCTGAGTACCTCAGCAGCAAGTTCGGCGGCGAGCTGGGCTTCTGGAGGGGGTACCCGGCTGTTCTCTACCCCGAAGGGGTGCGGGTCACGGACGTGATGGAGGCGATCGCTAGGCTGTGACCCCGGAGAAGACCCTCCTAAGGAGAACAATGAGTTCCTCCTCGGACTCGGCGGTCGAGAGTATTAGGGGGATCCCTTCTGCGTCAGCGAGCATGATGGCTAGGGGGTCGACCGAGCTCGGGCCGTGGAGCACCACGGCCGCGGGCTTGACCGGCGCCACCCTGACCGCTATCATGGGCGACCTCCCTGTCCTCACCTTAGTGAATATTAGGGCCCTCGTTGTGGTTGTTCCCATTATCCGCCAGAACTCGTTGCCCCTCATCGACGTTATTGCTTGGTAGGAGTCGATGACCGTGTAACCATATATCACTGACCTCCCGAACCTCGAGTTTATGGGTGCCCCCTTAACGGCGGCGACGAGGTCCTCAATGCCTGCTGGGGTGCTGAAGTCCATCATGTCGAGTATGGCGGTCTGCCCCAGCCCCATGGCCTCGGCAAGTCTCTTTACCGTGGGCCAGCCCCTCTCCTCGTCTATGGTCATGAGGGCGTTGACGAACCTCTTGAGGAACCTCACGCCCGGCGTCCTCTTGTTCTTCTCGTAGTCGCTGATGACTGAGGGCGTGACCCCCATGACCCTCGCGACGTCGTGTTGTGTCGCCCCGAAGGCCTCCCTCCACTTCCTCATCGCCGGTCCGTGCTCGCTTGCCATGACTATGTCGCCAGCGATCCTCTTAGCGACCGCGTCCCTAACATGCTCCCTCAAACCAAGCACCCCTGCTCGGAGGCCCTAACCTATACCGTCGGCGGAGTTATATTGGGTGCGGTGGCGCAACCCATTAATTGCTGGCGCAAGGGATAATGGGTGCTTTCCCTGGGCCTACCTGAGACGATCAGGGTCTCCCTCGGGACGCTGGAGGTGCTGGGCCTAGCGCCCAAGGTCTCTAAGTACCCTGTAGGAGTTGCTTACCTGCTGATGGAGGCTGAGAGGTGCTGGGGAACGTGCAAGTACTGCCCGCTCTCGAGGGTCTCTAGGTCCCCTAAGGGCATGCTGTCAAGGGTCTTCTGGCCGTCGAGGCCGACTATGGAGGTGCTGGATGCCCTTAAGAGATCGCCGATAAGGAGGGTGTGCCTGCAGACCGTGATCAAGAAAGGGTACTTTGAGGAGGCCCTCGCCCTCACGGAGGCGTTTAAGAGTGTGGGCAAGGAGGTCTCCGTGTCCATAATGCCCCTCCCGCGAAGCGAACTCGAGAGGTTGGCCAAAGCGGGCGCCGACTACATAGGTGTTGGGGTGGACGCCGCCAGCGAGAGGGTCGCTGCCGAGGTCGGGAGGCCCGGGCCGTGGCTGGCGTACTGGGCCTTCATAGCGGACATCACGGAGGTGCTTGGTGAGGGCAGGGCCATAGCCCACATCATAGTGGGGCTCGGGGAGACGTTCGAGGAACTCGTTGCGGCACTCCTTAAGGTGAGGGAGCTCGGCGGGAGGACATCACTGTTCGCGTACACACCGGTCAGGGGCACGCCTCTCGCGGAGGTGAGGGGGCCTCCCCCGATCAGCTACTACAGGCTGGCCCAGGTGACCGCCCACCTCATCGAGGAGGGGCACCACCCTGACGAGTTCCTGTTCCTAGACGAGCGGGGGTGGGGTATTAGGGAGGAGTTCGTTACTGAGGACGTAGTTGCTAAAGCTGTCCTGACGAGGGGGTGCCCCGGATGCAACAGGCCATTCTATAATGAGAGGCCCGGGCAGGAACCATTCAACTTCCCAGCCGCCTCAGCCGTTAAGGAGTACCTGAATAGGCTGGTTGAGGAGGTTAGGGAGGCAAGGGCCCCAAGGGCTCAGCCGCCGTAGACCGCTGTGAAGGCCTCGCCGAAAACCCTCATGAACTCGTTGACGACGCTCGACGCCGGCACCTCCTCGTCTATGACGTTCATTATGGCGTCGATCGCCCTCGATATATCGTGCTTCTCCATTAGGAGATCCCTCATGAGGCCGTCGACAGCCGCCTCTATCTCCCTCACGACCCTCTCCGCCTCGAAGGGCTTCTCAACCATCCTCGCGAACCTGTACGCAACTATTAGGGTGACTACATCAGCTATGGGTGCGAGGTTCCCGTACTCCATGAGTGACTTGAGTACCTCCTTTGCCTGCAGGGTCGAGGACCTAATCAGCTTCGCCACCGATGCCCTCGCTCCGGACACCATCCTCCCCTCTATCTTGTCTAGGAGGGCGAGGGCCTCGTCCTTAACCCTTATGCCGACGGCATCCAGCCCCTCCGCCGACTCGATGAGCTTCCTGACCGCGGCCCTGGCCTCTTTCCAGTTCGGTATGTCGACCCTCCGGAGGGAGAACACCACGCTTATTGTCTGCTCGAGCACCGTCGCTAGGGCCATCGACACCTCAGTGGCCCTCTCAATAACCTCGGTCACCCGCCCTCTCAGCTCTATCTTTCTCAGGACGTAGTTCGCCACAGGTATAAGCTCGGCCCTTATCTGGAAGCTGACCTCGGTGCCGTCCAGGAGCCTTATCCTTACGGTGTTG
>WAOK01000096.1 GCA_015521325.1 Desulfurococcales archaeon | reverse complement strand
CCATGACTTCCGTGAAGTTCGTGTCCTCTGCCACATTAACGATCCTGGCTTTGCTCGCTTTCTTCAGCGCGTTGAGGCATCCCCACCCATACTCGTATTTTGGGATAACCTGGTTGAGGTACACCCTCCTGATGCCCTCGCAGCTCAGTGGGTAGGCCTGGCTCTCGTCGGTGTTACTGCATAGGCCGCAGATCCCGTAGTCCTCAGGTGCCTCGTTATTGAGGGACGTGCTCCCGCCTAGTCTGCATGTGTCTGTGAGACCGAATTCGTAGGCTGTGAAGGGCCTCGGGCATAGTAGGGAATTGATTGGGTGTGTCTGGCCTGCGTCGGCTGTCTCCCACGCTGTGACGGGGTCCGTGCCTAGCTCAGCCATTAGGCGGATGAGCCTCCTGAGCATGAGTGACTCGTCCCGCGGACCGTAAGCTATCGCTGTTAGTGTGTAGCAAGGCCTTGCAGGGTCCTCGGTCATTATGATGGTTGCTCTCAGCCCTACTGGGTAGTCGAGTTTCTTAGCTATCCTTCTCGTTAATTGCTTGAGCTTTCTCTCGAGCTTTCTTAGGGCTCTCCACCCGCTGACGTTGACGTGTATTTCTACCGTGCCATTATTTATTGTTGAGGGCCTGTACCCCGCTTCTCTTAGCGCTTCTATGGCGCCTACGAAGGTGTCGATGTTGTTTAGTTGTATGCCTACCCATGATCCGCTGTCGCAGTAGACCTTGCCGAACTTCCTAAGGCATATGGCCGCCGCCCTCACCGCCGCGTCTGAGTCGTAGAAGTCCCTGCTTCTCCTAGATATTTGGGCAAACTCCTTAGCCAGCTCCTTAATTAGTGGTGCTATCGCTGAAACGATCTCCTCCGCCTTCATTACTATCGTGCACCATTTTCTTCAGGGCTTATTACACGCGGCATGAGGCACCCTCAGTCAATCGTCGATTACCCGTAGTAGGCGTCGAGGGCGAACATCGATATGAGGCCGATTATGAGGCCCGCGGTCGCTCTTATCTCCCTCCCGCCCTCGTGGGTCTCGGGTATTATTTCGTGGCTGACGACGTACATCATCGCACCTGCGGCGAATGAGAGCATGTAGGGTAGGAGGGCCATAGACACGGTGACGATCGCGGCCGCACCGGCAGCAGCTAAGGGCTCGACGGCGCCGCTGAGGACGGCGAGCCCCATCGCTAGTCGGAGGCTCTTCCCTGCGGTCACCAGCGGCAGGGCCACCGCGAGGCCCTCGGGTATGTTCTGGATCCCTATCGCTATGGCCAGTATGACGCCGTCCCGCAGGGACTCGGCTACGGCAGCACCTACTGCTGCTCCTTCCGGTATGTTGTGTATTATGATCGCGAATGCGAGGAGCCAGGCCGCCCTTAACCTCCTCCTAAGCTTCTCAGGGCCCTCATAACCCCTTATGAGGTGCTCGTGTGGAAGGGCCTCGTTCATGGCGTGTGTTGCCAGTGCCCCGAGGATGAAGCCGATGATCACGGGGGAGATACCGCCTACCTCCTCGGCCGGTATGAGGAGTGAGGTGAAGGAGGCGGAGATCATGACACCGGCAGCGAAGCCCATGCCGTAAGCCATGACGGCGTCGCCTGCCTTGAGGCCGAGCAGCGCTGGGAGAGCACCCGCGACCGTTAAGGCGAAACCTATCGTGGCCACTAGGAACGCCTGCCCCACCACCCACGGCGTCGTCCCCGCTATCGAGGTGATGATGTACGTCACCGGGTCCATCATTGCCCACCTCTGCTATGGCCACGCGTATTGGGGTGCTCAACTAAAACTTGTTGGTTTTTTGAGGGCATCATTATTTAGGCAAAATCGATAATCTCCAGGTGCTGGCATGGGGATAGACCTATTCAGGATAGGTATAGCTATCATTCTCCTTGCCCTGATGTTCCCGCTAGTGGAGGCCATAGACAAGTATGTCGGCTCAGAGACCTCGATCGTGACGTTCAACCTATGGGTCATTGGAGTGCTCCTGCTATTTATTTCAGCATTCGTGCCGGGGGCGAGGTGCTCCGGCGGGGATCGTGTGCGGGATGCTTGAGTAGCTGGGTCACTCCCTCCAATACTTGGGCGTCAGTATTGCCAGTAACGTTATTACTTCGAGCCTGCCAGCCCACATGAGGATCGTCATCACTATCTTGGATGCAGCGGTGAATGGGGCGTAGCTGTTCGCAGGCCCCACCGCACCGAGGCCGGGTCCTATGTTGCCGAGCGTCGCTATTGAGGCTGTGGCGGCATCGATTATTGTTAGGTGGTGGCCGGCGAGTGCCTCTATGCCCGATATGGCTAGGGTACCCGCGATGAACATTGCTAGGTACGTGATTATGAACGCGTTTACGGCTCTCAGCATTCCTTCGGGGATCGGTTTCCCGCCCATGTAGACGGGCCTGACTGCTGAGGGCCTTATGCTTAGGTAGATCTCCCTAGCAGCTGCCTTTACTGCCGCCGCCCACCTAACCACCTTTATCCCCCCTGCCGTGCTCCCTGCGCACCCGCCGACGAACATGAGTGTGAGGAGTATTAGCTGGGCTGTTTGCGGCCACTTGCTGAAGTCGTCGGTTGCGTAGCCTGTTGTTGTGGTTATTGATGCTACCTGGAACGCTGCCTGCCTTAGTGCTTCGGCGACGCTGTGGTAGTGGTTTATTAGTGTGGCTGTTGTGGCGGCCGTGCTTATCGCTATTATTGCTGCGTACCACCTGAATTCCTCGTTCCTCACTATCCTGAAGTCCCTCGCTATGAGGTACCAGAAGAGTGTGAAGTTCGTGCCCGCCGCTATCATGAAACCTGTTATGGCCCACTGGGCGGCTGGGGAGAATGCCGCTATTGATTGTGGGTAGGGTGAGAAACCGCCTGTGGACATGGTGGTGAAGGAGTGTATGAGGGCGTTGTAGGGGCTCATGTTAGGCGCTAGTCCTGCGTAGTGGAGGGTCGTTAGGGTCAGTACCTCGAGCCCTGTCAGCCCCGCGTATATGAGCCAGAAGATCCTGGCTGTCCTCCTTATGTGGGGCGTGAGCTTCTCTAGCTCGGGCCCGGGTGCCTCGAGCTTCATGAGCTGTGTGCCGCCTAGGGCTAGGCGGGGGAGGATCGCTATCGCCAGCACCACTATCCCCATCCCCCCTATCCATTGGGTGAGCTGCCTCCAGAACATGATCGATGCGGGGTAGCAGGAGTAGTTCTGCACCACTGTGGCGCCGGTTGTTGTGAAGCCGCTCATTGACTCGAATAACGCGTTTACGGGGTCGCCTAGCTCGCAGGCCCCGTTTATGATGTAGGGGAGGGCTCCTAGGGCGGCCGCGCTTATCCATGCGAGTGATACGAAGAGGAACGCCTCTCTTGGCTCTATCTCCGGGTTCTTCTTCAGCGCCCTCAGCCCCGATCCCGCGGCTATGGCTAGGGCTGCCGGTATGATGAACGGTGTTAGTGGCTCGCTGTTTGCCCACGCCACTATTGCTGGGGGTATGAACGCTGCTGAGAGGAGCGCTATCACCTCCCCCAGCAGGGCAAGTGTGTCCCTCACCCTCACGGTCGTCATATCTCGAGCTCACCCAGCCTCTCTTTCTGGGTTAGGATGATCGCTGTGTCGCCCGGCTCTATCCTCGTATCCGGCGCCGTTATGAGGAGCTCACCGCCCCTTATGATGGCTGGGACGAGGTAGGGGAGCTGACTGGGTGTCTTGCCCGCTAGGGCCGTGCCTGGGTGTACCCTCACGGCTATTGCCTGAATCCCCGGTATAGTGCCTGCTGTCCCTACTATGTCACTCCCTTTGAGTGAGACGATTATCTTCTCCGCCACCATCTCTTCGGGGGAGTACGCTATTACCCCGGCCTCTTCGTAGATGGGTATGGAGGACCCCCTATGCGCTATCGCGAAGACCCTCGAGGCCCCTAGGTGCTTCGCTAGGAGGGATGCGTAGAGCGTGCTGTCGTCTGAGCCGAGGGAGGTGATGACGGCCGATCCTTCCGCGAGCCTCTCCCTCCTCCAGAAGACCTCGTCAGACGGGTTACCAATCAATACGACAGCGTCACCGACCTCCTTAGCTACCTCCTCCGCCCTGGCCCTGTCGGGCTCTATTATGTAGGTCCTCAAACCCCTCTTGGCGAGTATGGGTGCGAGGATCTTGTTGGTCGGTGATGCACCGACGAGGACGGCCCTTCTGGGGCGGGATCGCCGGAACGCCGCCAGCACGTCCTTCCTCGCCCCAATCACTACCCTCCGGCCCGCGACCTCACCGACCCAGATGCGGCCATGCTTCGAGGGCTCCTCAACGGCCTCGCCTATGACGACATCCCTGACCAGCTCGGTAAGGGACCTCAGCCCGGGGTACTCGATTACGTCAGCCACTGCCCTCGCGACGAGTGGTGTCGCTGTTATCATCAGATCGATCCCGGCCACTCTACCGCCCCTGCCCCACATCATGAAGTAGTCAATGCTCTTCACCCTCGCGACAGTCCTGACACCAGGCGCTAAGGACTTCCCAACAACACAGATCACGATGTTGGTCGTATCATCATGCGTCGCGGCAACCAAGTAATCAGCCCTCCCAACACCAGCGGAGACAAGCACAGAAGGCCTCGAACCATCACCAACAACGACATCAACATCAGCGAACTCAGACAACTCAGAAAGAACAGACTCATCAACATCAACAACCACAACCTCATGCCTAAGCGAGAGCTGAGCAGCAACACGCCAACCAACAGCCCCAACACCAACAACAACCACACGCAACCCAAGAACCACCAAAGAAAACACACAACAACAAATAACCCCACCAAACCAAAACAACACAGGGCCCGTAGCCTAGCCAGGACCAGGGCGCCGGCCTTCGGAGCCGGAGGCCCCGGGTTCAAATCCCGGCGGGCCCGCCACATATGTGATCATTCTTAATATATTTTCGTTAATTATTATTATTTATATCAATTAGTTTGTATATTATATTTCCATATCAGACTCCCGCGCTTAGGTATAGCTATAACTAGTGATGTAAGTGTTAATCATAGACCTCTATGTATTCATGCTCTATGACTATGAGGAGTCCAGGCCTCGGTTCTAGCTGGTTGACTATAGAGGCTATTCTCTCGGCTAGTTTTTGTATTTCGTTCTTGGAGGGCTGGTAGGAAATGTAGATTACTCCATGCCTTATCAGAGATAAGAGACTTGGCGCTGTAAAGTCAGCATCTCTTGTTAGTATTGTTCTCTCAAGCTTGTTTGCTATATTGACCAATTCCCTATCACTGATTCCTCGGGGACTCAGGTCTTGTAAACGAGTAACATCTACGCCATACCGCCTTAAGAAAGTTACTAGCTTTTTAGGTATGTTTTCATCAGCTAGAAGCCTCAGCAATAACTGTAACCCTCTTTAGCGTCTTAGATGCAAACTTCAATGCTTCATATACAGCCTCCAACGATATATCAAATTCCTCAGCAACCTCCTCGGGTTTCCAGCCAGCCGCAAGCATGTCTAGAATATCATCAACTGTTACACGGGTTCCTTTAACGGTTGGTCTGCCACCACGCCTTCCCGGCACCACTTCGAGCCATTTGTATCCTGGTAATAGCACCATCTCCACGGATACCTCCATGTTCTATCTTACCTAGAGGGTATATCAGTGTCATATCTCTATCTATCTTCTAAGAACTCACACGATGGAAGAACCCACATAAACATATCAATATCTATTTTATATCTATTTTTAAAATTTAATTTAACAGAGAAATAATCCCGATAGCATGGACGTCCTATGCGTTACCCTATAGGGTATAAATGAATTAGAAATTGTCCCAACTTAATGGAGAATTATGGACAAAAGGTATTTAAGTGCTGGCCTTCGGAGCCGGAGACCCCGGGTTCAAATCCTGGCTACCTATACAAAAGCGTATGGAATGTGTACCGCAATACTTTTATACATTATAATCCTTGTACGCGGGGCTTCTCGAGGTAACTAATCCTCATCTAAGTCATTTGGTTAGATATATTTACATTATTAATCTTCACGGGCGATCGACAGTGGCGCGAAGACTAGTCCGTCCCTTCCCCATCGTAATATGGCTAGAGTTGCTGACTTTAGGTACTCCGCAAGCAATTCTTTGTTTAGTATCACCAAGTCATCTTCTTGACCAATAGTATACCCTATTCTGCATGAGGCGATTGAGAATATTAGACTAGCAAGTGTGAATGATTTTACTCGGTATTTTAGTTGCTTGTCTTTTCCACATTGTATATGAATGTCAATGTTTAAGACTGGCTGCTTCAATCCGGGTCTTCTTGAGAAAAGCCCTCCGCAACTCTCGCATAAGTCGTTTATGGAGCCGGCACCGCAGCAATGAAATACGCACTCATCGACATATTTACCATTTTTGCAGTAACTGAGCTTTACCTGCCTTTCTACGTAGTAATCGAGGGACATCTTCATTATTTTGTCCTTTGCCAGCAGAGGTGGTATTGAACAGAAGCACGTTGGTATGGGTACTAGGTTCTTTTTCGTTGAGTGCGGTTTGGACTTAAGAACATATATGGTTGCGGTTATTTTACTCGTGCTACCCGGAGAGCAGCCCATTAAGCGGAGGGCCCTCAACAGATACGACAACGGTATGAACGCTGTGGTTGCGGGGACAGCGTACCAGAGGTATAGGCCAGTGTTTTTATTTATGTAAATGTCCTCCGCATTCAAGTATGCATGAATCAATGCTAGGAAAGTGTTATCCGGGTGAATCCTGCTCGCAACTGAGATTAGCGCATCAAAATCAATACTATGGTACTTCAAGCACCGCTTTCCTTCGCACCCACAATTTGTTAGTGAAGGTGATTTAAATTCTATTGCAATAATTTTGTCATTAATAGTAATTATAGAATCCCTATATCTCTCCTCTAGATGCCTTATTTGCTGAGTCACTACTTGGCTAATACCTGCAGAGTACGCATTAGCAAATCTACACTCACCTATTCTCTGAGCTATCGAACCGATCGCTACATTCTCATAGACTAATTTCGTAATTTTTTGTGAGCTCATTTTCTTATCCAGGTATAATTGACAGTTGCTACTAAATATTCTAACATTTTTATTTACTCTTTATCTAATGTCAGAGTTATCTGTACGCTTGTTCTCTCATATGTTGCTCACTTCTCTGCCAGGTTATTGCTTCTCTATAGAAATTACGTCTAACCCTTCGCTACTGCTTTTTCTGAGGGATCTGCCGCTTCTAAGTAAGTACTTCAAGTGTACTAGGTGAAAAGATATGAAAGGACACGAAAGTAACGATTAATGCTTCAAGAGGTATCGAGTCGGCTAGGTGGAGAAGGTGGAGGAGGTGCTGGTTGCGGTATTGCTTGTTTTTGAGTAGTTATTAGGTATATTATTGCTATTATGAGGGCTATTGTTCCTATTGTTGTCGCTGCTGTTATTAGGGTGAGTGCCGCGGTTCCTGTTATTCCTATTATTTTTG
>WAOK01000095.1 GCA_015521325.1 Desulfurococcales archaeon | reverse complement strand
CACCAACGAGGGTCCTCATCATAAGGAGCAGGGGAGCCGACCTCCTCGTAATCGGGTCACCAGATAAGGTAATGAAGACACTGATCGCAGGACTCGGCTTAGGAGGCGCAGGACTCGCCACCCTAGCATATAGGGCATGGAGGGCGGAGAACAGGGTAACCAGGAAACACCCGCCGAAGAAGTCAATGAGTGAGGCAATGAACCAGTGAGGCAACCCTGGACAACCGATCATCGGCTAGAAGGACATAGATCAGTTGCACGGGAAACAGCGCATCCAGAGTAGATGCGCAAGTGCACCAGCTAGTGCATGCACCAGTTCATCGCGACCGGACAGGTGCTCAGGTGGGCAGAGTATCTAGGGGAACTGCCGGGAGAGGAGAACGTCCAGGGTTGGTCAATTGATTAACCAGTTAATGAAGCTATCGGACAGCCAAAATAATTCTCAGATAAGAGAGGAAGTTAAAGTATCGAATTACGGAAGTAGCACACACCGCATCTTCTCCAAGTTACATCGTACGGATTGAAGCATGAGTAATTGCTTTGATGCCTTACCTAACAGCTGTTTCCTTGTTTCCTCCTGTCATGACTAAGGCCAATACCTGAATAATTGCTGATTGTTTGGATAGGTTTTCTTTAATTGTGTACCAGTTCAGTTTATGAGGCCGAGACCGTGGAAAAGCCATACACTCCGCCATAGTGGCCGGCCTCATGATTAGGTAGAGCTCGTTAAGGACAAGGAGAGCAAGGAACCCGCCCTCAAGGAAGCAAGGAAGGTCGTGTGGAGGGCCTACGAGCTAGGGTTGATAATCCTCTTCGTAGCCGGGAACGTGCTCCGCATACAGCCCCCGCTAACCATCGACGAAGAGACCCTCGATGAAGGCCTTGAGATGCTCACCCAAGCAATAACTGATGTGGAGGAGGGGAGGGTCAGTGATGAGGCCCTAAAGGCAGTGAAGGGTTGGTGACCGCACCAAGTAAGAAATCACCATCACGCCTAACCACCAGCAGATTTCTGGCGGGCAAGAGCTGTCAGACTTATTATCAGTGATTACGCAGCCCATAGTGGGGGATCCTTGGGCGCTGTGGTTGCGAGAGTGGGCAAGAAAAGAGTCATAGTGATACCTAAGGCAATAGCGCGGGAACTAGGTATTACCGAAGGGCAGAAAGTGAGGATAATGACTGATGGCGAAAGAATAATCATCGAACCGGTCAAGGACGCTATATGGCTCGCCCTCCACGGCAAAAAGATCGGTAGGATAGAGCCGGATGAGATAGAGGAGGAGAGCATTCATGAGCAGAGAAAGCTATCAGAAAAATAAGATCCTATTGGATACATCATTCCTGCTTCCTATACTTGGATTCGATACTTCTGAACGAATAATCAAGGCTTTCCCAAAGCTCCGAGACTATGAACTACACTATAGCGACTTAAGCATCCTCGAGGCTCTGTGGAAGATCGTTAAGAAAATCAGGGGCACGGAAGAGGAGATAAGTAGAGTAGTGGAGGGCATAGCTTCCATAACAGAGAGTATCAAGAACGCCCCTATAACCGAGGGAGCCGTTAAGGACGCCATCAACATGTATTTAGAGGGGCACCGAGACCTAATCGATAACCTCCTCTACGCTACAGCGCTAGCACACGGACTGAAATTCCTGACAGTCGACGCAACTCTTAGGGAATTTGTTGAGACCGTAGGCCTACCCACCGACATAATAGTCTTCCCGGAAGAACTGAGTAAAGAAAAGCGTAAGAACTGATCACTTACTGACCACCCCGAACTTTTAATGCTGAATAACGTGGCCACCGCATTACTTAATCGGTGAGACACATGCCCGAAGAGCATGAGCACAAACCCCGAAAAGAGGGAGAGAACGATGCCGAGGAGATTAGGGAGATCCTTGGCGCCGTAACCGAGTTCATAGCAAGCCTGAAGGAACCCATAAAGGAGCTCCTGGACACAATGGCCCAGAGCCTGAACGGCGAGAAGCTAGGGAAGGAGGTTGCGTCGTTCTACAAGCAGCTCATTGACTCAGGCATACCGGAGGACATGG
>WAOK01000094.1 GCA_015521325.1 Desulfurococcales archaeon | reverse complement strand
GGGCCCTGATACCCTACCTCAGCGTAGCCATGGCTAGTGCGAGCAAGCATCTCCTCGAACAGGAGGGGCTCAGTTCCTACTCAGACATCCTAGGCACTGACGACGTGGGCGGTCAGGCAGTCCTCGCTACCCTCCTAAAGGAAGCGGTGAGAGAGGCACTGCCTACGGCGGCAGAGCAGTACGCGCAAGCCATCGCAGCGAGCATCGCTGAGGACGCCGGTATCCCGTGGGCTAAGGACATTCTCGCTGACCTCATAGCGGGTGCGGCATCACTCGGTTACCCGCCGGACAAGGAGGGCCTCGAGAACCTCATTGTGTTGGCTGTAGCTAAGATGGCTTCCATGGCTAGCGGCATGCCCGAGGGCCAGATAGAGCCGCTTGCCCGCACTGTCTACGAGGGCGGGCCGACGCCGGAGGCGCTTAAGAGGTTGTTGCTCGATGCCGTGTCCGCGGACCCCAGGGTACCGAGGGAGATGGCGGAGGTGATCGTTAACGCCGTCATAAGCCATGACCCAGGCGGAACAGCTTACCTAGCGACCGGGGATACTCAAGCACTCCTCGTGGCCTCGGAAATCGTCGGCGGTGCCGCGGGCATCGACCCCTCAACAGTATTTGCTGTCGCCTCCAGCAACACCACGCCCTCAAAGTATGCTATAGAACTCATGATCGAGAAGGCTCCGCCAACGATTGATCGGCATATGATAGAGTCTGCCCTGAGAGTAATAGCGTCAGAGAACGGGAGGCTTAGCCCTGAAGGGTTCGCGGCTTTCGTTGAGGCGTTCATGCAGGGGATCCCTGCATCTCTTGCTGATTACCTGGCCCAGAAAGTGTGGGAGGGAGGGCTGAGCACTGAGGAGGCGCTCAAGCTAGTGCTCCTCAAGGATCTGGCGGAGGAGTGCTTCGCGTCTTATGGAGGGCTCGAGGGAACTAATGCCGTCGAGACCGACTTAATTAACTTGCCAATAATCGACGCAGTCATCCAGCGCAATTTCACAGTGGCCTCGGTGGCTGACACAGTAGAGCTTATGGTAGGTAGGTCATTGCCGGGTAATGTGAGTATTGATGACCTCGTTAAGGCGCTGGCTGAGCTACCTCCCGATGCCAGCGACGAGGAGTTAGTGGTAGCCATGGCATCAGCGGGTATGGGTGGGGAGGGAGGCGACATCCTCGTCGACATACTCGTTAGGGGTGAGCACCCGCTCGAGGTGCTGGCGTCTAAGGCGGCGGAGGGCTTCGCTGATGAGGCAGGCATTGATGAGGAGGTGATTGAGCCAGCTATCAGCGCGTCCATAGTTCTCGGGAACGAGACGGTTCTGTGGTCAGCTGTCTGGGGTGCTGTAGAGGATAGGGTGGTCGGCAACGTGACGGCAGAGCTGGAAGGGAGGATGGTGTCACCGGACGGGGGGTCCTTCATAATCCTGTTCAAGCCGAGGGACTCCCCCAGCAAGTACGAGAACGCTCTCTCCTTCAGGTCGTTGGTGGAGTCAACTCTCGAGAGCACGGGCAAGAGGCCGTACTTCGTTGGCGTCACCGGTGACGACGTCCTGATGGAGGAGGCGATGAACGCCAGTAAGGCGGACATCGATAGGGTGAACAAGATCTCGATAATAGCCCCTGTACTCATATCGCTCGCCCTCATAGGCGGGCTAGTGGCTGCCGGACTGCCGTTCCTCGGCATCGGGCTCTCTGTGCTTACGTCGTCGGCGGCACTCTACGCGCTCTCCCTCGCAGGCTTCGTGGACGTGACTAGCTGGTCAAGGATGCTCATGATAACGACGAGCTTCGGCCTCGGCATGGACTACAGTGCATACATAGTCCTCAGGTTCAAGGAGAAGATAGCCGAGCTAGGTGACGCTGCCGCAGCTGCTCATGACGCCCTAATGCATTCTCTGCCAGCCATAGCTGCGGCGAGCAGCACCGACATAATAGGGTTCGCCGTGATGACCCTAGCCAAGGACTTCCCGCTCCTCGCCAGTATAGGCAAGACCGTTCCGATAGCTATACTAGCTGTGCTGGCCGCCTCCCTCACCTTCACCCCGGCTGTGCTGGCGAAGTTCGGCGGGAGCCGCTGGTTCTGGTGGCCGCACAGGCCCGAGGCTGGCAGGAGGAGGTGGTCGGGCATAAGGTTCACTAAGGGCGTGGCGGCAGCATTCATCCTCACCAGCCTAGTCACCGCGGGAGTGGGGGCCTACGGACTGGCGACTTTCCAGGGCAGCCACGACTACAGTGTCTTCATGCCGGAAGGCACTGAGGGATACACCACCTACGAGGCCCTGAAGGCTGAATTCCCGGCCGGGCAACTAATGCCTGTCTACGTTGTCGGCGTCAGTGACAGGGACGTGCATGACCCGGCAATTAAGGACGCCCTAGCTGACCTAGCGAGTAGGCTGGGGAAGGTGCCGGGTGTTGCGGAGGTGAAGTGGCTCGGGGACGGGGGAGAGCAGTACGTGGGACCCGACAACAGGACGTTCTACATGGAGGTCATCATGACCCCCTCCCCCCTGAGCAGAGAGGGGATAGATGTTGTTGCGAGGGTCAAGGAAGTTGTGAAGTCGTTCAGCAGCCCCTACATAAGGGAGCTACACGTAGGCGGCGTGCCGGCCGCTAGCCTGGAGATGGAGGAGCTTCTTGAGAGGGACTTCTGGGGCATGATATTCCCTGTGTCGCTGGTGCTGATGTGGCTAGCGATGGCGGTGAGTTTCAGGAGTGTGTGGTCGGGCACCGTATCGCTTGCGACGATAGGTGTGGGCTACATGCTGGGCGTGTGGGCCGCTAGCGCTATACCGGGCTTTTACGGACAGCCGGCCCTGTGGTTCCTGCCACTAATGACGTTCCCCGCGGTGCTCGGGGTGGGCATGGACTACAACAGCTTCTTCCTGAACAGGGAGAGGGAGGAGATCGAGAAGATCACTGGGAGGCCGTCAGCCGGCTACGTCGCCGTCACTAGGGCGGTGAGGGCGGTGTCGCACCTGGTGATAGGCCTGGGGACAATCGTGGCCGCTACCTACGCCTCCCTCCTCGTAGGGAGTTCATGGGGTGTTAGGGAGCTGGGCCTGGCCCTCACGGTGGGCGTGGTGGCCACGACCCTGATGGCGGCCCTCCTGCTGACGCCAGCGATCTTAGCAGTAATGAGTGAAAAAGCCTGGTGGCCATATAGTAGGAGGTGGAGGAGAGGGCATGGTAACACCCAGGATTTTTAGGTTAGTGCTCCTCCTACTCATAGACAGGTTCAGACCCCACGGCTACGGCCTCATGAAGCTGCTCAACGAGATAAGCGACGGCCTAATACGCGTGGGGCCCGGCACGATCTACCCGACCCTTTTCTATCTTAAGACGAGGGGCCTGATACGCGAGATTAAGGAGGACAGGAGGAAGGTGTACGAGCTCACAGAGAAAGGAAAGCAAGAGCTGGAGAAGTATAGGGAGAGCCTCGAGCACCTGCTCGAGAACCTCCTAAAGATCTCTAGGGGAGACTGGCCTCAGGGAGCCTCCCGCAAGGACGAGTGAGGGCTCCCCGCAGCACCGCGTGCCGGGCTGGGTAGTTATTACTACCAAGCCCCCTTCACTCACTACATCGTTAACTATGGAACACACGCGCTCAATGAAGGCTGGGGAGAGGTTGCTGCAGGGCTCGTCAAGGAGGAGGACGTCCGGGTCATACGATATTATGGACGCGAGCGCGACGAGCTTCTTCTCCCCGTAGCTCAGCGCGTGCGTGGGCCTCCCCAAGTACTTCTCGGAGAGACCAACTGCCTTCAGTGCTGAACGAACGGCCTGCTCTAGCTTGTTATTGTCACGTATCAGCTGCCTCGGCCCGTAGGCCACCTCCTCGTAGACCGTCGGGTTGAAGAGCATATAGTCGGGTGACTGGAAAAGGATGCCGAACCTCCTCCGGATCGGGGGCCTATCCCCCGTCACAGGCTTGCCATCAAGCAGCACCTCCCCTCTCTGTGGCTCGAGGAGGCCCGCCATAACCAGCAATAATGTGGTCTTCCCGGCCCCATTGATCCCCTCGATAACGTATGTGCCCCCGCCCACGAACTCAGCGCTGACGCCCTTCAGCACCCACTCACTGCCGGGGTATCTAAACCAGACATCCCTCAGCACTAGGTGAGGAGCCATCCCGCCGCACCCGCAACGTAAGCCATAACCGATGCTGCGCCGGCGAGCACCCAGGGCAGTGACGGCCTCCCTCTCCTAACCACCCTATCGCCGAAGTCCCTAGCACGGAAGGCTAGGGCAACGTTCCTGGAGTACCTCATCGAAGCAACGAGCATGTCCCCCACCGCCGACGCCCTGGCCCTCATGGAGGCGCCGCGAATAAATGATCTCGCCTCCCTCGCTAGGATGAGCCTCGACAGATGCCTAAGGATTTGGGGTAATGTGGCTGAGAAGACCCTCAGCGCACTCGATAACCACGAAGCACCCGGCACGCACTCGAGGGCGGACGCAACACCGCCTGCGCCGAGGTAAGCAGCCGCCGCTATCATGGGTGCGGCAGCGGCCCAGACCCTCATAAAGACGAGGAGAGCAGCGTATGCTCCCACTGACGTAACCCCAGGCGAGAAGGAGGTGAAGGAGCGTGCCGTGCCGCCCGGGGTGAACGCTAGGAGGATTGCCGGGCTAGCGAGCAGTGCTGCGGCAGCCCAGAGCTTGGCGAACGCCTTACCCACGCCATGAGCAACAGCAACAATGGCGTACACCCCAGCAATAAGGGCAGCGATTATGGTCGAGGGAGCGTAGGAGGCGGCCACTGTGGCGGCAGTGGCTGGTGCAAAAATGGATAGTGCCTCAAGGCAACCCTTACTGCCCCATCCTCTCCCGAGCCTCTCAACAGCGTCAGCTGCTTCCTCTAGTATCTCTCTCATTCTTTCTTGCTCACCCTGCTGAGTAGGTAGGCTATTCCGAACACTACGGCGGCGCCGACTATACCCGATATTATGTACCCGGTGACTGGGTCGAGGCCTGGGACACTATAGTCGGGTAGTGGCGAGCCCCACTCGATGTCCTCCTCCTTGAGCCCCAGGGTCTCGGCGGCCACATCAAGTGGTTCGTGGTAGCCTACGGCGTCGGCGAGGACTACTCCGAAGATTGGGCTGACTATGGCCAGGGCTATTATGGCTACGAGTGCCTTCCCGTACTTCATCCCTTGATCACCTCCGGGGCCTTGCTCCCGAGGTAGGCGAGGACAGAGCCCGTTATGATGCCTTCAATGATGCCGAGGACGGCGTGCCACCCACCCATTATCGGCACCGTGATAGCGGTGCCGAAGGGCCACTGCGGTGAGAGACCGATCTCTATACCGCACGCCACCCCCGCGGCAACGATCCCTGCCCAGCCACCGAGTAGGCCGCCGAGGAACAGCCCTCTCACACCTCCCAGCCTCGACCTCACGGCCTTAAACACGGCGTAGCCTACGAGCACGTCAATCACAGCCATGTTGAGGAGGTTCGCCCCAAGCGCCGTTATGCCGCCGTCATGGAAGAGGAGGCACTGAACAGTTATCACGAGCCCCATGACCACAGACCCGGCCCAAGGACCGAGTACTGCGGCGGCTAACGCGCCGCCTACTAGGTGGAGGCTCGTGCCGCCCGGTAGCGGCCAGTTAAGCATCTGAGCGACGAATATGCCGGCAGCGAGTACAGCAGCCTCCGGAGTAATTACGGGCCTGAACCTCTTGGCCACAACCCCGAAGTACGTGATGGCTGTGGCGTAAGTCGCCGCGGCCCATAAGGGGTCGAGGTAGCCGTCAGGTATGTGCATAGGTGCACCCATTTTGGGGATTATGTGCACCTATAAAACATTAACCCGGACAATGAATCCAGTGAAGGTCATAGGATGAGGTGGGTTCACGCGCTTGAGGGTTCTACGGACATCTATGTCGGCCCTCATGACTACCTATCAATGACGAACTCGCCCTACCCTCCCCACATTGTAGGTTACGCTGTCGACATATACGCCCCCCAGGCGTACATGCCTGCGGAGAAGGGGGTTGTCCGCAGAGTTATTGAGTTCCCTGCACCGAGGAATAGGCCTGACTCTCCGCCCAGCGATTACCTCATAAACATAGACATCGGTGCGGGGAAGGTTCTTAAGATCCTGCACGTGGAGCCTGGGGTCAAGGTCGGTGATTTACTGATGCTGGGCGATTACATCGGTGAAATAATTGTATCCGGTTTCCTAAGACCCTGGTCAGATCCCCACATGCATGTCGAGGTTAGGAGAGAGGGTGACGAAGTAAGGGCGCTGGGGTCACTGCGCCTCACACCCTCGGAAGAGCTCCTCAGATTACTTAGGAGAGAGTGCGTGCATAGCCTAAAGCTTCGCCTAGTGAGTAGGTCGGGCACCTTCGGGGTAGCTGAGGCCGACGGGCAGATCTGTGTCCGGGTCGGTGACGCGGAAGCAGCCCTCGACGCAGGCATCCCACACTACGGCATAGGCGGTGCTCTCTGTCTGGAAGAGTGCAGCATCGGCCTGGCCTCGGTAGGTAGCGCAGCCATAGGTGAGGTCTCCTTACTTAAAGATAATGGAGTAGCCTTGGTCAAGGCGTTAACAGCGTTCACCGCAAGAAACACCTTGTTAGGTATAGGGACATACCTCATGAGCAGAAAAGTGAAGCTAGTCTCCCTCCGAGGGACACCGATCAATGAGCAGGGCGTCATTGAGCTCTACCCGGTTCCGTACGAGGGAACTAAGCTACCCAGATGGCTCAGATCCGTTGATGACCTTGTCCGCTATGTAAACAAGCAATAGCTTCCGCCAGTAACCCACAGTACCCCGCTGGTGGTGCAGCCCAACATATTTTTCTGATGGGCCCAATCCAAGCACCGCCAAGGACGTCTCCTGGCCTTTGTTGCGAGGTAATGTGAACCTCACGTTTTTTAGTAATTTAGTGAGTGCTTTATTGTCATCTGCGATTAGGGATCTAGCCGAATTGAGGGCCGGGGGGCAAGGACTTGAAACTGATAACGCTGGACGTAAGAGGTGAGGCGTGTCCGGAACCGGTGGTGAAGCTGGCTAAGGTACTGGAAAGAGAGGTAGGGTCAGGTGGTGCCGCGATAGTAAGGGTTCTTACTGATAGCGAGGACTGTGTTAGGTACATGAAGGACATGCTCTCAGTTGCTGGCATAACTGAGTACTCTGTTAAGGACCTAGGGAATTATTACGAGCTTGAGGTGAGGGTTACTCCCTTAGTTTAATTCCAGTAACTTCTTCATATATTCTTATTGCTTCATCAACGTCGGTGGTTCCATCAATTATTGCCCTACCATCCCTGAACAGTGTTATGCTTACGCCTTCACTTACGAGTATTTTCATTGTGTACTCGGTTACGGAGACTATTCTTTTCTCATCTACTCTCTTCTTGACTTCCTCGAAGCTTATGCCCTGTCCCTTGCCAGGCGTTATTTCTACTGCTTTCGTACCGCACACAGGTTTAGCAACCTCTTCCTTGAACGCCTTATTGAGGTATTCGAAGATCCTCTTACCGCAGGCGGGGCAGTCAGCTCTCCTGGTGACTTTGAAGGAGTCTATGCTTATTCTCTTCGCATCTATGACGAAGTACGTCCTCGGTAGATCCTCATTATTACTCTCTATTCTAAGCAAATGCCTCAGCGCCAAGGAAACAGCTACTGAGGCGACCAAGGATACGGCCGTAGTGACAACGCCCAACACATCACACACGTTCGGTCCCTCATCACTTACCCTCGTGAAGAGGCACCTCATACAGGGCCCTCCCCGTGCTGGGTCAATTAACCACACGTTCCCGTACCACGTACCCACACCCGTGAGTACCCACGGGACGCCGTACTTCACCGAGAAGTCATTGATGATTAGTCTTGCTGTGAAGTTGTCCGTCCCATCAAGAATTATGTCGTGACCCTTTAGCAAGTCCTCGGCATTAGCGGGCGTCAGCTTCGTAACAATAGGCCTTACATCAACTGAACTATCAATCTTCTTAAGAGCCCTCGCACAGGCTACCGCTTTAGGCACAGCTTGCCTCGCGTCCTCTTCCGTGAACAGCGCCGTCCTGTATATGTTGCTGATATCGACGAAGTCCTTATCAATAACCGTTACTCTACCGACACCCACGCGGACCAGCAGCTCGGCTATGTGGGTTCCAGTGGCTCCGCACCCCACAACAGCGGCTTTAACCTCCCTAAGTTTCCTTATGCCCTGAATACCTATCTCCTTAACGAGGAACAGCCTCGAGAACCTCTCTATGTCTTCCAATAGCCTCATGCTTAAGGACGCCCTCATCGCTGCCTCCATGATAGTATCTCCTTCAACGACGTTAAAGTAATAGTACCACTTAACACCTAATGCGTCACATCGTCGCCCTCCGCGCTATTGCTAAATACTAGATATTTACGCTCGGTAAGCATTTTTAACATGGTTAAAGGGTGAGGGGTGCGTGACATTAAACCCGGATGAACTCAGGAAGGACTTCCCGATTCTCGAAAAGGGGGGCCTCGTGTACTTAGACAACGCGGCCACAACGCAGAAACCCAGGCAGGTAATTGACGCAGTAGCGGAGTTTTATAGAGAATTTAATGCAAACGTTCACAGAGGCCTTCACAGGCTCTCCCAAAAGGCCAGCTCGCTATACGAAGACGCGCACGAGACCGTGGCGAGGTTCATAGGAGCGAGTGACTGGAGGGAGGTAATATTCACTAAGAACACCACAGAGGCATTGAACATGATCGCGCAGGCAATAGCAGAGAAGTTTCTAAGACCGGGTGACGAGGTCGTAACGACTATCATGGAGCATAACAGCAGCATCCTCCCGTGGGTGAGGATCTCGAGACTGCGTAGGCTCAAACTGAAGATCGTCTCCCTAGCCAATAGCGAAGAACTGAATTACGAGGAACTCAGCAGCGCCATAACAAGCAGGACAAAGGTCGTTGCCTTAACTCACGTAAGCAACGTGCTCGGGTGCGTTAACGACATTAAGCGCGTTGTTAAGGAGGCTTCCCAAGCCGGTGCTTTAGTAGTGGTTGACGCGGCGCAGTCCGTCCCCCATATGCCAGTCAGTGTCAAAGAGCTAGGCGTGGACGCACTTGCTTTCAGTGGTCACAAGATGCTCGGACCTATGGGGATCGGTGTCCTATATCTCAGGGAGGACCTCGCTAATGAGCTGCCCTCACCCTTGCCAGGCGGGGGTATGGTCAGCGAGGTCTCGCTTTATGATGGCAAGATAAGCTATGTGGAGGCAGAGCCGCCGTGGAAGTTCGAGGCAGGGACACCGAATGTCGCAGGTGCTGTGGGCCTTGCCGCAGCAATAGATTATCTTTTGAAGATCGGGATGGAGAATGTCGAGGAACATTCCAGATACCTTGCCGACCTTACCGTTAAGCGGCTGAGGGAGGCTTTAGACAATCGCATAGTGGTGTATGGCCCTATGAAACGGTCCAGAAGGCTAGGTATAGTGGCCTTTAATGTGGACGGCATCAATCCTCACCTCGTGGCATCATATCTTGATTCAAGAGGTATTGCTGTCCGTAGCGGCTACCATTGCGCTCAACACCTACACAGCGTATTGGGTGCACCAGAAGGGAGTGTCCGAGCAAGCTTCTATGTGTATAATACAAGAAGGGATGTTGATAAGTTAGTCAACGCATTAGCGGACTTGGTCAACGAGGTGGATAGTGTAGGTAATCCCAGTTAACATGATGCGACTTGGTTAAGATATACATGATGAACTCATAGGGGATGCGTTGTGAAGAAAATCACGCTAGATGTGCGGACGAGAAGAAAGGGATGTACAAGCGACCCAGTATACAGATTAAGCGAGGCACTAAGTAAGGGACATGAGGAGATCATTATTATAGCAGACCCCAACAACCTGCCTTTGGAGGTTATATCACTTCTCGCTAAGGTTAGGGGGTATGTCGTAATCGAGCACGAGCAGGGCGATGGGTGGCTCAGGGTTACCGTTGTGAGGAAAGGCAAGTGATAGTGGTTCATGAGGTATGAGACCTATTCACCTTAATCAGGTATTTTGTAGAACGCCAATGCATGAAGTGCCTGGCCAGACATACATATATAAGGTTCATGGAGCGGCTGGTCGCCCCCATCCTTGACAGCCTCCAGTGAGACAGTTCTTGATGGGAGGCGCGCGGCCCTCCCCCGAACCGGTGCGGGCGCCCTGCCCGTCACCCGCGGCCGTCCTCCCCCCGGTGACCCGCGAACGTCGGCGTCAGGGGTTAGGTTGCCCCCTTCCGGGTCTGGCCAGGTTCCCCCTGCAAAGGCGGTAGGTACCTCCCCTCCGGGAGGCCCTCCGCCACCGCCGACCCCGCGGGGCGGGGTTCATCGCGGACCGGCGGGCCGTAGCAGGGCCCGCTCCCCGGCCCGGGGGAGTTGCTGGCCCCGCTTTTCGCCTTCGGCGTGGGAGGGCGGCGACCCCTCCGGCCCTACCCGCGCGCCGTTAGCGTATCGTGTCGAGGGTTTAATTGTTTGGTGCACTGCATGCCTCCCTCACGACATCCAGGACCTGCGCAAGCCTCTCGACAACTACCAGCCCCGGAACCTCCCTCGCCACAGCGGCTGCTTCGGCGGGGTCCCTGGAGATCAGTATGGGGAGCCCGACAACCTTCAACGCGTTGATGTCCCACATGCTGTCCCCGACGTAGGCGAATCGCTCGAGCGGTATCCCCAGCCTCTCTGAGACCCGCTTCAGTAGCTCGTCCTTCCTCACTGGATTAACCACCTCCTCCCCACCGAGTAGCTTACCTTCACGGAAAACGAGCCTGTTAGCGAAGACCATATCCTTGCTCACGCCCAGCCTTTCCGCCACCATCTCGGCGAGTACGTCTATGCCGCCGGAGACTATGCCGACGATCATCCCCATGGCCTTCAGGCCCTCAATCACCGCGGCGGCGTCCTCGTCGAGCTCGGCGGATCTGAAGACCTCTTCAACCTCCTCCTTCCTAGGAGGTCTGCCGAGGGCCGCCGCCATCGCCTCGATGTCCAGCCTCATCCACTCCTCGTAGCTTATCTCACCGCTCATGAACCTCCTGGCGCCCATGAGCTCCTTAACGATGTCCTCTGACCCGAACGCTAGGTGAAGCATCCTCCATGATGACCTGCACTTAACTAGGACGCCGTCCATGTCGAACATCACTACCTTGGGGCAGTACCTCAAGAACTCACCGAGAAACAAGTTATTGTAAGGCGTAATATTTAGTGATCAACGTATTCGTGCCATAAGGAACAATTAGCGTAAGCTTTATTTGCCAATATTTATAATTAATAAAAATTCTTAATCACTGATACGTTTAATAACCTTAAAAATACCTTCAACATAGGTGTCAAAAAAGTGCGATCAGACCCTAATATGTTACTAGCTCTCGCAGCAATAATCATGCTAGCTGCCCCGCTCCTGACGTTATTACCGGCAACGGCTGACGGAAGTATAACAGCGACAGATCCGGAGGGGGACGTCGAGCTCGTCGCAGTGTCAGGCGGGATTCCTCAAGAGTACTACCCTAAGATAGACATAACTGGTGCTTCTCTTACTGCAGCAGGCACGACCATAAAGCTGGCGATCACGTTCGCCTCAACACCCTTCACCGTGGATGACGTACCGAGCGGGTACGCGCTCGTGATTAGCGCGACCATAAGGGGTATCATCAACGGCAAGGAGGGCAGCCTCAACATAGCGTACGGCAACCTAACCTACAACACTTACGGCGACCCCGTGGCCGCGGTACTCACCAGCGACGACGGGAGCGTGACCATAATCGTTGTCCCCTCAATGGGTGGCGACATCAGCGCCTCAGTAAACGAAAACAAGCTAGTAATAACGATGAATGTCCCAGGAACAACGTTCACGCCATCACTAGGTAACTCAACCAACCCTTCAGAGATAAACGCGGGGCTGGGGCAGGGCGGCGTACCCAGCACCACTTACATCATAGACTCACTTAACTTCTATGAACAGGGAAGCGTTGGCGGGGGCGGAGGCGAGATAACCTCCCCAACAACCACTACAGCAGTAACAACAACGACGACAACAACTGAGCATGAAGAGATCACTAACCCGCTAGAAGAAGACCCAACCACTGACGCGGTCAGCGTCCACCTAAACGCACCGGATACGAGCAGAATAACTGTTGATGCGGTACACAACATGATCGAGATAGAGGTGTCGGGTACGGGCTCAACCACGGGACAGGCACCGAACCACGTCGGTGTCGGGCTCCTCTACTACACGAAGGATGGCAACTTCTCATACGACATGTTCAATGGTGACGGCGAGTGGGACGGGGACGGCCCCGAGAACGGGTACGTGTTCACGCAGTCCTTAATGGGGTACTCGATAGACATAAGGGTTCAGCCCACAGGCCCGGCGGATAATCCTTGGGCGACCTTCTCATACAGGTTATACGCCAAGGTACCGATGGACTACATAACCGCCTTCCAGGGCATATCACAGCTGGACAGGGCGTACATATATGCTAGGGCTTACCTTGACCAGGACGAAGCGCTGTGGAACCATGCCTACGTACAGGCCCCAATAAACGCTGGGACAGGCAACGTAGTAACAACGACACCGGGCGGTTCCGGAGGAACGACGACAACCAAGACGGCTGAGGCAGGGACGAGTACCTCGACAACTACTCAGGGCGGGGCCGGGACACCAAGTACCGGCGGCGCTACAGGCGGGATTAACCCCTTAGTACTAGGGGGTGTGGTTGTCGCAGTAGCTGTTGTAGGCGTAGC
>WAOK01000093.1 GCA_015521325.1 Desulfurococcales archaeon | reverse complement strand
CTGCCGGGCACGCCTTAAGGCACTGCCTACAGAGGTTACACTTCTCGCTGTCGACCTTCAGCTTACCCTTAACGATCTTCAGTGCCCCGGTCGGGCACACGGCAGCGCAGTCGCCGCAGTTGTCGCAGCGTTCCCAGTCTATCCTTATGTCGGCTACGTAAGTGAGAACCGAGACTGTGGCCGCCTGCCACTTAGCGTGCTCCTTCCCCCTTCCTAGCCTCGCCTTGATCTCTGCGTGGATGCGCTGGCCCGGGCTAATCACGGCGACAGGTATCTTGCCGCTGATCGGCCTCACGTCCGGGTCCTCGCTGACGATGCTGTCAGAGTAGATTATCTCCATCTCCGTCAGCCCGGAGAGAGGTGTTTCCCCAGGCCGCTCCACAACGAGCCTCAGCGTTGCATAGCAGTCCTCGTCGAAGCGGGAGCCGTCGGTGACGCACTCCTCCGGTCTCTTGTACTTCTCGAGCGCTGCGTCCGAGGTCAGAGGGATCATGGCTATCCTGTGCGCTATGTACTCGTCGTAGAGTACTGTGTTGTTGTCGTAGAAAATTATGTAATCCGCGGCCATCGTGAGGACTTCAGACTGAGCAGCCCTCCTTATAGCGTTAACGACCGGGAGGGGCACCCCCCTTATCCTGCCCGAGAACCGCTCGCGGGTGAGTTCCTTCACCTCTATCTCGACAGCTTTCTTTGGCATGAATAAACACCCGGGTCAGACCCTCCTACCGCGCCTGCCGCCGGGCCTCCTCGTCGTGTCGTGCGGTATCGGCGTGACGTCCTCGATCCTCCCGATTATGAAGCCCGACCTCGCGAGGGCCCTGATAGCTGCCTGAGCACCGGGGCCGGGCACCTTGGGGCCGTGGCCGCCGGGGCCCCTCACCTTTATGTGGATTGCCTTGATGCCCTTGTCCATCGCCTCCTGCGCGGCCCTGTAGGCGATCATCATTGCTGTGTACGGGGAGGGCTTTTCCCTGTCTGCCTTAACTACCATGCCGCCGGTCCACCTGCTCACGGTCTCCGCGCCGCTGAGGTCGGTTATGTGGACGAAGGTGTTGTTGTACGTCGCGAGTATGTGAGCGACGCCCCACTTGACCTCTCTCCCAAGGAACGACACCTATCCTCACCCCCCTACCTCCTCTGTCTGCTCTATTATGCCTCTCGACGCGAATGGGGAGCCAGGCGCGTAGCCGATCAGCTCCTCCTCATCCCTTGATACAAGGTAGCCAGGGGACCTAACCCTCCTACCGTTTATCGCTATATGGCCATGGACGATGAGCTGCCTCGCCTGATTGATCGTCTTAGCGAGGCCTCTCCTGTAAACGATCGTCTGGAGCCTCCTCTCGAGGATCGACTCCACCGTGAGTCCGAGGATGTCGTCTATTGTGGCGTCCTCACTCTCAAGCAAGCCCATGTGGTACAGCCTTCTCACGAGCTCTCTCTCCCTAACAGCCCTGACCTCAGGCGGGAGAGAGAGGAGGGCCTTGGCCTTCCGCCTTATGTCCCTCAGGAGTGTTTGCGCCTTCCAGAGCTCCCTCTTGTTTCTCAGGCCGTACGTGCCGACGAGCTCCATCTCTTGAATGAGCCTCTCCTTAATCCAGGGATGTCCGGGCCTCTGCCACTTCTTCCTCGGTTTGCGTGGGTCACCCATGAACCATCACCTCTTCTTCTTGCTCACACCAACCGTGGGGCCAAACCTGCCGGTGGTGTGGGTCCTCTGGCCACGCACCTTGTAGCCACCGGCGTGCCTGACACCCCTCCAGGACCTTATCCTCATCTCCCTCTCTATGTCCCTCTTAGCCACGTAGATCAGGTCAGCACCTATGAGGTGCATGTCCTTCCCCGTGTCGTAGTCCTTCCTCCTATTAAGGTACCAGCTCGGGAACCCGTACCGATGCGGGTTACTGATGACGTCCTCTATGGCCTCGACGTCCTCCTCACTCAGGTAACCAACCCTTAGCGAGGGATCCAAGCCGAGCTTCCTAACAATGGCTAGGCCGAAGTGGTAGCCCACGCCCTTGATAAGGGCAAGGCCGTACGGGAGAGGCAGGTCTCCCGGTATGTCCACACCGGCTATCCTCACTATGTGCTTGTACGTGTCCTCCGGCATACGGCACTCTCCTCCCTAACCTAGGGGTACTCAGTTAAAAGCCGATAATAAAGGTTATTCCATTGAGTAAAGGGAATTGTGTTTTGAGCCGTAAACTGCTCGTCGCCCCCGTCCACCTAATCGACAGGAAAACAGTGGGAGAAGCACGCAGAGTCCTTGCCTCAGCGTTCCCTGACTTCGAGGTCACACCTGTTGAGGGGCCATACATCCCCGAGATAGAAGCATATGACGGGATAAGGGGTCAGTGGAGGGCTGATGCAGTGGCTTACGGCCTAGCGATGTGGGCGAGGAGAACACACGGGTGCAGGGATAGGTGTATGGTTCTCGGTGTGTCGCCTGACGACGGATACGTCCCCGGACTTAACTTCGTCTTCGGCATCGCCCTCCCCCTCGCCGGTTCTGCAGTCATCTTTACCTACAGGCTGAGGACTTCGTCCCTAGAACGCTACCTTGAGAGAGTGAGAAAGGAAGTGCTTCATGAAGTCGGGCACCTCCTTGGGCTTGGGCACTGTAGGGTAAGAAAGTGCGTTATGAGCTTCAGTAACAGTGTCTTTGAGGTCGACCTGAAGACTGATAAGTTCTGCGCAGCGTGTGCTGCTAGACTCAAGCGGCTGGGTGTGGAGGTAGGTCAGGATCATCTGCTTTAGAATTATAACCAAACATTGCTTGTGGTGCCGGGGGCGGGATTCGAACCCGCGTGGGCGTGCGCCCACCGGCTCTCAAGGCCGGCCCCTTGGGCCGCTCGGGCACCCCGGCCCAGAAAGTTGTTTGTTGAGCTTCCCTAAAAGGCTTTAGCGGAGTGTTACCTGAGTAGCTCGATTTCTATCCTGACGTCCTCTGGCACCTTGACCCTCATTATCTGCTTCATTATTCTCTCGTCAGCATCTATGTCTATGAGTCGCTTGTAGATCCTAAGCTCCCACTTCTCGTAGACCTTTGTGCCCTCGCCGTGGGGCGGCCTCAGCACCGGGACGACGAGCCTCTTCGTCGGAAGGGGTACTGGACCCTTAACTCTGACGCCAGCTCTCTTTGCTATTTGAACTATTTGCGTGGCTACCTCCTGTATGTGGTCGAGGTTCTTTGACCACAGCCTGATCCTTATCTTGGTGACCATGGCTATCGCCCGTTTCTGTGGCTGTTATCAAAGGTTGTTTGGGGTATTTAAGATAAAATGGTTTGATACTTCCCTTACTTGCCGATCTTGACTTCCTTGGCCTTGACGTCCATGACGACGCCAATGCCTATGGTCTTGCCCATGTCTCTCATTGCGAACCTGCCTAGCTGCGGGAAGTCGGAGTACTTCTCTATGACCATCGGCTTGATTGGCTTGAACCTTATGATGGCGGACTCGCCGGGCTTGATGAAGTTCGGGTTCCTCTCCACTATCTTACCGGTCCTCGGGTCTAGCTTACCGACGATCTCAACGATCCTGGCCGCCACCGAGGCGGTGTGGGCGTGGATGACAGGCGTGTAACCCACGTGCACAGCGCTCGGGTGCCAGATCACGAAGACCCTGGCGATGAACTCCTCAGCGACAGTCGGCGGGTTGTCTAGGTGACCAGCTACGTCACCCCTCCTTATCTCGTTCTTAGCGATGCCCTTCACGTTGAAGCCTATGTTGTCGCCGGGCTCTGCTACGTCGATCTTCTCGTGGTGCATCTCTATGGACCTGACCTCGCCGACCTTGCCCGGAGGCATGAAGACCACGGTGTCGCCGACCTTCAGGACGCCGGTCTCCACCCTGCCAACAGGGACGGTGCCGACGCCCCTAATGCTGTAGACCTCCTGGATCGGTATCCTCAGCGGCTTGTCAATTGGCTTCGGCGGCACCTCCATCATGTCAAGGGCCTCGATCAGGGTCGGGCCCTTGTACCACGGCATGTTCGGTGACTTCTCCTTGATGTTGTCGCCGGTCCAGCCGGACACCGGCACGAACGGTATCTTGTTGACGTCGTAGCCGAGGGACTTGAGGAACTTCTTGAGTATGCCCACTATCTGCTCGTACCTCTTCTGAGACCACGGTGGCTCGGTAGCGTCCATCTTGGAGACGGCGACGACGAGCTGGTTAATGCCCATGGTCTTGGCGAGGATTATGTGCTCTCTGGTCTGGCCCTCCCTGGACATGCCTGCCTCGAACTCGCCTGGCCTTGCGGACACGACGAGGAGTGCTACGTCGGCCTGGGAGGTGCCGGTGATCATGTTCTTAATGAAGTCCCTGTGGCCCGGTGCGTCTATGATGGTCCACTCATACTTCGGGGTCTCGAACTTGATGAAGGTCAGGGCGATGGTGACGCCCCTCTCCCTCTCCTCCTTCAGCTTGTCGAGGAACCAGGCGTACTTGAAGGACTCCTTACCCTTCTTCCGCGCCATCTCCTCGACTTCCTTCAGTTTCTTCTCGTCGATAGCGCCGGTGAGGTACAGTAGATGACCTACCAGAGTGCTCTTGCCGTGGTCGACGTGGCCTATCACAACCAGGTTAAGGTGAGGCTTCTTCGACTTCTTCGCGCTCATCATGCTCACCCCATAGCTCAGTGCTTAATGGCGCAAGGGCTTATAAGGATTCCGGGGAGCGTATTAACCTAGGCAAACGGTTTAGATGTCTAGATAACCTGTATAAGTAATAATGGATCGGCTTCGCGGAGATGAGGTAAGTATGGGGAATAAATATTGCCTTACCTCGAGCTGAGAGCGATCCTCTCGATCTCCTCCTTCCTCGACACAGCGTAGCTCCTTGTGTCACCGGCCGCGGCAGCTATTAGCTCGTCAGCTAGGCACTCCGCTATGCTCTTGGTACTCCTGAACGCACAGTTTCTAGCGCCCTCAACGATGTGTCTGAGGGCAAGGTCCACCCTCCTGAGCGGTGCTACGTCAACCGCGACATGGTAGATTATGCCACCGTACATTATTCTTGTAGTCTCCTCCCTAGGCGCTGAGTGCTCTATCGCCCTAACAAGAATCTGTATCGGGTTCTCCCCAGTCTTGAGGTGAATTATCTCGAAGGCCCTCTTCACTATGTTGTACGCCTTGTGCTTCTTCCCAGTGTTCTTCTTTTTCCTCATAAGCTTATTGATCAGCCTCTCAACAATCGGTACCTCTGCCTTACCGAACCTCCTGTGCTCGTGCCTACCGCCGGTGTGCGGGAGGTACACCGGGCGGAGGGATATGTACTTCTTGAGGCTGGGGTCGCTCACGACCACGCCTTCATACGTCCACTTACCGAACAGCAGTATCTTCACAGACTTGGGCTCGTACTGCTCTGACACGTCACTCCCCTCTCGTCCCATGAGTCCTCTATAGGGAAGTTTTAAGCGTTGCTGAGGAATCAGGTTATTAGCTTCCTCACACCTCAGCACTCGGTCATAAGGTGGTACAGAGTGGGCAGCAGGAGATTACTTGAGGTCGACACTGTGGTGCCGGAGATCCAGCGAATCGACGGCGAGGCAGTCGATTACGCCCTCTTACTAGTCCTCGAGAACGGGATAGAGCTCGAGGTGCCGGACCCGGATCAGAACGCTGTCGTGGCCCTCCTGAGGATGAGGGGAGAGATAGACGTGAGGTACCCGGAGACGCAGGACTACTTCACGGTGTACGACATACTGACCCTCCTCTCCTATAGGGCTAGGAAGATCCTCGGCGACTCACTGAAGTACGTGATCATCGACGACATAGACGAGACCTTTGGCATGTACGCTACAGCCTATTTCGACACGAAGAACAAGAACTTCAAGGGCATAGAGGCGGGGATAAGGATGGACGCTAGCTCGGCTATATTTCTGGCGGAGCTATTCAGCAAGAGGATATTCGTTGATGAGGACGTGATAAGAAGGTACGCGAGGATGATGCCGGGGTTGGGCTACGGGCCACAGGAAGGCTACGGTGAGTGAGGTCACCTGTGCGGCTTCTCCTTCTTCCCCTTGATCAGCGCGTCTAGAGAGACGCCGTTAACCATTATTACTTTATACCTAACGCCAGGCAGGTCGCCCATTGAGCGGCCCTTCGAGCCACCGATGCCGACTATGATCACTTCGTCGTGCTCGTCAATGAACGTGACACCGCCGTCGTAGGGGACGAAGGCGGTGACCGTCCTACCGTTCTTAACCAGCTGTACCCTCACACACTTTCGGAGCGCTGAGTTAGGCTGTCTGGCCTCCACACCGACCTTCTCAAGGACTATGCCCCTCGCCATCGGAGCGCCCTCTAGGGGGTCGTACTTCTCCTTGAGCCTCAACATCCTGACGCGGAACTCTCTCTGAGACCACCTGAACTTAAGCCTCTTCCTCCTCAGCTTCCTGGCCGCGTAGAGGCCATAGGGGGACTTCTTACCTGGCAACGCGCCCACCGCCTACAAGGGTGTGGGGAACCCTTCTTATAAGTCTTCGCCTCACTCAATCACTACCTTATCGATCCCGAAGTGCCTCGACAGTATCAGCGTCGCTTTCCTCACGTTCCTCCCGTTCTTCCCGATGGCTAGGCCCCTGTCCTCAGGCCTCACCCTGACATGTAGTATCTTCGAGCCGTTTGCTGTGACCCTCAGCATCGTGCTGAGGACGTGGGCCTGAAGGAATATGTTCTGCACCATCGACTTCAGGTCGTTCGACATCTCGACCACCTCTATCCTCTTGCCGAGAACCTTGGATAATCTCCTAACGTTCCTGCCGCCCCTGCCGACGAATTTACCTGCGGTGCCCTCTGGGACGAGGAAAATTATGGAGTTCGTCTCCTCATCAATTATGCAGTCGACGGGGGCGACGCCCGTTATGTCGCTTGCGAAGCTCATGTACATGAGGCACTCTCCCGATATTGTCACGGCCTTCCTGCGGCTCGTGCTCACGCTCACTCACCTGCCAGCTCAGTTATTCTTGATGTGCCGGGGTCAAGGATCGCCATCACGGCCACGGGGAACGGTTTACCGCATACCATACCTAGCTCGTAGCTTGTGCCCTTAAACTTTATGACCGGTATCTCCCCTAGCTTGGCGTAGTACATTACGTCGTCTTCCATCCATTTGGGTATCTTAGACGCTATTACGACTGCCTTCGCTTTGCCCGTCTTAATAGCGCGGATTGACTTCCTGTACCCGAGTATGTATTTACCGGTCTTGAGGACCTGCTTTATCTCACCCTCCAGCCCGGTTACGGCCTTCATTACTTACCACCTCCCGATGAAACCTTCCTGCCTAGCTCGGTGGGTTTCATTTGTAGCCTCACGATGGCTGTCCCAACACGGACTATCTGACCCACTATAACGTTTTCGGATACCCCACGGAGGTAATCTGTCTCACCTGTTGCGGCAGCGTTCACTAGGTTCTTCACAGTCACCTCGAATGTTGCTCTCGCAAGGACGCTCGGCTTCTCCCCGACTATGCCGTGCCTGCCTATCTGCCTCACAACCCCGGTCTTGGTCATCGCGTCAACGAGCAGCATAATGTGCCTGACGTCGACGTCGAGGCCTTGCTCCCTCAGGGTGTTCAGTATCTCCCTCCTCAGTGTCTCTCTGGCCGCCTCTATGCCGAGCACCGTCTCGACCTCATAGACGCTGTTCGTGTAGACTTTCCTTGGGTCTACGCCGGGTACCTTTATGACCTCTTTCAGGTTCGTTCCCTCCGTCACTATGACATACTTTTTCCTCCCGGTCTCCTCCTCGATCTCCTCCCTGATGATGGCCTTCTTTATCCCCCTGATACCCTTGAGCTTTATCCTCATGAGCCTGTCCCGCATTTTATATATTCTTGTCAGATCCTGCGTCCTCACCTTCACCTTGATTGCGTACTCGTCCCCCTCGAGAGGCTCGACCCTGCTTGAGGAGGCCCTGCTCTTTTTAAGCACCGCTATTATGTCCTCGACCGAGAGGCCCTTATCCTCAAGGATGTCTGGGTCGAAGTGGATGATTATGCCCTCCTTCGTTATCTGCACCCTGCTCACAACGTCGCCCAGAGTTGTGTACTCGATCGCCCTCGCCGTTTTCCTAGCTTTCTCTAGGTCGTACTTGTACTCCTCCTCGAGCTCCAGGATCATGAGTGGGGTCTCCGGGTTCTTTCTCGCGTCCACAAGCTCGATGAGCCTCGGCAAGCCGAGGACAACGCTCATCTCCCTAACTCCTGCGTAGTGGAAGGTTCTTAGGGTCATCTGTGTGCCTGGCTCGCCTATTGACTGGGCCGCCACTGTACCAACAGGTTCGCCTGGGTGCACTAGGGACTCCTGGTAGGTCTTGACCGCTATGTCAACGATCTCCGCTATCTCCTCCTCCGTCACGCCGGTCTTCACTACTTCGGCCGAGAGCTTCCGCAGGAGTTCCTCATAGATCGCCTCCGGGATCTCGCCGTGTATTAGCTCGACCTCCTTTATGAGCCTCTGAAGAAGGTGCTCTGCCTCCCTCACCTTCTCTTCGAGCTCTTCCCTAGTGTAGCCTTCCTCGATCATCATCTTCGTCAGTGCCTGTTCGACACCCTCCTTAACGAGCTTGGGCATGTCGGGTATTACCTTGTTGACTATCTCGGAGGCTATTCTGCCAGGTGTCGCTACCTCCTCTATTATCTCCTCGACTGTTGGGGGCGCCTCCTTCACGGATCCCTTTGGTTTCTTCTCCTTTACTTTCTTAGGCCTCACTTTACTTTTTTTCTTTCCTTCTTTCTTATTCTTTTTTCCACTCATCTCTTCCACCCCAAATGTTTTTCAATTATTCTGTCAACGCTTATCGGCTCACCGAATATCGAGTTCTTTGGGTCGACTCCGTCTTCTCCGTACTTGAACTGTATCAGTTCTCCGTAGAGGGACCTGACAGTGCCGTCCTGCATCACTATGTAATCCTGCAGTGAGTTGATCAGCCTGCGCTGCATGTAGCCGCTCTGTGAGGTTCTGACTGCGGTGTCGACAAGACCCTCTCTGCCTCCGGCGGCGTGGAAGAATGTCTCGATCGGTGAGAGCCCCTTGTAGAAGGAGCTCTTGACGAAGCCTCTGGCCTCTGGCCCTATATCGCCTGGCTTGAAGTGCGGGAGGGTCCTGTCCCTGTACCCCCTGTGGATTCTCTTTCCTCTAATTGACTGCTGCCCTAGGGAGACGCTCATCTGGGTGATGTTGAGTGTGCTGCCCCTTGCTCCGGTGGTTGCCATTATGAAGACATTATTGAATGGGTCGAGATACCTGAGGACCCTCCTGCCTGCCTCATCCCTGGCGTTCGATAACTCTTCAAGAATCCTTATCTCAAGGGACTCCTCATACGTCCTGCCCGGCACGGGCTCGAGCTTGCCCTCTTCGTACAGCTTGATGAGTTCCCTGACTCTGTCCTCCATCTTCTCGAAGACCTCCTCGATTTCCTTGAATGCCTCCTCCGGCACCGCTATGTCTGAGAGGGCCATTGTGAAGCCCCTCATTTCGATGAACCTAAGGAACATCCGGAACGCCTTGTCCATGAACTCCCTACCCATGTCGCTGCCGTACTCACGGGTGAGGAAGTGGATTATTGTCTTGGCCTCCTCAGCACCCAAAGTGTTCTTGTCCAGCACACCAAGCAGGAGCTTTCCTTTCTTAATCACTACGTAACTGTCCCACCAACACTCAGGGGTCTCACACTTGAGGTTGCCTGAGGAGACCCTTGCCTCCTTCCTCATGTTGAAGTCCTCGGGTAAGAGGAGGCTCACTATCTGCTTACCCGTCCACTCCTTCTTCGGAGAGAGAACCGCCGGCTCCGGTATATCGCCTATGTACCCTATCGTCGCGAGGAGATCGCTCACCTGATCCTTGGTCAAGGTAGTTGCCTTCGATGTGAGGAGGTAGGCTCCGCTAATGTAGTCCTGGATGCCGCCGATGATCGGCGCTCCGTACCTCGGGCTCAGTATGTGTTCCTGAACGAGCATCAGTATCCTCGCCTCTGCCCTCGCCTCAACGGTCTGCGGGACGTGGAGGTTCATCTCGTCACCGTCGAAGTCGGCGTTGTATGGTGGGCAGACGGCTAGGTGGAGGCGGAACGTCCTACCGGGTAGCACCCTTACCTTGTGAGCCATTATTGACATCCTGTGTAGTGAGGGCTGCCTGTTGAACAGGACTATGTCGCCGTCGATGAGGTGCCTTTCGACAATGTACCCAGGCTTCAAGGCCTCAGCGATCTTCCTCAGGTCTGTCGTGTACCTAAGGTCTATCCTCCTGCCCATGGTATCAATCACGTAGTTGGCTCCAGGGTACCTCTTCGGCCCGTTGAGGACGTACTTCCTCATCTCGTCAATGTTCCACGGGGTCACCCTCTCCGGCACTGTCAGCGTCATCGCTATCTCTACCGGGACACCGACCTCGTTGATGCTTATGTTGGGGTCAGGGCTTATGACGGTTCTGGCCGAGAAGTCAACCCTCTTGCCCGATAAGTTGCCCCTGAACCTGCCCTCCTTACCCTTAAGGCGCTGGGCAAGGGTCCTTAGAGGCATTCCCGACTTCCTCTTGGCTGGCGGGGCGCCTGGGAGTTCGTTGTCGAAGTACGTCGCGACATGATACTGAAGGAGCCTCCATAGGTCGTGAATAATTGCCTCCGGGGACCCAGACTGTATCGCGTCCTTAAGCCTCTCGTTCGCCCTTATTACGTCAGCCAGCTTGTGGGTCAGGTCGTCCTCAGCCCTCAGACCGCTCTCGAGAACCACGGTCGGCCTCACGTTTATCGGCGGCACGGGAAGTACCGTGAGCACCATCCACTCAGGTCTCGCGACCTCTGGGTCATAACCCATCGCCATGACGTCCCTGTTCGGTATCCTCGCTAGCCTGTCTCTAACGACGGTCGGCGGGAGCTCTCCCGCGGGACCCTCCTCGATGAAGGTGTACGGTTTCTCCAGCCTGATCTTGTACTGCCTCGCGCCGCAGTGTGGGCAGATGTCCTGGTTCATCGCCTTCTTCTTGACGTAGTCATACATTGACTTGGCTAGTTGGGGCCAGTACTTCTTCAGCTTCTGCCCAAGCCTAATGAAACGATCTATCTCCTCCTCAGGTATCTTGAGCCTGCCGCAGGTGCGGCACGTGGCCCGGAGGTAATCGTAGATGTGGGGGACGAAGCTCACATGTATGACGGGCATGGCTAGCTCTACTCTGCCGAAGTGGCCCGGGCACGTCCTTATGGTGCCTCCGCACGTCTTGCACGTCTGCCCAGGCTCTATCACGCCGAGCCTCGGGTCCATGAGGCCGCCCTCGACGGGCGTTGCCTCCGATGTGTAGACCTCCGCCGTGACGATGGCTGTCACTGACATCTTCCTTATCATGTCCGGTGAGAGTATCCCCATCTTTATGGCAGCTATTTCTTTTTCGTTAGGTAGTATGTAATAGCTCATCACTTCCCACCTCCCACGCTCGTTCTGGGCCTGTACTTATCCCTCAAAATCAATCTCGGGTAGATACACATCGACATAAGCTCTTGGAGAAGTAGCTTGAACGCGTACGACACCCTCACCGGATAGAGTCTGCCTTTATCCCCATGTATGGGGCACTCCAGCCTCTTCTTATTCCTGTTATACCACCCTATCATGCCACAGAGCTCGCAGACGTATATCGTCGTCTCGTCAGAGCTCTTGAGCATTCTCTCAAGGAGAAGCATTGGAGCGCCGTGACCTACCATACAGTCCCTTTCCATCTCACCTATCCTGAGGCCGCCCTCGCGTGCTCTGCCCTCAGTTGGCTGCCTCGTGAGTATCTGCACCGGACCCCTTGCCCTAGCATGTATCTTGTCGGCCACCATGTGGTGCAGGCGCTGGTAGTAAACTATCCCTATAAAGATTGGTGTCATCAGGAGTTCGCCTGTTCTACCGTCGTACATGGGCTCAGTGCCGTCCGCAGGGTACCCGTGGAGCAGCAGCTCCTTCCCGAGGTCATTCACGTTCTCGCCGAAGTACGGGGTGCCGTCGATGAGCCTACCCGACAGCGCGCCTGCCTTACCCGCTATGGTCTCTATCAGCTGGCCGACGGTCATTCGTGAGGGGAGGGCGTGCGGGTTGATTATTAGGTCGGGTGTTATGCCGTCCGGCGTGTAGGGCATGTCGTACTGCGGTATCAGGAGGCCTATGACACCCTTCTGGCCGTGCCTCGACGCGAACTTGTCGCCGATCTCAGGTATCCTGAGGTCCCTTACCCTCACCCTTATCAGCGGGTTACCCTCCTCACTTATCGTGAGGACGACAGTGTCAACCACACCCTTCTCACCGTGCCTTATTGCTAGGGAGGTGTCCCTCACCTTCGCCGTTGGGGCACCAACGCCGAGCACCTCGGACTCCTCGACGAACCTAGGTGGCGAGATCTTGCCTACGAGGACGTCGCCAGCCTTGACCTCGACCTCAGGTGATATTATGCCGTCCATGTCGAGGAGCCTGTATTTCTGCTTACCCCTGAACCCGTGAGCAGACATAGGTGGCTCGCCGACCTTCTCGCCGTGGTACTTGGCTACCTCGGTTGTGTACTCCTTGAGGAATGTTGATCTGGCAAGACCCCTCTCAACGGAGGTCTTGCTGACTATTATGGCGTCCTCCATATTATAGCCTGTTAGGGAGAGAACAGCCACGACGAAGTTCTGTCCTGCCGGTCTCTTGTTATACCCTATGATGTCAAGGAACTTTGTCTGCACTATCGGCTTCTGTGGATAATGCAATATGTGCGCTCTACTGTCGAACCTCAGGTTGTAGTTCGCCGCGTACAGCCCGAGAGCCTGCTTAGCCATAGCTGACTGATATGCGTTCCTTGGGGACTGATTATGCTCGAGATAAGGTATGGTGGCGGCCGCCACACCGAATATGCCAGGCGGCCATATCTCGAGGTGTGTGTGCTCCGGTGTTATGTCCTCTGGGTTGATCGCTATATAGGCGTTCTCCTCCTCCTCGGCGTCGAGGAGCTCTATGTAGCCCATGCGCACGAGGTCGAAGAACTTCAGCTCCCCGCGCTTGAGCTTCTCTATGACGTCGGGCGTTATCTTCAGCTTCCCGTTCTCCACAACGAAGAGGGGCCTCATGACACGGCCGGAGTCAGTGTTTATGTAGACCTCGTTGAGGACGCGCTCCTCCTCGATGCCCAGCGGGTTTATCGCCGTGTACTTCTTCCGGAGGTAGGAGATGCTTACCTCGTAGTGGATCTTGCCCTCCCGCCTGAGCTTCCTTAGCTTCTCGACGAAGTCCGTAGCGTCCTCACTCAGGTAATAGCCGATGAGGGTTCCGTTGAGGAACACCTTAGTCATCTTCGTGAGGCTCATCATTAGCTGGACGTCGTCCTTGAGGAGTCTCTCGTATATTTGCTCAACAGGTACGACACCCATGCTGAAGATTATTGGGAGCACTGTTTCCTCGTCAACGCCGACCGATATGTAGGAGCTGAGCGCTAGGTTCTTCACGAGCCCACAGTTCGGGCCTTCTGGGGTCTCGAACGGGCATATCCTGCCCCACTGCGTCGGGTGGAGGTCTCTTGCCTCGAAGTGCGGCTGACCCCTGCTAAGCGGTGCTATTGTCCTGCGTAGGTGGCTGAGCATCGATATCCAGTTAACCCTGTCCAGGATCTGGCTCACGCCCGTCCTGCCGCCTACCCAGTTGCCAGTGGAGAGTGCATGCCTTATCCTCTCAGTGATGAGGTCAGGCCTGGTGTAGGCGCTCAGCTTACTCGGCCGTCCCCTTACCTTATATTTAGTAATAGTGTCCCTCAGGCTCTTCATGTACTGCTTGAAGACCGCCCTAAACAACTGTGAGAGGAGGTCACCGCTTAGCCTGAGCCTCCTGTTCGCGTAGTGGTCCTTGTCGTCGGGGTCGCGCCTACCGAGAGCGAGTTCGAGCAACTTGTTCGCCATCTGGCCGAGGAAGAGGGCCTTTCTACGCCAAGAAGATTCGTCGGTGCCGAGGTGCGGAAGGAAGAAGTTGTTTATGTTCTGCCGGGCACGCTGGATCCTTATCTCCTTCGGGCTACCTATGAGTATCCTCGAGCCTATATACTCAAGCGCCTCCTCCTGAGTCTTAATAGCCCTCGCCTCCTCCAGCGACGGCCTCAGCTCGTTCATGATCGCTGGGTCCGTCGATACGGCCAGCACTATCTCCTTATCTGTTGTTAGGCCCAGAGCCTTCATCATAACGGCGAACGGCACCTTAGCTGAGAGCGGTGGGAAGTTCAGCTTCAGCGTCCCGTTCTTGAGCCTGTCCAGGTGCACAGGAACCCTGAACCCCGCCTTCGCCGAAATAACCTTGGCCGTGTGCGTTATGTTCGTGCCCTCCTTCGCCTTGTCGACAAATATCCTGTTCGGGGCGAGGTCCTCCTGGGTCACGAGAACCCTCTCAGAACCCTTGATGATGAAGTACCCTCCCGGATCACCCCTGTCCTCACCCGTCTCCAGGAGCTCCTCCTCACTCATTTTGGACATAGGATCGAGCACTGATCTCAGCATTACGGGCAGTTTCCCGAGGTCTATCTCCTCTCTCCTCACTTCAGTGCCGTTGTCATAAACGACTATGGTCGCTTTCATGGGTGCCGAGTAAGCTAGATTCCGTATCCTAGCATCCATCGGCGTTATTTTTAGGGAGACACCGACTACTTCCTTAATTGTCGGTTCCTCTATCCTCACATCCCTTATCTCGACCTTGAATGAGGGCCCGAGTTCTATCTTCCCTATATCGCTCACTATCTTGTGGATCTCCTCCTGCACGAACCTGTTGTAGGAGTTGATGTGCTGCTTGACGAGGCCCGTCTCCTTAATGAAGGCCTTGAAGACAACCCACCTTTGCTCCGGGGTCAACCAAAGATTCGGGTTTTTCCGCGTCAAGGAAATGAAACACCCCCAGGACCTACTTCTTGGTTATGACGGGAACCACGTACCTATAATATATAGCTACCCCCGCGGTTGGGGACTTCCTAATTATACGTATTAAGTCACCCGGCTTCGCACCCAGTTCCATCGCCACCGGGTCAGTCACCTTTATCATCGGTAACTCGGTGGGCTTGAGGCCAAGTTCCCGAAGAATTTTTAGCGCTTCGTCCGGCGGCACTATCTCGTGCATTGGTACGAGCTCGTGCTCCAACACGCTGAATTTCGTCTTCCTCTTACTCCCCGCCATAACGCCCAACCCTTCCGACTCAACCGATAGGAAATGGTACCCAACTAATAAGCATTAGCTGGGGGATCAGCGGAGAGGGTAAAATAAACCTTTCCTCCGAGGTAAGAGAAACAATTGATAAAGCCCCTCTACTGAGATAATAGATTGGCTGGGCCCGTAGCTTAGCCAGGTAGAGCGGCGGGCTTTTAACCCGTAGGTCCCGGGTTCAAATCCCGGCGGGCCCGCCACAAAACCGCTCCTATGGCAAGACACTGAAGACAGTAACCCCGGATCTCTTGAAACCGTTCATGACTGACTTCGGTACCTCTGCCTTAAGTATCGATGCAACGCCTCTCAATAACGCCCCGGCTTCGGCTATCTTACTAATGAGGTCTGTTGATGTGTCTTGACACAGCAATGCTATGACTGCTACCACACCGCTTCTTTTCTCTATTGATGGTACGGAACTTAGCTTCTGAACAGAGGCGCTAACTACAGGGTTTAGTATCACCATACTGAGGCCTAATCTCTTAGCCACGGATGAAGCAAGAGGAACTGAATAATCGGGTATGGTAACTATTGAATAATTACTCACTTCTTCGATACCAAAGTTATCTATCAATTTTCTAGAGATATACGCAGACACGACCTCAAGGTTCCTTTGGTTCATGAGAAAGCGGAATATGTCACCTTTAAGCTTCATTAATGCTCTTGAGACGAATTTCTTCACGAGTTCGTCAGAGAGGAGCGTCTTCACAATTCTCTCCGCTGTTTCGGTGTTAGGCACCATGTGCCCTAGGTGGTATCTGCTGAGTACGGATGGCGGTATGCCGAGTACCGAGGATAGTTCCTCATGTCTAAAGAACGACTTATAAGCAACGAGCAACTCCACCGCCTCAACACGGATAGCCTGCCTCGTATATTTCTCTCCGAGATCTAGATACATGGCCCATTACCTCTTTCATTAGCCAATGAACTTCTTCATTAAGGAGTATAAATTAACCTCGACTAAAATTACCCCCTTTAAAACCTAGCTAGGCCCTACTATATTGATTGGGATGAGCTGGGTCTATAAGCGCTGAGGAAGTGATGACAAACCCACGCGGCGACCGCTGATTACTCAGACAAATGCCTTCTCTTCATCCTAATCAGCACCGGAGGTAGTCATCACTCACTATTAGGCAGTCTCCCACCCAATATTAACCTACGCCATAGCTACACTCGGGGACGTGGTTGGGTGTCAAAGACATGGTGAAGCCCCTTGCCGTTCCGGCCGCGCTAACGCTCTACACTATCTTGATGCTATCAATCACCCCCATACTCGCTAAGATCCTCGTCACCGTCCTTAGGCCAGGAATCCTCGCATGGGTAGCGATGGCGGTATTTGTTGCTGGGTGGTTATACAGCCTCTACAAACTCACGATCAAACTAAGGAATAAATTCATCTCCGGCTAGCACCGATCGTCAGTTCTGCAGTGGATCATCATCCCTCAGACTGCCCGTCGAGCGGGACATCATCCGATTATTCGGGCGTTACGGAGCATAATATGAGTGCAGTACAGTCCTTGAGGATCCGACCAACCCATTCGATGAAAAATTGAGAGTCCTCACGACTCAATATATATGCTTGGCCTCAGCGGCATAGCTGCCTTAGCCTTCTGCTCCGGCACACCCACAGCCCGCGAGGCATTAGTCACCACGACTTCCGCGCCCACCTTTAACCTTAGGTAACCCATGAGCTCACTAAGTACATCAAATTCGTGCACCTTACCGCCCCGAGCGATGTATGCAAGGAGGTCTCTGGGCAGATTACCGAACCTATCATACATCTTCGACACCTCCCTAGCAACAGATTTGGGAGACATCCCAGCTTCTCCCGCTCTCTTCACGGCCTCCCTTATTGCGTCGCGCTTTGAGAGCTTCCGGGTAAGTGACTCCGCCACAGATCTGATTATTGCCCATTTTCTCTCGTCGTCGGACACGATTATCGTTACCTTCTTCGGTGGCCCGACAACCTTCGTTATTGCCTTGATGTCCTTTATCAGGTCATCAACGTACATTATCGCTAGTTCGGCCTCAGGATCAGGACTGCCTGGCTCGCTGAGCCTCGCGCTTGTTACCGAGCCCTCCATCCCTATTCTGTGCCACAGCTCCTCGGCGAAGAAGGGTGCGTAGATCGAGATGAGTTTCACGAGCTCTCTCACGTACTCAGCGGCTGCGCTCCCTGACCCGCCTAGCTCTATGTACTTCTCTAGGTCGCTTACCATGTTGAAGAGTACCCTCACACCGGCTGCCCTGACGCGGACGTTCTCGAGTTCCTCCCTCACCTCCCTGAGGTGCCTGCTGAGCCTTGCCCTAAGCCATCTCTCAGCAAAGTTCTCCTTCTCCGCACTGACATCCGCCATAACACTTAGGGCCAGGCGCCACACGCGCCTAAGTCTGTCCACGTACGCCGCCGATGCGTCACTCATGCTGAAGTCCTGCTCAACCTCGGCTTGGAGTGTCATCATCAGCCTCACGATGTCGGGGGAGAACGCCTCGATAAGGCCCTCGAGCGTTCTGAAGTTGCCCTTCTGTTTCGACATCTTCTCCCCGGCGACCAGCACCCACCCGTTCGCTACTATCTGCTTCGGCCATAGTTCCTCGGGGTATATGGCGGCGTGGTTAAAGATGAAGAACGTTAGGTGGCTGGGGAGGAGGTCCTTGCCGCTGTGCCTTGAGTCCAGTGGGTACCAATACAGGAACTCCCTCCTTATCCCCTTAACTACGTCCGCAGTCGCCCCGACCTCCTTAGCCACGTTCTCCGGGTCTCCTATACCAAGCATTACGTAGTCCCAGAACGAGTTGCCGAGTCTTGAGGGGTCTATCCCCGCTTCCCTGATCCTCTTTATCACCGTGTAGAATGCCATGTAGATTGTTGAGTCGCTGAGGGACTCGATCACCCACCCCTTCTGCCACGGGAGCTCCGTGCCGAGGCCCCTGGTCCTCGCGCAGGCCCTTGGCCCGAGCCAGTCTATGGTTGCCAGTATCTGGTTCCTTCCTGTCTCGGGTATTATCCTCATCCTTGAGAGAGCTTTCTTCGCCAGTTCCTTCCACTCCCTGTTCCCGTAGTCTATGAACCACTGGTCGTGCAGAAGCTTCACAACAATCCTTGTTCCGCACCTGCAGTAGACAGGTGCGTTCATTATTTCGTACATCGTGTCGCCGAACCCGTGCTCGATGAGGACCGACTTGATTACCTCCCTTGCCTCGCTCACAGGTCTTCCAGCGACCTTGGACCTTATCCACTCCCTTATCCTGGTGATCACCTCATCAACCACTAGGTTAGCTACGTCCTCCCTCATGCGCCCGCTCTTAAACTCCTTCATGTAGATTTCCTTAGTGGCCTTATCCAGTCCCTCCCTATCCTCCTGAGACGTTATCCCCATGGACTCGACCACTTCCTTAGCAGGGAGCTCGCCGTAGCCCTTCACCTCTATGAGCGGGATCGGGCGCAGCTCCTCAGGCCACACACCGCCGTGCTCGCTTCTCACGTAATCCCTTAGTGCCGCGTAATCGTAGGGCGCGTGGGCAGGCACGCTCATAACGACCCCTGTGCCGAAGTCCGCCCGCACGAATGTCCCGGGCAGTATCCGGACGTCCCTACCCGTTACCGGGTTCTTTACTAGCCTCCCTATCAGTTCCTCACCCATGACCTTACCCACTACCCTTACCTCCCTCTGGTGGCTCAGCCTCTCAGCAGCGTCGCATGAGAGCACCCACCTCTCCCTCCTCCCGATGGAGTCGACCTCGGATATGCAGTACTCGATCCCGGGGTTCAGCCACATGTTAGTGACTCCGAGCACTGTCTCGGGCCTGAGGGTCGCCGCAGGGTAGATCAGGCCATCCTCTCCTAGGAACTTGATAATGGTTATCTCCCCTATCTCGGGCTCGACATCATCCTTGGTGTCGTGCTGCCCAACAGGCATCGAGTGCCGCGGGCACCACCCAACCGGGTAGGAACCCTTTACGAGGAGCCCCTTCTCCTTCAGCTTGCTGAACTGCCACCTTATGAAGGACTTGAATTCCTCGTCAACGGTTGTGAACTCCCTGCTCCAGTCTATAGAGAGGCCGTACCTGATCATTGCCTCCTTAGACGTTCTATGGAAGTACCTCGCCAGCTTGAGCGGCTCATTAAGGCCCCTTATGATCTCTGGGTCAACCCCGAAGCTCTGCGCTAGCTTGCGTATGTAGTCCTCGTCACCTGAAGCGATCCTCTCGGCGGCGGTCAGTATAGGTGTTCCTGTGTAGTGGAAACCCATCGGGAACAGGACGTTATAGCCCACCAGCCTCTTGAACCTCGCCAGCACGTCCGCGACGACATATGTCCTCGCGTGCCCCGCGTGGGCGGGGCCGTTGGGGTACATGAACGCCGCGGTCACGAAGAACTTAGGGCCCTGGAAGGGCTTGGGTTCGTAGACGCGTTCCTCGAACCATTTCCTCGACCACTTATCTGCTATGCACTTAAGCCACTCTATGAAGCCTTCCTCGCTTGCCGGCGGCTCCCCTGGGCACACAACAATAGGCGTTCACCTCCTTATGACCTCACTGAGAAACTAAAACCTTAACCGGTGGGTCATTAATGCGGGGCTATCATCACCTACTCAGACCCGTGTTCCTTAATCACACCCACTGAGCACTAGCCATTGGGGGATATATACGGAGAAGCCCTACCTCATCATTGGGTAAGGCTTTTGAGAATGACTGTAAGGATCGATTCAAAAGGCCGTGTGACCATACCCTCTGTTATTAGGGATGAGCTCGGCTTAGGGCCGAACTCGATAGTAGAGATAGAGTCCGACCCCGATAAGGGCATCATAGTGATCAGGCCCGTGAGCGGTGAGGGAGTGATAGTCGACCTCGTTGTTGAGATACCGGACATTAGTGGAGTAAGTAAGGTAGTTGATGCTGCTGCCGAGACAGGATCGGAGCTCAGGTACCTGAAATGCGGTGCTGGGGACGCAAGTATGAGGTGCGAGCTAATCATCACCCTACTCGATTACTCTATGGTCAAGGAGCTCGTTGATAGACTGAGTGAGGGTGGAGTCAAGGTCATCGAGTATAAGCCCGTGAGGAGGGGTCGCGGATGAGGGTGTATGTGGGATGCTGCGGCTTCCCCATGTCGAGACGAAAGTACTACGAAACATTCGATACCGTCGAGCTTCAAGAGACGTTCTATAACAGACCGAACCCAGAGAGGATGGCAAAGCTGAGGAATGAGGCCCCAGAGGGCTTCGTGTTTAACATGAAGGCATGGCAAGCCGTGACTCATCCCCCGAGTTCCCCGACGTGGAGGAGGTCTAAGTGGAGGCCCCCTAAGGAGCTGTGGGAGAGGTACGGCGACCTGAAGCCGACGAGGGAGAACATAGAGGCGTGGGAAGTAACTTGCGACGCCGCTGAGGCGCTTAAGGCAAGAGTTGTGGTTGTACAGACACCACCTCGGTTCGGGTACAGTGAGGAGAACGTGGAGCGTGTGCTCAGGTTCTTCCGTGAGGCCTCAAGCATCTGCGGGTCATCCGTATTGATAGGGTGGGAGCCGAGGGGTTCCTGGAGAGAGCGTCCGGAGACTGTTGCCAGGATAGTTGAGTCCGTTGATCGCCTGATCCATGTCGTCGACCCGTTCAGGTGGTGGCCGCCAACGAGTGGGTTGTCTCCCACAGTTTACCTTAGGCTCCACGGAATCGGTGGCAGAGAAACGAACTACAGGTACAAGTACAGCGACGAGGATCTTGCTAGGCTCAAGGAGATGGTTGCTGAGGTTGATGGTGAGGTCTTCGTTATGTTTAATAACGTATTCATGAGGGATGACGCTACTCGTTTTAAGAGGATACTAAATACCTAGAACCCTGCGGAGAGTCTTCAGGAGGTCGTCGAGTCCCTCGCCGGTGAGGGCGGAGACCTTGATCACGGGGCATGTGGGGCACACCTCACTAACCATTGCCTCGGCCCTAGCGACCTCGTCAGGCTTCGATATGTCGACCTTGTTTATCGCTATTACGAAGGGCACGTTGTCCCCGATCAGTTCCTTAACGGATTTCAATAGCTTGAGCTGCTTATCCAGCGAGTAGTAAGCGCCCCTCCTCGGGTCTATGACGAAGAGCACGGCGTTGGGTAGGTGCTTTAGCGCCGCCAGTGCCTTCTTCTCTATGGGGTTCAGTTCCTCTATTGGGCGGTCGAGTATTCCGGGCGTGTCGATGAGCTGGATCCTCAGGTACTCGTCTATGTATACATGACCCAGGATTATCGTCTTCGTTGTGAACGGGAACGGTGAGACCTCGGGTTTCGCTGTGGAGAGGGCCCTCACAAGCGATGACTTGCCTACCTGGGGCGTGCCCGCCTCAACGACTGTGGGCTCCTCCTCGCTGATGCACGGCATCCCGGAGATCGTCACTGACGCCTCCTTGAGCCCGTTCAAGACCCACCTGTTCCTCCTTAGTACGGAGATCACCCTGCCGACGAACTCCCTGGAAAGCTTCCTTGATTCCGCGGCGTCGAAGCTCGCCTTTATCCTTGCCTTATACCTGAGGTACAAGCTCTTTATTATTCTCCTCATGACCATGAGTCTCTCGAGAGCCTCCTCGTAATTGGTTATTCCAGATATTGACAAGAGCTCCCTGTAGAACGGGCCAAGTTCCTTCGGCTCCGGCAGGGTCTCTGCGAGCCTTGCTAGCCTGTCATCCGTTATGTTGTAGATCCTCTCAATCCTGATGAGCTCTTTCACCATACCCCTCTTCTTCACTGACTTGGGAAGCGTGACTGGCTCGGGGAATCGCCTAAGTATGAGTGACCTCAGATCCTCGAACGTTGGGACGCTCACCTTCCGGAAGAGTTCCGGTACGCACTTCCTTTCCTTCTCCAAACCGTTTTACCCCCTTTCCTTATCTCCACTACCCTATGCATAGGTATGAGTACTTCACCTATAACAAGGTAATCGCCGAGCACCTTGACGAGGGCAAGCGATATCTCTCTTATACCCGAGGGTGAGGCCCTATCGAGTACGACCACAACGCAGTCTTGACAGCCCTCGTAGATGTACCTCTTCACCACCGACCTTATTGTGTTCTTCCCCGTAGCGCCCACCTCCTGCTAGTTCTTCAAAGCCTTATAACCTAGGGTGGGAGCTTAGGTTGGTTGATGAGGATGAGCAATGTTGGCTCAGCAGCGACGGCGATAGGTCTAAAGACGAAGGACTTCGTCGTCCTCGCCGCCGAGAGGAGGGTCGCTTACGGCGGCTTCATAATGAGTAGGGCAGGTAAGAAGGTCTTCACCTTCAAGGGCAGGTACGGAATAGCCTTCGCCGGGCTCTTCGCAGATATCCAGACACTGAAGAGGATAATGGATGTTGAGTTACACGCTTACGAGATAGAGAACGGCGTTAAGCTCCCCGTTAGGTCGGCAGCCAAGCTGCTCTCTGTTATTCTGTATCAGTACAAGTGGTTCCCATTCTTGTCGGAGGTAATATTCGGTGGTGTTGATGAGGAGGGCTCCCACCTAATAGTGATGGATGCCCTCGGCTCAATGATCGAGGACGACTACGCCGCCGTCGGCTCGGGCGGCCCAATCGCCATAGCCGTACTCGAGAACAGGTATAAGGAGGATCTGAGCAAGGATGAGGCAGTCGAACTCGCGGTTGAGGCGATTAAGACGGCTATCAAGAGAGACGTGTACTCAGGCGACGGTATAGACGTGGCCGTAATCGACAGAACCGGTACTAAGGAGATATTCGTAAAGCTGTAGGTGAAGGAGCTGTAATGAACGCTAGGAAAGCGATCGCTCTGCAGAGGGCACTAGCGGGGCTGGTTTCGTGGGAGGGGAGAATAGATAATCTCAAGAACATCGTGGGCCTTGACCTAGCCTACGTGAAGAACACAGGCATTGCTGCGGCAGCGCTGGTCACGTACCCGGACCTTGAGCTGAGGGAATACGTCGTCGTTATGGGTGAGGTCGACATACCCTACATCCCCGGGCTCCTAGCCTTCAGGGAGGCTCCACTCATGTTTAAAGCGTATGAGAAGCTCGGTGTTGACGCCGACCTAATCATGGTGGACGGGCATGGTGTGACACACCCCAGGGGGGTAGGGATAGCGTCACATTTGGGTGTCGTTCTTGAGAGGCCAAGCATTGGAGCGGCTAAGAAGATCTTGGCTGGCAGGATCGTTAAGGGAGATGACGGAAGAGATTACGTAGAGATAGGTGGTAAGCGGGGGGCGCTCGTGGTTAGGAGAGGAAGGAAGACTGTCTACTTAAGCATTGGGCACATGGTCTCAATCGACGAGATAGTCCGCCTCTCTCCCACGCTATTCAAGGGAAGCCATTCGTTACCCGAGCCCACGTGGTACGCGGACTACATAACCAAGAGGTTTAGGAGATCGGTGGTTGGTAGGAAGTGAGCAGGGAAATTATTCTCCGCGGTAAGGTGAGTGAGGGTTTCGGTGAGGGCGGGAAATACGTCACCCGGAACCCCTACCTCAAGTACTTCATTAAGGAGCTAGGTGCTGAGCCGTACCCAGGCACACTCAATGTGTCAGTAGAGTATGGTTTCGAGGAGATAGCTTCAGAATGTCTTCCGACGAAGGTCGAGTTCGGGCCGGGTGTCGGGGCCCTCCTCGTGTGGAGGGGAGAGATACTCGCGGAGGAAAGGGCAGTCAGTAACGTGCTGATCCTAAGGCCCCTTCTCAGTAGGCACTCACCGAACGTTATCGAGGCTGTCTCGCCAGCGAATCTAAGGGAGAGCCTCGGCTTGAGGAACGGGTCTGTAGTGACTCTCAAGCTCGTGTGCGGTGACGCCGATGACTAGGTTTAAGTGCCTCAGGTGCTCCCACTGCTGCTTCTTCACCGGAGAGCATGACTACCCAGTAGTTCTTGAGGGCGAGGTCAAGGTTCTTGAGGAAGAGGCGAGAAAGAGAGGCATATCACTATCCTTTATAAGAATTGCGAACGGGTTCTATCTCTGGGCCATTGAGGGCTTCTGCCCTTTCTACGACTTCGCAAGCAGTTCCTGCACCATACACGAGAAGAAGCCCCTGTCCTGCAGGATGTTCCCGCTACTCCTAAACATCGCTAGGGGCACGCTCAACGTGTCCATGATGTGTGACTGGGTCTACGTAAACAGGGAGAGGGTGTTCAGGAGTGATGTGAGACAAATGTTCCCCGACGAGGTGGGGGCTGTTAGCGAACTACTCTCCAGGCTCCTCGGCACCAGAGTCACTATGAAGCCTGCTGACAGCAAGAACGAGGAGGGCGGAGAGGAAAAGCAAAACCCTGTCAATGAGGCCGGGGATCAGGAGGGCAAGCAGCAAAGCTAGGGCAACGGACAGGTCCCTCTTACTGAGCATACGGCTCACCTCGGAAGAAGCCTCATCGAGCCGCCGAGAACCCTCGCCGCCGCAGCGGTGAGGGACGCCACCACCCCCATGTACATCGCCGGTAGCACGAGCTCCCTGTAAAGCACCGCAGCGGCGTACGTAGTTAAAGACTCCACCATCTCCTCGACTGAGTCTCCGTAGACTATTCTCTTTTCCCGGATGTTCGGCCCCGGGTACGGACCGGGAAGGTAGTCAATGCTCAGCATATTCCCTTTCTCGAGCCCTGTGATTTGGCATGTATCCAGCGGTATGTCGAGCCAATAACTTCTAATCCATTGACATTCATATGTACCGTTACCTACGCGCACACTAGCATCTCTTATGTAGGCAACCTTAGTCACCAGCACCTCCGGCGACGTGAGTACCGCTACCACTCGGAGCCTTATCTTCCCGGGCTCATCCCTCACAACATCCATCATCACGCCACGAGTCAACACACCGACGCCAGCATAGTAAACGAGGTTCGGTATCACTATGGTTGAGTCGTTGCTGAGCTCCGTTATGAAACTCGGGACAGTGTCGAAGTAGTAGCCGAGGAACCCCACCCTAACGCTGTAGTTGAACGTAGGCGGGAGCATATCCTTCCCTCCGCCAAGTATTACCCGCCCATACATGTCACCCACTATCATCCCCTCTACCTCGCCCCTACTGCTTCGGAGCTCGAGAAGCGGGTAAGGGACCGGGGTGCCCACTGAGTCCTTAACATTCACTACGAATGTCTGGTTGGAGGGCATACTGAGCCCGGGAACATCCGGGCTGAATGCCTCCACGAAGAGCGGTAGGGCGGGCATCGCTATGTAAGCGACCAAACCTATCGAGATCATCGTGGCCCCGACGGACTTGCCGATCCTGAAGGGTATCGAATAGAAGACAGAGCCTAGGACAACGAAATAGTACCTCAGGCGCTGAAGGGCTAGGGCTACGAAGAATATGAGCCTGAGCCCGGTAAGCGCGGCGCTTACTGCTGAGACGGTGCCCGACACTATGGGGATGAGGACGTCTAGGCCAGAGCTATGGAGGAGAGTGGAAACGTACTGTAAGACACCATAGACCGCTAGGAGTACCGTGAACCTCACCGTCATCCAGTCGTAGAAGTTCCCCCACGTTACCCCAATGATCTCCATCACCTTATCGGACAACCACAACAGAATACCGAGCGATGACACAATGATCATTGTGGCGACGGCGTCCGCCATTAGCCTAGGGCCCCAGCGCTTGAGGGGTCTGTAGGGTATCGGCAAACCAAGTATCAGTGCCCCCAAGGCATAGGTAAGCGAGGCTAGCGCGACGGCGAGCGTGAGGAGCTCCAAGGCATCATCCCCATGGCTGGGGCGGTGGAGGCATGCCTGTGCCGATGTTGGAAACTATGTAGGAGATGAGGGCGAACACCGTCGTCCCTATGGCCAACCAGAAGGCTGCGAGGACAGCGTCTTCTACGAGGGACTGCCCGGCCCTCTTGACCCTGTGGAACGGTATGGGCGAGCCCTTTATGGCCCACCCAATAACCCAAGTTACCAGAAAGACGAACCACGCGACCGTCATCACTTGGACAGTCATATCCCTAACGAAGTCAACTATGCTCAACCTCTCGCCCCGCTGTATCGGAGCCTTATAAAGCGTGCGGTAGCCTCTACCGGGGACCGGCTTTGGTGTTCGTGTCGAGGAACGCTAGGATAGGGGAGAGCGTGTCAATGGTCGGTGACGTAGCAATTCTCGGAAACTCGGTGATCGGAAGAAACACCATGCTCCTCGGCACCATCATCGTAGGTTTCCCGAAAAGATCATCCCTCAAGGGAGTGGTAACGAATTTCGAAGAACTCTCGAGCGCGAGTAGCGGGGCCGTCATCGGTGAGGCGTGCGTGATAAGGGGCGGCACGACGATCTATGAGGATGTGAGGATAGGGAATAGGGTACAGACAGGGCACAACGTCCTGATCCGGGAGAGGACCATGATAGGCGACGGCGTCGTTGTCGGTACGGGCACCATAATAGACGGCGGCGTCGTTGTGGGTGACGGAACGAGCATACAGTCCGGTGTCTACATACCCATAGGTGCCAGGATAGGGAAGAACGTGTTCCTGGGCCCGAGGGTCGTCATAACCAACGACAAGTACCCGCCCAGCTCCAGGCTCGTTGAGACGGTCATCGAGGACAACGCAGTGATAGGAGCTAACGCCGTCCTGGTTGCGGGCGTGAGGGTGGGTGAGGGAGCGGTCGTGGCTGCTGGGGCCGTAGTCACGAAGGACGTCCCGCCGAGGGCTGTGGTGGCCGGTGTGCCAGCAAGGATCATCGGGGATAGGGACAGTTATGAACTGAAGAAACGCCTCTATGAAAGGGCTGGGAAGTGAGGCGATGGGGCTACAGAGTAAGGCTGTGGTGGTGCCCTAACTGCAACGTCCCGCTTCGTCAGGACACCTGCGGTAGGTGCGGTGCGAGAGGGGTAGAGGTCAGGTTTTCTGACCCCTCAGATATCAGGCCTGCATTCAAGGGCGATATACAGCTCATAAAGGAGGCGATGAAGCGGGAGTTCGGCAGCGACGAGCTGATGAATGAACTCGGTATCAGGGAGTGGAGAACCTACCTTAACAGGACGGCGTACGTGGACGATATGAAGGAGGTGATCGTCGGTGCCGTCGTCGTTGGGAGGCTCTTCTTCGACCCCATGAGGCTATCTTGGAGGTGGAGGCTCAGCGCCTACTCACTCCCAATAGCTGCTGAGAAGGACCTCGTTCGGAAGTTCGTCGTGGATAAGGCGAAACCCCTCCAGATCCTAGGAGAGGGGGGTGAAGAGGGGGAGCAGGCAGCTGTTCTCGATAGGTCAGGTAACGTGATCGGCCTGGCCATATCTAAGAGGGGACGGTTCCGTGTCCAGGTCGTCTACAGGGGTGCGGAGCGTGAGGAGCCCTACAGCGGGAACCCGAGCTTCGAGGACCTCGCCAAGGCTAACGAGTTCAGGCTGAGGTGGATGGTGTCCAAGGCCATTAAGAGGGTGTCCGTCCTGGCGGAGAGGACAGGTTTGCCGGTGGTCGTGTCTTACTCGGGCGGCAAGGACTCGCTGGTGGCTCTTGACCTGACTGTTAGGGCAGGGATCGAGCCCGTGATGTTATTCAATAACACAGGGCTCGAGCTACCTGAGACCATAGAGAACGTGTATAAGGTTGCGGACATGTATGGGCTCAAGCTGATAGTGGCAGACGCTGGTGACAGGTTCTGGGAAGCCGTCAGCAAGTTCTCTCCGCCAGCGAAGGAGTTCAGGTGGTGTTGCAAAGTAGTTAAGATGGCGCCCATAGGGAGGGTATACAAGGAGCACTTCCCGGACGGGGCGCTCGTGATAATTGGGCAGAGAGCGCTTGAGTCCATCGACAGATCCTGGTCCGGCGGTGTCTGGAGGAATAGGTGGTTACCCACCTCGCTGAATGTGTCCCCGATTCAAGAGTGGGATCTACTGACAGAGTGGATCTATATCCTCAAGAACAAGCTCCCGGTGAACAAGCTCTACTTCATGGGGTTCGAGAGGCTCGGGTGCTTCATGTGCCCGGCATCCCCCATAGCTGAGTACTCGCTCATTCAAAAGGTCTACCCGGACCTCTGGGAGAAATGGGAAGCTGTGCTGAGAGAATGGAGAAAGAAGCTCCCCGTGGGCGAGGAGTGGGTCAGGTACCACCTGTGGAGATGGCTCAGCCCGCTTGCCCAGGGTAGGAGGCGTGTGGAGATATGGCTCGGTATCAAGAAGGCTAGGGACTGGAGAGAGGAGTACTCAGCCAGAGCAGGTATTAGGGTCGAAGGTGTCGAAAAAGATGATACCCTAAGAGTAAGGTTGAGCAGACCCTTACCAGTTGAGGGGATCACTGAGCAGGCCAAGGTGCTCGGACCGGATGCCACCATTAGGGAGGCCGACGGAGGAGTGGAGGTGAGGGTTGGGCGCGCCAGGCTCACAATCAAGGGTAGTGAGCTGGTTGCTGAGTCCCCCAGCAGAAGGGAGAGGGAGGAGACGCTGTTCACGGCACTCAAGCTCGCGGTTAGGTGGGAAAGGTGTGCTGGTTGCGGGAACTGCGTTACCTGGTGCCCGACCGGTGCCATATCAATCGAGGGCGGGAAACCCGAAGTGGACGGGGGCAAGTGCATATCGTGCGGGGTCTGTGTCGAGGTGTGCCCTATGTCGGAGGTGTTCACAGAGAAGCTGATCGTCTCGCAGATAGTCGGCTCTCACAAAGGTAGGCCTAGGAAGCCGTCATCGGCGAGCATCACACTCTACAAGTCTAAGAGGCAGGCCGAGACGGCAGAGGCGAAGGAGGCCGGGGCCCACGAGATAGGTGCCTTCATGAACTCCTTAGATGCTCCCCAATGACGTAGAGATATATCCTGCTCACGTGACCTTCGACATAGTATGGCAAGACCTTCCTCGGGATCCAGCCAGGCACCTCAAAAACATTGGAGACAACCCTTGCACCCTTCCTAAGCTCCTCCTCCAGCTTAGGCCGCAGTGCCTCGTTAGCGGACGTTATGAGGAAGAGGGTAACAACGGTAGCGTCCGTTAGCTCCACGTCAAACATGCTCTTCTCGATCACCATCACCCGATCCCCTACCCCCGACGCCTCCGCGAGCGATCTCGCTATCATGGCGAGGACCGGGTTGTCCTCGACGCAGTAGGCCCTACGCACCCACCGCTCTATCGCCGCCAGTATGGGTATTCGTCCGTCACCGCAGCCCAGGTCATAGAGTGTGTCGTCTGGGCCAACATCCGCTAAAGAAAGCATCTCGTGGACGATGGTCGCGGGTGTTGGAACAAAAGGTACTCTTGGTGGCCCCATTACTGCTGGAGGGCCTCCTCCAGAGCCTTCCTGGCCGCCTGGTAGGAGCCCTCCTCATCTATGGCTCCCATGCTCGTCAGCACGGGCTTCGTCAGCACCTTAACTATGCGGCCGTCCTCAAGCTCCGCCAATATCTGGGGCACCCACGACATCCCGAACTCGTCGGTGTCACCGTGCTCTATGAGGAAGACGTAGTCCTCGATCTTGATCTCGAGCTCTGCCCCGAACTCCTCGGCGAGCTTCTCAGCGAGCTGCTTGAAGAACTTATGGCTCGGGTGGTGCTCGGCCGTCACGAGTATTATTTTCTTGACGCCTGCCATCGGATTACACCAAGGTTAGGTTGGCAAGGGATTATTAAAGGGGGAGGTTCAGAGGCACTGCACACATCACAGCTCAGTTCCCGGATTCCTCAACATCCCCCGAACCACCTATTACTCCCACGGAAAAGTAAAATGGTGTGTTGGTGGGAGATTGCTGACTAGGCTGAGGGGGTCGGTCAAGCCTTTCCTCGACAGGCTGGGGAGAGCTCTCGCCGCCGCGGGTGTGCGCCCCAACCACATCACCGCCTTATCACTGGTAGTTGCCGCTGCTCTCCCGCTCGTTCTCATTCGCTTTGGTGCACTCCCCGCGTCCGCCGTTATACTTATGTCAGCAGCGCTTGATGTACTGGACGGGGCTGTCGCGAGGGCTGGTGGGATGGTTAGCAGGGTCGGCGCCATCTTCGACTCGTTCGCTGACAGGGTGAGCGATGCCTTCTTCATCGGCTCCCTTGCTCTGGTCGGGATTAACCAGTTGCTCGTGATCGCTTCCTTAACGTCGTCGTTCCTCATCAGCTACTTGAGGGCTAGGGGGGAGGCGGCCGGGCTCCGGATGGAGGGTGTGGGGCTTATGGAGAGGGGTGATAGGGTGCTGGCCCTCCTCATAATTTACTTGGTTACCGGGTTGACGTCGGTGAGGTACGGGGAGTACGCGCTCGCCGTGTTCTTTGCTTTGACCAGCGCTACCGTTATTCAGCGCTGGGTAACTATCCTTAGTGGTGTTAGGGAATGAGGAGGGAAGCATGGATCTTCACACTCGGCAACGAGGTGGTTGACGGGAGGATCGTGAACACTAACGCCGCCTACCTTGGAAGGAGGCTCACGCTCCTGGGCCTCGAGGTCTTCGGGAACATCTCCCTCATCGACGACGTCGACCTGGTGACGCAGTTCCTTAGGTACGTCCTCTCTAGGAGACCGGGGCTCGTTGTCACTACCGGGGGGCTGGGCCCGACCTACGATGACAGGACTCTTGAGGCCGTGGCCAAGGCCACGAATAGGGGGCTCGTCCTTAACGAGGAGGCACTGAGGATGGTTAGGGAGAAGTACGAGTCGGCTGGTATGGGGCTGACGCCTGAGAGGGAGAAGATGGCTTACCTACCGGAGGGGGCCGAGCCCATACCTAACCCCGTCGGTACCGCGCCGGGTTCCTGGCTCTCCCTCGGCGACACAGTCATCGTGTCCCTCCCTGGGGTGCCCAGGGAACTCAAGGCTATGTGGGAGGGCTTCGTGGAGCCGAGGCTTAGGCAGTTGTTCCCCGGGGTGAGGCTTGTTGAGAGGTGGTTCCGCGTCGTCGGGGTTCCGGAGTCGAGCGCCGCGGCCGTGGTTAAGGAGGTGCTTAAGCTGGTTGGGGGGAGGAGCCTGTACATTAAGTCACATCCCAAGGGCTCCGAGACGGGGGAGCCTATCCTCGACTTCTACGTGAGCGCCTCAAGCGTTGACGAGGACCCCGAGGGGCTGGTTGAGAGGGCTGTTAAGGAACTCATTGAGAGGCTGAAGGCCCTCGGCGGGGAGGTTGTGAGGTCACCTTCCGAAGAACCCGACTAGTCCGTTCACGCCTCTCCCCACTACCTCGTCCCACTGCATGTTGAACGGTAGTAGGAGCTGCTGGAGCACTGACTTCGCGTCGTCGATGTAGGTGTTTATGTCGACGTCGTCGAGCTTGGCGAGCTGTATGGGCTTGACCTTGTCCCTGGACCTGGTCTTCACGTAGTATATGACGTCCCCCTTCGCCACCTGTATCCCGTTCCTCTGAAGGAGTTTCGCCGCCTTTACGTGGATTGGGGTCGTCTTTGTGTAGGCGCTGAGGGGCTTGTTTAGAGTTGTTCTGTACGCTACCTCATCGAGGGAGAACCTCTTCTCCTTCATCCTCGTGTATAGGCCGTGTATGGTGTCCCTCAACCCTCTCTTCACGTTGTCCAGGGACTCAATACTCGCCTCTATGCTGGCTATGGTTTCGACGACCTTCGCGAACACCTCCTGTATGGCTTTGGGCACGTTCTTCTTCTTGCCCATGAGGCCCTTGATGTCTATCTTGCCGCTGTCCCTCACACCGATGTAGTTCTTCTTTAGTGCGAAGGCCACGAACTTGTAGACCTTGTCCAGCTCCAGGTCGAGCTGGAACTCCCTCTCAACCCACTCTATGAGCTCCTCCAGCTTCCCCCTGTCCGGGTGCCAGAGGAAGAGGGAGTCCGTGTCGCCGTAGAGGACCTTGAGGCCGAGGCTCGACGCCTTCCTCAGGGTTGAGGTGATCACGTGTCTGCCGAGGGCCGTGACCGACTCTGCGAGCGAGGGTGTGTAGAATGGGAACTTGTCGTGGCCGAAGACGCCGTAGGAAGCGTTTATGTATACCTTCATAGCTGCCTGGACGACGTCGTACCATGACCTGAGTATCTCCGGCAGGTCCTTCCTCTTCGCCATCTTCTTGTATATCTTCACCCTCATATCCCTTAGGAGGCCGACTATCTCCGAGGTGATTCCCCTCCTCGCGAGGCATACTCTGTGGAGGGGCTGGCCCTTCTCGTCCCTCACCTCCGCCTCTTTCCCTCCGCACCACCCTCTCGGTGGGTCAACTGTCTCGTAGCTGAGGTTCCATACCTTGATTATTGATGGGTACAGGGAGGCGAAGTCGACGACCACCACGTCGAAGTAGACGCCTGGGACGGGGTTGATCACTATGGCTCCCGCGTACCTCTTGCCGCCGACCTTCGCCGCTGTCTTTGCCTGGCCCTTGAGCTTCATGAGGTCGTCCTTGTTAGGTATTAGGTACCCCCTGACCCTGTGCTCCCAGTACATCAGGTTCTTGATCCATGCCGATACCTTCCTCCTGGTGACGTCCTCCAGGCTCATCTTGGCGAGTCTCATGATCAGGACTATGAGCTTCCACACGAGGTCCCCGTCGAATGTTGTGAGCCTTAGTGTTAGTTCGGAGTCCTTTGCGTTGTACTTCACTAGCAGTGATATGGGTAGGTCGCTGATGCTCTCGTCTATCCTCACCTTCGCCTCGCCGAGGAGTGCCTGCGCTATGGCGTCGAGGGTCTTCTCCTTGTATGCCTGCCCGAAGGCGTAGTTCTGGATGGCCTCGATGCTGAAGAACCTGTAGAGGTCTATGTGGAACCCGTTCCTCACGCCGAAGAAGTCCCTCACGACGTGGAACGGTATCTCGTCGGGCCTTATGCCGAGCTTGAGGGCCCTGTTGATTATGTAGGGTATGTCGAAGTCGTCGCCGTTGAATGTCAGTATTATGGGGTACTTCGAGACTATGCGGAAGAGCTCCCTCAGGAGGCCGTACTCCGAGTCGAAGACCTCCACCTCATAGCCCTCTGGGAGCTCGGTGAGGTCCCCGAACCCCACGTCAGGCCTCCTGAGCACCAGCACCTTCCTTAACCCATCCGTTGCAGTCAGCGCAACGCTTATGATCGGGTAAGCAGCGTACTCCGGGTCAGGTATCCTCCCCCTGAACGGCGTGTAGACCTCTATGTCTATGGCCAGCCTGTGCGGTGCTGGGGGCTCCGTCTCAAAGAAGGGGGTCATCCTCTCGGCGGAGGCCCTCACGCTGTCCGGCTCGCCCTCGAAGGCTCTCCTGTACATCGCCCTTATCTCGTCGGGTATCGGCACCCTCACCATCTCGAGGCCCTTACCGTTAGTTCTGTAGATCATTCCCGGGACGAGGGCGTTGTCGAAGAGGTAGTTGTCGTGGTACTTGATGTTCGCTTCCCAGACTCTGGTGAATACCTTTCTTAGCCTAACGACGGCGAGGGGGTTCTTCACAACGATCTTAGTGAGCGAGACCCTCCTCCCTGTTAGGAGGTCGTACTTCTCAACGACCTCGAGCCTCTCAAGCGACTTATCATCAACAACCGCCTTATACTCGGGCCTCTCCCTAATCACCTCAGGCCTCACATCAACCAAGAAATAAGGGAGGTGTCCCGTATTATCATACCACAACAACACCCTCCCGCTCGAAGGCTCGAAGAACTTGAGCACGGCCTTAGCGGCCCTACCATCGTAGTAAGATCCGAGGAGGTACGCCCTGTCGAAGGAAGAAACAAGCCCAAAGATAGGGGAGGTCAAGGGATATGCCGCGGGGGAGTGCCGCCTAGGCAACCTAACAACGACCTCAACACCCCCAAACACATAACGCCTAACACTACCCGGCCTACCAACGAAATGAAGCAACGTCAGCTGCCTCCCACCACGCCGCCCAACAAGCACCGAACCACCCCTGATACCAACCACCACCAAAACACAGACACCAAAAACTCACATAAAACCGTGGTCACCGAAACAAGAACAGAAAACCAGCAAATAAAACCCACAACAACCAATAACCACGGGCCCGTAGCCTAGCCAGGACCAGGGCGCCGGCCTCCGGAGCCGGAGACCCCGGGTTCAAATCCCGGCGGGCCCGCCACAAGCCTCGAGACGTACAATTAATTCTGTATCTATGCATGATGGCCCAGATGCTGATTGCGAGCAAGAACAAGAATTACCAGAAATAAATAGTAGTGAAGTATGGAACTATGTAATCTTTGGGTAGTTAGCGAACACGCTAAGGGACATTCAGCCCCAAGTCTCTTAACAAATATAAAAGTAGGCTTAGATAATCACTCATAATAATAACTTTATCTAACACAGTGCAAACGTTAATAGATTTTACACTATCTTACATTACGCTAGAATGCTACAAAAAAAAGAAGAACTACCAGCAGAAACACTACTCAGGAACTCTAGAGCGGATACAAACACTTTGAGGAATGACCAGCAGGAAGGATGAACAAGCTTGTAGTCATAAAATCGGCATGATGGATATGGACGTACTAATCCTTTTTAGATAATCACTATTTAGACTTTACACCATACCCTTTTAATATACCTACGTCTGTATCGTAAATTGGCGGATATTGGAAAAGGTGTTGAGCATGGGAAGCGAGACTTCGAAGGACGTCACTGTTGAATTATCTCTAAGCGAGATTTATGAGGACATTAATAAGGTTATAGACAGGTTGAGACTGGAATCTTCTAAAACAAACGAATTCTCAATAATTATCAATATGGAT
>WAOK01000092.1 GCA_015521325.1 Desulfurococcales archaeon | reverse complement strand
GCGATATCAACGTCGAGAAATACGACACTAATCAGCCAGGAATAGACCCGGAGTCAGACATCCGGGGCTTCATAAACCAGTTCACAGGGTACCTATTCGACTTCTACGTCGACCCAGCAAACCTTAATCAATCAAGCTTCCAAGGTGACAGCGACTACTTCTCATACAGGGTTGAGTATGACAAAGGAACGGGGGTAATGAAGTCAGCCAGGATAGACTTTAAGCAAGCCTCCGGTGTCACGGGGTTCGTCGAGCTCAGCGTGGTTGGCTCCTCCATAGCCGGCCTCCAGGGAGGCAGCTTGGGTGGGCTGAGCGGGTTCTCCGGCACTGCACTAGTTATTGCCGTGGTTGCCGTTGCCGCGGTCATTGCTGTGGTGGCGGCGTTGGTGCTGAGAAAGAGGTCACGGGCGAGGGCCCCGGCGCCCTATGGGCCGCCTGCCCCGCCACCGCCTCCCAACCCGTAATGCATCGATGCTTTTTAGAAAAATAATCACTTTTATTATCCAGATGCTGGTCTTTGTCATCACCCGCCTGGTGCGCCGTGGTAGGCTACGTCCTTCCATATCATCTCCCATATATCCGCTTCCGTGAGAGTCTCTGCCTCAGCGATCTTCTTCTGCAGATTTAGTAGGAGTTTGTGGTGCCTTACCTCGTCGTCATGTATCATCTGTAGGATGAGCTTGAGCTTGGGGTCACTTACTTTGTCCAGTAGCTCAGCCGTTAACTTAACCATCTCCGCCTCCTGCTCTATGTGCTTCTTTATGCCCCCCTTAATCGCCTCGAGCTCTTCCTCGCTTAGCATGGGCTGGGTCTCGGTCAAAGCCTTTACAATCGCGTCGTAGAAGGCGCTGTGTTTTTCGGAGTCGAGGGATATGCCTATGAGGAGGACCTGGAGGACTGGGTGTCTGAACTTTGTGGCGACCTCTCTTAGCTCCTTAGCGTATTCGAATTCCTTACTGATCATTTCCTTAGCGGTGGTGAGTAGATCCTTGTCCAAAGATCTTCCCCATAGATCATTATGCCAGAGATTATTACGCTCATCTATGGCTAAGTTAACGGTCTTATGCCAGAATTATTAGTGTGACTTAAATAGGTTGGTTTTGAACTCACGTAATCCGGAACAATAACCTTTAGCGAGTAGCCCCGGAATGGAGGTTGGAGCATTAGAAAAATAATCATCGGTCGATCGATACTCATATTAGTCGCCAGCCCTGGTTGAATTCTGCGGTGGCCAAATAACTACGTGCGACACATAGCTGCTAACGAAAAGAACATCACTCGAAATTATATTAGTGCTACACATGTGTGAGTGAGGTGGGTCAGCGAGATATGAGGTACTTAACCCTTGCAGTTTTGTTTGCACTCGCCGCCTTAATAGTAACGTCGTCCACACACCCCGCGCTAAATGCTGACGAGCTCTACGTTGCATACCTAGTTAGACTTGATTCCGGAAATGACTCCGTGGTGGGGATCGTCAAATTCGCAGTAAGTGATGAAGGTGGGCGCTTGATCGTTCATGACCCAAGGATAGTTGAGATACTTGATTACAACATATCAAATACCTCACTAACACCGGAGGAATACCTCACCGCATTTGTCAGAAAGGTATCTACTTACATGCTCTTCTATAACCCGATGAGTACACCATGCGAAAAAGAATTTCAGACTCCAGAGGGACTAGAGATGCGCATACGTTGTGAATACAGCGGGGAAACACACCTGATGCTGATGGCATACATTAGTATGGAAGACCCAGAGAACAGAGAGCCTGCCTACGCCATTTTCATGATCAGGGACACCAACGTCCCCGGAGGGACTGCGCCAGGAACAACCCACTCAGAGCAAAGCAGTATATCACCACGTGTACGAGAAGGTGATTGGGTTAAGTACAGAATAATCATAAATAAGAGATACGGCGACGAGTATCTAAGAGCAACAGCTACGGTGACGGTGGTTTTTCACGTAAGGGACGACATAGTTACAACAGAGGCGGACACGATCGAAGTCGATGACCTAGAGACCAACATAGCGGGGTACACGGTGAATAAGCTTAAGCAAGAGCTAAGTCTGATGGTAACTAATGGACGGATCCCGTTCTATAGGAACCCCTCCTCGCTTCCGCCCGAAGGATCTCTGAGCGGCTACTCAGGCAGCTTAGAGGTGGTTGCCGAGTACGACACGGTGACGGGAGTACTTAAGTCGGCCTCCGCAGACATTCCGCCACCAGGTAACGGAACAATTAGAATCGAGTTACTGGAGTCATCAATACCAGGAATAACTAATGCTGGGCTGAGATGGTCTATGGGAAATGCGCCCACGCTTATAGGGGTTTTGGTTGGTGCTGCACTAACAGCCGCTGTAGTCTGGGCCATCATGTTTAGGAAGGCAGGGCAACCTAATCAGTGAAGGAAGCAGGTAACGCGCACCCTATCCGACTCTAAATCCCTGAGCGCTACCCTGGCCCAGGATCATTCTCTGTTCCTTTTCACATTCTCGTATTCGAGGGCGGCCAAATACATTACTAGACCCGCGAAGTCATCGAGAGACTTAATGACCTTATCAACTATATCTTCGGCTCCCTCACCCAATACCCTGGATAAGCCTCTGCGGACGGCTAGATCAGCCTTCGGGCCTATGGGGAAGAGAGGGTGAACCTGGGCCACTGCGAGTTCAGCTGTCCATCGGCCCACCCCCCATAGCTTGGTTAGTTCCTCAGCCGTCCCCCACGGGTCCTTCACGGCATCGTCTAGGCTCGGAAGCCTACCCTCGACGGTTGCTCCAGCGATCTCAGAGATGGTTCTCGCCTTAGCCTCTGTTAGGCCCAAGGCCCTTATCTCGTCGAGTGCCGCCCTCGTCAAGGCCTCTGGTTCGGGGAATGAGTAGAACTCCCTCCCCTCCATAACCACCTTTCTCCCGAACGCCCTCACAAGCCTTGCCTGGATCCTTAATGCGGACTTAAGAGCTATCCTCTGCTTGATCACGGTATCCACCAGTGCCTCGTAGAGGCTGAGGAAACGGCCGGGCCTGACCCCTGCGTACTTTAGGGCCAGGGACTTCAGCCTCGGCCATCCAGCTAGCCTGGCTATGAAGGCGCTGTAGTCGAAGCTGGCCCGGACCCTCTCGAGCACCTGCCTAAAGGCCTTCTCAGCGATGCCTTCGTTGCCTGACCAGACAGTCACGGTTATCCTCGGCTCCCACGGCTCCCTACTGAACACCGCCTCCACGGTGACGTACTCTCCGCCGATAAAGAGCAGGTTCCTGCAGGCCTGCCTTTCCTCATCGTATATGTAGGGCAGCGGCTCCCCCTTAATCGAGAATATCGATAGGTGGGTGCTGAAGTCGTAGGGCGGTAATGGCCTGTGGGTGAATACCTTCCTCACCGCCCGCCCCTCCCGTATATGGAGGGGGTGGATGCCTCCCTCAGCTTTTTCTTAGTGGTGAAGCACGGCCTCCTGAACCCCATGTTGTCAGCCACCGCAGCAGCGGCCCTAGCAGCCACCAGCGTGCCCACGTACGACGTCGCCAGGCCATCATCCCCTGCATCCACGACGTAGTACCTGAGCCCCGCTGACCGAGCGACATCGGCTACGTCCCCGGCCCTCACCCCTCCGGGGTGCTCGAAAATCACCAGCACCGATCCCTTGCTTATCGAGTATATTGGGGCGTGGAGGAACTGCTCCGCCTCGTAATAGCGGCAGGGCATGCACGCCGCCTCATAGAGCTTCAGACAAATGAATAGGGCGTTGACGAAGCCGTAACCCTCCCCAACAGCTATGACCTCCCTAGCCCTGGCGAGCGAGACCGTGGGCGGTCTCGGGAAGCTCTTAGGCGCCTCATTACCTAGGTATGCCCAAGCAGCCGCTAACTCCGCCAGGTAGTTCCCGACCCCGACCGGGTGCTCACCGCCTGAGTAGACGAGCTTGACGACGTCGTCGCCGAGCGAGCCCACTGGAGAGTTAGGGGAGGCGGTGAAGGCGACAGCCCTTGCTCCCCTTGCCTTAAGAGCCTTCATGGCCTCGGCAACGTACACTGTCCTTCCCTTGACGCTGAAGCCGAGGATCGTCCGCGCCCAGTCTGGTGGGGCATTAAGTATGTGCACGGGGTCTGCGGCGACAACCGTGCCGCCGCTGGCGAACTGAGTGAATAGTGCCGCTGCGTACGAGTCCCCGGCACCGGTCGCAACGCCGGGGAGGATCTTGTCAGCGGGCTTGGTGGCCCTCAACTGCTTCTCAACTATCTCGGCCGCCTTATCTATCTCGCTGAGGAGGTATGACTTGAGAGTGCTCAAGCAGGGCACCGTATCCTTCTCTGCGCCAGCAGTAATATCTGGCTCACCCGGACTCAACGGTCTCAGGCGTTATGACGCTCCCGGAGGGTTCCTTAACCTCGCGGAGGGCGGCGTAGGCAGCGACTACCTCGTACTTGCTTGGGAGGAGAGCCTCCGCTTTTCTCCTTGCCTCATTAGCGAGTCTCTCAGCGTCTCTCAATGTCCCGCTCGACCACTCCACTTCGGCCACGACTGCTTTTTTCTCGCCTGTGTTGAGGATGACGACGTCGACTTCAGCGCCCTTGTGCTCGAGTCTCCCTGCCACTGTGAACCCCTGGGGGAGGTACTTCCTCAGTAGGTACTCCCTAACGAGGGATTCCCATGTAGGTGCTGTATGTGCTGGTAGCTTTCTCAGCACTTCCTCCTTCACTTTGCCGTACTCGCCCATCTCGATGAGCTCTGTCACAGGCTCTATTAGTGAGTACCAGGTCCTTATGACCGGGTCGGCTATGACGTACCTGCCCCTCTTCTTGAATAGGGGCACGGACCTCTTCACTATCCCCAAGTACTCCAGAACCGCCAGGTACTTGTGTGTGTGGGAGTCATCTATTCCCGTCACCTGCGCTATTTTGGCGGGGGTGCTGTACCCCTTAGCTATGGCTGACAGGATCGCGGCGTACGTGTGTGGGTCCCGGAACTCCTCCCTCAGTATGAGGTCCTTCTCGTCCAGGAGTAGGGGTGCTGGGGAGGCTATTAGGTACTCGATAACCTCCTCGATGCTCGACGATGATGAGAGAGCGCAGAGGTAAAAAGGTATCCCCCCGACGAGGGAGTACGCGGCGACCCTCTCGACAGGGGAGAGCTTAGGAAGTAGCTCCCTGAGGTAAGGGAACCTGAGAGGCACCAGCCTAAGCCTCGCGACGGCCCTGCCGTATAGGGGTGACCCGCCCCCGAGCACGTCACGCATCATGACGCCCAGCACGGAACCTGTGATCACGACGGTGCCCCTGAGCCTTGGGAGGTACTGGTCGACGAACTCCTGCATCTCGCTTAGGGCCCTCGGCGATGCCTTGACCCAGTAAGTGAACTCATCAATGACCACCACATCAGCCCCCGCCCTGAACACCAACCCCATCAGCGCCGTCAGGGTCTTCGGGGCCGCCTCCCTGATAAGCGGGTCCCCTAGCTGTTCGGCGGCTCTCTCAGCCATTAACCTGAGGTTATGCTCGTGGGAGGTCAGGTGGGAGACGTAGAACACGTACCGGAGGCCCTCCCTCCTCAGCCACTCCAACACGAGCCTGGTCTTGCCGACCCTCCTCCTACCATAGACAACGACTAGCCCGCCTCTCTCGCTAGCCCTGCTTAAGGACCTGAGCTCGTCGTCCCTGTCAACGAATCCACACGGCATCTTCGGTACTGTACTTAAGCTGCCAGGCATCTAAAGTACCGATCCCTTAACGCAACATCGCTAATAACTTCGCCTCAGAAAACAATGGACAGCACCACAGCAACAGCGACAGCTATGGCCGAGCCCGCCAGGAGCGGGAGCCAGCCAGAAGCACCCATCCTCTCAGCCTCCTCCGTCACGCCGGAGACGTAGCCCGAGACACTCTCCGAAACCAAGGTAGCCCTCCCGGCGGAGTAGACCGAGCCAAGGGCCCCCATGGCCTTCCCAAGCATTGCGAGGAGCGCAGCGATCAAGGTGTAGACAGGTAGTGTATCAAAGAACGGGGGTATGAGCGTCGCCGCATACGCTGGGTTATACCTCATCGTCATGAGGCGGGGGAATACGTAGTTGAGGACCGACCCAATAACGAGGATGACGGCGGCATCCACTAGGGCTACCTTAATAAAGGACTTAAGAAATTCCCGGGCCACCAGTCCCGCACCGCCTGAAATCCTCTAGAAAGGAATAAAGATGTTGCCCCGAGACGTTTAGTCGTCCACATGCTGGCTTTACATGATGTCCTTTCTATTTATAAGCACTGCATTAGCGATGAGCAGAGCGGGTATCAGCACAGCCAGAGAAATAGCCCCGAGGAGGGCGTACTCGGTGATGAGCTGGGCAGTGGGCCCCATCATCTCCGCCGATCCCCCTCGGACATAGAAGGCGTATGAGAGGATGAAGTATGCAGAGTCAGCTGGCCTGAGGAAAATGATCGCTGGCAGGAACCACGCCCCAGCGAAGGGCAGAATGAACCCCAGAACGATGCTGTATATGAAAATCGTTAGGACTGCCGACGTGGGCTTCCCGTTCATGACTAACGGAGTAGTTATCAGAGCAAGAACCAGGGACTCGGCAGCGATTAGTGCGGAGAGCACAACAAGTACTGTGATGACTCGCTCAGGGGTAGCGGCCAACCTGATCATGTCATTGGCCACATAACCGGCCATCAGGAAAGCACTGATTATGCATACTGAGGCTACCACGAGGATCCCCCACTCCCTCATTATGAGGAACCAGGGCATTCTCTTACTGCCCCTAGCCGACGCCATCATACCGTAGATTCCCGAACTCACTAGCTTGTCAAGCCTTGTCACAAAGACAACGGCCAGAATGAGCGGTATAATGTGGGTGAACGTTATCGAGAAGGGCGTTAGCTGGTCGCCCAACGACTCAAATACGGCGTTGGTTACGCTCCTGTTCAGGCTCGCCAGGAGTTTCTGATAACCCATCGCTGTGTGAGGGTCTGTCTCGTTGAATTCCCTTATTATGCCCTCCACGAACTCGGAAACATACGTAATGTTCTTGCCACGTAGCTCAGGGAATTCAGAGTATATTACGTTGAGAACCGGCGGGCTCCACCCATAGACATGGTTAAAGACTATGGCCGATACCGCTACTACGGCCACAAGGACAAGCAGTACCTCACCATGCTTAAACACGGCCATCATTTCCCAGCACCACCCATAAGGAACTCGTAAATGTCACCCATCGTAACATCCCTAATACTCACACCACGGTGCTCAGCCACTTCCGCCGCGACATCGGCTGAGGGACGGGCAAACACCCTGCACACACCGCCGCCAACTCTTACGGAGTGAACAGCCTCCCCCTTCGTTAATGAGGTGATTACGTCGCACGGCCCCTCAACCACCTTAAGAGACAGCATCTCCTCCACCAACGATTCCTCAACCCTGCGGAGGGAGCCACCGATCAGTGTGTAAAATGATGCGGAGCGACTGAGCACCGACCTCACGAACTCGGCCGTCATTATGTGCGTGGAAACGATCACGAGATGATCGGATGATAGCCCAAGGATCGCCTCCTGAACAACCCTCACAGCGGAGGGGTCGAGGTTTGCGAAGGGTTCATCATACAGCAGGACGGGTTTCTCATTCCTTAGGGCGAGTGAGGTCATAATGAGAACTTTTTTCCGCATCCCCGCAGAGAGGGTTCCGAGAGGCTTCTCTAGGTCCTTAACTGTTAGGCCAAATCTTTCCGACATACCCTCCGGTGGGTCTTCAATCCCGAGTAGCTTCACGAGGTCTTTGAAGGTGTAATCGACGTTGACGGGATTAATTACTTCGGGAACATAGTAGGTGAGCTCCTGAACCGGTCGGTCGCTCCCTTCCAAGTAGACCCTTCCCTTACTGGGCCTGTAGAGCCCGGCTATTATCCTGAGAAGCGTTGACTTACCTATGCCGTTCGGGCCTATGATCACGCTCAGGCCTCCCGAGAACTCAGCATTGATGTTTACCAGGACGTCCTTCCCCCCGAATGACTTATGTAGATCTTCTATGACGAGCTTCATAGCCTACCACCTTTCTTTAGTGTGTAGACCATGACCGCGATAGCGACTAACCCGAGCAGGGCCCACGTCTTAATATCTATGGACGTGCCCGGCTCCGATAGGTTCGGTGGAGGAATCACTAGGGAGGAACTCCCAGTCGTTAAACTATAGACTGGCACGGTAGCTGAGCTGCACGTGCCGGTGAAGGCCAGGCAGTAATGAATGGTCGCGTTACCCAAGTCAACCCTGCCAAACCCAGTAACATTAAGCAGCAACTGGGGGACAAAGAGCCTGCTAATAGACCGATCCATCTTCCGGATGACCACGGTACCGTTATCATAATAGAAGTACTCGGCGACACTCTCAGGCGGCACCACTCTGTACCCACCGCTAACCCTGTCAATAGTGGAACCCCGAGGAAAGACTGCATCGAAAACGTCCTTGGGTATACTGTACCTTATCTCAGCATACTCTATTGGGGCCCTGCTCACCTCAAACTGAATAAAAACAGGGTATCCCCTCTCAATCGGCATATTAGGCATCACAAAAACAACGCGGGGAACACCGATCAGGGCCCAGAAATCCTTCGAGTACGGAGCACACACCCTCGGGCTCGCACCATCCTCAATCCGTTGCTCAACCGCTATGCTAGTACCCGATACAGACACATTCGAGCGTGGAAGAGAGGCTATAGAAGAAGCTATCTGGTCAAGCGAGTCCTCATCGATGAGCCCCGATCTCAGCTCAAACCTGACCACCGCCTCCTCAGAGAACAACAGCTGCCTGAGCTCCTTCGGAATAAAGAGATAAAGGTTGAAGCCTGTCCTACCTAACAGGCTCATACAGGGGTTTGGCCGGGTTCCATTTAGGTAGATGTTCATGTACTTAGTATAGAGTTCCTCATCTGAGAGGATGTACCTGAGCAGGCTCTTCACAGTTATTGAGAAGGTGATTGATGAGTTCGAACCGTTTATGAGTACTCTCAGGATTGAGTCATCAACGCGCTCGATGAATGAGTTGAGGAGATCCGCCCACTCAGGCGGTAGATGAACATATTGTTCGAAAGTCGTTGCGTTTCCTTTATCGAACACTAACTCCTCAGCCACCTGCCCGCCTACCTCGGCATCAGCTACCAGGTCAATGCTCAGTGTGTCTTCGACGCTGTCGACCAGTACACTCACTTCCTTAATCGATATATCTCCGGCATCCACAGAAAACGAGGCTTTAGAGGTAATCGGCGAAGCAGTGGATGTTACGAGCACCAGTGTCAGTAGCACGATAATCAGAGATGTACGCAATTGGATCCCCTGGATTTATCACGTAATCTAGTATTAGGAAGGATTTTTAAGCACAAATCAGGAGCTATACGCAGCCCCCAATCGAGTCGGCAAGTCAAATTTAACAACGCATTTCGATCGTTCCTTGCCCTAGTCCAGGCCAGGTAAGCGTTACCGCTCAGACCTTCTGGGATAGTAACCAGAGGTGGAGGGACTTGGCTGCCCTTAGCCCGGTCACTGTTGCTGACCCGATCTTGCTTGGGCCTGTGACGACGTCTCCGGCGGCGTAGACCTTCGGGTTGCCTGTGCGGTAGGAGTTGTCCACCACTATCCTGCCCTTCCTGTCGGCCTCTATGCCCTCGCAGGAGCCCTCGAAGGGCGGGGTCGCTATTTCTCCTATGGCGGCTATCACTATGTCGAAGTCCATGGTGAACTCCGAGCCAGGTATTGGTTCGGGCCTCGGCCTGCCTGACGCGTCTGGGGCCCCTAGCCTCATCTTGATGAGCTTGAGGCCCTTGACCTTGCCTCCCTCGACTATTACCTCGACGGGCTGCACGAGCTCCTTCCACTTGATCCCCATGTCTATCAGCCTCCTTATCGGTGCCTCTCCTGCCGGGGCCTGCTTTATGGTTCTCCTGT
>WAOK01000091.1 GCA_015521325.1 Desulfurococcales archaeon | reverse complement strand
GCTTCCTCGATCAGCTTACTGTGCCTGTGCTGGAGGTAGTCGAGAAACGTGGGGTAGGTGCCCAGCTTCTTGAGTACCCCACCTAGCCCTTCCCTGTGGAGTAAGTCATCCACGCTCTGGAGGAGGTCGCAGAAATCCTTTTCTTCACCTTCTAATATTCTCAGCTTCTGCCCGATGATCTCGTCTACGATACTAGGGAGTCGGTCACCACCGACTATTGGGAAGACTATCGGGATTTTCTGTCCTCCGTCCTGACCTCTAATTCTGGTTGCTGGTCTGTGGGAATACTCCAGTATTGTTTCCCTCAATTTCCTTTCCTGCCACAGCATGTTCGCGTCTATGAACTGGGTCCAGTCCCTGACAGACCACTCTAGGTACGCTAGGGCGGTGAGGATCTCCCCTACCTTCCTCACCTTGGTTTGCCAGCAACCGCATACTCCGCCGTAGAGGCATGTCGTTAGGTGCGTGAAGAGTCTCTCGAGCAGTGTTTCCTCTCCTGGCGGCACGGTGCCGGGTTTTCTCAGTATGTTGAGTATTTTAGCGGGCTTCACAGAAGCTATCTTATTAGCGTCGTCCTTGTGGGTTGCTAGTACGGTGATCTCCATGGCCCAGGGGCTCATCTCCGCTAGCCTCATGACTTGGTACTCGCCGCCCTTTCCTTCCCCGAACTCAATGATCACGGGGACGGGGTTGTTCCCGAGCGCGGTGTCCTTTATGATGGTGAAGAGGTCGGACTCGAAGATGCTTGGTTCTGAGAAGGTGAGCTCATTGTAGTCTATGATGAGGGACGGGATCGCCCACAGAACGGAGAGCTCTGGCTGGCTATTTCTACACAATTCTTTAGGCCCGTTGGTTAGGGAATGGGAGGGTTAAAAACAGTTTGTATTACACACTCCCTTGTTGTCAGCATCAGGGCTAGTTCGGGTTGCTCACATCACTCAGGCCATTGGGGAATACCTTCTTAGGCCATTGATTCGTCCGTAGGAAACTGAAGAGCCTAACTAGAGGTGCCTCTAACGAGGTCAGGTGTTGAGCGATCGTTGGTGGCACGGCCCTCGCTCTAAACGTGCGTTGCCAGATCGCTTCTCTAGGAAGGCTGGAGCATCACCTATGTTGATGATTGCTTAAAGAGCTATGAGTAGTGCCAGGGCGAGGACTATCATTGAGGCCCACGCCGTGAGGGAGTACCTCATGACCTGCCACCCATCCATTGGGGGTATGGGGAGGAGGTTGAAGAACCCCAGCCATAGATTCACCCTCCCCACCAGCGCCAGGTAGGGGGCGATAGCTGGTGGTAAAGCATATGAGGCAACCACCGCCGCCACCCCTATGACCTCGTTAGTTAATGGGCCGGCGGCCGCTATGAGCATGCTTACGTAGGGGTGAGGGAGGCCGAATAAGGGCATGACGACCACGGCACCCGGGGCGGCGATGACGAATGGGGCACCAGCGTACTTCGCCGTTACTAGTGCTAAGGCAAGCGTGAAGGCTAGGAATGGGTAGTTCGCTTTATAGGCGGCGACCATCCCGTAGTGCCTCGCGACTGCCCTATGGGCCAGCTCGTGACCCACGAACGCCGTGGCAACAGCTAGGGCGGCCGCCCCCAGGAGCTTTATGTCGCCCCTCATGAGCGCTCCCGCACCGAACGCGAGGGTGAGGGCGGCCCACGAGATGATTAGGTCTAGGGCCTCGTTCCAGGGCGTGAGGCGCCTGGGCCTCCTCCTGGGCCCATAGGGGCTGGGGTATGGGTACAATCCCTGCACCGTGGGTTAGGGGTGTTCAGCCTAAAAAGTGAGTTAGAGGGATTCGAGGAGCTCCCTCAGCTTCTCCTTAACGGTCTCGAGCTTCTTCCTCAGCTCCTCGTTCTCCTGCTTGAGCCTCTCAGCCTCCTCCCTAACCTTAGCCACATCCTCCCCAGCGGCGACCATAGCGGCGAGGGGGTCTAGCTCGCCCTTAACTAGCATCTCGTACGTCTCCCACACGAGCTTCCCGGCCTCGGTCTTCTTGTTGAGGTGGTTCCTTATGGTGGCCTCAGTCCTCCCCAGCTCCTCAGCTATCTCGCTCACAGGCATCCCCGCCTTGTGCCTCGCCAGCGCGCCCGCCGCAACGGCGAGGGAGTCTATCCAGGTCAGCCTGTCCTCAGCGTCCTTGATCTTCTCGAGCACGTCCTTCCTAAGGAGTGTCCCTATGAGGAGGTATGTCTCGAGTCTGTGGATGTCCTGCCTCCCCTCAGGCCTTATCGGGATCTGGGCAGCCACCCTCCATCACCCCCATGCAGTAATTCTGGGTCATCAATATAAGTTTTTGATTTACCGACGCACAAATCGTCCGCAATCTTATCTATAAATGATTCACGAGCGTGCCAACACAACACTAAAAATAGTGTAAGGCACGGTGAGTATGGGGGTGAGGCCGTGAAGGCACGTATCGTGAGGGTCATTAAGACCCAGGAGGGCCTGTATGATGCCTTAATAGACCTCGGCGGCGAGGACGGCTGGTTAATAGCGGTGCCGGGCCTCATAAGGGAGCCGGACGAGGTCCTCGTCGAGGAGTTGCCCGACGGGGTAGAGCTCAGGCTAAGGAGGGGTGGTGAGGGGATAGCGTCCTGCCACATTTCGAGAAAGGCCCTAGAGGAGGGCTTCACGACGATGACCTGCCCTAAGGGTAGGGCATGGGTTCTTAGGAAGGATTCCCTCCGCCGGCACCTAGGGAGGCAATGACCCTCCTCACTTCCTCACCGTACTCCTTCTCATCAAGCGCCACGACGATGTGCCTGAAGCCTTCGCCGCCGCTGTCCACGTAGGCCCTCAGTACGTGAGCGGTCGTAAGTGTTAGGTTACCCACCTTAGTGATCTCGCCTAGGTCGAAGAACCCCACGTCCTCGGCGTCGTCACCGGCCATTAGATAGCCTTCGAACTCTGTCGCTACGTACACCGCTATGACGTAGTGGTAGAGGACCTCCTCACCTCTATAGAGTATGTACTCGACCAGGGCGTAGAGCCTGGGATCGAGGAGCGTTATCCCGGTCTCCTCATGAACCTCCCTCTTGACAGCGTCCTCGGTGGTCTCACCCGGCTCGACGTGGCCGCCTGGGAGGGCCCAGAGACCCGCGTATGGCTCATACCGCCTCTTAACAAGGAGGACTGACCCATCATTGACTACGAGGGCCGAGGCCGCGAGGACAGGGGTGTGCACCAACCCCGTTCATCCGAGCTAATGGGTCGTGCGGGCCTTAAATTCTTGGCCCAGGAGCCCCCTAAGCAGGCGCACCCCTCCCCACCCTGCGCTTATGGCTAGGGCGTAGGCTAGGGCAGTGAGGATGAGGGAGTACACCACATAGAACTCCGCATCAAATATCATTAGGGAGTGGGCCTCAAGGAACTTCACCAGGTCCCAGTCAGGCTCCTTAATATGGACGTGGAACCACCACGCCACAGGGAAGGCGAAGGGCCACAGGGCAGACCAGGCTATGAAGGCGGAGGCGATCCCCCTCCCGACCCTGCTGAGGTACGGCATGGCGAGGAGGGCGAGAGCCACTGCGGGGACGAGGTACTGGTGATTAACCCTCCAATAGGCCGCGATGAAGCCCGCGTAAGCGGCCAGCGCAGGAACCCACTGATTTCTCGACCTTATAGCTGAGAGGATCGCTAGGGCCTCGAGGATAATGAACGGTATGTACCAGTGCCTAATGAGCCAGAGGTAATCGCCACCCGTCGTGTCGTGGAGGTAGGTGGCGAGTGAGGAGACCCCGTTGAAGCTATACACTATCGGGTACGTGTAGCCGGGCTCCCCTGACCTCATGGGTGCAGACAGGATCGCTCCGATCGATGCCGGGCACCCGAGGGCGAACGGCGCTATTATAACGTAGGCCGCCAGCAGGGCACCGACGAGGAACCACCCGGCCTTCCTCGGAGCCTTAATCAGCCACGCCACAAGGGCGGCGACCGGTGGGAGGAGGGTCTGCTTAGTTAGGGTGGCGATGGCGGATAGCGCTCCCGAGATCCTCGGGTGCTTAGAGGCTAGGGCGGCTGATGCGATGAAGGGGGCTAGGGCGACCTGGTCGAACATGCCGTAGATCCCGGATATGTAGATAACCATCGGGTGGAGGTAATAGATACCGGCAGCTACAGCAGCGACCCATTCCCTCACCACACGCCTGAGCACGGCAAAGATCAGTACGGCGACGGCGGCGTCGAAGGCGCTCATCACTACCTTAATATTCGTTACCCAGTCGGTGCTCACGTAGACGTAGTAATTCCCTCCCTCCCAGTAGTGCTGGACCCACGCACCCGGCGTTACGGCCCTTATCGCGCCGAGGATGAGGACCCAGACGGGGCCATAGAGGTAGGGCCAGTTATATGGCCAGTCCTCAGCCTCTGCCCACTCACTGCCGCTGTAGAGGTAGAAGCAGGGGCCGTGCCTGAGGAGTGTATCAGCGAACCCAAGGAACTGGGGGATGTCTGAGCCTGTTGAGTAAGGGATTAGCCAGGCCCTCAGTGCCGAGCCGGCGATGATTGAGGTCACTAGTATCGCTAAGGCTATGGCTGTCCCTGGACGCATTGATGGCACCGCTTACCTGGGGCGTAAGGTATTATTGGTGTTTGCCTCGATCATGATGTAATAAAACCTGTCATCAAAGGTAAAAACTGCCTTAAACTTACAACAGCCGCTATATTTCGAATTTAAAAGCTCGCCCCGCAAATCCATATGAGGTGCCCGGATGAAGTTCACATTCATGTGCAGGGGCAGGCCGGAGTTCGGCCCAGGCGCTGGGAGGAGGGTGGCGATTATTGGGGCCGGCCCGGCGGGCCTTGCTGCCTCTGGTTACCTCGCTTGTCTCGGGTACGATGTAGAGGTCTATGACAAGCTCCCTATACCCGGCGGGATGATGATGTTCGCCATCCCGCCTTACAGGGTCCCCAGGCGCTCCGTGCTTGAGGGCGTCAAGGACCTCGAGGAGAACTTCGGCGTGAAGTTCCGCACATCAACCAAGGTCTTCTGCGGGCAGGACAGGCACGACGAGGGAGACAACCTAGTTAAGGAGAGGGTAGAGCTGAAGGAAATCATAAACTCATACGACGCCGTCCTCCTAGCCACGGGCACCTGGCGCTCCAGGAACCTGAGGATCCCTGGAGAGGACGCTGAGGGCGTGTACTCAGCTCTAGAGTACCTCTTCGAGATATGGGCCCACATGGAGGGCTTCCTAGACCACGAACCACCCAGGAAGGGCAAGGTAGCCGTCATAGGAGGCGGGCTGTCAGCGGTGGATGCTGCTGAGGAGGCCCACAGGAGGGGGGCTGAGGAGGTCTACATGCTGTACAGGAGAACCATAAAGCAGGCCCCGGCAGGAGAGGCACCGATAAGGAGGCTGATAGACATGGGGATCAAGTGGAAGGAGCTCGTGCAGCCCGTCGAGGTAATAGTCGAGGGAGGCAAGGTCAAGGGCCTCAAGCTCATCAAGATGAGGCT
>WAOK01000090.1 GCA_015521325.1 Desulfurococcales archaeon | reverse complement strand
ATGCCGTGAGGTCGGCTACGAAGTTCGTGGTGGGCCAGTCCTGCGTGACGCAGTCATAGCACATCACCGCCACGGCGAAGAACGACTGAGTAACGACGAGGTGATTGAGTATCAGGCCAGCGGCTGCAAAAATCATTGACACACCCAGAACCCTTCCAGGGAACCATGACAAGAGGCGGGCACCACAGCATATTTTGTTTCTGGAAGGAAAAGGGTTTCCCCTTAACGACGTGGCGGTAGTGTAGCAAGAATAATTAGGAGGACGGCGCCGGCGATGGCGGCGCCAGCAATAAGGTGCAGCCCGAGTTGCACGACCCTGTCCGCTACGCCCATGTAGCGCATCGATGACTCCATTACCTCTGCTAAGTGTTCGGAGGAATAGGCCACCGCGGCTAGAGGGGCTGCAGCGATCCCGGTGACCAGGCGGTGAGACGTACTTAGGGCAGCTGACGCAGCAACCACGGTTAGGACGGCCATGACGATGGGGTGACCAATAATCATTAGCTCCATCGTTGCCTGGAACATGTTCGTGGATGTGGGATGGAACGGTACCCTGTTAACGACTGGTGGGTAGGAGCTGATCGCCAGCAACCCCGCGCCCAGCGCGGCAACGGCGGCTGGCCTCGGCCCCCACTTAGCGATCAAGGGAATCGATAGCGTGAGGACGGAGGCCCCAATGAAAGCGGTTATCGCCCCTACAATAGGTTCTGTGCCCCTCCACGAGAAACCCGCCACAAAAGCCGTTACGTAGACCAGCAAGAGGGTGGGCGGGTAAGCAAGCCAAGCAACATACTCAATCACCTTATCCGCGAATATGATGAGGAAAACCCCAGCTAGAAACGCTGATAACCCCAACCAATAATAAGCGGTGATGGTGAGCCCACCGACCACCTCATCATATAGGGGGTAGTAGGGACAGATCCCGCAGATACCGGTAAAGTAGCCAGGTAAAGCGTTGAGGAGGCTGAACCCTACTCCGGCCACAACGGCGAAGATGCCGCCGAGCCTGACAAGCACTGTCACCGACACCCTCACCACTTCAATCACCCATCACCCACCCCTCCTTAGAGCCGCGATGACAGCAGCAGCCGCTATGGCGCCACCGACCCCCAGTAGGGTAGGGCCAATAAACACCAGTGAGAACCTTAGCAGTACCGAGTACCTGAGCTGCTCGGGCACCGACCCATAGATCGGGTACTTAAGCTCCCACCAAATCAGGTTGGCCACCATCATGAAGGAGGTGATAGCGAGAATCACTGGAGGGGCGGCAGCAGATGCGGCCACAGCCTTCCTAGGAACGCCAGCGGCCAGCAAGGCCAGCACAGCGGCCACCGAGAACATGACGAGCGGGTGACCGATTAAGGAAACCTGCATGATAACAGCGGTGATCGTCTCCCACGTCACCTTAATCATTAACGGGCCATAGCCCGTGATAAGTGGGTAGATCCCGGCCACCCCGATCAGCGCAGCCCCCACAGCACCTACAGCGGGGCCGCTCCTCACTCTGCCGGCGTAGGCCAGCGGCGCGGACAGCGCGAGGAAGCACGCCCCTACCATTAGCTCTATCGCCCGCAGCGGGATCAGGCCCGCGAGCCTAATCGAGGCCCCTGCTATCGTGCCGCCCGCAATGAGGAAACCCGCAGCGGCCATTACTGCGGGTACCCAGTGCTTCTCGAGGGAGAAGGGCTCGTTACTCCCGAGGGCTCCAGCTACAAATATTGCCGCTATGGCAGGGATGAAGAGACTGAGTAGCGTGGCCATCCACGCCACGGCGTACGTCGGCGGTTCGCAGAAGTATGAGCACCCACCTATGCTGAATGGGAAGAGGTACCCTGCGGTGAATAGGGCGTTAAGGAACGCCCCCACAGCGCCCACGATGGCCGCTCTATGGAACCACCTCGTATATGGTGCCCTGGTCATACTGATCAATTCTCTCTGCCCAATTAATAATTCCTTATCATACCTTATTAAGGGACACGCACCCCACCATAATCCTAGGCCACTACCGAGGGAAAGCATCATTACCTCAGCCCCTCAAAACCATGGGGGTATCGGGGTTTGGTGCTCCCTAACGAGGGCAGTGACTGGGTGGGCATCCTTAGGGAGATCTTGGAGAGGACGTCGAGCATGCCGAGGCACGAGGACGGGATCCTCGGCTCAATGACCACGGCCCCCGAACCGGAGGCTACGGCCGTCTTCCGGAGGTTCATTCACGTGAACGCCAACGACCCCTGGCTCTACCCTGCAGTGAGCGAGCTAGAGAAGGAAGCGGTCGCGATGCTGGGCGAGGTCCTCGGGTGCTCGGGATGCTCCGGCATGATAACGAGCGGGGGTACGGAGGCGAACATCGCCGCCCTCTACCTGGCGAGGGAGGCGGGCTACGGGAGGGTGTACGCGACGGCGGCGGCCCACGACTCCGTACGCAAGGCAGCGAAGCTCCTGAGGATGGAGTATGTTGAGGTACCGATGAAGGACTACCGGATCGACCCCGAGGCTCTGGACAAGCTCATGGGCGAGAAGGGGGAGGGGGTAGTGGTCGCTACCATGGGCACGACTGGCGTCGGCACAGTAGACCCCATTGAGGCGGTCGCCGAGGTAGCCGCCAAGAACGGCTCTGTCGTGCACGTCGACGCCGCGTACGGCGGCTTCATAGTCCCCCCACTCAAGGGGTGGGAGGGCCTAGGCTTCGGGAACGACGCCGTCGTCTCCGCAACGATCGACCCCCACAAGTTCGGTGCCCCAATACCTGCCGGGGGACTAGTCGTTAAGTCGCGGGAGTGGCTATCCCCACTCATCTTCGAAGCGAAGTACATGCCATCCGGGGAGCAGCTGGGGCTCCTGGGCACGAGGCCCGGCGCCTCTATAGTGGCGACCTGGGCCCTCCTGAAGAAGTTGGGGAGGTCCGGCATAGCTGAGAGGGCCGCGAGACTCATGGGCATGGCTAGGTGGGTGTACAGCAGGCTCTCCGCGGCCGGTGTGGCGCTCGTCGCCGAGCCGGAGGTGCCGATAGTCTGTGTCAAGACCCGGAGGGAGTCAGTGGTCATAGACGCGCTGAGGGGCCTGGGCCTCTACCTGTACAGGTGCGGGGTGGTTAAGGGGGTCAGGGCGGTTATGATGCCCCACGTCACCTACTCCCACCTAACGAGGCTCGTCAACGCCCTCACCGCCTTCCTCGCCCCCTAGCCCCAGCCTCCTCATGAGGGCATAGTCGCCCACCACCCTCGAGAGCTTTCTCTCATGATACTTCAGGGCCCTCGCCACCGGCCTAGGGTACCTCTCGACCGCCTCACCACACACATAGCGCTTTGGGCCCAGCCTGGCGGTGCACCACCGGATGAAGCCCTCCCAGCCCCCGCCGCCACCCTCAGCAAGCCACGCCGCATACTCGTGGAGCGTCGGCCTCAGGGCCCTACCCCTCAGCGCCAGCCACGTTAGGCAGCAGTCTCTTCCATCTGACCTAGGCGTGACCCATTCTTTGCAGGTGCCGTAGGGCCTCCCGAACGCCTCAGCCACCGCCCTGAGCTTCTCGTGCATGCGCTTCCTCCACTCTAGGGTTGGGTGGAGGAGCCTCCCCTCGCCCGAGACATCGTAGGGCACTAGCTCGCTCGGGGGCTCCTCACCGATCACCCTATATATCCTTCCCCACCCCTCCCTCTCCTCCCGCAGGGACTCCCCTATGATTCCCTCAGCCCCTGT
>WAOK01000089.1 GCA_015521325.1 Desulfurococcales archaeon | reverse complement strand
GTATATGGCGGAGAGCACTACGGACTTGCTCGGCGAGGACGGTATGGCCAGCCTCAGAACCCGCACCCGAGAATCCTTAACAAAACAATCCTAAATGAATACGCACTAGTCACTGACTGAGACATGCGCCGACGCCGCCAGCCCGACGCACCCGGTCCCTGGCTCGGCGCAGACTGTCGCCCACGCCTCCACCGTGCCTGCGAAGTCCTTCGAGACTATGAGGTAGTAGGTGTTCTCGACCTCCTCACCGGGTAGGAGCGGGAGGTGGGACAGGTCGTCGGTCACGGCGGCGTAGAACCTCAGGTAAGTGCCTTCCTCGGCCCTCACAACCGGCACGGAGAAGGCTGGGTGCACGGTCGACGTTATTGGCTCCGCGCCCGCGACGCACGAGCTCGCGTAGGGGGTGAGGTACTGCCTCGTGTTATACGAGATGGGTGAGTCCCCCTCATTCCTGAGCCTTATTGTGACCCGTACAACGACCGCCTCGCCCGGGCTCGGGGCGTCGGATGAGCCGCCACCGCTGCCGACACAGCGGGTCAGCACCTCATCAGCCGCGCGAAGTACCTCCTCATCGCTCACGACCTCATAATCTATTGTAAGGACCGCCTTAGTCCCGGAACCGCCTGAGGAACCGCTGTACATTGCGCGCACTGTAGCTAAGATCACCACGGTGATGGCGACAAACAACACGGCGGCAGCGAGCCGATTAAGCCCCAAGTACCCCCCACCGCTTACCACATTGTTCCAGAGTGAATAAGTTCCGACGTCATAGAAGAATTGACACAGCAAAACGGTCAGTGACCCCGCTCCGAGCCCCGGGTGCGTGGCTCACGGAGATAGGTCGATATCTGCCGTGGCATTAAGCGCGCTACAGGCAGTGCCAAGGCCTGAGCATATCTCCGCCACGGCCCCTACGCTCCCACTGAAGTCATCGCTTACCACGATGTAGTACTCACTCGTGACGGAGGCGCCTGGGGTGAGGGGGACGTACCTCAGGTCCGCGGTGCATACCACAATTAGCGGGAGCGCTGACCCCTTCTCGACCCTTACGATCGGCAGCGATACCGGCTCGGAGACCTCGTTAGTGAAAGGCGGGATGCTCTGCCCGTTCACCATCGCTGGTTGGTAGGGTGCGCAGTAGGCGTTTGTTTTATAGTAGACAATCTTTTCTCCATCATTCGTTAAGTTAATTACTACCTTGAGCACGACGGCCTTATCCGGGTCTATGTCTACAGAACTGATATTTATCCCGCTACTCCGGAGGTCTTCATACGCCTCCAGAATCTTCCCGATCTTGCCAGCCGCGTCCTCAACAGATACAGCCTCATATAAGACAGTTAGCCTGACACCAAGGGGCGACACAGCCACCGCTTCACCTCGAGCAGACCGAGCAGAGGGCACGTAGAACACTGACAAAATGACTACGGCGGCCACAACAGCGATAACAGCTGCAGCGATTGCTACGACATAAGTGCTCCTCAAATTCAGTTCCCTATGAGAGCATCCCGCAAACCGGCTAATATTCGCATATATCACCGACAGGATCAATGAACTATCTGGACTATCGAATAACTTATCTGAGACCGGATCATGCCTGCCCTTCTGATGAGTCAGGGATTAGTAAGAGGTAGGCAGTAGTTATCATGGAGGATATACATAGCAAGATCGACCCGAAGGAGGGAGACCTAGTCATGACGAGAGTTATAGATGAGATCACCATCCAGCAACTACCTGAAGACCTGTTTAAGGTTCTGGGAGAGGTCATTGGAGAGCCCTACGATGAATGCAGGCACGAAAGGAAGGCGCTAGAGGAGCTGATGAAGCATGCAGGTCGCTGATACTGAGCCGCTACTCCTCCTGAACCCCAGGGATCTTATGCATAGATCGGTGTTGATGATTCTTGAAAAGATAAAGATTAGGAACAGGTTATACGTTCCTGACGCAGCTATCCCGTAGTTCGAGATAATGCTTAAGACCCTAAGGCGGGAGCCCCGCACAGATAAGGGACGCCTCAGCAGGGGCTGAGGAGGGTCTCCATATCGGGTAGGCACTAGCTGGGAGGAACTGATGAGTGCGTTGCCCGGTTAGGGCGATCGCCTAAATACCTTAGCCAACTCCGTATGCGGGGTTGGGGGTGCTCGCCGCCGTAGTGGTGGCCTTCGCTGTAGTGGTTGCTTTGCTGAGGCTGAGGACGCACATAAGTGTGGCCCTCCTCGCCGGCTCCGCTGTCCTCCTCATCGCCTCAGGCCCTGCCGCGGCGCTCGACTCCCTTGAGGCAACTATTACTGACCCAAGGACGTGGTTCCTTGTGAGCATGTCCTACGCCGTAGCTGTTTTCGCGGATCTCTATGACAGGACAGGTCTTGCCAAGGAGCTCGGTGAGGCCCTAGCCGGTAAGCTGAGGAGCCCCCTACTGGCGTTAGTGCTTACTCCGGCCGTCTTGGGCCTCATACCCGTGGCCGGTGGTGCACTGATGTCAGCCCCCCTCGTCGCCGTTATCGGTGCTGCTGTGGGACTGAGCACCGCCGTAATGGTGTTCGCTAATGTTTGGTTCAGGCACACGATATTCCTCGTCTACCCCCTCAGCAACGTCCTCATAACGACAGCCGCCCTCACAGGCTACGGCGTGGGTGAGCTGGCGGCTAGGCAGGCCCCTGTGGCGGCGTTCATGATAGGTGTGGGCGCCATAATCCTGTGGCCCCACCTGAGGGGTGCGGCGTTACCCAGGAACGACGCTAGTGTCTGGAGGGCCCTAGCTCCCCTCATCACGGCGCTGGGTGCGGCGATAGTGCTCAGGTACGGCTTTACCTACCTAGCGATGCCCTTAGGGGTCGCCGCCGGCTCTGCGCTCCTCGCTGCCCTAACCCGGGCTTCGGCCGAATCGATCGCTTCCTCCCTCGCCGGCAGGAGGGCGCTGGGCCTCGCCGCTGCTGGCTTCTCGATCATGCTGTTTCAGAAGGTGATGATGTTTTCAGGTGCCTCAGCTGCGATAGCGTCGGCCGCCTCCTCCTCGGGGCTACCCATTACGGTGCTGGAGGTCGCCCTGCCTGCGGTGATCGGTACACTGACTGGCTCGCCCCTAACGGGGATCGTTACGTCGATACCTATTCTCGAACCCATCACCCACCTCGCCATAAGGGACGTCTCCCTCATCTACGTCTCCTCGATAGTCTCGTACATAGGTTCCCCGGCCCACCTGTGCCTAGTGTACACGGCCCAGTACTTCGGCGAGCCAATAACTACGCAGTACAGGTACATGATCCCCGCCATAGCCTCCACCATGGCCTTCGCGGTCCTCCTCTACGCCCTGTGGTGAGCCAGTTCCCTCAGCTTAGGCATGGCATTCAAGAAGTCCACGACCCTAACACCTCCTTCTACCGTGTATGGTTCCCTCAGCCCCCTCACCTCCTTCGCCACGACGACGTAGTGGTTTGTTCTCTCCTGGAGACCTGTCCTCCTCGCTTTGTCCGCTAGGTGCCTTGACTCCCTTATCGCCTCGCTCAGGTCTAGGCTAGCCCACTTCACCTCGATGAATGTCGCTGAGTTACCGGGGTCCCTCACCACTAGGTCTATTTCCTCCCCCTTATGCCACCATGGCCCGTGCTGGATCGGCCTGGTCGGGATCGCCCCGAGGGCGTGGAGCTCTGGTAGCGACTCCTCCACAACGGTTTCGAATGCCGCTGATGTGTGCGTGTCTATTGTGCGTAGGATGTGCTTGATGACGTCGTCTGTTCGGCCAACCTCTATTAGGTGCCTCATTGGCTGCACGTATCTGAACCAGAAGCGGAAGTATTGGTCGGTGAAGTATATCCTCGCACCCCTCCTGAAGCCCAAGGGCCTCCTGAGAGCGATGATGTCGAGGTTCTGGAGCACCTCCAGGTACCTGTGGACGGCCCTGGGGTCTATCCCTGCCGCTGTCGCTGCCTCGTATGGGCTGGGCCTCCCCTCAGCCACGGATCGCAGGAGGGCCATGTACCTCCTGGGCTCCCTAAGCTCCTGCCTGAGGAGGGACTCCGCCTCCTCGATCAGTGGGTGCCCGGGCGCGAGCACCTCCTCCAGCACCTCCCTCAGGCTGCCTTTCCCGTAGGCCCACCTCAGGTATGCTGGTGTCCCGCCTAGGACCGAGTAGGTCCTGATGGCGTCCTCGGGCGGCATCCTCTTGAGGAAGTCGGCGGCGTTGAGGAACCGCATGGGTCTGAGCCTTATGTTCGCTGTCCTCCTCCCGTGCAGGGGCGCCCTGTACCCGAGGAGCTCTGTCTCGAAGAAGGAGATCGCGGAGCCGCTGAGGAAGAGCTTAAGCTCCGTTGATGATAGGTGCGTGTCTATGGCCCTCTGGAGCCTTGAGGGCAGGGAGGGGTCTGCTTCGACGATGTACTGGAACTCATCAATGATCACCACCGCCTTACCCACCTCCTCGGCCACCTCCCTCAGCACGTCCACAATATCCCTCGAGTGAGGGGCCCTCCCGAGGTAGTCGGTGACCACCCTAGCGAACTCCTCCGCAATTATGGGGTAGCTCAGCTCGGCCGCCACATAGTAAACACCGCCCGACCTCCGCAGGAACTCCTTGAGGAGCCTTGTCTTACCGACCCTCCTCCTGCCGTAGACGGTGACGAAGCTGAAGCCCCTCCTCTCATACTCCTTGAGGAGGATCGATAGCTCTACATCCCTATCAATAAACGGAACTAGGTTATCGTAACTCAATACGATTACCCAAATACGATTACTGATGACAGGAATAAAGCCACTGAGCTACCCGAGCGAAAGGAGAACCGAGGCAATCACAGCCAAAACGATTCCAATCGCCTGATACGGGCTCGGCCTCTCCCTTAGCAGGACAGCCGCCATCGCCACCGTCACTGCAGGGTACAGCGCCGTTAACGGGATAACGACGGATGCCTTACCGGTCTCGAGGGCCTTCACAAAGAACACGTACCCGGCGCCGCCGAGTAGCCCGGCTAGCGCGGCTAGGTAGAACCCCTTATCGATGCTCAGCGACCCCTTACTAGCTCCGAAGACAGCGAGTGCTAGGGTGAATGACGCCAGCGACGACACGAAGTAGACTTGGAGCCAGTTGCTCGAAGCGTAAGCGAACTTGAGCACGACCCCCCACGCACCCCAGCTTATCAGGCAGAGCAGGGCGAACGCTATCCAGGCCTCCATACTCAGCACCGACAGGTATAGCACTGACCCGAATCAAATGGGTTATGCTCATCCATAACACCCTTATTTTGTTTATTGCGGTATCGTGATCGGTGTGCTTTATTGCGGTACGCTGCCCCCGCCGCAGTTCTTCTCGCCGCCGCAGTCGTGGCTGGGGCGGCCATGACGCTGCTGGGTGGTGGTGAAGCACCTAAGGAACCCCTTTACCTGCCCGGAGTAATCAATGACATAGCACTTAGGGCCGGCTCCGACAATCCCGACACTGCGTACCTCATCTACCTCAGCGGGTGGGTCACGAGGTTTGTCGCCGGCGGTGTACTCCCCCAAGTAGTGGGGGCCTCCCCGGAGGACGTCGTGTTCGCCTACTTTGATGGGAGAGCATGGCACGCCCTCCCGTATAGGGCGTACGACTACGTAGCTAACGGGGTATACGTCCTTGTCAACGGAACGATCAAGGTCGGCACAATAATTGAGGTCAGGCTCCCCAGCGATCGCCCTGTTGAGGCGTCCTTACCTGAGGAGGCACCACCCTTCGCCCGGGGCGCTCTGGCTGTTGCCTTAAGGGTCAAGGATAGGTTCGGCATGTCGGAGGCCATCATATACGCATTCATAGGTGGGGACGTGAGGAACTCGCCCTCGGCGTGGGCACCTCTCAGGAGTGCTGACCCTCCCGGCGTCGCTTCCCCCTTCATGACGGCGGAGGCACCGTTCGTCCTCCACCTGGCCAGCGTCATGAGGTACGCACCCGAAGAGGTGGAGAGCCTAGCTCACTCAATCATTGAGGGGGAGTACCCCGCGATCGCTGAGGCATTATATGCTGTGAGGATCGGTGGCCCGAGCGAGGGAAGCCATAATCTCGTGGAGGTCAGGCCCGCACCAACCATTGACCTACTCAAGTCACCGATAGTGCTCGACAGGGAGAGGATGAAGTACGAGTTCAGGTACTATGTCCTGGGGCCGGGCGTGGGCGACGCCGTGGTTCGTGGCGTGAGCTTTGTCATACTTGCCGAGCCAGAGGTACCCGCTGATGGTGTTGCGAGAATGTACGTAGGCATCGAATCGAGTGAGTGCGGCTTGTCTGTCTGGGAGGAAGCAGTCCTCTACGCTGAAAGAGCTAACGTGGTCTGGGTCCCGGTCACGCTAAACAACAGCTGCCGATACCTAGACATTACAGTGGGGCTGGGGTCAACGGCCGGTACTAGGTGGAGGGTGAGGATTAAGTCGATAGCCTTTATCGACTGGGAAACCAGCAGCGACACCCTCCACGAGGGCCTCACGGAGGAGGCTGTCCAGGTATTCAGCGCGTCCCCAGCGAACCCGTCCGAGCTCATGTTCTCGGTCGGGCCGGACAAGTTGGTGGACGCAGTGGGGTTCGCTGTTCCCCTGCCAGAGGAGCTGGCAGTTCCCGAACCACAGGGCTACGTCGGGGTGGGCCTGATCATAGAGCCGGGCACCGATGGGGTATCCTTTGACGGGTTACCGGTTAGGGTAACGGTGTCTATGGGGCCGTACTCGTGCTCAGCGATGATAACCTCGCCGGGGCCGAGGGAGTGCCTCCTCAGGGTGCCTGAAGAGTACATAGCCGCTGAGTCCGCACTGGCCCAGACATTCGTTAGCGTTGCCGTGGAGGCCTTGAGGGAGCCGGAAGAGGCCGTGGAGGTACCTATCAAGCTATACGCTGACGGCCCCATGATAATCCACACCAGGCCGATGACGTATGTTGAGGCACCTAATGGCTCCGTCGTGGCGACGACCACATACCCGTTATCGAGTGAAGTGTTCAGGGCGTCTGCCCCGTATCATGTAGGCGGTCTCTACATGGCCATACCGGCCGGTAGTGGGCACTCACTCGAGGTCGCTACCGCCAGGGTGGACTTCATGCGGGAGCCCTTGACCGCCTTACCGGGGCTTTCCGGGGCCCTCATAGACTACCGAATCAGGGTGTTTGAGGGCGAGTCCGCCCTCTCACTCCCTATGACCGGCCCTGGCGGTGAGGAGGCCGTGATCCCCGCTCTCTCGATCAACCTGTCGCTACCGCGTACTCACTCACTGCTGTCGAGTGATTACCGCGTCACGGATCTTGGTGAGGAGAGCTGGGGTGGCGGTGACGTCGTCGTCCATGGCCGGGAGGTCTATGGGAGCCTGACTATGATTGAGTTTCTCGCCGGCGTATCAATAGCTTACGGCGGGGTGTTCCCGTTGCTGGAGTACTCGCACTACCTAGGGAGTTACTTGATGCGCGTGGGTATCGACGCCCATGATGAGGTAATTAACATCACCGTGGTCACTGGTGAGATGTGTGAGCGGGTGTCCGCTGAGGCCGAGATAATGGATGTCACGGTCAGTGATGAGTTCCCGGCACAGATCCGGGTAAGCGCTCAGGCGGTTGGGGGTATCGAGGCATCCCTCAACTTCTCCATTAGGGGGTGAGCGCTTTTGGGCTCTGTCACCAGGTCGGTGCTCCTGCTCATCATCGCCGCGGCGGCCGTCTCTAACGCCCTCCCCTACCGGGACGCTGACGCCATGACATACCTAGCGCTCACGGTCTCCGGGCTCGCCTCAATATACCTTGGTGTTGCGGCGGTTGTGTTTACGAAGCTCGCGCTCCCAGCCTATGTGTCCATCTCCGCAATGGCCGATTACCTGGGGAGGGGCATAGGTCTCGGCGTGGTGAAGCAGTTCCTGGTGCTTGCCGGCGCTGTGTCAGCGGCGGTAACCATTACCCCGCTTATCTCCTATCTCAGCGGCTCCCCTGCGCTGGCGTACGTCATGGGCACCCTCACCATATTCCCCACCTACGCGTACCTGATCCTCTACGTGCCCTGGCTCGCTCTTCGCAGGTACCCACTCGCTTCCGGTGCTTCACCGCTGAGATGGCCTAGATGGCTCGTCGCCGGGGTCGCTGCCTTCGTGGCGGCTGGGGCGGTTGGGACGTTGACCAACTGTATCCTCACCTACCTTAGGGGGCCTTTCGGTGCCGATGTATACTTTAGGGGCGTGACCACGGCTTTGAGTCCCTCATCACCGGCGGCGCTCTTCCCGATCTGGACGTGGGGAGACGTCATCGCCGCGGTAGTCACTGCCGTTGTGCTCCGCGGGCTGTATGACGTGCTCCTAGACTGACCCTTCTTTACCCTTGTCCACGATCTTCTCCGGGTAACGCGTTGTCCCTGGAACCTGATTACTTGGAAGGCCTGATTGAGGCGGGCCTCGGCAGGGTTCCCGCTGACCTCGTGATTAGGGGAGGCACTGTCGTGGACGTGTTCACCGCCTCCCTCCTCGAGGCGGACGTTCTTATCTACAGGGACAGGGTCGTTGCCCTGGCCAAGCGGGGCGAGGGCGATGGTGCTAGGGTGATTGACGCCAGAGGCATGTACGTGGCCCCAGGCTTGATGGACGCCCACATTCATGTCGAGTCGACCATGCTCGTGCCCCCGAGGCTCGCTGAGGCCCTCGTGCCGAGGGGCGTGACCACCCTGTTCATCGACCCCCACGAGGTCGCTAACGTCATGGGTGTTGAGGGGATCGACGTCCTCGTCTCACTCGCTGAGGGTGTCCCGCTGAGGCTGTTCGTTGAGGTCCCTTCGAGGGTGCCCACTGCCCCCGGGCTCGAGACCTCCGGGGCCTACCTAGGGCCTGAGGAGGTTGCTGAGCTCCTTAGGAGGCCCTACGCCGTGTCGCTCGGGGAGCTTAATTGGCAGAACCTCCTCAGCGGTAGGGGGGAGTACCTCCTTAAGGTGGCTGAGGCCCTCAAGCTCGGGAGGAGGGTCAACGGCCACTTAGCAGGCCTCGGTGGTAGGGGCCTGGACGCTGCCATCGCTGCCGGGCTGATGGACGATCATGAGGCAGTATCGTTTGAGGAGGCTCTTGAGAGGGTTAGGCGTGGCTGCGCCGTCATGATTAGGGAGGGCACGAGTGAGAGGAACCTCGACAACATCGTTAAGGGGATCCTTGATGCGGGGCTGAGGGACCTCTCCTCGTTCATGTTCTGCACGGACGACAAGCACCCTGCCGACATCGTGGGGGAGGGCCACATAGACTACAACGTGAGGAGAGCGATCGAGCTGGGGATGGACCCGGTTAGGGCGATACAGCTAGCCACAATAAACATAGCGAGGCACTTCCGCCTCGACCACCTCCTCGGCTCCGTAGCGCCGGGTAGGCTGGCAGACATCGTGATCCTCGATAACCTCGAGCGCTTCCGGGTGAGAACAGTCATCTTCGAAGGGGAGCCCGTCTACTCAGACGGTAGGCTCCTGTGGGAACCCCCTAAGGAGGTCGAGGTCCCGGAGCACGCCCTAAGGACCGTGAGGGTCAGCGAGGAGCTGGTGCCGAAGGACCTTCTGGTAAGGGCCCCTAAGGGGTGCTCGCTCGCCAGGGTGAGGGTCATGGGCGTCATGCCAGACCAGATAATCGTGGAGGCCCTCGAGGCTGACCTACCAGTCTCGGGAGGGTACATCATGGCTGATCCCGGCAGGGACATAGCCCACATAGCCGTGGTCGACAGGCACAGGGGCACCAAATCGGTTGGGAAGGCCTTCATCAAGGGCTTCGGGATAAAGAAGGGCGCAATGGCGTCTTCGGTGGCGCACGACCACCACAACATCGTCGTTGTCGGCACTAACGCAAGAGACATGCTGGCCGCTGTGAAGCACCTCGCAAGAATAGGCGGCGGCTTCGCCGTCGTGGCCGACGGTGAGGTGGTGGCCGACCTCCCGCTCCCCTTCGCCGGCCTCATGTCCCTCGAACCCCTTGAGGCAGTTGTTAAGGGCCTCGAGGAAGTGAATAGGGCGGCCAGGGAGGTACTTGGGTCAGGGCTGAGGGCCCCGTTCATGCAGCTCGAGTTCGTGACCTTACCCACTGTTCCCGAGTACGGCCTAACGGATAAGGGCCTCATCGACTCGAGGAGATACGCGGTCGCTGACCCAGTCATCGAGTGCTCAGAGCAGGCGCCTGGCCAGGTACGTGAATAAGTGAGCCGTCGCCACAGTAGCTACTATGTCACCCCACGAAAGGAGGATACCGAGCGAGTACCTGATGGTGTCCCACACACCGGGGAAGAGGGGCCAGAGGACCGGGTACTTCGCGAGTAGCGACCTCGTCACCCCGAAGATCACGATATCGACCGCCGGCCCCAAGAACGCGTTGAGGGCTAGGGCCGCGAGCCCGAAGACCAGCACGTGCCCCCACCCGAATACGAGAGTCACCTCCTTCAGCACCGCGTGAGGGAGTATCAGCAGGAGGAACACAAGGCCGTAAAGGTAGGCCGCGAGCCCAGCATAATCAAGTGCTACAGCGGACCTCGTCACCACCGCTACCCCGGCGCCAGCAAGGAGAATGAGGGCGGCGGCAAGGGAGGCAAGCAGTACCTCGTTCCTGGACTTAGGCGGTACGCTCCCGAGAGAGCACTCCATGTTTATGTCACAGTTAACCCTCAACAAGACATACACGCCTATCAAGATAGTAGCTAAGACACCCAGTATGAGCCCCTCAACAAACAGCAGAAGTAGGTTCCTCGTGACGGCTGTAGCCATCACAACATTGTCGGCGGCGACGATTGCGGCGAGTAAAAGCGCCTCAGGCCAATAACCGCCCCTCATCCCGTGCCACGATTACTACTGTTGTAGCGCGCCCCTAAATAGCTCACAATGGGTGAGGGTGAGAGGAGCCGCTCTACTAACATATTTAATCCTTCTTATCATGATTAGGAGCTCCATTTCACAGAGCGTTAATAATTACTGAGACGATAGCAAGAGAATGGGCGACAAAATGTTTTCCAAAGCATCAACGAGGGCGATGGTGCCGGTAATGATCATTCTACTAGTGACTGCGGCAGCACTCACAGCCAACAACACGTTAACGATGGCCAACGGCACGAGCAGGTACTTACCACCGGAGTTCAAGCCAGAGGCGATCAGCTCAGTAAATAAGGTTGCTTCGCTGATTAGCACAGACGCCTTCATAGATCAGTTACTGAGCAATCCGGAAATGAAGGAAATAATAAGTGAGATAAACCTAGATAAAGAAGCGCTCAAGGAACTACTAAAGGATAGGACAGGCCTGATTATCCTCTACACTAACACATCCGATGGACCCGTCTACACCATAAGATTAGTGGTAGGGAAGCTCGGCAGCGATGACTCGGCAAAGCCACTAAACAACTACCCAATCATCGGGGCCAAAAATAACAGACTCATATATAATCGATATCAAATTGAGACTAAAGGACAGCACATTATCCATCGCTGACATCAGTATCGGGAAGAACCCACTAGCGAACGTTAACTATGGGCCCTATCCTAGCTACGAAGATAAATGATCTATAACCTCGGTTAAGAACGCCGTTTTATCAATAATAGTCCTTAGCGACATATCATTAAGATATTCTGCCAGCGACCTCTTACTGTATGGCCTAGTTTTCATGAGGAGGGCAGTTAGATGCTCACACATGTTCGGCTTATTCGGTCGGCATGGGGTTAGTTAATTGTTTTTGTTCCTTTAATAATATTTAATTACCCCACCAGTTTAGATGGTTCGGTCGTGGCCGATGGGGCTGAACTGCCTGGATAAGGGCTTCGTCGTCTGGCTCACGGGGTTGCCCGGCTCTGGTAAGACCACCATAGCGAGGGGTGTTGCTGAGAGGATTAGGGGTATGGGGTACCATGTTGAGGTACTCGACGGTGACTGGGTGAGGAAGACGATCAACCCCGACGCGGGCTTTGATAGGGAGGGTAGGAGGAGGCACCTCCTCCGTGTTGCCTGGATCTCTAGGCTCCTCGCGAGGAACGGGGTAATTGTGCTGGCGTCCTTCGTCTCCCCCTATAGGGCGGTTAGGTCGGAGATTAGGAGGATTGTTGAGGAGGAGGTACCGTTCATCGAGGTCTTCGTTAAGGCCAGTGTTGAGGAATGCATTAGGAGGGACCCAAAGGGCCTGTACGCGAAGGCCCTGAGGGGCGAGATAAAGAACTTCACGGGAATAAGCGACCCTTACGAGGAGCCCGAGGACCCGGAGCTCGTGATAGATACCGAGGCCGAGAACCCGGAGGAGTCAGTTCAGAAGCTCTTTAATTACCTCATCGAAAAAGGTTTCCTGCCGAAAAATTAGGCAAAAACCTTTTTTCTTCGCCACCCAGAATGAGCTGGTGCCCTAGATGAGCAACCCCATCAAGTCGTTCGTGTCATGGCTCGGCATCAAGCACACCATCTCGTTGATCATCGTCATATACCTGGTTTCGCTTGCGACCGGCGGCTTCGTGCTGGCCGTGGGTGCCGTGGGGGAGTGGATAGCCTCAACGGCATGGCTCACGAAGTTCCTTGCAGCTGCTGCAGCGCTTGCTTTCATTGGCCTGATTTACTGGGCGTATAGGGTCTTGAAGACATACTCTAAGGTGCTGGAGGCCGATGAGGTCAGCGTTACCCTAAAGGTCAGGAGGCCGAGGGGCGTCGGGCTGAAGGTGTTTGCTGGCTTCATAGCCGTCCTCATTGTTCTGGGTGTCGTCGCCTCCTTGCAGGGGATGTTCGTCGCGGCGGCGAGCGGTGCCCAATTAATGGGTGAGGCAAGGAGGCTTGAGGAGCCCATACCGGTCGTGATGACGAGGATCATACCCCTAAAGACCGCCTACGCCAACGCGTTGTCGAAGCTGACCATCCCGACCCACACAATATTCTGGGAGGAGACGAGCATCCTATACGACAGCAACAGGGCTGTCTTTGGCTGGTTAGTTGAGCCGGAGGGCGGGGTGAACTCCTTCGTCATGAGCCCGCTGGGCGCTATCCTCTTCGATGGCTCGGACTACCCCTTCAACATCACGTTCATCAAGCACGATATGGTGTGGGGCCTGCACAACATGAGGTTCACCCCACTCTACGTAGACACGCTGGCAAGGCACATCAAGCTTGGGTGCATCTGGTGCAAACCCATATACAGCGACATAGTCATAGCACCGCTCAACGGCAAGATATATGTGCTCATACCCCTCGAGGGCTGGGACACTGGCGGCTTAACGAGCATACCGAGGCTCGCCGCCTACGCCGTCGTCTCCGAGGACGGGGAGGTGAGGATCGTCCCGTCAGATAAGCTGATGGATGACCCCGTGATGGGTGAGGCCCTAAGGAGGTACAGGATACCGGTCGTGCCGGAGACGATAGCTAGGGAGTGGGTCGAGGCCATGAGGTGGGCCCCGGGCGTGATCGCCACAGCGGTAATGCACGCCACCTTCGAAATAAGGGACGTGGGGGCGAACCCGCAGCCGTACCTCGTCTTCGACGACAACGGGAACCTGTGGTGGCTCTTCGTCGCGGAGCCCTCGGGCGAGTCCTACGCCGTGAAGTATCTCATATACGTTAACGCATCGTCCCCCACGCCCGACATAAGGATCTATGAGCCCACCGAGCAGCTCATAGGCCCCTCCAGGATAGCTAACTACGTCATGAAGGCACACCCGACCTACGACTGGAGCCTCTTCGAGCTCGCTGAGCCCATACCAATGGTGGTCAACGGCACTCTCTACTGGAAGGTCACCATAATAACGTCTGAGGGCAGAGGCGTCGTCTCGATAGACCTAGTCGACGCCAGGACAGGGAACGTTAGGTCGATACCCGTTGAGCAGTCGCTGACCGCGGAGGACTTCCTTAACCAGGTGTACGGGGCAGCTAACCAGACCGGCGGAAACACGGTCCTAGACCAGATAAGGGAGCTGAAGCAGAGGGTGCAGGAACTCATCAACGAGCTACAGGCTATCCTAGACGAGCTCGAGAGGCTTGAGGAGGCGGTGAGCGGGTAACTGTTTTTCTTACCTACGCCGTGATTAGTGTGGTTAGCGTATTGATGAAAGAAGGTCTAGAATTAGAGGCGGCCCTGTCCTGCCTGTCCTGGCTTGAGAAAAGAACCGCCGATCTCTACGGCGCCCTCGCATCCAGGGTAAGGGATAGGCCCATATCAGCGCTTCTCCGGATTCTGCAGAGGCAGAGCCTTTCCCACAAAGACATCATCGCATTCATCATGGGGGTCCTCGGGATGTCTGAGGCGGTGACGGGTAGATCCGTGTGCACCTCCGTGGTAGGGCCCACAGCCGAGGCCACTGAGGAACTGATAGAAGCGCTGAGCAAGGAGAGCGAGCCACTCCCGCCAGAGGAGCTTAGGACTGTTTTCGAGGAGCTTGAGTTCATTGAGTCAGCCTACGGGGAGGAGACGTACGTGAAGATAACGGCTCCCCTCATCAAGGCCGTCATCGACGCTACCAAGGAGGAGTGGAAGAGGGAGGCGGTGGGGTACCTCCTAGAGGAGATAATTAGGGAGGAGAAGTTCCATGAGAGGCTCGTTGCGGAGATACTGAGGCGGGCGGCGGAGGAAACGCAATAAAGACGCTGACGACCCAGTAATTAGGTGTGTTCATTGAGCGGCTTGACCAAGGGAATGCATAAGGAAATAAGGACCACCGTCACGCGGGAGATGACCGCAAAGCACATAGGGTCGGGCACCGCTGAGGTGCTCTCAACCCCGACGATGATACTCCTTATGGAGGAGGCCGCCAGGAAGCTCGCTGAGGAGCACCTCCCGGAAGGTAAGACAACTGTGGGTGTGGCGGTGAACGTGAAGCACGTTAAGGCCGTGCCGGTGGGGGAGGAGGTCGTGGTCAGGGCTGAGGTGATGGCCGTTGAGGGTAGGAGGATCATGTACTGGGTAGAGGCCAGGTGGGGCGGCAGGCTCATTGGGTACGGCTACCACGAGAGAGCCATAATAGATGTTGAGGAGTTCACGAAGAAGCTAGAGGACGAGAAGAAGAAAAAGTGATTATCAGGCCGGCAGGAGGCCCTCCTCATCGAGCCAGTCAGCGACCCATCCCAGGCCGAGCTCCTCGAGCTTCGCCCTAGTGGGCCTGCCCTTGACCCAGCCCCTAAGCTTGTAGTACTCCGGCAGCATCTCCGACAGCTTCACGACCTGGCCCTTACTCGGTCCCTCCGGCATCGGCTCCTCCAGGAACCTCTTCGGGAGGGTGTCGTACTCCTCGCCGTCGCCGAAGGAGAGGACGTTGAACGCCCTCTCAGCGTTGTATATCCTCTCACCGATCTTCTCCAGCTCCTCCACGGTGTAGTCGAAGCCCGTCGCCGCGTTGAGGAGGTCCCTGAAGTCCTCAGTCCAGAGAGCGAAGGTCGTGAACTTACACAGCACCAGCGAGTCCACCACGCCGAACACGTCCTGGAAGTGCTTAACGAGCGCTGGCTTGTCCTTAGTGGAGAACCTGTCAACAGGCTTCGGCACGCCCAGGACCTCGGGCGAGATCATGTAGGCCCTGAGGTGGCAGCCTCCCCTATTGCTCGTCGCGTAGGCTAGGGCATGGCCCTGGGCACCCCTCGGGTCGTAGGCCGGGAGCTCCTGCCCCCTAACCACCATGGCCAGCTCGGGGGCGCCGTACTTCTTCGCGAGCCTCGCCGCGCCCTCGGCTAGGTCATCACCTATGCCGGACCTGAACGCAGTCCTCCATGTGAGCTCAACGATGAGTGCGGGGTTCCCCCATACGGGCTTTAGGCCCCTAAGCTTCTCCTCAGGTATGAGGCCCCTCTCAGCCAGCTCCAGGAACGTGCCTATTGTGTGCCCCATTGAGATAGTGTCAAGGCCTAACTCGTTGGCGAGCCAGTTTGCCTTGTTTATCGCCTCCAGGTCATCGGTCCCTGTCTGGGCGCCGAAGGCCCAGATAGTCTCATACTCGGGGCCACCTCCCTCACCCTGCCACGGACCTGATTTGTTTACCGAATACCTGGCGCAGCCCATGGGGCAGCCCCAGCAGATCTCCTCCTTCTGCTTCTTCCAGTCAACGTACTCCTCAGCCAGGCGCTCACCGCTTATCTTCTCGGCCCCCTCGAACACGCCCGTCTTGAAGTTCCTCGTGGGGAAGAGGCCGTGCTGGTTGATTATGTTCACAAGCACCGCCGTACCGTACTTGGGAAGTGCCTGAGAAGTAACTGGGTTCTCCTTTATCTTCTTCATGGTGCTTATGAGCGCCTCCCTCCACTTACCCTCATCAGCTACCTTGGGCTTCAAGTGGCCCCTAGCCGCTATAGCTTTCAGCTTCTTGGAGCCCCAGACCGCTCCGTGGCCGCCCCTGCCAGCGGCCCTGGACTTGTCGTTTATTATCGCGGCGAACTTGACGAGCCTCTCGCCGGCAGGGCCTATGGCGGCGACCTTTATCTGGGCTGCGTCGTCCTTTCCTATCTCAGCGGCGAGCTCCTCCTTTATCGCGTCGGTCGTGTGGTGGACGTCGAGGCCCCAGAGATGGGTGGCGTCCCTTATCTCGACCTTTCCGTCGTGCACCCATAGATAGACGGGCTTGTCGGAGGCGTCCTCTATGATTATGCCGTCGAAGCCAGCGAACTTGAGCTCGGGCCCGAACTTGCCGCCAGAGTGGGAGTCGTGGACAGTGTTCGTCAGGGGTGCCTTGGTTACCGAGACCCACCTCCCACCGGCCGGGGCACCCGTCACGCCTGTGAGGGGGCCGGTGAGGACGAAAGCCTTATTGCTCGGGCTCAGAGGGTCGACCTTCGGGTTGATCTCTCTCAGCGCCAGGTATACTCCGAGGCCCCTCCCACCGATCCATTTCCGGAGGATGTTGTCGGGGAGTGTCTCGTACTTCACTGTGCCGTTGTATAGGTTAACGCGTGCGAACTTACCTACATAACCTCCGGGCGTGATAAACCACCTTCACCCTTAAATTGCCTTAGTTAATATTAATGCATTATTACGAAAACGTTCTCTAAAAACTCGGCCAGCTTAAGAGGCCTGAGTACCAATCCCAAGAACTTATTCCTCTCCCCGCATACCCTTACGGCGTCTCCATGAGTGCTGGCGAGGTAAGGCTGAGGTACTCCACACTAGTGAACTACGTATCAATGATGTACAGGCTAATAGTGTCCGTCGGGTTCACAGTCGTTATCGCTAGGAAACTCTCACCAGCAGATTTCGGAGTATGGGGAATCGTCGTATCCACTACTCTCATGCTCGCGAATCTATGGAGCCTCATAGGCTTCTGGATGAGAAGGGACATAGCAAGGGGCAACAGGGATGCCGTCTCTGCTGGAACGGCTGCCGCAATTCTCTATTCCATCATAGCCGCGATGGCCCACATCGCCTTAGGTTTAGCGCAGTCTGTTCTCTTCGGCTGGCCGTTTGAGGCATTCCTAGTGTCGGCCCCGATGACCGTTGCTGCCGTTATTGACAAGTATTCCTCGGCAATAGTATCCATGATCAAGCCGGAGGGCGTGGGGTACAAGAACTTCGTTCTAGACACAGTGCGCTTCATTTCAGCTTTAGGAATAATATACGTAATAGGTAGATCGGTCTACTCGCCCATAATCGCTTATACGCTAGGTTTTCTAGCATCATCACTCGTCTCCTTTACGATACTTTTCCGGATCGGTATCAGACCATGGCCGGGGCACCTACTTAAGGTCAAGGAGTGGGTTAAGGCAGCATACATTCCTCTAGCCAGCGTGGCTAGGTTATCCATTCTGAGTGGTGCTAGGGCGATCTTTTCCTGGGCAACTGGTAGCGAGGTATCAGTCGCGTATCTCAATGTGGGGCTCTCCACCCAAACAGTTATAGTTAGGGCGTCAGCGCAGTCAACGCCAGCACTCTATACTAGGCTGTTAAGGGGCAGGGGGAAAGAAGACGTAGAGGAAGTCCTTAGACTCTTCATGCTCTTGACCGGTTTTATGGCCGCTTCATTCATAGCGCTCTCTAAGACTATAGCGAGCCTCTATAATCCAATATACATAGGTGCGTGGCCTGTAGTCATACTTATCAGTGTATTCGGGGTAGCTGAGGGGATCGCGAGTATATTGACTGTGTCCGCGTGGGGTAGCGTAAGGTCAGAGAGATTGACTTGGTCGGAGTTAAAAGGCACGCCCCTCTTCAGGGTAACCTACGTGAGGTTATTGGCCCTCGTAGCCTCGCTTCTCGCCGGCTCTGTATTGGCTAGGTTAGTTGTGCCAAATTATCTAATGGCAGCAGAATACTTCGCTATGGCGCTCCTTGCCGGTTCGGCAATCTACACACTATGGGTTGGGTCTCATGTAAGAACATCGTTTAATTTCAGGTTTCCGCGAAAAGAGGTCACTGCGTCACTCATCGCATCTATTACTGTGATAATTTACTACATCGTCAGTGGCGCCGGAGAACTCATTGTAGAGAATTTCTGGCACGTAGCCCCCCTATTGCTAATACATGGCATAGTTGCCCTAGCTATTTATGTTGTTGTGTGGTCGGCTCTCTCACCGTGGTTTAGGTGGCTTGTGAGGGCCTCCCTCACTCACCTAGGCCGATTTTTTACGGGTTGAGGTGCGTTAGGTTACGGTGACTGCTGACGGCTATGGACGCTGGTGTGCTGATCGGTATTGCGGTGCTGGTGTGGATATATGCGATGCTCGTTATGGAGGTGCTTCACCGAACCGCCGTCGCCCTTATGGGGGCTGCGGCGGTTTTCGTGATCAATATCTTCCTCCGCTTCGGCGATTTCCGTGACCTGATCGAATATATCGACATGGACACGATCCTGCTCCTCATGAGCATGATGGTCATTGTTTCCGCCCTCAGCCGGACGGGGTTCTTCGAGTGGTTAGCGGCCAGGCTGGTCGCGAGGTTCGGTTCTAAGCCCGCCGCACTCCTGGTCGTGCTCTCCGCCTTCACCGCATTCATTTCCGCGTTCATCGATAACGTGACGACAGTGCTCCTCATCACGCCCGTGGTCATAGAGACCTTCACCTACCTCAAGGTGGATCCTAGGCCGGCGGTGCTCTCAATAATTTTTGCCTCCAACATAGGTGGGACGGCGACCCTCATAGGCGACCCACCAAACATACTCATCGGCTCCGCAACCGACCTCGGCTTCATGGACTTCATCTATAACCTCACCCCCGCTGTCGCCCTCTCTTTCCTCGCATTCTCCGTCGTTATTCTCTACGTATTCCGTGACTGGCTAACTAGCTTCAAGGGGGTTGAGTCAGCCGAGGCAAAGATCAAGGACTTCCCCCTCCTCGAGAGGGTCGGGCTAGCACTGGCTGTCGTCATCGGGCTTTTCTTCGCTGAGGACGTCATCGGTTACCCGCCGGCGGTGGCGGCCATAATTGGTGTGGGGATCCTTCTCGCTGTAGCCAGAGGCTCCGTAGATATTGAGGACGCCATAAGGGACGTTGATTGGTCGACGCTCGTGTTCTTCATGGGGATGTTCATGGTGATCGGAGGCATCAAAGGACTCGGCGTGATTGACTTCATCGCTGACTCCCTTGTGGGTGTGAGCACTGACCCAGCGGTGCTTGCCGTGCTCATTATGTGGGTCTCTGCCATAGTCTCAGCGTTCATCGACAACATACCATTCGTGATGGCGATGATACCCGTCATAACCTCGATAGCGGCTACTCTCGGCGTTAATCACGAGCCCCTATTCTGGGCGCTATCGCTTGGCGGGTGCTTTGGCGGCAACGGTACACTCGTTGGTGCGTCGGCGAACATAGTTGCTTCGGGCCTCTCCGAGAAGTACGGTTACCCTATTAGCTTCCGCTCCTTTAGTAAGTATGGGTTCCCCGTAATGCTCACAACGGTTGCTGTGGCCACCGCATACGTTCTCCTCAGGTACTACTACTTCGTGGGGTGACCCCGGGTGAGGTACCGCCGAGTTGTTTCCGCTGTGCAGAAAAGTAAGAGAGCCTTAGACGCGGCGATCCTCGCGGCCAGGGTCTTTAGGGGGGCCGAGATACACCTAGTCTCGGCAGTCTACCCAGTGCATGGCAGAGCAACATATATGAGGGTCCGCAGAAGGCTCGAGGACCTCGCCAGAGCCGCCCTCGAGGAAGCCGCCAAGGCTCTGGAGAGCGAAGGGGTTCAGCCGATTAAGGCCGTTGTCTATGGGAAGCCCCATAAGGCCATACTGAAGTACGTTTCCGAGGTTAGGGCGGACGCCCTCGCCATAGCCTCGGCCTCGACCCTCACTCCCCCGCCCGGACTCATAGGGTCGACTGCATCAAAGCTCGTGCTTAGGTGCAGGCGACCCATCCTCGTCTACACACCCGCTTCCCCACCACCTCCCAAGGCCTTGAGCGATGTTGTCGTCGTCTTCGATAGGAAGCACCCCATGGAGGAATTGCTGCTTACGGCCAAGAGGCTCGCGAGGGAGGCAAGGATCTCCTTGGCTATATTGGCGGCTGACAGGGAAGCCGCTACGAGGGAGGCGCTTGAGGCGAGCAGGAGGACAGGGATCAAGGCTGACGTCCTCCCAATAAGGGGCGGTGCGCCGGACAAGCTAATCGACGTCCTAAAGGGCGCGGACCTCATCATCGTCGGGAGACACGCCGTCGTCAGGGAGATTACGAGGATCTTGCCGTTCCTCGACAGAGTGATGGGGAGGAGATCCTTCACAGACCTCGGCCTGTCCCTCCTCAGCCTCTCGCCAGCACCTGTGCTTATTATTTGACGCGGGGAAAACGATTTATTTTTAGGCGGGTTTAGGGGCGCAGAGGTGGTTCGTTGCCCAAGGTATTCAGGCTGAGGCTCAAGGAGTTCTCCCTAGTAATGGAGCCGTCGACCCACCCGGAGATGGTTGTGGCGGAGCTAGCCACGGAGTGTTCCTATGCCTGCACCCACTGCTTCAGGTTCGCCTCACCAGACCTCAAGTACGGCATCATGGGGGACGAGGTGTTCGAGAAGCTCGTTAATGACGCCGAGGAGGCGGGCGTTAGGAGGTTTGTGTTCACTGGGTGGGGCGAGCCCACAGTTCACCCGAGGTTCGTGGAGTACTTGAGGGAGGTGAGGAATCGGTTTGCTGAGGTCGTGCTAAACACGAACGGGTGGAGGCTGAGGGAGCTGGCGCCCCTAATAGCTAGCCTGCCCGTTGACGAGCTCGTAATCAGCATAGAGAAGCCCAGGGGCCCGGCAAGGCTCGGTGGCTTCGGAGGCGACCTCTTCAGCAACCTGAGGAGGATAAAGGAGATGAGGGGCCACGGCGATAAGCCCTTTATCAGGGCGGTCTTCACTGCGACGCCCATTAACTATAAGGACCTGCCGGAGCTAGTGAGGATCGCTAAGGACCTAGGCATCAACGAGATCGTCGTGACGCACGCCATACCCCACACGAAGTTCAGGCGGACATGCCTCAACGGCGAGTGCCCCGACCTGTCAGAGGTTTTCGAGGAAGCAGCTAAGGTCGCGATGGATGTTGGAGTAGCCGTTAAGACACCTCCCCTCAAGCCGAACTCCCACCGCTCATGCCCGTATATGGAGGTCCTGGGCACCTATGTGAGGTTCGACGGCGCAGTGGCGCCCTGCATGTACTACGCATGGTCATGGGACACCGAGATCCTCGGAGTGTGGAGAAGGATTAGGGCAGTGACGTTCGGGAACATCATGAATAAGCCCCTCATAGAGATATGGCGTTCCCCAGAGTACGCAGCGTTCAGGGCGAGGGCCTACATACCCCTCACCCCCTCGTGCCTCGACTGCGAGCTTGTCCAGTACTGCTCCTTCACACTCAGCAACGACTCCGACTGCTTCGGAGGATCCCCAACCTGCGCACACTGCCCATATCAACACCGCCTAACCTATTGCCCTGTTTGATCGCCACTACTCTTACCTATTTTCTCATTTAACATCTCCAGTAACTTCCTCAGTTTCCTGGGATCATCCTCCTCATACCATCGAGTCGATTCAATGAGCTCAACTATTTCATCACTAAATCTCTTACCTATGGGCTTGGCAGGAACACCCGCTACAACGGTGTATTTGGGCACATCCTTTGTTACTACAGCCTTAGCGGCAACGACGGCTCCGTTACCTACCTTAACATTCCCTAATACCAAGGAATCGAAACCCAGCCACACGTCATGACCTATGACCACCTTGCCCTCACATCTGTATCCGCCGCCTAATCCCAGCTTTCTTCTTAACTTTATCTGGATAGGGACAGCGTTTAGATCGTGATCCCTAGCGAATATACTAGCCCTAGGAGCTATAGCACAGTAATTACCGATGATTATCATGCATTTCTCGTCGTTGCCCGCTCTTATGTAGTTCTCACCATTGAGAACAGTCCCTTTTCCAATAACCACACGGCCCCTTATGTCACACTTCGGACCGACATATGCGTCATCACCTATCTCTATGTCACCTATGACCCACGATCCTAGTGCGACCCTTGCGCCTCTCCCCACAGAAAAACGATAGCCCTTTACCTTATTCACTAATCGTAGCACGTATGTCCACACTACGTCCATAATTGACAAGATAGCACACCTTTCCTAATACCGAAATAGGCTGAGTTTCCCTAATATTTAGTTATTGAATTAAGTGATTAAAAATGCATCATTCAAAGTATTATGTTACAAGCTTTAATTTCTAAATAGCTATCCCTCAATACTGATCTCGCATTGACAAGGGAAAAAGTATGGATGGAGAGATCCGTTCTTATTGGCGCAGGTCTATTTACAGCTGTAAGAGGTGTGGCTTTACCTGTATATTGGGTCATCTTCCCGCTTTACCTCCTCAGTCTAGGATACAAAGTTGAGAGCCTCGGGTTGATTGCAACGGTCTCATCGCTAGTTACTGCTGCTCTCCTCCCAATCCTAGGTTATTTCATCGACTCCGGTCATGCCCCAGCAGTGTCTACACTCTCGGGGGCCGCTTCAACTATCGCCTTCTGGGTACCTCTCTGGAGGCCGGATCTTTTGGGGCTCTCCATAGCCTACATACTCTCGGACATCGGCATGAGTTCCTGGTACCCGGCCAGGGCCGCGATAGTGGCGAGGACCGCCGGGCCGGGTGCTGTGGGGAGGGTTGTTGGGGCTTACGTCATTCTCTTCAACGCCGCGAGGATAGTATCTCCTTACGCCGCTGGCTCGATGTCTGAGGTGGTGGGGTACGCTGAGGTTATGTACGTGTTCGGCCTCGCCTCCGCAGCCGGCTTCGCAGCTGCTCTGGCTATGATCGTTAGGCCCTACTATAGGATCGCTGGCCCGGCTGTTGAGGTGCCGAGGGGTGAGTGGTCTGTCTGCCCCCTCCTACCCTTACCCAAGAAGGTTGCGTGCATATACGCCCACGGCATAAGGCTGGATAAGAGGGTCTACCCCCTGGCTGCCTTCGCTGTCCTCGACCGCTTCGCCTGGATGCTCTGGATGCCTATCCAGAACGCTTACCTCAAGACTGTGGCCGGGTTCGGCGACTCCGAGGTGGGCCTGTACAACAGCTTGATGGGCGCCGCGATGATGGTGGCCTCCTACCCAGCGGGGTGGTTAACGGATAGGGTAGGGGCCTTCAAGACACTGGCGATAAACGAGTTAATTGGGGCGGCTGGTGCGGTGGCGATAACCCTCCCGAGCCACCTCAGCGTGTACGCCTCAGCAGCTCTCTTCGGCGTCTCAATAGGTCTGTGGGCCCCCGCCTATGACGCCGCGGCCGCCAGGGTGCTGGGGGTCGAGCACGTTGGGAGGGTCAGGTCGGGAGTGGATACGGTAAGAACTGTCCTGGGCATACCCTCTCCAACAGCGGGGTCACTTCTTTACGCATCATTAGGGCCTGCCTCACCCTTCATAGCGTCCGCGACCCTGATGATCGCTGCGACGCTCCCCTTACTGGGGCCCGGTAAGCGCGGTGGATAGTTACGGCTTAGTCTCCCCTTTTCCTCTTCCTGTAGAGCATAAGGATCACGGCTAAGGCCGCGGCCGCCGACACCGCAACTACCGGTGCATATGGTGAGGGAGCTGCGGCGGGGGCTCCGGTGGTCGTTGATGCCGAAGTTTCGGTTTGCCCTGCTGTGGTCGTGGTTGAGGTTGCTGGTGATGTGGTGGTTCCCTCGAAGGGCGTGATAACCTCTAGCTCTGTCTCGTGGGGTAAGATGGTAACGTCCCACACGAGCACCCGGCTCGGGTAATACGCCTCTGAGAAGACGTAGGCCACCACTGTGTGGTTACCTAGCTCCAGGCTAATGCATAGGTCGGGGTCCTGGCCAGTCAAGTCACTCGGTGGGTAGGTCGCCGCGGGTTCGCCGTCGACGTAGTACATCACGGCCTGGTTCCGGAGGAGGTTATCCGGCCTGATGCAGAGGGGCTCGACATCGACCCACGCAATGCTTTCCTCCTTTACCGCCGCCTGCGAACCCCAGTCCCCGGGGATCAGGAGGAACTGCTGTGGGTAGGTACCGATCTCCGGGGACATCATCCGTATCTTCCCCCCACGCACGTTTTCTAGGGCCACGCTCTGGCCGCAGCCGATCTCGAGGGCTCTTTCACCGTCCTCCCCCATAAGGCTCAGGTTCTGGGTTGTTTCGTAGCCCTCCTCGCACTCTAGCCTGAATGAGGCGTCGATTAGGGTATAGTCGTAGAAACCGTGCCAGTCACTAACCCTGATGAAGGTCGAGAAGACTGCGCCTCCCGCCGATGACGCCATTACGTAGAAACCTCCTCCCGCCCCTAAAGAGATAGCCTCTCTCAGATCCTCGATAATGTCGTAGTACTGGCTCAGCCACCTCACAAGCCTGACCATCCCTCCCCCAGGCCCAAGCACGTACCCGCCGAATATGGGTCTCCCGCTCTCCTTCACGAAGAACAGCAGTCCATCAGCACCCCTCCCCACTACTTGCCGGGGGACATCACCGCGGGCCAGTACCCTCTCTTCACCACTCCTTAGGTCAATCAGGCTGATCAGGCCGTCACCGGCGCCTA
>WAOK01000088.1 GCA_015521325.1 Desulfurococcales archaeon | reverse complement strand
TAAGTGAATTGTGAAGAGGAGTGGCAGGGCCAGGCCATCCTTTTCGGCAGCGGCCTTAAGGGCGACGCCGGCGAGCCCGGCGTGCCAGTCATGCGCGTGGACAATATCCGGGTAGCCTAAGTGCTTCGCCAGCACCGGCATCGCCCTAGCCATGAGGGCGGCCTTCTCTTCGACATTCGAGTATGGGGGCCAAGTATCGAGCAAGCTACCAGTTACTTCGTCAAGCCCCTTAACCAGGATCACCCTAGCGCCCTCAACCCACGCCTCGTCGAAGCCCACACAGTACGGGTAATCCCTCCCATCAACCCCTCTCCTCGACCCACAGGCATGTGCGGGCAGCTGCCTCAGGGGGATCCCCCTTGAGGGGTCGAGGTGTATGCCGTGGGAGGGCATCACGACGGTTACCTCGTAGCCGAGCGACACGCCGGCCCTAACCCAGCCCTTAACCGCCTCCGCTAACCCCCCTACCTTAGCTATCGGGGCGAACTCAAACGCTACGTGCCATACACGTCTCACTGATTCAGGGGCCTTCAGGCACCGCACCCGCCCTTGGTTATCTGGGACGGTGTTATAACTCGTGATGCGGCGGAGCCGCTACCGATGTGGTGGGGGCGGCGGGTACGGTACCTCCTGCTGAGGCGATCTTTTACTGATGACGAAGGCCGCGAAGAACGGTATCGACGCAATGAACACGAGTATGGGCCCTGTCCCCACACTCACAGCTGCTGATACTAGGGATCCGAATTCTATGCTCTCAGCTATCTCCCTCTTCAGCTCTGTTATGCCCACTATCCACATGATGGCTGATAGGATTGATAGGGCGCCGGCCGACGCGCTTATGCTGTGCTTGACTATCCCGACCACGCCCGTGATTATCGCGGCGAATAGGAAGATTACTGACAGAGCTATTAGGATTCCGGAGGCGTAATTAGCCTGAATGTTTGCACCACCTCCTTCCTTTCCCCAGATTGTCAGCATGTCGTACAGTGATAGGTCGAGGCCCGCGAAAACAAGGTTAATGGATATCCATGGTAGGAAGATAGAAATAATTAAGGTAATCACTCCCCCGAGTGCGAGGAGGGCGGGTAGGGGCTTCAACGTGCGCGCACCTCCTTAGTTCGTACAAACCGATGTCTTAAATAATTTCCGTTCTGCAGAACGACTTTTCCCTCTTAATAGCTGAGGTTATGGGTGCCTCAGTGATCGTTGATGAATTAGCTGAGGGTGTGTTATCAAAAGTAAGCAATGTGTACGTCAGTGACTGGTGCGCCTGCCTCCGCTACGCTTACGTGGAGGTCACTGTGGGGAGCGGGCGGTACCTCGGCGTCGCGCTAGTGCCCCATGAGGACATCCAGGGGGTGCGTGCCCCGCTTAGGGAGCCCTCCATTAAGGGCCTGAGAGAGATGGTGTCCTCTCCTAACCCTATAGATAAGGTTCTTGGTGTCGCCCTCATTAACGCGCTGAGCTCGCACCTCATTAAGAGGGAGGGGCTTCTGGGGGGTTTAGAGGAAATCGCTGAGGGGATCCCCTCACTCCTTTCCTCGGAAGGGGTTAGGTCGGTGCTCGTCGTCGGGAATATGGCCCCGCTTGTTAGGAGGCTAAGGGAGGCGGGGATGGAGGTGCTCGTTACTGAGAGGAATCCTGCGGCGAGGTGGGGCGGTGCGTACCCCGACACATCCTTCGCTAGGCTGGCTCGGGGGGTGGAGGCGGCTGTCATAACGGGTGCAGCCCTCGTGAACGACACCATCGATTACCTCGTTGATGCGCTCGGCCATGCGTTTAAGGTGCTCGTCGGGCCTACAGCCGGTGCTTACCCGGGGCTCTTGGTGCCGAAGTATGTTGACGCCGTCGCGTCGATGATCGTGGATGACGTGGACTCTGTTAAGCGTGTGCTGAGGCTGGGCGGGGGTAGGTGGGACTTTAGTGAGTTCTGCACGCACTACACCTACTCCCGCAGAAGTGGTGCGTGACTGCCCTGTGCCTGCTGTGTTTTCTGGGCTTAACATGTATCTTTAACGATCCTCCGTTTAATTGTGGTCGGTTAAGAATATCTTGGAGAGGGTCTTGCTTAGGAGGGCAATAATCCCTGTGGGGGGTGTGGGCTCGAGGCTCTACCCGCTCACAGTCGACACCAGTAAGGCGATGGTCAGGTTCCTTAACAGGCCGCTCATAGAGTTCATTGTGCTGAACCTGGCGAGCCAGGGGATTAGGGAGATATACTTCGGGGTCAGTGGGTACACGAACTACGTCCAGCTCTTCGACTTCTTCGGCTCAGGGGAGGGGGTGACGGCGAAGCTGGGTATGGGGCATGAGGTGAGGATCAGGTACATGCCGAATTACAATACGAGGGGTAATGCCGAGGCGGTGCTCGTCACGGCGAGGTATTACGAGATAAGGACGCCCGTGCTGATAGTGCAGTGTGATGACGTCATCGATATAGACATAGCGGCTTTCTGGAGGAGACACCGCCGCTGCGGCGGGGTCATGACGATAGCGCTGAAGGAGATCGAGTCCGCCGAGGAGCTGAGGAGGTTCGGTGTGGCCGAGCTGGGTGAGGGCGGTGTTATAGAGAGGTTCGTTGAGAAGCCGAGGAGGCCTGAGGAGGCACCGTCAAGGCTCGTGAATACGGGGGCCTACATCCTTGACACGAGGGCCTTCATAGGCTTCTTCGACACGGAGAGGGGTAGGAGGCTCCTCGCCGCCGGCGCCCTCGACTTCGGAAGGGACGTCATACCCGCGATGATTGAGGAGGGGTACAGGGTCTGCGCGTACGAGATGAGGGGGTACTGGTACGACATAGGGACGCCGGAGTCGTATAGGGAGGCCGTGTTCACGCTGCTGAAGACCCTCCCACCGGACGAGCTTAGGGTGGACTTCGTTTACGGGGGGCTCAAGATGATGGGGAGGAGGGAGCTCTCGAGGAGGTACCAGCGCAGGCTAGTGGCTAGGGTGGAGAGGGGCGAGGTAGTGATTGAGGGCGATGTCCTGATCGGGAGGCACAGCAGGATCGGGAAGGGCGTGAGGGTTAGGGACTCGGTCATCGATCACTACGTCGTTGTGGGGAGGGACGCCGTCATCGAGGACTCCATAGTCATGGACAGGGTGAACATAGGGAAGAAGGCGGTGATAAGGAACTCCATAGTAGGGAGGCACGTGACCGTGGACGAGGGGGCGGTGGTAGAGGACTCGATCATAGGTGATAACGTGTACATAGGTAGGGAGGCAGTGATCAAGTCGTCGAGGATATGGCCCCATAAGCACGTCCTACCGAGGACGACCCTCATAGGCGCAACGATAACGTGATAAACTATATCGACCCGCTGAAAATTAAGTTAGTGGGGACGGACGGGTTGCCAAGATTATTCGCCGCCATATCGACAGATTCCCTAAAAGCAAACTTCACCAAGCACCCGTTCGAGGCGAGGGCGTCCCCACCTCCCGACTGGCTACCTGACGCATACGGTGTCGCGTGGTACTCCAGCAGCGGCTGGGCCGTCCGTAGGGAGGCAATAGATGAAGGCGTTTCCGGGCCCCTCGCCTCTGTGGAGGGTAAGGCGGTGCTGTCGCATGTGCGCCCAATATCTATGGGGCCGTTGATGGATGAGAACATCATGCCGTTCATTGACGGGGACTGGGCGTTCGCTCACCACGGCTTCATAGACAGGGCTGCTGTGGTGGAGCTCCTCGACCTCGACAGCAAGAGGCTACTAAAGGGCTCCACGGACTCGGAGGCGTACTTCAGGCTCCTTATCCAGGAGATCAGGAGGAGGAAGGACCCGGTCATGGGGATGACGGCCGCCGTGTATAAGCTAGAGGACGTAGGGTACTTCACCTCACTGAACTCTGTGCTCTCTGACGGTAAGAGGCTATACGCCCTCAGGTACGTGAGGAGCGATGAGAAGAGGTACGCCCTATACATGGCTAGGGTAGAGGACAGCTCGCTGAGGATTAACTCTCGCCTCAGCCTATTCACTGTCGAGGCCAGCGTTAAGGGTAGGGGGTACGTCATCTCGACGAGGCCTGCGGGTGAGGGGGCCGAGCTAGTCCCGAACAAGGTCATCGTGGTAATTAATGAAAAAATGGAGGAAGAAATTATCCCGCTCTAGGCCGGGCGCCTGGATACGACGAGGTATATTAATAGGATAAGTGATAGGGCACCTAAACCGAGGCCGGCGTACGTTAGCTCGGTCCCCTCAACGATCTGAGTAACTGTCTCTGTGACTGTGTCTGTTGAGGTCACGGTCTCTCTGCTTACCTGCGTCCGGGTTGTTGTGACCTCGTTCGTGCACGTCAGGGTGGTGACGCTGAGCGATGTCTCCGTCACCGTCATTGTGGCCGTACTTGTTACGACCTCGGTCGCCGTGTCCGTCACCATCTCCGTTGCTGTCACGGTCACCGTGTGTGTCAGCGTGAGTGTTATGATGAGTCTGTTGGGGTTCAGTATGAAGAATGGGTAGGCAACGCATTCTCTCTGCATGGGGTACTGCGTGTATGTGTCTTGACTCACGTACATCGGCTGGGCGCTTTCGATGCTGATATTCACCGGCGTGAAGAGTATGTCCTCCTTCACCTCGGGCTGCAGGGTATCGTACCTAGCGACATGCCTCGACCAGCAGGTGGTCCAGCCGAGCTTAGTTGGTAGGGCGAACTGCTCCCCCAGCCTGCCGGCGAGCGGGGCGCTCGAGTGGTCGTCGCTGAAGCCCCAGGCGTTCCCTCCGAGCCAGTGGTACTCAACGTCAGCCACGTCGGCGAAGGCCTCCACAGCGGTCGTGCCTCCCTCCGACACCAGCCTCACGAAGCTCGCTATGTTGCCCGTAGCATCCCTCTTCGTGAATATTGCTTCACGCATGGGGTCAGAGATGTTGCTGTAGTAGCCCGCAATAACGATCTCTGGGCCCGGTGAATTGGGTAAGGTGGAGTAGGCCGTCACCCCCTCGTAAACGAGTCTCTTACCCCTAACGTACTCGCCCCTACCCCACAGGGGCGTCATGCCCGTCGGCGACGTTATTAACGTAGCGATCACGCCTATCTGTTTATCCTTATCGCTCCCAACCACGACGACGGCTGAGGTGTTGTCGAATAACCTCAGGGTCTCTATGTCGTTGAAGTAGCCCTCCCTGACGAAGGAGCGGCTGGATAACTCCTCCATGTCGATGAACGTCCCCCAGTCACTCATTAGGATAGCGGGCTTGAGCACGGTGATGTTGTTGACGATGGTTACCCTGTTAATCGTTATGTACTCGAACTCGTCGTCTGTAGCAACCGCCGTAGCTTCCTCATCGGCTCCCCGCGTACCTATGAGGTATGTGTTGATCACGTGGCCATTGCTTGGGTCAACCTTCATCAGAAGGGCCTGCCTGTCACCCAGCATGTTCACCCAACCGACGACAGCCAAGTACTTGCCCTCTTGATGAACCATCGTCACGTCTAGAGCTGCGGAGCCGTTGAATAGGTCGACAACAGTTGCCCAGATGACCGTGCCCGAGCCCGGGTCCACGGACATTATCAGGGCTGATGAGGGGCTCTGCTTGTCCTTCCTCACGTACCCGGCTATGTACAGGTTCTCCCCGTTCTCGTAGTAGAGGCCCTCGGCCACCTGAATACCGTAGTCGCCGACCCTGATTATGAGGTATGGCCCGCCGTATAGGTTGCTGTACCCCCTGTCCCCGATTGGGTCGAGGAGGAGGTAGGTTGTTGAGGAGAACTCGGCATAACCCGCTAACATGATAACGTTGCCGTTGATAGGGATGAGTTCGGCGTCGTTCACGACCTCCGTCGTGTTTGATAGTCCGTACGTTCCTGCCCAAGTATTGGTTATGTAGACTATTAGCCCAGCAGGTACGGGTGTGGTTGTTCGGGCAGTAACTCCCTCAATCACGGGCGAGGGGGTGGGCATGACAGCAGCACCCACAATAACTATCATGCTCATCGTTAGCATTATTCTTAATAAGCCCCTTCTTTTGAGAAATTGTTTTAGCAATGTTAACACTCGCTAATATAGTGTTTTGATAGTTTTTAAGATTTTTATGAAATAATAAGTTTTATAATTTCATGTTAAGTTATGTTATTTATTAATTTAATTTACGATTCCCGCAAGCACAACCATGGAGAAATATACCGCCATCAGAGTGATATAGCATTATTCGTCACAAACCAAAAACTCCTGTGAGATTATCAGCGGTGTGCTCCCCTCATAATGAGGAAAGCTATTATGGCGATAATCGCAAGCGCCGCAACACCTATTACTACGTACGTACCTGTGTTGCCTCCCTCTGGCGCTGTCTGTGTTGTGTTCTCTCCGCTTGTTGTCTGGGTCGTCGTGGGTGTGTGGGTCTCGGACGTAGTTACTGGTGAGGATGTTTGCGTTGTTGATACTGCTGTCGTTGTGGTTTGTGCCTGCGTTGTTGTCGTAGTATGTGTTGTCGTGGTAGTAGTTAGTGCTGTCGTTGTTGAAGTCGCTGTAGTTGTTGATGATGTAGTTTCTGTGGTAGTGGTGGTCACTGGCGACAAGGTAGTTGTGGTCGTTGAAGTGGTTGTTTGGGTCGTTGTCGTTGTTGTTTGGGGGGTCGTGGTTGTCGTGGTTGCTGGGGGTGTACCTAGTTCATAGGTTATGACGATGATCGCTTCCCCTACTCTACCGTATTCCTGCCGTGTTATGTTGAGTACCAGGGTCCTCGTCGAGGTGTTGAGATATTGTTGGCTTAATGGCTTGAATTCTAGGGTCTCGTGGTCCAGCCTGTATGCTGTAGCGTTCTTGACCGCCTCCAGGAATCTGTACTCGGCTCTTAGTGGCCAGATGAGCTTCTCCTCCGGCCTCACGTGGAGTGTCATTATCGGTGTTCTGTTCCCTTCTGGCATCACTGCTGCATCAGGTACGGGTAGTGTGTCGAATGCCGCTGAGTATGTGGAGATGTATGAGCGGTCGCCCACGTGCTCGTAATTAACCCTGAGCCCGCTTGAGTACACGGCGTATCTGTCGCCCCTAAGCTGGACCGCCGAACCAGCCGTCGGGGTTACGGAGTACCTCACGCCCTCCTCGCCTACATAGAGCCTTGTTAGGGTTGATAGGTCGCCGCCGAGGTAGTGACTGCTGTATACCCCGTAATATACTTGGGTCAAGCTCAGTGTTGTGTTGCTTGCTGCGTTGATCCCGAGAAGTGAGGCATTAAGTACTGCCTCAATGAACGCTCCGTCGCCGTCCCCGACCTCGATAACAGCGTCAGCTGTGGGGAGGTACTTCCCCGAGCTTATGTTCTTCACACCAGCAACGACGGAGTTCCTGTATTTCCTTACGTATATGTAGTAGTCCTCGACACCGTCGCTGTCCAGGTCGATCCGGGCGGAGCCGAACACGTACCAGAACGGTAGGGATTTGAAGGCCTCTGTTAATTCGCCGTCGCTGACGAACCTTATGTGGATGCCCTCGGACGATAGACCCGCGTAGATCTTCGTCAGGTTCTCGTAAGGTGAGATGTCGGCAGAGCCGGCGGGATCCTTATCTGCGATGATGGGCTCAACACCGCCCCACTTGCTACTATTACTCGCCGAGCCCTCAGGTATTGCCGGGAGAGTTGCGTTGACCGCCTCATCCCCCCAATCGGATAGGTAGGTCGAGTAACTCACGTACACGACACGCACATCATCTGAAGCGATCCCCAGTTCATTCTTCGGGACCTCCACCCAGACTGCTGTGTCGTTGTAGCCCACGTAGCTTATGTTACGCACTACGGCCGCGACGGTGCCGTTGGGGAAGTAGAGGTACGCGTTGAAGCCTATGCCGGGTAACCCGTTAGATAAGCTCCTCGTTGCGTAGACGTAGGCATCGTACCCGTAGTAGTAAGTTGAGTCCCTACCTGAGGAGGCGTTCATGTCAGTGTCTATGCAGACGTAGATCATCCTATTAACCGTGAAGTTACTCCCGACGCCCGGCGGCCTATCCTCGGCCACTACTAAGGCGCTGAACGTGTTATTACCCAGCCCGATTTCGACGCCCCCTATGCGCCTCCATGCCTCGGTTCCAGGCGCTGGCGGAGAGCCGAGTATGGGTGCTGCAGCGAGCGCGGGTATGAGGACGAGTACTATCACTGCTGAACCAGCGATAACTGACCCTTTACTCGTTATTTTCAATCGTAACGCACCTGCACCTGAATTGTTACAACACAATTAATAATCTTTTCATTTAGTAAGTAATAGATAATTGACTGGAGAAAACGTGTTAACCTATTAAGAGATGAACCTTCACCTGGTCCCTCCTCATCGCAGCCTCAATAGCTCTCGGCGCCTCCTCGAGGCTGTACTTAGAGGTTATGAGGGGATCGACCCTAACCAGCCCCTCCCTAATCAGGCGGATGGCTGGCTCGAACGGGCCACACCTCGAACCAACTATCCTGGCCTCCTTAACCACGAGCGCGGTGTAATCGAAGCTCACCGGGGCGCCGTGGGTGGATTTAGCGGCTATCACGCCCCTCGGCCTGACGAGCTTCACGGCTAGGTCGAGGCCCTGCGGAGACCCAGTCGTCTCGACCACGTAGTCGAAGCCGGCCCCCTCCGGCGTGACTTCCTTGACGATCGACCACACGCCCCCAGTATCGGTGACTATGTCCGCGCCGAGCTCCTTAGCCATGCCGGCCTTAGGTGACCCGGGCCTGGTAACGGCTACGAGCACCTCCGGCGCGTGGAGGCGGAGGACCTGTATCGAGAGAAGGCCCATGTTCCCTGTACCGATGACTGCCACCCTCCCGCCCTCCGGGGGCGGCTGCATCTGGATCATCTCAACAACCGCCGCCAGGGGCTCCACGTAGGCCCCCTGGGCCCAAGTAAGGCCGTCTATCCTGTGCAGTGCCTCCACGGGGGCGACGAAGTACTCTGCAAAGCCCCCGTCAACCGTTATGCCGAGAACCCTCCTGTAGGGGCAGTGCGTGTACATGCCGTTCCTGCAGAACCAGCACCTACCGCAGGCGAAGTTTATCTCCGAGGTGACCCTCGCACCTACCCATGACTCATTGACGCCCTCACCCACGGCCTCAACCACGCCGGCTACCTCATGACCGGGTATTATCGGTAGCTTCCCCGGCCTGTAGGTGCCCCTATAGAAGGCCTTGTCGGTTCCGCAGATCCCCGCCTCCTTGACCCTAATCAGTGCCTCACCGGGCCCGGGCCTCGGGGTCGGTACGTCCTCGACCCTCAAGTCCCTGGGCCCGTGGAGAACCGCCGCACGCAAATCCCTTACCCATGTAGTATTACTTTATGGGCTTGAATACCTAGCTGCGTGCACGGCCCGGGACTTATTAGTTCTGAAACAACTGGCTTAACATGCCGAGGAACAGGGGCAGAGGCAGCTGGGCCGAGAAAATCGTTGCTGGGCGGTACAGGAGAGCTGGTTACAGAGTCAGCAGGAACGTCCTCGTCGCCGGCGGGGAGGTTGATGTCCTCGCGGAGAAAGGGGGTAAAGTAGTGGTGGCGGAGGTCAAGAGCGGGAGGAGCCAGCGAGTCGGGGCGGGCGCAGTAGATAAGCTCGTGGCCAAGGCCAGGGTGCTGGGAGCCGTCCCCATTCTGTGGGTCCGTGACTCGCGCCAGCTCCTGCGAAGCGCTAAGAAAAGGGCTAGGTAGCTAGGCGTGAGGGTAAGGGAGTACAGGCGAAGGCCTGCTAGAAAAAGAAGGAGACGCTAAGCCCTTAGGAGGGCTATCGAGCGTATCACGTCGCCAGCGTCCTCGCACCTGTCACTGGCGTTCTCTATGGAGTCGATTATCTCCTTGGCTATGAGGCAGGCGGACATCCTCTCGCATGCGTCGCAGAACTCGAGAACCTTCGCCAAGGCCTGAGCCCTTATATCATCGACCTCCTCCTCAATCCTCTCAACCTCGTCCGCTAGTGCCAAGGCCTTCTTTGGGTCTTTCCTAATCACCTCAACAGCCTCGAGGAGCCTCTCTGCTGAGGCCCTCACCCTCGAGGCCATGTCGGCGGCTAGGGCCCTAATCCCCTTATCTATCGAGTCTGGGGGAACCATCCCGGCCCTCCTCGCGGCGCCCTTCAGGTAAGCCGCTATGTCGTCCACCGTGAGTATGAGCCTGATGAGCTCCTCCCTATCGATCGGGTGTATGAAGCCCTCGCTCATCAGCCTTATCGCCTCTCTCTTGATGTCGTCAGCCTCCGACTCAGCCCTGAAGACCTCCGCCCTAGCTGCGTCGGCGGCCGGTGCGTCCCCCTCAGCGTACGCCCTGAAGAGCCTCTCAGAGGCCTGGGCAGCCTCCACAACCTTCCTAACGTGCTTCAGGGCTATCTCCAGTACCTCCGCCTCGACCCTCCTACCGAGCCAGGACCACATGGATGAGCCCATCCAACACACCCCCTAAACAAGGCCTAATGCGGCGGGGGCCACCCTAATCGCTACCGCTATCGCCGCCGCGGCCGGGACCGTGAGGACCCACCCAGCCACCACCTTCGCTATGGTGCCCCAATCAACCCCCCTCCAACCATATTTAGCGAGGCCCACACCAATAACCGCTGACACGCTGGCGTGGGTAGTGGATATGGGCATCCCGTAACCGAAGAGCATGGCGGGCAAGGTCGTGAAGACCCAGACAACGAGTGCGTTAGATAGTTCGGCGGCGAAGCCTGTGGCGAGGTCTAGCCTTGTTATGCCGAAAGCGACGGTCTGTATCACCCTCCTACCCACCGTGAGGCCGCCGAGCATTATCCCGGCCGACCCTAGTGCGGCGAGGGCCCTGGGGTCGAACCAAGCCGCCCCAGTGACGTGGGCGAACGCTGAGTAGACACCGACGGCGTTACCGACGTCGTT
>WAOK01000087.1 GCA_015521325.1 Desulfurococcales archaeon | reverse complement strand
GTAAGATGGTAACGTCCCACACGAGCACCCGGCTCGGGTAATACGCCTCTGAGAAGACGTAGGCCACCACTGTGTGGTTACCTAGCTCCAGGCTAATGCATAGGTCGGGGTCCTGGCCAGTCAAGTCATTCGGTGGGTAGGTCGCCGCGGGTGCGCCGTCGACGTAATACATCACGGCCTGGTTCCGGTGGAGGTTATCCGGCCTGATGCAGAGGGGCTCGACATCGACCCACACAATGCTTTCCTCCTTTACCGCCGCCTGCGAACCCCAGTCCCCGGGGATCAGGAGGAACTGCTGTGGGTAGGTACCGATCTCTGGAGACATCATCCGTATCTTCCCCCCACGCACGCTTTCTAGGGCCACGCTCTGGCCGCAGCCGACCTCGAGGGTTCTTTCACCGCTCTCCCCTAAGAGGCTCAGGTTCTGGGTTGTTTCGTAGCCCTCCTCGCACTCCAGTCTGAATGAAGCGTTGATTAGGGTATAGTCGTAGAAACCGTGCCAGTCACTAACCCGGATGAAGGTCGAGAAGACTGCGCCACCCGCCGATGACGCCATTACGTAGAAACCGCCGCCCGCCCCTAAAGAGATAGCCTCCCCCAGGTCCTCGATAATGTCGTAGTACTGGCTCAGCCACCTCACAAGCCTGACCATCCCTCCCCCAGGCCCGAGCACATACCCGCCGAATATGGGTCTCCCGCCCTCCTTCACGAAGAACAGCAGTCCATCAGCACCCCTCCCCACTACTTGCCGGGGGACATCACCGCGGGCCAGTACCCTCTCTTCACCACTCCTTAGGTCAATCAGGCTGATCAGGCCGTCACCGGCGCCTAAAGTTATGAGGGCTGTGTCATTTACCCATGCCACCGAGATGGGTGAGTCGCTGAAGACGACCCTGTCCTCGAGCACCCTGCCCTGGGCATCGAGTACAATAATGAATGAGGTCATGGCTAGGGTGGTTGGGGTGGGCTGGCCGCCGGTAGCGATTAGGTGAGCCCTCCCCGTTATCGCTACCTTGCTCATGTCGGGCGATGGTGCTATCGAGTCTGTCTCAAGGGAGAGGGCAACCCTGCCCCAATCGATGCCGAAGTGGGTACCGTAGTAGTTCCTTATTACGTCACCCAGAACCACTTCTGCCTCACCCCCGCCCTCATACCCTACGATTACCCGCGTGTCCCGCGTCCCGTTAACGATGTAGGTAGTGCTTACCATGACACCATCCCCTAACCGGAGGACATCGGTAACGTACGCCTGATCCCTCCCAAGCCTTGGGAGGCCTAGATCATGCCTGTTCTCGAAACCGCCTAGGAGGCCGTACCTAACCGTTCCGTTATCATAGTTTATAGCGTACGCAACCACCCGACCCCCCGGACCGAACACCGGTTTCGCCGAGCACCCGCCGACCCCGCATACGCTTATGTTCTCCACAGTAACAACAGGTTCCTTGCCCGGGGATATGGAGGCCAGCTTAGTTACTGCCTTACCTGCCCAGGACAAGTACTTCGTGTCTAGGACATAGAGCGTGCCCTCATACAGCCAGAGAACTTGCCCCAAGCTCTCCGGCCTTAGCCCGACCCTCACGAGCGAGGGTCTAGGGGATGTTAGGTAGAGCGAGTCCAGGTCAGGTATGTATATCCCTGATATTTCGGAGGATGAAGCGATCAGTTCCTCACTGAATTCCCGGTTCCCCCTAATCCCCGCCGCGAGCAGGTTCTGGCCGCTGCTTGTAATGTATATGAGGTATTCCTTATTGGTGAAGCCCACCTTAATCACCGCCCTCCCCCAACCGGCGTCGGCTTCCAGGGATCTTGCCCAGCGCCTGTAGAGGGGGTACTGCATGACCACCTCTACCCCTCCCGGGCTTGCCTCAGCGATCGTTACTAGGGCGTCCGACCCGTTGCTGACCGAGTAGACGAGGGTGGCGTAACCGTCCCCCGGCCCGAGCCCTAGGTATTCCCCCGAGTAACTCACCTCGCTGATAACGCCACCCGTAGGGTCTATGAAATAGAGCGTGTTCCCCGCGGCGGCGACTACGTGCGAGCCATCCCAAGCGAGCCCAACGACTTCGGCACCGATACTGACCTCCGTTACCCCACCCTCCTCACCGATCACGAACACAGTGCCGTTGTCGGAGACGACGGCTGAGTTACTCAGCACAAGCGCGTGCGGTGACCCCACAACCTCCCGGGCCCATACCTCCCTGCCGTCTGATGAGTAGTAGGTAATGGAGCTCCCCGACAGAATGACCACGCCCGCCGCTCCGTAGGCTAGAGGGGTGCCCGGTTCATCGGTGTGCACCTCATCACCAGTCAAGAGGTTAATGAACACCACCCTCTCACTGCCGAATATCACTACGGTGTCCTTCAGGGGGATGACTTCATAAACCTTTCCAGCTAGTGCGAGGGGTATCGTGGTCTCCACCTCCCGCTCCTGACCGAGCCTGCACTCGTTGCCTACCGCATACTTTGCTTCTCCGACGTAGCTCCCATTGGGCGTGTACTTGGCCCACCCGACGAGCACGTCCTCAACGTAGCTTATTCCTAGGTCAGCCTCCCCGGCCCCGTGCCTGACCGGTGTGACGTTGGCCCAGCACCTCACCCCATCCTCGCCCAGGTACCATATGCTCATACTGCCGCCCAACTCTTCCGCCTTTATCAGGCCGCCGTCAATGATCAGGTGCTTCACCCTCACTGGGTACGCCGTTATTGATGGGTAATCGGCCATCTCCTCCATGTCCTGATACGCTGAGAAGAGGGCTACGTCGTTCTGCCTAACCCTAATAACGTATGCGGTCCCGTCCGACTCAAACCTCAAGAGGGAGCCCGCCACATCCCCTGCCAGAGGGAGTTTGATGGAGTAGTAGACGTTCCTGTAATAATCGATCAGTTTGAGGAACGCCGCCCAGCCCCTATATATGACTAGCTCCATCCTGAGGATAGCGGAAGTCATCACTTGCACGCTGTCGGAGCCCGCGGCGACCTTATTCCCTCCTATCGCCACAGGCCCAGCAACCCACCCGCCCCCATATAGGCCGAGCTTCAGTGTTCCCTCCGCAACAGCCACGTCAACGTAGATGACTGTCTCAGAAGATACCCCGAGCCCCTTCACAGGTACCTCATAGACAGCTGGCCCTGTACCGGCCTTAAGCAGTACCACGCCGTCCGCGAACTGGGTGACCGCCGCATCACCGGGGCCCTCCCCCAGAGCGGGTGCGATGCTCACCAGAATTAGTGCTATTAGGAGTGGTGCGGCCCTCATGCTACCACCTCATAAACTATTGCTTTCTCCGAACCACCCTCCTCCTTAACGACCACCACCCCCTTCTCCCAGAGGACCGCCTTCACGGGCTCGAAGTCAAGGCATGCCTCCTTAAGCCCGTTATCCCATATCAGTAAGCACGCTGCCGATTCATTGCCGGGGCCCTTAACGAGGGCCGCCAGCCCCCCATCGACAACGCCGGGCCCTGCCAAAAGCTCCCCGCTTAGGTACATGAGGCCCTCACCCGTGAGGAGGGCGTAGTCCCTGTGGCCAGTAATGACTATAGCGGCGTCGCCGTAGGCACCCTCTATGAGCCCCCCGATCGCCTCCCCCCAGAAACTGGGTAGCCTCGCCTCCGGTGAGCAATACCCGCCACTGTGGATCGATATGCTCATACCCTTGATTACGATGCTGAGTGGCTGTATGACAGAGGAAAGCAGGTCTGTGGGGACACATGCCCGCCCATCCCAGGCCATCGCATTAACGAACTTGATGAGTGCCCTGGGAGGCGTTAACCAGCCGGGTATGGCGTAAGCACCTACCACCCTGCCGTTCCCCGGATCCATGACGAGTATGTGAGTGTTGTTGGCGAGGTACAGGTACCCGTCAATGACCCATACGGGAGGCGGTATGTCGTATACGCCAGCTACGTTCCCGTCCCTCACCAGGTAGAGCTTTCCCCAAGCGTAGAAGGCGAGGGTTCCCTTGCCTAGGTAGGCCTCGAGTCCGGCCCTCGTAACATCTGGGGGTAGCGGTATCTCATTAACCTTCCTTAGCTCGGCCTCGGCAGCACTTACTGTGGGCTGGGCTACTGGGGTGTCGTTTATTATGAGGAGAGCGTACGCTTTCTCATCCTCACCTACCTCATACTTGATGAGGGCGTAGGCACCGCCGTCATAGCTTCCGGAACCGTCGATTTGTACCTGCCTCGGCCTGTCATCGCCTATGGGGTGGCCCCTCTCCAGCGTTGCGTGGCCGGCTTCAACGAGGTATGGGGGCAGGGTGTATTGATAGATCTCTATCCCTCCAGTTGATTCCTTGAGAATATGGATCAGGCCCTCACTCAATGAGACAGCGTCTGCGTAAACACTCAGTGAATATGTGCTAATTATGCCTGAGTCACTCAGGCGGTATATGGTCAGTGCGTCCCCCGACTCGCACGCAATGACTCCGCCGTCCGGGGACACTGCCACCGGCTCACCTACGTACGACGTGGTACCGTTCTCGAACACTATGTATGGCCCGACGAGGGCACCTCCCTTAACGGCATACGCCTCCGAGATCGACTGAGTTATTTTATCGAGGGAGCTGATCCCCTCCTCGGTAAGTAGGTAAGCCCCTGCCGTTCCGTAGAGCACGTACTCCTTAGCACCTAGGGGGATAGCTCCTGCGATGCCCTCTGGCAGCCTCCCCTTAGCCCTCAGCGTTACTTTGCTTTCCCCCAGGTAAGCCACTCCCTCGAAGTAAGTTGAGTTCATCCGGATGAGATAGGGTGAACCGCCTCTATAGACGATCTCGGGTGCGGGGCTGCACCCGAAGAACCTCTGACTCCATAGATCCATCAGTCCCTCGATCACCCCCTCGTCGAGAACCCTTACCCCGACACCGCTGATCTCGACGAGCTCCCATCTGAGGCTGACCCAAACGTAGCGCTTGTCGCCGGAGGCCGGGATACCCGGAGGCAGCCCTTCACGACTTAGGCATGTATGGTTAGTGAGTAGTTCGGGCTTGCTTGAGTAGTTGATTGCCCATACCCTGCCCTCGGAAGTCACTACCACGCTGTTGAGGGTAAGGGATCTGATTACGTATGACTCACCGCCCACCTCAATCCTCCATTCGAAGGGTTCTGGGCCGCTGACGAGGATCGCCCAGGCAACGGCGTTGGCCGAGGCCATCGCCCTAACCACGTCCTTACCTAGTGGTACTAACCTGTACGTGATGGTGGTGCTGGCACTTCTGGCGGCCTCGCCTGACTGTTGCGTCGGTGTCGAGGAAGTGGCGATCGCTAGCGAGGATAATATTAGGAGGGACAGGGCCAAAACAAGTTTGTTCAAGCCCTCACCACAATTAAAGGGCTGGTTACTCGTTATAAATGCTTTAATCAATTCACAACATTAATACTTAATCTAAGTCTTATTACCCAAAAAACTAATTTAATGGGTCGAGGGTACTGTCTTGCCCAAGCACGTTGCTAAGGTAAGGACAGCCCTTGCTCTACCCCTTCTCGCAATAATCCTTGCGAGCCTCGCAGCAAGCATCCCGAACACCGCTGCGGTAATGAGCAACAACGGCGCCCCCCTCCTCCTCTACATGTTCAAGTTCCGGAGAGGCATGGAGTGGGAGAGGGTGTGGGCTAACAGCAGCCCCGTCACCTATTACGAGGGCGGGAGGTGGGTACCCATTAACCTCCCCCACCGCTACATAATCAAGCCCCTCCCC
>WAOK01000086.1 GCA_015521325.1 Desulfurococcales archaeon | reverse complement strand
TGTAGTAGTGGACGCGACCCCAGGCGGTGTAGGCGCTAAGTACAGGCCGCTGTACGAGAAGGCCGGTGTTAAGGCAATATTCCAGGGAGGTGAGGACGCCTCCGTCGCTGATGTGAGCTTCAACGCACTAGCGAACTACGACGCGGCCGTGGGGAAGAGGTTCGTCAGGGTGGTTTCGTGCAACACGACAGGCCTCATAAGGCTCATCGTCGCGATTAGGGAGCTCGGCCGGATCAGGTCCGTTAGGGCAGTGCTAGTGAGGAGGGGAGCGGACACGAAGGAGGTTAAGAAGGGCCCGATCGAGGGCCTCGTCCTCAAGCCAGCTAAGCCGCCGTCCCACCACGCGGAGGACGTGAAGACGGTGATAGGGGACATCGACATAATGACCTACGCTGTCGTAGCGCCGACGACGCTCGCCCACATGCACTTCGTCAGGTTCGAGTTAGAGGAGCCAATAACCAGAGAGGACGTGATGAGGGCCCTCGAGGCCACGCCCAGGATAATGCTCGTGAAGGCGTCGCTGCTCACCTCAACTGCCGAGTTAAGGGAGGCGTTCCGCGACTCTGGCAGGCCGCTAGGCGACATATACGAGAACGCTGTCTGGGTGGACAGCGTGTGGGTTAGTGGTAGCGAGGTCTGGGTCGCTCAGGCCGTTCACCAGGAGGCGATAGTGGTGCCGGAGAACATAGACGCTATTAGGGCAGTTATGGGTATATCGGATAAGGAGTCTTCCATAAAGCTCACGAACGAGACACTAGGGATTAGGGGGTGGTTCGAGTGAGCTACGTCTGGCCGCCGACTTACGAGATATCATTCATGTTTAGGAAGGTGCTCGCACCGATCGATGGCTCAGCGTACAGTATGAAGGCGCTCGACGTCGCCATAGACTTCGCCAAGAGGTACGGCTCGAGGGTTACTGCACTAATCGTGGACGACGGCTCGATTGATGTCGAGGAGGTTAGGAAGAAGGTCGAGGAGAAGGCTGGGTCAGCCGGGGTGAAGGTGGAGGTCAAGGTCATAGGTAAGGGGGATGGGTGCTCGGTATCGTCTAAGATAGTTAAGGAGAGCCTAGAGGGCGACTACGACCTCATCATCATAGCTGCTAGGGGCAGGACCCAGGTCGAGGACATACTGATCGGTTCTACAGCGCTCTCAACAATAGTGAACACCACTATCTCGGTTCTCCTTATCAGGTAGGCAATAACGCGGTGTTACCGCCGAATATTGAGTGGATTACGGAGATCAATCCCGCGCTTTTATCCAGTACACAACAATCAGTGACTGGTTGGGGAAAAGGGTTGAGGGCATGTGAGCTATTAACAATCGTAGGCGAGGTTATCCCATCAGTAAAGGGTTTCCAGAAAAGGCTCGCCGCACAGAAGCTGGCCTACCTCATAGAGAGGCTCACCGGGCAGAGGGAGCACCACTTCATGTGGCACAGGCACGGCCCCTACTCGAGGGGCCTGGCGAGGGAGATGAGGAGAGCAACGCCATGCGAGGCCAGCGAGGAGCTGGTGAGGATTGCCAAGGAGCTAATCATGAGGTTCGGTGAAGCAGCTGGGGACCCTGTGAAGGGGTTAGAGATAGCGGCTTCTCTCAAGATGCTCATGGAGGAGGTCTACCCGAGGCCTGAGGACCCAGTGGAGGAGCTCCTGCGGAGGAAGCCGCACTTAAGTAGGGAAGAGGTGATGCGGGTCTACTCTGTCCTTACCTCTCTCTGACCCCCTAATTCTTTATTCGTTCCGTGCCTCATTAGTCTAGAGGTGCGGTGGTGAATGACAATTAATAGGTCGAAGTACGTCTTCGATGAGCTCCACGGATTCATTGAGCTGGGCCCGGGTATCGTGGACATAGTTGACTCGCCAGCCTTTCAGAGGCTCCGCAGGATCAAGCAATTGGCTCAGGCGTGGCTGGTGTATCCGGGCGCTGTCCATACTAGGTTCTCGCACTCCTTAGGAGTCATGAGGGTCATGGACATACTTGCGGCAAGGCTCGTTAGGGAGGGCCACCTCAGCAGGGACGATGCACTAGTGCTGAGGCTCGCCGCCCTCCTCCACGACATAGGTCACACACCCTACTCCCATGCTCTCGAGATGTACTTCCATAACAGGTTCAGGCTGAGGCATGAAGAGCTGGGTAGGTACGTAATAGAGAACGACCCTACAATATCAGAGAAGATAAAAGGGTTAGGGGCAGACCCCAGGGAGGTCGCCGCCGTCGTTGGGGGCGTACACAGCAACGTAACCCTTAACATGTTGATGAGCTCAGACCTCGATGCCGACAGGCTTGACTACCTCATGAGGGACGCACTCCATACAGGCGTGGTCTACGGAAGGATAGACGTCGACAGAATAGTCAACACACTAACCGTCACAGCAGACGGGAGGCTCGCTGTTCCGATGAAGGCGATACACGCTGTTGAGTCATTCTACATAGCCAGGCTCCACATGTACAGGGCTGTCTACTACCATAAGACAATAACAGGATACCAGCTCCTCATGGAGACAATATACGAGCTACTAGCCAACGACCCCGACACATCAACGCTTCTCGAGCCATACACATCGCCTGACGGCATAAAGAGAGCGATTAGGGAGGGCACGTTCTTCGCCTGGGATGACTACTATATAGGCGGTCTCCTGAACTACGTTGTATCCCACAAGCTTGGTAGGGGAGAGCTGAGGGAGCTGGCGAGCATGTATCTTAACAGGAGAGGTTTAAGGACAGTATTAAATAGAACGTACTTCACCTCGGACATAGAGCAGGAGGCGGAGATAAGAGAGAAGGCAAGGGAGATCAAGGAGGAACTTGTTATGAGGGGTATCTCACCAACGCATGTGAGGGTCTACTACGACACCGTTGACATACTCGAGGAGGACGAGCAGGTTCTTGTCCTACATGACGGTAAGGAAGAGCCAATCTCGTCCATCGAATCATCGATAATCAGGAGCCTACCGAAGAGCATGGTCGTCCTGAGGGTCTACGCCCACCCTAAGTACGCTGGGCTTGCGTGGGATGTAGTGAGTAAGATCACCGGTAAGTGATCAACCTCTTCACCATGACGTACGCGTCGCTCCCGTCCGGGTAATAGTTCCTCAATATACCCGCTATTACGTAGCCAAGCCGCTTGTATAGGGTGATAGCGCCCCTATTCCAGACAGCTACCTCAAGGTACGAGTTAATTAGGCCGTCGGCGGCGAAGGCCTCCTCCAGGGCAAGCATGAGGGCCTTCCCAAGCCCTTTCCCCCTCCAGCGAGGCATTACCGCGATGCTCACCACGTGTCCCCAGCTCCCCTCAGACCTGCCTGCGATGTAGCCGACCACGTGCCCGAGGCACTCCGCGACGAAGAAGTACCTCCTCCAGGCGATGTAGAGGAGTGCCAGAACCTCGTTCTCGAAGGGGTAGGGGAAGGACCAGAACTCTACCCTAATGACCTTCGGGAGATCGGACTCCTCAACGCCCCTAATCAGGCACTCCCGCAACCCACCACCTCAACGATTCTCTTGGAGAGTTCGCTGGGGTCAGCATCAACACTCCATTTCTTTAGGTACCTCGCCACTATCTCCTCGAGCGACGCGGGGTCAGCCCTCCCGCAGGCGACCATGGAGGCGACTGTGTATATCTCCATTAGGGTGAAGGGGTCAGGTACGATGCCCATCCCCTGGAAGAGCTTCCTGAGCTTACCTGACACAGCCCCTAGCGGGCCGACCGCTCCCAAAGCGCCATCACCTCATCCTCGACGAGCGGCTCGTCGATGTAGGTGACCTCTTCTTCGGTAACGGCCTTGACTAGCCAGTGCCTCCTCCACGTGAACTCCCCAATGATCGATGCCTCAACACCCATTGACTCGAGAACCGCGAGCGCCTCACCGACCTTCTCCCTGGGAGTAGCGGCCACCAAGGTACCGGAGGAGAGTGACCTCAAGGGATCTATCCCGACAGCGCCCAGCACCTCCCTCACGACGTCAGACACGATGACTGAGGAGGCATCGATGATAGCCGACAGCCCCGACGCGTCCGCCATCTCCGCTACCCCGCCCAGGAGACCGCCCTCCGTCGGGTCATGCATCGCCCTAACGAGCCTCCTGGAGGCGAGGGCCCAGGCCTCCCTAACGAGGCTTATCCTCTCTATGAGCCCGGCCGCCTCCTCAATGACCTCCTTCGCCACGCCGGCCTCCTCAAGCCTCTCCCGGAAGTCTGTGGCGATGATAGCGGCTGCCTCCATAGCCGCTGACTTACCCATTATGATTAGGTCGCCGGGCCTCGCCGCCGACGTCGGTGTTATGTGGGCGGTGTCGCTGAACCCTATCGCCGTGACGACTGCGAGGGGCCTCGTGACTGAGTCGCTGAACTCTGTGTGCCCTCCCACTATGCTGACACCGAGCTCCTCCGCCGCCTTACCTGCGTCCTCCGCTACCCTCATGGCGGTGTCCTCACCGGCCCCCTCAGGCAGTATGAGGGTCATCGTGACGTACCTAGGGTAACCTCCCTCAACGGCTATATCGTTCGTGGGTATGTAGATGGCGAGCCTGCCGAGGTACTTGACTGCGCCGGTTATTGGGTCTGGGTGGACTATGAGCACATTACCGCCGCCCAGATCCAGGACAGCAGCGTCCTCACCGGGCTTAGGCGGCACGAGGACTGAGGGATCCTCGCCCCACACCTTGCTTATCAGGCGCTTCAGTGCTTCGTGCCTCAGCTTCATCCAGGCACCACCTACCTACGCACCCACGAATTAATCACTCTACCGCAGGTAACCTATTAGGAGGTTCTCATTGACGGAGGTCATCGTGGTAAAGGGGATGAGCACCGGATACGGGGATAGGAGGGTTCTGGAGGGTGTCGACCTCGTCGTTAGGGAGGGTGAGGTCGCGGCAGTGATAGGGCCCAACGGATCCGGCAAGACCACGCTTCTTAGGGCGATCGCTGGCATAATCCCGTACTCCGGCAGCGTCAAGGTCGCTGGCGTGGAGGTCTCCTCAGCCCCTCCCCAGATGAGGCCCCGCCTCCTCTCGTACGCACCCGCGGCCGTCGCTAGGGCGGACATAACGGTGGGCGACCTCCTACTGACTTCCCCCAACCCAGATGCTGGGCTGATGGAGTGGCTTATCGAGTACTTCGGCCTCAGGGGCCTCCTCAGTAGGAGGCTCTGGGAGATAAGCTCTGGCGAGCTTAGGAGGGCTGTTCTGGCGAGGGCTCTGGCGAGCAAGGCGGCGGCGATACTAGTGGATGAGCCGGTCACTCACCTCGACATAAGGTATCAGCTGAGGGTGATGAAGGCCCTCAGGCTAGTGGCTGAGAGGGGGAAGGCGGTGCTCATAACCCTCAATAACCTGATCCCCTCCCTCGCTTACGTGACGACCGCCTACGGGATAGTCGGCGGCGCCCTCCACCCCGTAGGGGCTGACGCGGCGTCGCTCATCCGCCGTATCTACGGTGTCGAGGTGGCGGAGGTTGAGGTCGGTGGGCGCAAATACATAATACCTGTCGATGAGGCAAGCGGTGGGGAATGATAAAATGTGGTATGAGAGGGTTATGGGCCTCAAGTGGCTTGCCAGAACCGGGTGGATGCAGAGAGGCATACCACCCGCCGTCGCCGAGACCGTCGCGGCCCACACCTTCGAGGTGGCGGTGCTGGCCCACCTCCTCGCTACCGAGCTCGAGGAGGTCGGCGCACCGATTGATGTGCGGAGGGTTCTAGAACTCGCGCTCTACCACGACGTGCCTGAGGCGGTTGAGGGAGACATAGTGAAGTGGGTTAAGGACAGGCTACCCCACGAGGTCGCTGAGGGTGTGGAGAGGGAGGCAGCCAGCGTTGCCGGCGTGCCCGAGGGCCTGGTTGATGAGTTAGTGGCTCTCTCAACTCTTGAGGCTCAGGTCGTTAAGCTAGCCGATAACCTGGCGACCTGCCTTCAGGCGATGATGTACTTGAGGCAGGGGTATGATGTGGAGGATATTCTGGAGGGCACGAGGGAGTATGTCCTCTCTGCTTGGGTCAAGAAGTTCCCGGAGCTGAGCAAGTACGAGAAGGTCGTCAAGGAGTTTGTGGGTAGGGTTGGGTGCGGCAAAAACGCTACTTGAGCTTGTTCTTGGGCAGTGATGACGTCAGGTTCCTCTCCTCCAGCGCCGTATAGAACTCCTCATCAACCTCCTCTACCTTATCCCTCCAACCGAGCCTCGAGTAGAACTTACGCAATAACTTCAGGGAGTCCCTCGCTTTCTTGAAGTTCCTCAAAACCTTACCCAATATATTATAGTATGCGGCGACCCCCTTATAACTCTACACAGAGATCCAACAACAATTAACCCTTCAGGGAGCATAGAGACCGGTAAGGGCCTTGATAGACCTCGTCAGCCTCATCTACGCCTGGAGAAAGGAGGAGGAAGAGAAGCACAGGAGGACAGAGGACACCTGGTGGGTAACAGACCTCGTCAGGTGCCCTCTCAAGCGGGAATTCGAGCTTAGGTACCCTGAGCTGGTGAAGCACCAGGTCTTCACGCCGTTCTTCATACTCGGTGACCTGGCCCACGAAGGGGTTCACTCAGTCCTCTCGAGGCTAGGGAGGGTGGAGTTCGAGGTTGAGGCTGAGAAGACCGTGGCCCTGCCGGACGGTAGGGAGGTAAGGGTTAGAGGTAGGGCCGACGCCATCTACTACGGCGAGGGTGGTGAGAAGATCGTGATCGAGGTGAAGACTTCTAGGAGTGATGCCGGCATACCCCACGAGCACCACATAGACCAGGTACGGGCGTACCTATGGCTACATGAGGCCAATGAGGGAGTCCTCCTCTACGTCACGCCGGACAGGGTCACGCAGTTCCCTGTGAGCGACCCCATGACTACTGACGAGGTGGTGGAGAGGATGACGTCTAAGGACTACCCGAGGTACTCATGGGAGTGTCAGTACTGCCCCTACTCAGTCCTCTGCCCCCACAAACTCACAAAGCTCTCAAGGTAAGGGGGCTCGAGGAGCCACGAGTACCTACTGATGTGGTCGGCCGCCAGTGTAACGACTCTCCTCCACCCCCTTTCCTTACCGACCTTCGTGGCAGCAGCTATAACGGCCCCCGTCGAGGGGCCGGCCGGTACGCCAGCTTTCATCAGGGCCTTCACGCCCTCAAAAGCCTCCTCAGCACCCACCTCCACGACCTCATCAACCACTGACAGGTTAGAGGCGAAGATCTCGGGATACCTAGAGCACGAGAGTCCCTCTATAGGCTCGAAGCACCTAGAGCCCTCACCCCTAGCAACGGGAGAGCCCTCAGGGACAACACCCACCACCTCAACACTGCCGCAGACCTCCCTGAGGAGGGAGCCCACACCAACTATGGTCCCTCCGGTCCCGACGCCCATCACGAACGCGTCGACGCAACCCGCCTGATTCAGTATCTCCGGCCCCGTCCACTCCCTATGGGCCCTCGGGTTAGCCGGGTTCTCATGTTGACCGAGGAAGAAATGTCCTCCCTCCTCAGCGAACTCTCTGGCGGCTTCCTCGATGTCCGCATCGCTGGGTAACTCCTTAACGACCCCGCCGAACGCACGTATGAGGGATAACTTAGTCCTTGACGTGCCCTCAGGCACAAACACGACGACCTCGAGGCCCGAAGCCCTCCCCAACCAGGCGAGCGACGTGGCTGTGTTCCCGCTCGAGGCCTCAACAACGGTGTCGCCAGGCCTGATGATGCCCTCCCGGAATGCGTGGGCGAGCATGAATGCCACAGCCCTGTCCTTGTGGGAGCCCATAGGGTTAGTGAACTCCAGCTTAACAAAGAAGGTGAGCCCCCTAATCGGAACCTTAACGACCGGGGTACTCCCTATAGCCTTAACAAGCTCCTGTGTTCTCGGAGGCAAACTTCCGAGGAGGGGGAGCATTCCGGGTCACCAACTAAAGATGTAAGCCACCCTAAAGACCTGAGTCCATGACCATGACCCTCTATTTTATTTTAATGTGATGAGGTGAAAGCTAGCACATTGTTGACGCTAATACATGTTCTTTCCTAAGAGGATTGTGTGAAGACATCAAATCAATAAATGTTTATTAGGGGATCTTGAGCCGTTGATGGCGTGGGGTGTGTGAGGGATGTGCTTTAACTTCCCGCACGGATGAGCCCGGTTCTGAGGCGGCCTGGGTGGCCGCTAGATCCGAGAAGGGTGTTGCACTCCGATTCGGTGATAAGGTTCTGTGGTTCCACGGTGAATGTGCTGATAGGTTAAGGGGGTATAGGTTAGAGACCCTACTGAGGGTTAGGCTTGTAGACGGTTGCCCGGAGGTTGAGGGAGTGATTCATGAGCCGGTTGAGGAGAGGGGTGTGGACTACTTGGTTATGCCTGATGACCCGGCTGAGTTTGCTAGGGAGTTCAGGTGGTTCATGAGGAACCCGGCTATTGCGGCCACACTGAGGTATCAGGCAGCCCTCCTCAGGCTACTGAGGAGGGAGTTCGACGCTAGGGGCTTCACGGAGGTTCTGGCGCCGATGATAAGCATAGCCACCGACCCCGGGCTGAGGGGTGCGAGGAAGCTCAGGACGGAGTACTACGGGATGACCTACGAGCTGACGAGCTCGGTCATAATGTTCAAGCAGGCCTCAGCCGCCGTGCTGGATAAGGTGTACTTCGTCGCCAGGAACGTTAGGGAGGAGCCACCGGCCCACGCGGCTACGGGGAGGCATCTCTCGGAGTTCACGCAGTTCGACATAGAGTGGGCCCTAGCAACGGTGGATGACGCTATAGGACTGGCCGAGGACGTCCTCAAAGCCGTGAGTAAGGCCCTAGCGGATGAGGGAAGCGAGCTCCTCGAGGCTGTGGGGAAGAGGAAGGAGCCCGTGGTGTTTGAGCCGCCGTTCGAGAGGATCCACTACGACGACGCTCTCGACATGGCTAGGGAGATGGGCTACGACGTCAGGTGGGGGAAGGAGCTGAGCCAGGAGGCCGAGACGGCAATAGCTAGGAAGGTCGGTGGGCCGGTGTGGTTAACGGGGTTTCCGGTAGTTAGTAGGGGGTTCTACTACCTGCCGAACCCGGAGGATCCGAGGTACAACCTCGACTTCAACCTAATACTCCCCGAGGGCTATGGCGAGGTCATCGACGGGGGCACGAGGGAGTACAGGCACCCGCAGGTCGAGGAGAGGATAAGGTCGCTCGGCGAGCCAGTAGAGATCTATGAGTGGTTCATAGACCTCACCAGGAAGGGCGCCATACCGCCGAGCACCGGCTGGGGCCTAGGGGTTGAGAGGCTGACAAGGTACCTGCTCGGCTGGGACCACATAGCTAGGGCAGCGTTCTTCCCAAAGGTGCCGGGCGTCGTGCCGCTGCCCTAAACGAGAGCACCGATTTTTGGACTAACAGTATAATACACTGTGAGTATAAACACTGTTCGTGAAGAGGCCCTCGCTCTGGGCTTTCCTCACCGCCGGAGGCAGGAGGAAGACAGGCAAGACATTCTACGCCAGGAAGGTACTCATAGTGCCAGACACTTCCACCGTTCGGAGACAGGGCTGGAAGTATGGGACGCGCATTACCTTGAGACTTATCGCCGTAATGGGGATAGCCAGAACTTATTGATGGATTATGAGGTATGAGGTTGTTGGGACCGATGTTATTTAAGCCAGATAAGCTTGTGCGATACATGTTTGCCTCGTTCCTTCGTTGGAGTGTGCCTGTCTGGCTTGGAAAGGAGTAAGATGCGTGGCGTGATGTGATGAAAGTTTATAGTCTTGGTTGGTTTAGTTTACCGGGTAAACTAGTTTAGGGGGTAAACTATGCTCTTCACTCAGAGACCGTGTGAGACCAGGGAGGAGCTTTTTGATAGGGACGAGGAGATCGAGTTAGCACTGAGGGCTGTGAGGAGGGGTGCTTGGATAGCTATTCTAGGCATTAGGATGTCGGGTAAGACAAGCCTGGCTAAGGTAGTGGCTAACGAGCTCAGGAGGGAGGGATTCGAATCGCTCTATGTCAACCTAGTGGGTGTTGGGGGCATTAGGGCCTGTGCTGAGAGGGTGCTGTCTTCGCTGCCCAGGTCCTTCCTCAATCGCTTTGAGTCCCTTAAGGCATTTCTTGAATTCTTTAACATAAGGGTTGGGGGAGAGGTCAGGTTAAGCCGCTCGATCAGCTCTGCCCGGGTACTTGAGCAACTATTCCTTGAGTTATCCAGGAAGAAGAAACTCGTGGTAATCCTAGATGAGGTACAGGATATTAGAGGGGGTGTTAGGCAGTTTCTCGAGCTACTCTATAGGTTAAGGACAGCAACCAAGAACCTAGTCTTCATATTTACTGGTTCAGCTATAGGGCTGATGAAAACACTCCTTAATCCAGCCCCTACCAGCCCTCTTTACGGGAGGTCCCCCATAAAGATAGAGCTGAAGGCGTGGGACGAGGAAACCGCTCTAGAATTCCTTAGAGAAGGATTAAGTGAGTGTGGGATAGCCCACAGTGATAAAGAACTGAGAGAGGTGGTCTCTAAGCTAGGAACACTGCCGGGTTGGTTGAGCTTCTATGGTCTGAGAAGATGTATTGGGTTGCCTCACGAGAAGAGTTTAGAGGAGGCGGAAACAGAGGCAGTTAAGATAGCTGAGGACGAGATACATAACATCCTAGAAAGCAGGGGTGAGTGGGCCAAGAAAGCCTTAAGGATGATGGCGTATGGAGCCAGATGGAGCGAGATATTGGCTGAGACAGGCGTCTCAACTAGGACATTGAGGGACTTCCTACAGACGCTGAGGAACCTGTACCTGATAGCGGAAGATGGTGGTGTTTATAGAATAAGCGACCCAGTGTATCGGAGGGCGGCATTAAAAATAAGGTAAAGGTAGTGGGAACTAATTTATTTATTAAATCGGCGTTTGGACTAGCAGTCATCACGCTGTATAGTGATGTTTAACGGTGTTAAAGGATTATTTTGCTTGCTACAGAGTTTAATCGGGTGAGTTAAGGAGTGGCTACAATAATTGAGCTCACTGAGGAGGCTTTCCGGAGCTGTAGGGAGAAACCAACGTTCAAGCTCATCGCTGCGCTGACCGAGGCCGGTGAGGGGGAGGAGATCGTTGTTGTGGGTGAGGACCAGATAATGAGGTATGACGTGTTGCTCGACATCCTCGAGCAGGAGGGGTTCCGCGTGGTTGAGGGGGAGAGGGGGCCTGGGAGGTATAGAGTGAGGGCGGTGAGGGGTTCGTGATGCTGGACTGCTCGCTCGTGAGGGAGGATTTCGAGGTAATAGCTAGGGAGGGGATAGCGTACCTTGATAACGCTGCCTCCACGCTCAAGCCGAGGCAGGTCATCGAGGCTATGGCGTCCTTCATGAGGGAGAGCTACGCCAACGTCCACAGAGGGGTTCACAGGCTCAGCGTTAGGGCATCTATGGCCTACGAAACAGCTCATGAGGCCGTCGCCAAGTTCATAGGTGCTGATTCGTGGGAGGAGGTGGTCTTCCTAAGAAATACTACCGAGGCCTCCCAGCTCCTGGTTGAGACACTCGTAACTAATGGGGTTATTGGGGAGGGCGATGAGGTCGTGCTGACGGAGGCAGAGCACCACAGCATCCTTCTCCCGTGGTTAAGGGCGCTGAAGCGTGTCGGTGCAAAGCCAAGGATATTGCCTGTTAACGATGAGGGCGTTCCCGAGTGGGGCCTCCTCGACGAGTACTTGGGTAAGAGGACTAAGGCCGTGGTATTCGCGCATATCTCCAACGTCACGGGCTACGTGACCAACGTGAGAGAGGTGGTCAAGAAGGCTAGGTCCGTGGGTGCTCTCGTGGTGCTCGATGCCGCCCAGTCAATCCCACACATGCCTTTCAATGTTAAGGAACTCGGCATAGACTTCGCTCTCTTCAGCGGCCACAAGATGCTGGGCCCGACAGGGATAGGGGTGCTCTGGGGCAGGGCAGACCTCCTGAGGGAACTCGAACCACCTCTCGGGGGAGGCGGGAGCGTGAGGGACGTCGTGCTCGCTGGAGTCGGTGTTAGGGTGGAGTGGGATGACCCGCCCTGGAGGTTCGAGGCCGGCACACCCCCAATAATAGAGGCCGTGGGTCTGGCTGAGGCAGTTGCTTACCTTAAGAGGCTAGGCATGGGCGATGTTGCTAGGCACGAGAAAGAACTGACTACGAAGGCCCTGGCAGAGCTATCTAGCATTGATGAAGTGGAGGTGGTTGGGCCAAAGGATCCAGGGAGACGGCACGGGATAGTGTCGTTCGTGGTGAGAGGGCATAACCCCGACGCCGTCGGTGTCTGGCTAGACGCCAGGAAAATAGCCGTGAGGACGGGGAAGCACTGCGCCCACCCACTCCACCACCGCCTCGGTCTGGACGGGACGGTGAGGGCATCATTCTACATATACAACTGTGTCGATGACGTGGAGAGGCTCGTGTCGGCCGTAAGGGAGTACGTGGCGAGATACGGTAGGGGTTAGGGAAATAAAAAGTGTGTGAGGCCTGCAGGACTGCTTGTCAGACATCAGGCAAACCGGTTCTCGAGGTCGTCTACATAGATAACCTCAGGCTCGCCGGCATACCTTAGTCTATCCTCTTCCTCCTCCCACCAGCTCACGCATACCCACTCCCTTATCTTCGTGCTTGATTTCACGGTGACCTCTCTCCTAAGCCTCGGGCACCCCAGCACGATGTCATAGTTTATCATGTCGTCGAAGTCGATGATCCTCATGACCGCGCATTCCTCTCCCCTCAGCACATCTATTATCTCGTCCGAACCTACGCCGAGCTCCTCCGCATACCCGCAGAGGCTGCCCTCGCTGAGCCTACGCATGAGGTCGCGGAGCTCCCTAAGCGTGACCTTAGCGGCCAGGCCCATGTCCGCCCTCGCTAACTTGTAGTTAGTTCTCATGAGCCATCGCTTGACTCGCTCGTTGAGTTCCAGCAACTTGTTGGTCAGGCCTATTAGCTGCTTTGTGAGTGCCCGGGCTAACCTAACCCACCTCATGTGACCACCAGTATGCCCGGGCCCGCAAACCCCCGGAGTAAGCCATTAAACTGTGGATGTGGGCCCTTAAAAACCGCGGTACACGCTCGATCATTCCTCAGTTATCGGCTGGTACCAAAGCCTCCTCACGCCCCTAACTTTCCTCAGCGCTCTTAGCATTGACTGCATTTCTGACCAGGTCGCGTCGAGCACAGCTATGTTTAGGCAGATGCCGTCACCGATGATTTGGTGATAGAACGACCTGATTATTGGTTCGAAGGTGTGGATCACTGATATGAACCTCTCATCAACGGATGGGGCGGATGCGTGATCGGTTACGCCAATGAGGATCCAGGGCACTTTCTCCCTCATCTTAGTTGATGGGGCCTTGCTGCTTATGAACTCACGTACAGCGTCCCGAATGAGCTCGGACCTGCCAGTGTAGCCCAGGGCTGATGCAATGGAGTCCATGAGGTCGAGGAGGTGCTTCGGCATAGATACGCTGATTATCGGCAAATACTTCCCCAAACATAGAAGCTGTGCGAACGTACTTTTACATGTCCTCTATATGCTAAGCGGGTTGATCACTGGTTAATAATTTCTTTATAATAAAGTTCATCTGATTTAACAGAATAGATTATTATATCAATAGCCACACCATTCAGTAGGGATACAGGATGAGCCACGGAATGAGGGAGTGGTATGCACTCTTAGCGGTTTCCTTAGTTGGCGCAGTATTGTCCCTAGTCACGGGCGCAGTGGGCCCGGGCCTATTGGTTATTGCCGCCTATCTTCTCGTCAGGTTCGCGGTCGGCCTGGTGCGTGGGGAGTTCGGTGTTGACTTGCTCATGGGTTCGGCCGCTCTGGTGACGTGGTATCTTGGGGCCTTCTTTGAGGGTTACTTAATCATCGCGCTCTACGCGCTCTCGGAGGTCATTGAGTCTCTGGCTGAGAGAAGGGCGTTGAGGACTCTCTCATCGCTTAAGGAGCTCATACCTGACTCGGTTACCCTGATTACCGATAGAGGCGTCAGGCCTGTACCGCCCGATGAGCTCGGGCCAGGTGACGTCGTGCTTGTTAGGCGCGGTGAGGCGGTCGTCGTTGACGGCGTTCTCCTAGATGACGCCGGCGTTTTCGATACCTCAATCATGACGGGCGAGCAGGAGCCCGTGCGTGTCGATAGGGGCGGGACGGTCCTCAGTGGTTACATAAACCTCGGCGACCCGGTCCGGGTTAAGGCGTTAGCGAGCTTCAGTGACTCCGCTCTCCGCCTCCTGGTGGCGGAGGCCGTTAGGGCCCTTGAGAGGAAGTCGAGGGTGCAGAGGTTTCTTGAGAGAATCGCGCCACCATACACCGCCGCCCTACTTGGGGCATACGTTGCGGCCTCCATAATTATTGGGCCGTACAACGCACTACCAATAATACTCGCTGGGTGCCCGAGCGCCTTCATAATAGCGTCAGCAACCCTCACAGCAATCAGCATCGCATCCCTCGCTAAGAAGGGCGTGGTCGTTAGGGGAGGCGAGGTCCTCGAGAGAGCATCGGGTACTAAGGTGGTCGTGCTCGACAAGACGGGGACGGTGACCACGGGCAAGCTCTCTGTCGCATCTGTCATCCCTGTCAATGGCTACAGCCAGGAGGATGTGCTGAGGCTTGCAGGGGCTGCCGGTAAGGGCAGCATCCACCCTGTTTCTGCGGCGCTCGCGCCTCATAGTGACTTAGTGCCTGAAGCAGTTAAGGAGTTCGTGGGCTCGGGTGTTGAGGCCCGCGTGGGGGGCAGGCTGGTGAGGGTCGGTAAGAAAGAGTTTGCCGGATTCGACGGGGCTGGGTGCGGGGAACTAATCGCTGCCTATGTTTCTGTGGATGGCGAGCCCGCAGGCATCATCTGCCTGAAAGAGGAGGTTGGGGAGGGGGTAAGGAACCTAGTGAGGGAGTTAGGCAGGCTCGGTGTTGGCGTGGTGTTGGCAAGTGGCGACAGGGAGGAGAAGGTGGCGGCAATAGCTAAGGAGTTAGGAATCAGTGAGTATCATTACGGTATGAGACCTCAAGATAAGGCAGCCCTAGTGAAAGAGATCAGGCGGAGGCAGGGACCAGTAGCCGTTGTTGGCGACGGAGTCAACGACGCCATAGCCCTGGCGGAGGCTGACCTCGGTGCTGCAGTAGGGAAACTTAACCTAACGGCGAGTGTGGCAGACGCAGTCCTCCTACCAGGAGCGCACGCATTAACGGAACTCATAAGAACAGCGAAGAGGTACAGGAGAGCGATAGTGGCGGCTTTTATCACGGCAGCAACGATAAAGGCCGCCTCCCTGCTTCTGGGCCTATCGGGGAACATACCGATGGCTGCAGTAGTGGCCCTAGGGGACGACGGGTCGACGATAGTGTCACTGCTCACCGCGCTTGTTACTATGAAGGCTATCAAGACTAGGTAAAGACTAGCATGTAGAATATTTTATTTTCGAACTAATTTATCGGGTACTCCGCAAGAATTTCAGCTATTAAGCCACTCCGTGAGAGGCACCGCTCGTTGTGTTTCTGGCTCGGTAATATAACAGAGGGTATGGAACACTTAGTCTTGCACGACATGAGAGTAGTCACCGCGCAAATGGGTGATGCCAAGCTAATGCTATGTTAGGCATTCTTCGGCTATGAGTTGAGGAACATTGGATGAAGCGGGGGTAACAATGCTAGTTAGTGCGGAATGAGAGAATGGGTGAATGGAGAAGATCTTGCCCCCATGTCTACGTTATAATAAAATATTTATGAGTTCGAGAATGGTGCGGTGTTCATTTGTTCTATACTATTCGTAAGCAGGGTAATCGCTATTATCTAATTCTGGTTGGGTACCTTGGTCATGGAAAGAAAAAGCAGACTGTGATAGGTAACTGTGAGTGGCTCCGTGAGCTGGCTGAGCGTGAGCGGGCAAGGCTTCGGAAGCGCCCGTACTACGTACCGAAACTTGAGGGTAGGGGTTGGAGCCGCCGGCGGGATTTGAACCCGCGGCCACCGGCTTACGAGGCCGGCGCTCTACCCGGCTGAGCTACGGCGGCACCGTTTTCTTTGATTTTGGGCTGTCTTATATACTTAACCTCTATAGTAAGATTTTTATGGTTGGGGTTTGCTTTGTTTATAAGTGTTTCGGGTAAGGTTTTTATTGCGTCGCAATGCATGGAAAAGTTTATAAATAGTAATATTATAGGATAGAGAGGTTCGGGGTACGTGATACGTTCCTGTATTAAGTCTTTGTTTGGGGGTGTGTTGCCGTGATTGGGTATGCTCATGAGGAGGAGAGTGAGCATCAGCAGTGTCCTCCGGATAGGGTAGTGTTTGATGAGGCCTCCGGTCAGTACATCTGCATATCTGAGGACGGAACGGCTTACGTGATTGAGCAGGTTCTTGATCAGGGGCCTGAGTGGAGGGCTTTCGACGCTGAGGAAAGGGCGAGGAAGTCGAGGACTGGTGGCCCCATATCTCCGGAGTCCGGCTCAGCCGGTGTGTCGTCGATGATTGATTGGCGTGATAGGGACGCGAGCGGTAGGAAGCTCTCGCCCGAGAGGAGGGCTGAGGCGAGCAGGCTGAGGAGGTGGCAGATAAGGGCTAAGGTGCCTGACTCCCTCGAGAGGAACCTTCAGCAGGCCAGGGACATCCTCAACGTCCTCGCCTTCAAGATGGGCCTGATTCAGGTGATCAAGGAGAGGGCCCTCCAGATATACAGGGAGGCCCTGGAAAAGGGCGTCACTAAGGGCAGGGCTGTTGAACCACTCATAGCCGCCGCGATATACGCTGCCTGCAGGATCGAGAGGCTCCCGAGGACCCTCGACGAGATAGCGAGCTACACGAAGGCCTCTAAGAAAGAGATAGCGAGGTGCTACAGACACCTCGTGAAGGAACTCAAGCTCAAGGTACCCGTGGCTGACCCAAGGGACTACGTCCACAAGATAGCCGCGACCCTCGGCCTCGGCGGTAAGGTCGTGTCGAAAGCAATAGAGATAGTGACCGAGGCCAAGAAAGCAGGCATAGTGGCCGGTAAGGACCCGGCGGGGCTAGCCGCAGCAGCCGTTTACCTAGCTGCCCAAATATACGGTGAGGAGAGGACTCAGAAGGAGGTCGCCGCGGCCGCAGGGGTTACCGAGGTAACCGTGCGGAACAGGTATAAGGAACTCATACAGCACCTAAAGATAAGGCCGCCTACTTCATGATTCCTCAACGCAGCTTAGGCGCTTACCCAACCTTTTTAGTACCTCATTAACGAGCCACTCGTCCCTCTGCCCCGCACGCCTATAGTTTATTGGGGGCATCCACTTAGGGGCAACCTCCCTGATCTCCTCGAGCGTTATCGGGGGCTCGACCCTGGCCTTATCACCTACAACCACAACAACTATTCTCTTACCTATCCTCTCACCGAGGTAGACATCGTCGGTCGCGCCGCCCTTAAACCTCCCATTAGTTATGCCCTCGAGAGCATCTCGAGCAGACATTACGGGGGCGTCCTCAACACAGAAGACCGACCTCACAGCCCCGACCGGCTTGGTCGTGTAGACTATGACGAAGTCCCCAGGCTCTATCCTCCCACCATATACCCTCAGCTCCACACCCTTATCGCCCCTCATAATCTCCTCCTCATACTCCGGCTTGATACTCATTATGATAACCGCCACCAGCGACACCCATAGAGCCCTGGTATTAGGCCCTATTAACCCAGCACGCAGTATTCCGTCGGCGGATGAGGAGCTCAGGCGGTGCCGAAGGATGGGCTGAGCCGGTCTGTACCGACGCCGCGGTGGTCGCGATGGGGAGGCTCATCGTCCGCAAGGACGAAAGGGCGTGGGAGGCCGTCGCCGCAATAGCTGAGGCGGCTGGGTACTCCCACATAAGAATGGACTCGGTCTCAGTAGTCCGCTCCAACTCCTCCGCCAGGGCATACGCCAGGATATGGGGGGTTGGGCGGGTCCTCCAGGTAGGGCTCGGGATAGGGCCCGCCTACGTGATAGAGCTGGTCGAGCCCAACTTCTCGACCCTGCCATGCTGGGAGAAGATAAGGATAATTGTTCACGAACTAGCCCACATACCCACAACCTTCTCAGGGTATGTCATGGCCCACACACCGGTCTTTAGGGCGAGGTTGAGGAAGGGTATCGCGAGGGTATCGAGGAGGAGAGACGAGCTCAAGAGGAGTGTCTGCCACCTCCTTTGATGCCCTCGCAGACCCTCCTCCCCCTATCAGTGAGGTAGAGAATCCTCAGGCCAGCACCTGAAGGACATGACGCGAGAGGGCAGAACCTCTTTAAGGGGCAGGAGCCGCACCCACCGCCCTTAGCCTCTGCGAGGAGGCCTGACGCGAGTAACTCGAGTAACTCAGAGACAACGACCTCGACGTCCTCTCTGGGAACACCGGCTAGGGCCGCGACCCCTTCCACAGTCCCCCCGCCGGCCACGCAGATCACTTCGAGTACCTTTCGAAACGTGCTCAACGCCATCATTACCTAATTATTATCTCTGAAACAACGGGTATTATGTGGGATTATGCCCATCTACGCAGTATTCTCTAAACTAACTGATAAGGGTGCAACAACGATCCTCAAGAAACCGGACAGGATCTTGGAAGTCAATAAGGAACTCGAGGAGATGGGTGTGAGCGTGTTATCCCAGTTCGTCGTGCTCGGCGAGTGGGACTTCCTAAACATCGTGGAGGCGGAAGATGATAAGGTTCTCATGGCGGCCCTGGCTAACCTCAATATGAGAGGCACCATCCACACCGCAACCTACAAGCTCATACCTGTGGAGGAGTTCATAGAATACCTAAGCTCCTCCAAGAAGGAAGGCTAAACCCGCATTTTTCCAGACACAGAGAGAGCCCTCGGGGCGAGTCATTGCCTAATGAGTTACTGAGGCTACCCAGCGTTAGGGAGTGCACCATAAGGAGGAGGCTAAACAGGTTCGTTGTTGAGGCTACCATAGACGGGAGGGTGGAGAGGCTGCACAACACCAATACAGGGAGGCTCCTAGACCTACTCGTAGAGGGTAGGAAGTGCCTCGCGGAACCGATAAACGGCAGGAAACTCAGGTGGAGACTCACAGCCGTTGAGGACAGTAAGTACCCTGGGACGTGGGACATCGTAAACACCCTCGCACAGAACCGGGCGTTCGAAATAGCCGTCGAGCGCTCAATGCTCCCTTACACTAAGGGCTGCGAGGTGCTGTCGAGGAACCCGCGGGTCGGGTCATCATTCCTCGACTACGTACTAACGTGCGGGGGCAGACCCGTCTACGTCGAGACCAAGTCCGCTGTTCTAAGGGGGCCGAACAACGAGGCTATGTACCCGGACTGCCCCACCGCGAGGGGTGTGAGGCACGTTAGGGAACTGGTTAGGCTAGTAAAAGAAGGGGAAAGCGTCCTATTACTTTTCATAGCAGCGATGCCGGGGCCCAGGTGCTTCAGACCTTATGAGAAGGGGGACCCGGAACTCGCAGCCGAGCTCGGGAGAGCGCTCCGCGAGGGGGTATCGGTTAAGGCCCTATCAATGCACGGGCTCATGGCCGGCGAGGAGCTGGTTATTGTGCTGGAAAACCCGGAGCTCCCCCTGTGCCCGGAGTGGGTGGCCGGTGTCACGGGAACTCCTTAGATATGTCGAGGGTGTCGCCAACAGCCTCAACAGTTATGTCGAACAGTATCTCCGCTATAGCCTCCGCAGCTGCGGCCACCTCACCAAGCCTGTCCATGAAGTCCCTCAGTATGAGGTACGTCGACTTGTCCTCCGCTTCCCTAAACAGCTTATAGATCTTCTCATTCGTCGACCTAACTATGGTATTCCTGAAGTTACCTATTCTATCTAAGGTATTATGCATCCTGACAGTGCTTAAGCGCCCGTCGACGCGGAGGTCCTTAACGGCCTCAGTCACGTCCGACACGATGCCCTGAAGCTCCTCGATGCACGTCCTTATGAGCTCGGAGCTCCTCTTCGTCACCGCTATGCCGCCCTCCATGAGTGTCTCTGCCGCCCTAGATAATGCGTCGGCGACCTCCTCAAGAGCCTTAACAATGCCCCTGTACTCCGTCACCATGTAGGGCTTGATCTTGAGGTGCCTCATCAGCATCCTGTCCCTCTGCGCGACTATGAGCTGCCTAACGATGAGGGCGTGGAGCTTGTCAACCTCGTTCTCCAGCTCCAGTACCTCGCTGAGGAAGTGCTGGCTCCCTGTCTGGAGGGCCGCCGCTATGTGGGAGACCATGAAGTAGACTATGTCCGCCATCCTCGCCATGACGTCGAGGGCCCTGTAACCCATCGGGTCAATGAGTATCGATAGCGTTACCCTGCCGGGGGTGTGCTCGATGATCTCCGCGCCGATCAGGCGCTGCTTCACATCCTTGATCACGTTCATGTGGGGCTGCGAGAGGAAGCCCTCGCTTGCCTCCACGATCACCTTATCCATGCCGAGGACGTAGGCCGCCACGATCGTCCTCATGAGGAGGTTCTCGCTCGTCACATTACCGACCTTTATCATGAGTACTCTCTCCTCCTTCTCCTTCGTGCCGACGCTGAGTGGGACAATCCTTATTGAGTCATCCTCAAGTATCTCAATCCTCACTGAGTCACCCCTGCTCAGCCCGACCCGCTTCACCCAGTCCGCCGGCAGAGACACCATTAGGGTCGAGCGCCCGAACTTCTGCACCTTCCTAATGCTGACCCCCACCAGCAGCACCATCCATAAAGTGCTTAAACAGCTTTAAAAGTGCGATGACCGGACTAAGCCGATCTCTTACACCGTAGTGGCTGTTATTTCAATCAGTAAGGTGTATATATGGCAGCGGGAAGAGATAGGAACCACAATAAATAGCTTATATCGCCGCCCTGGCCAGAAGATTCATCAGGTTCCTAACATAGGCGGTCAGCTGCGGCCCTAGGTCAACGAGCTCCACGTTCATGAAACCCCTGACAAGGATCGACTCGGCCTCCTCCCTCGAGAACCCCTTACTCATGAGGTAGGCTATGGCCTCCTCCGACAGCTTCCCAATAGATGCCTCATGAGTCAGGGTGACGCCCCTGCCCACAGCACCCAGCTCCGGCACAGCCTCCACCCTAGCGACGTCACTGAGCACGAGGCCCTTGCACTCCACGTGGCCCCTACCGAAAGCGCCCTCCACCCTAGCCCTCGCCACGACCTTGGAGGAGTCCCTAGCGACAACCCTAGACAGTATCTCGGCAGCTGCCCTCCTGCCGCCGAGAGCTGCCTTAGCACCGACATCGATTATGGAGGAGCCCCTGCCGAGTATCAGTGAGACGCTGTGGAGCCTCGCCCCATCCCTCAGTATGTACCTCGGGTAGGTCTGCAGGGTTCGCACGGTGGAGAGGTTTATGTAGTATGTAACGACCTCGGCCCCCTCACCGGCAAGCACGCCCGTCCTCGGCCGTACGTGCGTCCCCCTCGACCATGCATGGATCATCACATAGTCCAGCCTCGCACCCCTCTCGAGGTATACCTCGGTTATGCCGGCATGGAGACCGAAGGACTCAGGCATTATCGTGCAGCCAGTCAGTACCCTCGCGTGGGCCCCCTCCTCCACGTAGATGATGTTGTGCGGTGCCTGAAGACCTCCCTTAACCATGAAGAGGCATGTCTGCACAGGCTCCTCCATCTTCACCCCTTTCTTAACCCTAACGAAGTATCCTCCACGCCCCCTCAGCGCCGCTACCGCCGTGTACTTATCGGCGGCGGGGTCAACGAGCTTCCAGATAAGCCTCGATACCTCCGGCTCCCTCTCTAGGGCTTCCTCAATACTCATCACCTCGACCCCGGGCAACCTGCTCATATACCTTACACTCTCGGAGTCGATCTGCATGAAGTAACCCGTCCTTTTCGCCCTCTCGAGGTCTATCCCAACCTCCCTAATCCTCTCCTCATCGACCTCGACTTCCGCCGCAGGGCCCTCCGCGAGGAGGTAATCCCTAACGTCTATGTCTGGTCCGTAGAGCGCCGGCTTCGCGAGCGCAGCCTTAACCCTCTCGAGTTGCATAGGTGTTAGGACGTCAAGCAACCTCAATCCTGAACCCCTCCCTCAGAACCCTATCAAGGAGTTCCGGCCCGGAGCACGGGCCCAGGACACCGGACCTCATGATGCAGACCCTCGTCGGCGGAACGTACTTCGAGATGAAGCCCGTGTGCGTAACGATGACGACCGACCTCGCGGGGGACCTCCTTATTATCTCCCTTATCCCTTCCGCTATGATTAGGGCTGACTCAACATCGACACCCGAGTCAGGCTCATCTATGAGGGCCAGCTTAGGCCTAGCGGCCAGAGTAACGGCTATCTCGACCCTCTTCATCTCTCCGCCCGAGAAACCCTTACCGAACTCCCTACCGAGGAGGTGCCTTATTTCGAGCATATCAGCGACCTCCTCCGCACTAGTTCCCGAGCCACTCACCCTCGCAACCATCTCTATTAATTCCCTAACAGTGACGCCCTCAATCCTGGGAATAAATTGGTGAGAGAGAATGAGCCCCTTCCTAGCCCTCTCATCCATGGGCACCCCTGTCAGGTCCTCACCCATGAAGGTGACTCTGCCATCGACCTCGATCCCTGGGTACCCGACGAGCGCCTTCAGTAGGGTTGATTTCCCCGCCCCATTCGGGCCAACGATGTAGAGCGTTTCCCCCTCTCTCACGCCGAACTCGGCCCGGTGCACGATGAGGCTGTCGCCGGCCCGTGCCCTCAGACCCTCGGCGGTGAGCACCTCAGCCACCTGCCTGCACCAGACCGTGTTAGTGAGTGAGAGTAATATATCCCCGCCCTAGCACCTAACCCTTAATTTCTTGCCAGGTAACATGAGTAAGGTGCTCCGGGCTGGGGGATGAAGGGGGGCCCTCTCATCAGGTCAGCATAAACAGGTTCGCCAGGAGGTTTAGGAGGATCGTTCAGTCGTCCCCCCGCATCCTCCAAATCCTGGAGGCCATGATGCGTGTCCAGAGACCATCCATAACAGAGATAGCTCAGATAGCCGGGGTCTCCTCAGCCACCGTGAGCAGGGCCATCGCTAAGCTGAGGGCAGAGGGCATACCGCTGAAGGGCCTGGTAGACTACAGCGTTGTCGGGGTAAAGCAAGCGATACATATCTACTCCGCTCTCGAGGGCGACATCTTCTCCAGACCGGCGCTCCTTAGGTGGGTGATTGAGGGCGCCATACCGCCTGTGGCCGTCGCTAACACTCTCTTACCCCGGGGGGCCGAGGACAGTGTTATTGAGGAAATAGAGCACTCTTTCCCTACGTGTGAGACATTCCGGGTTATTAACTGGATACCGCCGAGGCACAGGATTAGGAAATGGTTTAGGCCAGCAGCAACCACTTTCATCATAAGGTGGGATGAGCTCATTGATGAGGCAGATGAAGCACTTGAGGAACCCGCCCGCAACCAGCTCGTCAGGTATGACCCCCTTGACCCACTCATACTCTCGATACTGGAGAGGGCCCCATTCGCTAAGGGTGTGGAGATACGGGAGGTGCTGGCGAGGGAGCACGGCATCCGAGTGCGCTACCAGAGAGTAATGGCTCACCTCAGGAAAATATTCGAAAAAGGGGGTTACGTGGGTGCGGGGCTAGTGACCACGCCTCTAGACGCCGATCGCTCCTTCACAGCCATTCTCATCTTGAAGGGGCCTGGAGCAGAGAACCTCACTAGGGCCATGCTGACACATCCTTTCTTCCATGACGCATACGTTGGTGAGAGGGTCGGGCGTTCAGGGGATAGGAGGGTAATCATAAGGGCTCATTTACCGGTTACGGAGCTCTCTAACCTGGTCAAGTTCCTTATGTGGGCTGGAGAGATCGGGTACCTCAATAAGTGGAGGATAGTTATTGGTGAGAGAGCTGGGGAGAGGCTGAATTTACCGAATATGAAGGAGGTCATCGGACAGACGTAGGAGACCCTCCCTTATTAAGATCCTTATTAGGATAGTATCGTTATCTGATATACAGGTGCTGAAGGTGGTGCCTGAGATACCGCGCCAGATCAGATACCTGATCCTCTTGCTCACTCTTATCTCAGTCTTCACACCCCTCCTCTCAGGCGTCTTTGCCTCGGCATCCAACCTTGAGCTTGTATCCGTTTCCCTAACTAATACGGCCGGGGAACCGAGGGCGTACCCGGGAAGCAGGGGCGTGACTTACTCTGTAGAGGTAAGGGTCGTGGGGAATGAGACACTCTACGGCCTTCAAGCATGCTTCAAAATGCCCCCACAAATAGAGCTCGTCGGCCCATCATGTGTTGAGGCGACCACCCCCAATGGCACATACGCAGGCGAGTTCTCACCAGGCGATATCGCCGTTTTCAGAACCGTCATCAACATCCCGAAAAGCACCGGGCCCGGTACCTACTACGCAGACCTCAACATATCCTACAGACCTGGGTCACCACTAGCGGTGCCCATATATGAAGAGCTAACAACCGAGGTGAAGGTCTCCAGGTACCCAACCCCCCGAATAGACATTACGGAGGCATGGTGGTCACCGGAGGAGGTCTTCCCCGGCACTGAGGGAGCTACCCTTTACTTAAGGCTAGTGAACACTGGCAATGTAGACATAAATAAGGCATACCTGAAGGTGACCCTTGACCAGGCTTTTCACCCATCAACACTCAGGACAGAGATAAGGGCTCTGGCATCGGGTGATTGGCTCATAGTGAGCGTCGGGCAAACATCCATCTACTCAACCACACCCCCCAAGGATTACATAGCGAACATCACGCTCGAGGCCCAAGCAGTAACACCCGACGGCGTGACATACACAGCAACAGCGACAGGAAACGTCGAGGTGCGTGTGTCCGAACCACCGCCCCTACCGCTCGAGGTGATCGACTCCGGGTGGGTACAGGGAGCGGCGTGGGGCACGACATCCTACCTAACGGCGTACGTCACGCTCAGGGTAACGGATCAGATGAGGATAGAGAGCCTCGTGGCCAACCTCACCCTCCCGCCGGGCATCAGCACGAGGGACGGCTCCTCAACCATAACGACAACAATGAACACACCGGTCACGTACGGAGACACATTCACCCTGAACTTCGGCCCCCTCAACATTACCTCAGCACCGACCAGCAGCGCTGAACTCACGATAGCGGCACTAGCCAGCAGGGACGGCGCCGAGTTCTGGGCAACATGGTCAGCAACCGTGAACCTGAGCACGGTCTCGGAGTCACCGGTGAGGCTCGTGAGAACAGGGTGGTTCTACGCAGGGCAACCAGCCGAGGCGTTGCCTACGGCGAAGGGTGTGGAGTTCAGGGTCTACCTCATGAACCTAGCCCATGAGAATGTTAGGGGCATCGAGGTACTGAATGTAACGGCCCCACCATACATGAAATTGAGGGACGTGAGGGGATGCGGGCCGGTGTCAGCCGGCTCTATATGCTACCTATCACTTGTCTTCGACATAGACCCCGACGCAGCTCCCGGTGAGGTAGCGCTGGGCATCACCTACAGCTACACCCTCGGCGAGGGACAGGCCATATTGTGGGGAACAGACACAATTACTGTGAGCACGGCCATAACGGACCCAAGAAACCTAGACCCGTCCCCATTAGTCACCGGGGTGTGGTGGGGCACCCAGCCTTCCCACCAGGAACCAATGGACAGGGTCGCCACCGTGACTATCGCACTAACTAATCCGGGCAGGTACCCAGCCAACTCACTCATAATAAACGCCCTCCTCAGCGGCGCAACCCCCATGAGGACCTCCGGGACATGCACCCCATCCCTACAGCCAGGCGCCTCATGCACGCTCACACTCTACTACGACCTCGGGAACGTGAGTGAGGGCGACCTGGCGCTCGACATCAGCATCACATACTACCTAACACAGTACGGGGCCCACTACGCCTTCAGGAAGCGCCTAACACACACGCTATCAGTCGAAATGATCAACATACCTGGAAAGGGAGGGCTCGAGCCGGTCGACTGGGGGTGGTCCGGGGACCCAGTGATGCCCGGCACAGAGAACGCGACCCTCTACATAACAATAGCTAACAACCTCCCCTACCCTGTAGCGGGTATTAGGGTTACGCTCTACCCAATGACGCCCAACCTGACCACCCAGTCCGGGAGGCCTGAGACAGCATACGTATCAGGCCCGGTGCAGACAGCACAGACTCTCACGGTAACCTACCAGATGAGTGCTGTGAGGGCGTCGCCGGGGACCTACCCACTCCGTATCGACATAACTTACCTCATCGAGTCAGGCGGGCCGGGGCTCGAGGGACATGATGTCTGGGTAATAAACGCGTCCGTCACGAAGGAGGGGATCATTGAGTACGTCACCTCCGGCTGGGCCGGGAAACAGCCAGGGCCCGGCACCTACGGCGCTACGTACGTCGTCGTGCTGAGGAACCTCGGCGACTGGACAGTGCACTCAGCCATAGCCAGGCTGGAGCTACCGGCAGGCTTCACCTCCACTGCAGACAACAGCAGCGTTGCATCGTCGCCAGCAACCTTCACACCATCACCGCCCACGACACCGACCCTGCAGGACATCCTGGCAGCGATCAGCCCGCAGCAGGCGGGAGCGCAGGAGCAGGCATCCAAGGGCGACCTACTCGTGTTCTCATTCAACATCAACGTCTTCACCGATCCGGGCACTTACTACGGCACCCTCAACATATCGTTCGTGGACGGCTGGGGAACGATCAGGTACTACAGCCTACGGGTGCCGCTCACCGTGCTCGGGACAACCAACGCCATAGTCGTGTGGTCTGACACCACCCTGAGGTTCCTGGGAGGAGAGGGCAACGTTACGGTTAAGGTGAGGAACGTGGGTGAGGCACCCGCTAACTCAGTTACCCTATTCGTTTACTCCACCAACCCCATGGTTGTCGTCAAGAGGTCTGTGTACTACCTCGGCAAGATACCCCCGAACGAGGAGGTCGAGGTAGCGGTGCCGGTCTACATCAACCCAGCAACCCAGACGGGCCTCCCGTACATCACCTCATTCGGTAACATACCCCTCATGGCCTACGTAATCGCGACCGACCCGAGCGGTTCACTAATCAGGTTAAACCAAACATTCAGCGTCCCCGTAGAGCCTTACACCTACCCAGTACTCCAGGATGTGAAGGCCGAGCAGGTAGGGACGAGGGTGAAGGTCGTGGGCACGCTCACGAACCTCGGCACGGCGCCAGTGCTAAGCGCGGCCGCCTACATAGTCGACGAGGACGGGAACGTCTACGGCCCCTCGCTCATAGGCGACGTCGACCCGGCATCGCAGGCATCCTTCAGCCTCGAAGCCCACGTTAGCAGGGTCATGGATGAGGTGACCGTGGTCATCAACTACACCACCCCACTGGGTAAGGTTGAGACGATCAGGAAGGTATACCCACTCACCCATGAGGAGGTCGTGACAACGACAACCCCGCCGCCTCAGACCATTGCCGGACTGACTACGTACGAATGGGTCGTGGTCGCTTTCGTAGGAGCCTTCCTTATCTTCACGGCCCTCGCGATAAGGTCATACCTGAGAAAGCACTGAGTCGGTGGAGAGCATGGCGATACCCGTACCCGACCTAGTGAGGTACTCAATAAAGGCACTGAGTGAGAAAAGGCTGAGGGCAACGCTCACTATCATAGGCATAGCGATAGGGCCCCTTGCCCTCGTCATGATGACCTCGGTGGTGGAGGGGTACGGTGACTACATTGAGGAGAGGCTCATGACGCTGGGCCAGAACACCATAGTCATAAGGCCCAACGCCGGCTACGACCTCGGGGAGAACGACCTAGACTATGTGAGATCTATAGACGGCGTCCTAGCTGCTGACCCGTTCTACTTAACCCAAGCATACATAAACACACCGGAAGGCAAGAAACAGGTCTACGTATACGCCGTCGACAAGGACATACTGTTCAAGGCGGTCGGCGGCCTAGAGATAATGGAGGGCGAGTACCCGGGCCCCAACGACCTGACGTACGCATGCATAGGTTACAGGGTAGCCTTCAACGACAAGGGAGAAAGGGTTTTCGAGCTCGGCGACGCCATAACCCTCACGATAACCGAAATCAAGTCTGGCGGGGAGGTCGAGATAAGGAGGGCCTCCGTCAGGGTTAAGGGCGTCTTCGCCGAATACGGCGGCGCGATGTTCATCTCCCCAGACCAGTCAATATTCCTTCCCCTCGAGGCCGGAAGGACAATCATAAGGATGAAGTCATGGTCAGGCATACTCGTGGTGGTTAAGTCCCCTGCCCTAGTCAAGACCATTACTGAGGAGCTCAGGGAAGCGTACTCCGGAAAGGCAGACGTTATATCTTTCCAGCAGATCGCCGAGGTCGTCAGGTCGGTTACTGGAGCTATAAACTTCATAACGTTCGCGACATCTCTCTCAGCTTTTGCTGTTGCTGTGGCTGGCACAGCGGCGACGATGATCACGACGGTCATCGAGAGGACGAGGGAGATCGGTGTCTTGAAAGCCCTGGGCTTCACAGACGGAGAGGTCACGGTCATGATCCTGGCGGAATCCCTCCTGATGTCCCTCATGGGGGCAGTGATAGGTATTGCCCTCGGTGTGGTCGGGGCCCACGCATTAAGCTCCTCAGGCCTGAGAATAGGGGCTGCAGATAACTCAATAGTGATCTACGCGCCGCCAAAGCTCACAGTCATCGGGGTCCTGAGGGCTCTCCTCATAACATTACTGGTCGGCGCTGTGGGCGGGGTGTTCCCCGCATACAGGGCAGCGAAGATACCGCCTGCGGTGGCTCTTAGGTACGAGTAAGTTATCTATTAAGGATAAGCAACTCAGTACCTTCCGTGTTCCACTACCCAGACCCTTGACATAATCTCCTCCTTGACTACGTCACTGAGGTATGCGGCGCCCCCGCGTATTGTCGCCTCCCTTACCGCTGGCCATAGGGGCCATACAGCCGCCACTGCGTCCTTACTGATCTTGGGCGGATGTGACACACTGGTTCTGTACCTGTATATGATCGCCTTCATCACATTCCTTCTGCCCCCAAGCACAGGTTTCTTCTCGGGCGAGAAGATGGTGAGCGGTGCCCATAGGGGGCTCATTGACTCGGCGGTGAGGAACGGGTTATGCTGGTAGAGGTGGGTTAGCCCTGTTACGTACGCGTGGTACTCCGCCAGCCTCTCCTCGCTCTCTCTGTCGAGGAACGGGTAGCGACGGCCCGTCAACGACGCTATGTCCTCAAGGATATGGTGAGTTAGGGCATGCACATACACATGGTAGAGATACATGCGCCAGAAACCGGCGGCGTCAGCGATAGTCACAGGCATCACGGTGCACAGCATGTTGAGGGCCTCACCAAACCTCCTCACGAGCTCTGGAACGATCAAGTATATGCCGTAGCGCTCCGGGTTCACGGCGTAGGGCACATAAGTAACCTCACTATCATCGACGGCGTCCTCAGGTATACCCGCTCTCTTTATGGTCTCGACAAAGTAGTTGCTGTACCTTTTCAAACTACTTGGCGCTGCCTTCCTTAAGAGAGTGCTACATAGGGAGTCATCAGACATCTTGTTTATAAGACTCCTCACAAAGTCGGCGAACCTGATCCTTCTTGTTGCTAATTCGATACCATTAATCAGCGCTCCCATGAAGCATGAAGCATACTTATTCTCCCCGGGCATGAGGGGCCTGTTGGGGTGGGGTGCCTCGGTAGGGACCCATTCTGTCTGCTCTACGTCACTGAGCGCTATGTCGATGAGTAGCTCGGAGGGTGATGAGATCCCCAATAACCGCACCAAATAAAATTCCATAACAAGGGTAAAAATAGTGTCTCCAACCAGAGAACCTCAGCTTCCGGGAGGTGGTGGAGGGG
>WAOK01000085.1 GCA_015521325.1 Desulfurococcales archaeon | reverse complement strand
GCGGGACTCTCTTCTTCAGTATCCTCCTCCCTATGGCGAAGCCTATGACCTGGCTGAACCTGAGGGAGAGATGACCCTTGCTAAGTGCTAGGGTCTTCCTTAGTATGTCTGTCCAGAACTCCTTCGTGGCGGCCTTATTCGCTCCCTCGAAGTCACCGGACTCGCTCGCCCCTGTCTCGAGCATCCACGCGTTCTCGAGCTGTACTGACACGATCACCTTGTCCTCGCCGACGGCCTCCCTTATCGCCCTGACCTCATCCCAGGTACCCAGCATCCTCGGGGTGTAGGGGACCTCAACGCTTATGATCATTCCCTCACCTGCCTCCTCAGCGAGCTTCTTGATGACGCCAACCGCCTCATCGATGTCACTCTGGTCCATGTAGGCCCTCCACCCCAGGTGGAGGTTGAATATCGATGCACCCGCAGCCCTAGCCCTCCTCACGGCGTTCAGCAGGCCCCTAATCGATGCCTCCCTCACCTCCGGGTACCTGGAGACGACGTTGTAGTATGGAGCGTGGGCGGTGATGAGGGTGAAGGCCTTCTTAGCATACTCGGCGTACTTGCTGAAGTACTCCTCCCTCTTCCTCCTCGCCAGGTCGTAGGGAGGCATCTCCGTGAGCCTCATCCCGAGCGCCGCCGCTATGGGGAGCTTGCTGAGGCCGTTGTAGGTGCCCCAGTCGAACAGTATCATTTTACCACCACCTATCTATTCCTTGCTTAAGGTTATGAGTTCTCCCCTTATTAGAGCTGGCCAGATGATTCTTTGGTGCCCGAGTTGTTCTACGGCTCACCGAAGGACCTGAAGAAGGCCCTCAAGAGAATGGGCATAAAGATAGCTGACATGCCGCCAGCAACAGAGGTAATAATCCGGACGGAGGACGAGGAGATCATCCTGAGGGACGTGCAGGTAATAGCGATGGAGGCTAGGGGGCAGAAGATATGGCAGATAGTGGCCGGGAGCGAGGAGAGGAGAAAGCTTGCTGAGGAGGGGGGCGAGCAGGGCCCGGCATTCACGGAGGAGGACATAGAGTTCGTCATGAAGGAGACCGGGGCGAGCAGAGAGGAGGCGATCAAGGCACTAGAGGAGTCGGGCGGGGACATAGCTGAAGCAATCCTCAAGCTCAGCGGTGGATGAACCTTAATTAATTATAATTAAGAAAATAGAACCAGGTGCTAGCTTGAGAGGAGAGAAGGGAGGTAAGTACACGACAGTATCCATACCCGTCACGCTCTACAACAGAATAAAGGCGATGATAGAGGGCACGGGCTTCACCTCGGTATCACAGTTCGTGACCTACGTCCTCAGGGAGGTCATCGCGGACATGGAGAGGCAGAAGCTCGAGTCGGAGGCAATAACCGAGGAGGAGAAGGAGAAGATAATCGAGAGGCTCAAGGCCCTCGGATACCTGTGAGGTGGTCCCGATGGTGTCCAGGCCCCACGGCGGCAGGCTAGTTAATAGGGTAGTGAGCAAGAAGAGGGCCAAGGCCCTAGCGGAGGAGGCGAGGGAGCTCCCGAAAATAGAGGTCGGGCCCTCACTAGCCGCTGACGTCGCCAACATAGCTCACGGAGTGTACTCACCCCTCGAGGGCTTCCTCACGCAGGACGACTACCTCAGCGTGCTCGAGCACATGAGGCTCTACAGCGACATACCCTGGACAATCCCAATAGTCCTCGACGTGGGCCGTGACGAGATCAATAGCGTGAAGGAGGGGGACGACGTCGCCATAACCCATAACGGGGAGCCGATAGCCGTAATGAGGGTTGAGCAGGTCTTCGGGTGGGACAAGAAGAGGCATGCCGAGGCAGTCTACCGCACCACAGACCCGAACCACCCCGGCGTGGCCCAGACCTACAAGATGAAGGAACTCCTCATAGGCGGCCCAATAGACCTCATCAAGGACATACCCGAGCCATTCGAGGAGGTAAGGCTCTGGCCAGTCGAGACCAGGGTGCTGTTCAGGGAGCTCGGGTGGAAGAGGATAGCCGGGTTCCAGACAAGGAATGTCCCCCACAGGGGCCACGAGTACGTGCAGAAGGCGGCCCTCACCTTCATGGACGGCCTTTTCATAAACCCGCTGGTTGGGTGGAAGAAGCCCGGGGACTTCAAGGACGAGGTCATCGTGGCCGCGTACAAGGCCCTCATAAGCCACTACTACCCGAAGGGCTCCGTTGTGTTCTCAGTACTTAGGATGAGGATGAGGTACGCCGGCCCGAGGGAAGCGATACACCACGCCATAGTTAGAAAGAACTTCGGCTGCACCCACTTCATAGTCGGCAGGGACCACGCGGGCGTGGGGAACTACTACGGCCCATACGACGCGTGGGAGATATTCAGAGAGTTCCCGGACCTGGGAATAGAGCCCCTCTTCATTAGGGAGGCGTTCTACTGCAGGAAATGCGGTGGCTACGTAAACGCAAAGATATGCCCACACGGCCCGGAGGACAGGGTGAGGATATCCGGCACAAAGCTGAGGGAGATGCTGAGGAAGGGCGAGAGGCCACCGGAGATCTTCATGAGGCCGGAGGTCGCTGAGGTGATAATAGCTCATGGAGACCCATTCATACACTAGCCCATGCGCCGAGGCAGCCGCTAGGCTAAGGGCCGCAAGCACAGTCCACGTCATCCACCACTGGGACGCCGACGGGCTCGCCTCAGCCGCGATCATTGAGAGGTACCTCCGAACATGGAAAGGCAAGGCCACGTACGCAGTACCCGAGATAGGGGGCTACTCAGCATCCGCAGTAAGGCCCCCGCCAAACCCCGTCGACGAGCTCGTCATCGTTGACTACGGCATACCGCCGGAGGAGATCGCCAAGGTAGGTGGGGCCGTCGGTAAGGAGGCCATAATCTTCGACCACCACGCCTCAGGGGTGAGGGGGGAGGGGAAATGCAACCCGATAAGCTACGGTGGCGGATGGGAGGACTGGCCAGCGGCGGCGCTCGTGATAGCTGAGGCCGCAGGTATAAGGCCTGAGGGCTGGGAGGAGCTGGCCGCGCTCGCTGTGTACGGTGACGTAGGCTTCGGCGGGTTGCTCGAGAAACCCTACCTTCTCTCAGCCGCTTTCAAGGCGGGGCTGAGGGCCGAGGAACTTGAGAGAGCGGCGAGGTACGTGAACTCATGCTACCGCGCCGTCGACTACGCATGCATAGACGCCGCTAGGGAAGAACTCGCTGAGGGTGGTGTGTGGGCAGTGCTGAGGGACGGCTACCTCGCGGCGAAGGAGGCGGAGGTCTGTGCTGAGGTCGAGAGGGGCGTTAATGAGGCCCTCTCCTCGGCCGAGACCGTAGGGGGTGGCCTGACCCTCTATAGGGCGAGGCTCAGGGCCTACGTCGTCTCCGCAGTCGGTAGGAGGCTCTCGAAGAACCTCGGCAAAGGGGTGGCTGTGCTCGTCGCCTATGTTGAGCCCATGAGGCGCTGGTACCTGTACGCCAGGTCACAGGACAGGGTAATCAGGGGCGCAATAGACGCGTTAAGGAGGGCTGGCTACGGAGCCGGAGGAAAGGATAAGGTAGTGTCGACACCCTGTATCGAGGAGGGGTGCAGGGGCGAGTTAAGCGCCCTGATCGGGGCACTTACCAGCAACCCTTAGCAGGGCCTCCTTGACCTCCTCATCACCCATGCCGGGGAACTCCAGCACCTTCTCCCTACTCTTATGGCCGGACACAATCTCTGGCCTCACACCGACCGCCTTCCTCAGTAGCTTTATGAGAGCAGCGTTCGCCCTACCCCTCTCCGGCGGCTCATCAACATCTACTACAACAAACTCGCCAACGCAGACAATCCTTGCCCTAGGACGTGAAGGCCTTACAAGTACTCTTATCCTACCCAACTCACCTCTTCCTCCTTCTCCTCTTTTTCTCTCTGCCAGCGATCAGGCTACCGATTACGGCTATCGGGAAGTTGAATATGAGTCCCCAGAAGCCGCCGTAGATGCCCATGAAGTCCTTAACCAGCACTATCTGTGAGGGGCCTATGGGCAGAGGATTCGGTATGACGGCGTTCATCCTCGTCGCAGCGGCGACGAGGGTCCCGACTATCAGGCCCGCCAGAACCGCTTTCTTATTCGCTTTCTTCCACCATAGGCCGAGGACGACGCCGGGGAAGAACTGGGTGACGCCGGCGTAGCCGGTGAGGAGGAGGCTAACTATTATCTCGGGCGAGGTCAGGGCTATGTAGAGCGCTATCACGGCTATTACGGCAGTGACCGCCCTAGCAACAGCCACGAGCGCTTTCTCACCGCTCTCCGGCCTGAACACCCTCTGGAACGCGTTCCTCGCTACTAGGGAGCCTGAGGAGTGGAGGAGTGCTGCGGCGGTCGAGATCGCTGCCGCGACAGCACCGGCACCCAGTATGCCCACGACCCACGGCGGGAACGTTGCCTTGACAACGTTCATTAATGCGTAGTCCGAGTCAGGCAGGCTGAGCTTCCCGCTGTAGAACATTGCCGCCGCTGTTACTCCGGCCATTATTATGGGTATCTGGGATATCTGGAATATGGATAGGGCAACAGCGTTCTTCCTCACAGTCCTTGAGTCCTTAGCCACGAAGACGCCGTGTATTCTGTTGGGCCACATCCAGAAGCCGAGTGATGAAGCCAAGAGTATTGTGGCTGAGAGGAGGGCGCCCTCCTCGCTGAGGGTGAGGAGCTCCGGTCTTGCCGTCGCTAGCGCCTGGAAGGCACCGCCCCAGGAGCCGTAGTGCATTATTGGGACGAGCGCCCCTATGCCCCAGATCGCTACGAGCATTATCGCTCCCTGGAGGGCGTTTATCATCGCCACCGACATCATCCCGCCAACGACCGTGAACGCGGCTACCAGAGCGAACGCTATGACCTTAGCGGTTAAGGGGTCGAGCATCCCGTAGGCGGCTGCATCGAGTATTATGCCTATGCCCTTGATCTGCAGGACTATGTAGACCGCCGAGAATATTGCCCCGATGACCGCTGTCAGTGCCCCGAGGGCCTTGCTGCCGTACCTGTCCTCGAAGAAGTCGGAGATCGTTACGTAGCCCCTCTCCTTAGCGACCTCCCAGAGCTTCGGGGTTATGAGGAAGGCGAATATATAGGATAGCTGGCCGTAGAGGAGGATCGCCAACACCTTCGCCCCGTACTTCACGGTATAGCCCGGGAGGCCGAGGAACGTGTATGCCGAGTAAATGTTGGCTCCGAGGCTCAGCCAGAGGATGAGTATTCCGTACTTCCTCCCCGCTACGAACCACGCCTCCGCCCCGGCCTTCCTATAGCGGTAGGACATCAGGGCGCCAACGCCTGCCGTAAGGGCGAGCCACCCGACTATTATCGCTATCGCTACGTACTCACTCACCCCTCACCACCTCTCACCTCATCTACGTAGAGGGCCGCCACCGCTAGGGCTATGAGGACCGTGTATGTGAAGGCGAAGAACCAGAGGAAGGGTATGCCTGAGACAAAGGGTGTGAGCCTATTGATGAAGGCGTTACCGGGGTCGACGGCGTCGTGAAGGAATAGCAGGACGACGACGTAGGCAAGGATCACCAGCACGACTCTCCTAAGCCTCAAGCGCCCGCACCTTGAAGGAGTTTAGGGGCGGACTTAAAAGAACTTCGCGACCCAATCACTTCCTAATGACGTTCTTAAGGAGCTCAGCTACCTCGAATGGTGTCTCAGCAACCCCTATCCCTGCTGCCCTCAGTGCCCTCACCTTGTCGGCGTAGTACCCCGTGCCCATCGATATTATCGCGCCGGCGTGCCCCATCCTCTTCCCCGGCGGGGCCGTCCTGCCGGCAACGTACGCCACCACGGGCTTCGGGTACCTAGTCTCCTTAACGTACTTCGCCGCCCTCTCCTCAGCGTCACCGCCTATCTCACCTATCAGAACCACCGCCTCCGTCTCGGGATCGTCTCGGAACATCTCTAGCATGTCAATGAAGTCGAGCCCGGTAACGGGGTCACCGCCTATACCCACAGCCGTAGATTGTCCGAAGCCCTCCCTGGTTATGGCGGCGGCTATCTCATACGTGAGTGTGCCTGACCTCGACACTATGCCGACGCTCCCCTCCTTGAAGACGTTCGCGGGCATTATCCCTACCTTTGCCTTCCCCGGGGATATCACGCCGGGGCAGTTCGGCCCGACTATCCTGGCCCCGAGGGAGCGCCCGTACCTTACGAACCTGAGCTCCTCGTGGGCCGGTATGTGCTCCGTTATGACGACGACAGTCCTTAACCCGTTGTCGAGGGCCTCGTAGACAGCGTCTGGGGCGAACCTCGCCGGCACGAAGATTATTGATGCGTTGATCTCCGGATGCTCCCTAACCGCCTCAGCAACGGTGTCATATACTGGGACGCCATGCACCTCCATACCCCCTTTGCCGGGGGTCACACCAGCAACGACCTTTGTCCCGTACTCTATCATTAGCTTTGTGTGGAATGAGCCCTCCCTACCGGTTATTCCCTGCACGAGGAGCCTAGTGCCCTTATCCACGAGTACCGCCATCACTCACCACCCCCTAAACGAACCGCTTCCTTAGCCGCCTCGGCCGGGTCTGTGAACGCCTTGATACCTGCCTCCTCGAGTATCGCCCTCCCCTCCTCCTCGTTGGTGCCGACCAGCCTTATCACGACAGGCTTCCTCGCACCAACCTCCTTGAGGGCCTGGACAATACCCTTAGCTACCTCATCGCACCTCGTTATGCCGCCGAATATGTTGATGAAGATCGACTTCGCCTTGGGGTACTCCATGAGGAGGTTCAAGGCCTTCTTCATGACCTCAGCGGAGGCCCCGCCGCCTATGTCGAGGAAGTTCGCTGGCTCGCCTCCGAAGTGCTTCACGAGATCCATGGTCGCCATCGTGAGCCCGGCGCCGTTACCGATTATGCCAACGTACCCGTCGAGCTCCACGAAGTTCAGGCCGAGGCGCCTCGCCCTAACCTCCCATTCGCTAAGCTCACCAGTCTCTGCGGGGTCCTGCTCTGCCTTCACGAGACCGAGCCTGATGGCTGAGTCATCGATGATCATTCTTGCGTCGAGGAGCACGACCCTGTCGTTTACCACGGTGAACGGGTTGCTCTCCACAAGGTCCGCATAGTGGTCTATGAAGGCCCTATACATAGCCACGAGGGTTGAGGCGAAGGAGTTTAGGGCCCTCCCCCTCAGCCCTACCTCCTTGCCGAGCTCCCTCGCCTTGTAGGGTAGGAGCCCCCTCTCTGGGGGTATGTGGTACTTGATTATTGCCTCGGGATTCTCCCTAGCGACCTCCTCTATGTCTACACCGCCTTCAGTTGATAGGAGGAGGACGAAGTCCCTCGCGGCCCTGTCGACGGTTATGGAGGCGAACCACTCCCTATCGTGTTCGACGGCCTCCTCGATGAGAACCTTCCTCACGGTGACGCCCTTTATCTTCGAGCCCAGCATCTCGGTAGCTATCTCGGCGGCCTCCTCCGGTGTATTAGCTAGCTTGACGCCGCCGGCCTTACCCCTCCCTGCGACGAGTACCTGCGCCTTCACGACGAGCTTGCCTGTGAGGCCGGCCTCCCTTATCTTGGTGAGGGGGTCCTCGCCCTGAGCCACCACGACCCCTCTTGGGGTGGCGGCTCCGTAGGAGCGGAGGATCTGTTTGGCCTCGTACTCGAAGAGCTTCAATACCCGGCACCATGTCTGAGTCGTGCCCGAGTAAAAGATTCTTGCTCCGTTAATCGAAGATTGTTCGGCTCAGTAATCGCTCCCTCGATCACCTATCATTAAAGGCCAATCTCATCATCGCCTCCCAGCCCCTGGCCAGGGTGGCGGGAGAGCTGAACGCCGGGGCCGTCACGGAGAGACACTTTAGCACGTCCTCCGAGCCCCTCCCATCAACGTATGTGAGTACGGGTAATTTCGACTTCGTCGCCGCTGGCCTTAGGCCAGAGCATATCTTGTCCGGGCCCTCCGCCGTCGTTGGGACGTAGACAAGCACGACAACATCGTATCTTTCCTCGATCCCAGCCGCCTCCAGGGCCCTCGCTAAGTGCTCCGCCCTCGCGTCACCGCCGAAATCAAGGGGGTTGTTGCCCGTGGGGGCCTTGCCTGCCGCCTCAGCTATTCTATCCCTTAGTGTGTTGGCTGGAGGCAACTCGGCGCCGGCTCTCTCGAGGTGCGCCGCCGTTATTATTCCTAGACCGCCGGAGTTAGTCAGCACCAGGACCCTCTTACCCCTCACAGGCCTCGCTTTCCTCAAGGCCTCAGCCACCTCGGCAAGGGATGTGAGGTCAGGCACCAGGTACGCGCCCGCCTGCCTCGCAGCCGCGGCGAAGACTTCGGGAGCTGATGCTAGCCCGCCTGTGTGCGACCTCACTGCCCTAGCCGATGCCTCCCCTGCCGGGGCGTAAAGTATTACCACGGGCTTCTCCTTGCTCGCCTCCCTGACAGCTCCCATGAAGGCCCTGCCGTCCCTCACCCACTCAATGTATGCCGCTACGGCCTCTGTCCTCCAGTCATCAGCAACCCACGAGATCGCCTCCTCCGGGGTTATGTCGGCAGAGTTCCCTAGGGAGAGGAACACTGATGTACCTGAAGCGACCCTCCTCAGTTTATCCATGATCACCCCGCCCACGGCACCGGACTGCGTTATGACCGCTACCGGGCCCGGCTCGGGCGGGTACTCGATGCTGGCATGGAGCCCCGCCCACGTGACCCCGACGCCAGCAGAGTTCGGTCCGACGACCCTGGCCCCGCATAATCTGGCGGTCTCGACGACCTCCTTTTCGAGCCCCGCCCTGCCCTCCTCCTTGAAGCCCGAGGAGAATATGACGAAGAGCTTGCAGCCTGCAGCGCACCCGTCCTTGACAACGTCCGGCACGAACCTTGCTGGGACAGCTATGGCGCATATGTCGATCGGTTCGCCTATGTCGCGGAGGGTCGGGTAGGACTTAACCCCCATGACCTCCTCGTACTTCGGGTTAACGGCGTATACCCTCCCACGGAAGCCGTATGATATTATGTTCCTCAGTATCTCGTGCCCGACCTTACCCTCTTTGGGTGACGCACCTACGACGGCGACTGATGACGGGTTCTCCAGCCATGGCGGGAGGGGCAATCACCACACCGTGTGCTTTGTGAGGCCAAGGTTATTACCTGATCGCTTCCCTCCCACGCCCCCTCCTGGCAAGGAGCTTCGCTGCTGAGGCAGCTACGAGCGCTGCATAGTATATGAGGACGTATGTGTAGTAGGTGATCGCGAGCTGAGGGTATAGGGGCTCCGAGCTCAAGGTAGTTCACCGACCACGTCGATCATGTCCCTAAGCATCTCGACAGCATCTCTGTACCTCTTCTTCTTATCGAGTATCAGGGCTCTCCTCAGTATCGGCCTGACCTCGTCGGGCACCTTCTCCAGGTCATACTCGAGAAGATCCTCCTGCGCCTTTATGAAGGATGCCATGTTACCCCTCGCGAGGTAGTTGTAGAATGTCCTCACGTGCCTCTGGTACTCCGCCGGCACTAGGTGCCCTGTGAGGGCCCTCCCCTTCGCTGCCCCCGCACCCGATATCTTTGCTAGGGCTGCCGCCAGCGGTATGTGGGCCGACGGGACGAACCTGGTCTTCCTCAGTAGCTGGTATATCATGACCCCGAGGGAGAAGACGTCGTACCTGGGCTCTATCTTCTGGTCGAGTATGGCGACGGGGTCCACGTATGGGAGGGTGCCCATGCGGAATACCTTCCTCATGATCCCTGCCGCGGGGTCGATTATCTTGACCGAGCCCCTCCTGTTCATGACTATGACGTTCTGGGGCTTCATGTCTCCGTGGATGATGCCCTTGAAGTGCATGTACGCTATACCCGCTGTTGAGGCGGTCATTATCCTCATCACTTCCTCGTAGCCAAGCCCGTCGAACTCCGCAAGGGTCTTGCCGGGTGCTAGCTCCATCACGACGGCGGGGGGTGCCTCTATGTAGTCGGCGAGGTTGAAGTATGTCGCCCTCGGAATGAAGAATCCGTAAACGTTGAGTATGTAGCGCTTACCCATTAGCACTATGTCGGGGCCGCTGCCGAGCGGGGCCGATGTTAGGTAGAGGAGGGTGAGGGCCTCGTTGAGGAACTCGCGGAGGGCCTCATGCATCCCTCCTAGGGCTAGTGGCCTGCCGTAGGGGGACTTATCCATGAGTATCTTCATTGCGTACTCCGTGCCCGACCTCTCAGCTTTGAGGACGTAGGCGAGGCCTCCCCTACCTATGACGTCGAGAACCCTGAACCCGTATAGGGAGGTGCCTATCCAGACCTCCGGGGGGTTGGTTGCGAGGGGTATTGATACGTAGTCCTTTATGACGTCGCACGGGAACTGCTGGACGTAGGCCTTCTTAGAGCCTATGACCGAGGCTATGCACTCCTCCCCTTTCGCCCCCGTTTCCTGGTTGTAGCATCCGAGGACTCGGCCGTTGAATACTAGGAGTCTGGCCTTACCGCCGACGGTGACGTAGTAGCAACCATCACGGAACTTCTTTAGGTCGTCCTCGCTGTTGATGTCGATCGTGGCGACATAGTTCGCGCTCAGCAGAATCCTCGACAGCACCAGCGGATCCGCTAGCGCGCTGGATGCGTCTATGGCGCAACACCCCGCGGTCTCTCTGCCCTGTTATCCTTCCGCTCACCAAGTTAATTTATCTCCCTATTCCTTCAGCACCACCTTGAGCCTTGTCTGACCCAGGGTTATCACGTCCCCGTCGTGGAGCTCCCTTTTCTCCCCCTTCGGGATATAGTCATTGTTCAGGAGGGTGCCGTTCGTGCTCCCGAGGTCCTCGATCCACCACTTCCCGTTCTCAAAGTATATCTTGGCGTGCCTCCTCGAGACGTACGGGTCAACAATGACTATGTCGACCGTTGGGGCCCTACCAACAATGTAGACCCCCTCCCTCAGCTCATGCTTCGACCTCAGTATAGGCCCCGGTGACTTAATTACCTCGAGCACGAGTCTGGGCAACTAGGTCACCCCTTCTTAGAAACCTTTGTTAATGCGCTCAATAGCTTCTTCAGGGCGTCCTTACCGCCTCTCCTCATCTCCTCCATTATGTCCACGGTCGTTGAGTAGAGTTCCATCTCGCCGAGCGAGAGGGTCACGTCGGAGAGGGAGCTGAGGAGTTCCATGACCTTCCTCCTGTCGTTGGCGGAGACAGCGGCCCAGAGCTCGTCGGCTATGCTGTAGAGCCTGTACTTCATCATTACCTCCCTGTCGGGCCTAGCTTCCTCAGCCTCCTCCTTCGGCACCGCGTCAACCTCTATACCGACCTCGGCCCTCCTCGTGCCCCTGAGGAACTCCCTGTAGGAGACCTGCACAGTGGCCAGCCTGACCTTGCCCTCCTCCTCCGGCGTCTTCACTATGAACTTCCCGACGAGCTCGAAGGGTTCGTCAACGCTTATCTCGGGGATCCTCACGACCACAGCATCACCTATTTTTTTGATAGTCTTGATGTGCGGGACGACGATGTCCTTAATGTACTTAGTTGGGTTTATCCTAAGTATAACATTGTCCGCCACGACCTTGCTTAGCCTAATGACCTGCTCCTCGATGACCCTCCTTAAGGCGTCAGCAGCCACAACGTGCTCGAAGTACCCTCCGGAGTACCTGCTTATTAGGGCCAGGAGGGTCTCGTTGTAGTCTGTCCCAACACCTATCGCTATTATCGGTGATGGGGACGACTTCGCCAACTCCTCGTACTTCTTCCTGTGCTTAGGCTTGTCCTTCACACCGGTCGTGGGCCTACCGTCCGTGACGAGGACCAGCCTCGAGAGCCTGCCCTCACTTATCTTCCTCAGCTCCTCGATACCGGCTTTGAGAGCCTCGTAAAGGTTCGTGCCGGGGCAGAGCTTGAGCGAAGCTATCTTTGACTCGATCTCAACAAAGTCCCTCGCATCGTAGGTGCCCTCATGCTTCACCTTATCGCAGAACGATATGATGGATATGAGGTCGCCGGGGGAGAGCATCTTAGCGACCTCTATCAGACCCTGCTTCGCCCTGAAGATCTTCTCCCCATCCATGGAGAGGGACACATCTATTACGAACACAAGGGCTATCGGCTTCTTCGACGCCTCCTCACCCTCAAGCGTTATCATGAACGGCAGCTCTATCTCGCCGACCCCGGTAGGGATCTTAGGAATGCCGACCCTCACGTCAACTTTCATCCTGCTTCGACACCATGAATCAGTAACGCATTAGCTTATATTTTATATTACCCTAGGGCGGGGCCCTCAAATCCCGGCACATTATTCGTGAGCAACGAGGATTAAGTAAAAATTATGCATATTATGGCCCGCTCCTAAGAGCTTCCTTTATCGCAGCCACAGCCGAGAGATCCTCCAGTGCCTCGGCAGCATCCAGAGCCACATAAGGGTTCTCCGCAGCAACCACAACCCCGTGCCTAAGAAGGACGGCGGCACGGCAGACCCTCATCGCCTTAGCGACCTCGGCAGCGAGCTCCTCAGAGCCGGCAGGCCTGTACGGGACTATCGCAACGCAGTCGCCGAGGGCGTGCGCCTCGACGTAGTCGCCTGGCCTGACCCCGAGGCCTGCCTCGTGGAGGGCGAGGGCCGTCCTGTTGTGTAGATGAAGTACCGCCCCGGCGTCTGGCCTGGTCTCGTATATCAGCTTATGCATCCTCCACTCCATCGACGGCTTCTTCGGCCCAACCCATTCCCCGTTCCAGCTCACGAACACCATGTCCCACGGCCTGAGGAGGTCCTTAGGTACCTGCGAGGGAGTTATGACGAACCCGCCCTCCACCCTCACGCTGGCATTCCCGCCGAGCACGTCGACAAGGCCCTTCTGCACAGCGGCCCTCATAACGTAGGCTAGGGCCTCGCGAGCCCTTACCTCCTCCATGAGCGCTGCTATGGATATTCCGGTACTCATTACTGCTCCCCTCCGTCAAACAAAGCCTATTTGACTCGCACAGTAAATTACGTGGTGATTAATTAATGGGTAAGCCGAAGGTATTCATCACTAGAGAACTGTTCGATGAAGCCATTGAGAGGATCAAGGAGTTCTACGACGTCGAGGTATGGCCCATGTACACCCCGCCCCCGAGGGAGGTGATCCTGGAGAAGCTCTCGGAGGTCGACGCGGCGGTAACGCTCCTAACCGACAAGATCGACTGCGAGGTGATTGAGAGGGCTAAGAACCTGAGGATCATTGCCCAGTACGCGGTCGGGTACGACAACATAGACATCGAGTGCGCGACCAAGCACGGAGTATACGTGACTAACACGCCCGGCGTGCTGACGGAGGCAACGGCGGACCTTACCTGGGCCCTCATACTGGCGGCTGCGAGGAGGATCGTTGAGGCAGACGTCTTCGTGCGGTGGGGTGAGTGGTGGAGGAAGAGGACCGGCTGGCACCCGAAGATGATGCTCGGGTACGAGATCTACGGCAAGACAATAGGCATCATAGGCATGGGCAGGATAGGTAGGGCTGTTGCGAGGAGGGCTAAGGGCTTCAACATGAGGATACTCTACTACGACGTCAAGAGGCTCCCGGAGGAGGTGGAGAAGGAGCTCGGGGCCCAGTACGTCGACCTCGACACCCTCCTCAGTGAGGCGGACGTCGTGAGCATCCACGTACCCTTAACGAAGCAGACCTACCACCTCATCAATGAGGAGCGCCTGAAGAAGATGAAGAAGACCGCGATACTCGTCAACACAGCCAGGGGTGCCGTGATAGACACTGAGGCGCTCGTGAAGGCGCTTAGGGAGGGATGGATAGCTGCTGCTGGCCTGGACGTGCATGAGTCAGAACCCCTCGACCCGAACCACCCGATAACGGCGCTCAAGAACGTCGTGCTCGCCCCGCACATAGGTTCGGCAACATATAAGACAAGGCTGGCGATGGCGATGCTGGTGGCGGACAACCTCATAGCGTTTGCTAAGGGGGAGGTCCCGCCGACGCTTGTTAATAAAGATGTTACTAAGGTGAGGCCTCCGGGCTTTAAATAAATTCGATGGCATTAATAATGCATTTTTATCTATCCCTCAAGCATAGAACGGTGGGCAAAGCTGGCCACTCCTTCACTTAACTACAAGCCCCTAATCGAGGAGTTACTCGGCGAGCAGGCATTCATCTACATCGCGAAGGCCAACGAGCTGAAGAAACAGGGAAAGGACGTCATAAGCTTCGGAGTCGGGCAGCCCGACATACCCACGTTCGACCACATCATAGAGGCAGCGAAGAAGGCCCTTGACGAGCGCTTCACCGGCTACACTGAGACGGCGGGGATACCGGAGCTTAGGGAGGCCATAGCTGACTACCTTAACGGTAGGTACGGCTCGGACGTCAGGCCCGAGGAGGTCATCGTTACCCCAGGCGGTAAGGGCGCCGTGTTCCTGGCGCTCTCGGCTTATCTAGGCCCCGGCGACGAGATAATTGTGCCGGAGCCCTCATACCCCGCTTATCCCGAGGTGGCGAGGTTCCTCGGCGCTAAGCCGAAGTTCATCCCGATCAAGTTCCTTGGCCCCGAGAGGGGCTTCGCCCTCGATATAGAGAAGATTGAGGAGGCGATAACCCCGAAGACTAAGGTCATTGTTGTTAACAACCCACAGAACCCTACCGGCGCACTCTTCCTCCCGGAGCAGATAGACGAGATAATGAGGATAGCTAGGGAGAAGAAGGTCGCTGTCCTCGTCGACGAAATATATGATAACTTCGTCTACGGCCCCGGCTTCAAGTCATTCATGACCTTCGAGGACTGGAGGGACTACGTCCTCTACGTGAACGGCTTCAGCAAGACATTCTCTATGACCGGGTGGAGGCTCGGCTACCTAGTTATTAGGAGGGAGGTAGCGAAGCACCTAACGAGGCTGGCCGTCAACATCTGGTCATGCCCGGTCTCATTCGCACAGAAGGCCGCCGTCGCAGCTCTCAGGGGTGACTGGGAGCCGGTCAAGAGGATGGTTGACCTCTTCAGGAGGAGGAGGGACCTGATAGCGAAGAAGCTTAGGGAGGTCCCCGGCTTCGAGGTATGGCCCAGCGAGGGAGCGTTCTACATCTTCCCGAGGGTTAGGAAGGTCCTTGACGAGACAGGGATGAGTGTGGAGGAGTTCGTCGAGCACATCCTCTACAACAAGTACGTCGTGACCCTGCCCGGCACGGCGTTCCCGGACAAGGCCGGTAAGGACTTCATAAGGCTGTCCTTCGCCACCTCCGAGGAGGCGATCGAAAAGGGTGTTGAGAGGATAAAGGAGGCTGTCGAGGAACTGCTTGCTAAGAAATAACCTCAGTAGACCAGGATCGACCTGACCTCAACCCTCCTCTTTTTCGGCGCCGACCTCTTCTCGGCAAGATACTTGCGGAGGGCGGCACGTATTACCTCACTTCTTGACCTCCCCGAGAGGTTGACGTAGGTGTTCAGCTCCCTGAGGAGGTCGTCGTCGATCTTGAATGTTACCACCTTCATCACGGCCACCGATTAAGCGGTGGTGGTGAGTGACTTAAGGAATTATAGAGACGAGTTACCTAGAGGGAGAGATGAGCGAAAGTATTAGCTAGCAGCCCGAAATAATGCGAAAGTATCAGGCGGGAGTTCTCTGGCATCACCCATCATTAGCGGCAGATGTCATCATGGTGGGGTTTGGTGGGCCCGCGGGGATTTGAACCCCGGACCACGGGGTCTCTCGCCGCGTGAGGGCACGGACCCGAACCCCGCATTCTCCCAAGCTAAACTACGGGCCCACCACCACATGAGTCTATGGCAGGGGTTTTAAACATCGACCCGGTCAGAACGTCTCTACGCCTTCAGCGACAGGGACACCGACCTGAACGTTGCCCACGTCCTCTGCCGTGACCTGCAACGCGGTCATAATGGCTTTGTAGACAGATCTTATGCCCCGCCTAATAAACTCCGACTTGCTCATGCCGAGCGATGCCGACGCCTCATCTATGGCAAGGCTGAAATCATGTGGTACCCTACTTGTTATTGTTCTGGATGGGGTGTCGAGAACAACTCCCTTACGGGGATTACCGGGGGTTGGAGAATTTTTGGCAACCATCTCAGGGTATCACCACAATAAAATCACGGACATACACTTAAGCTAGGCTTAAGGCACGCGCGAGGTAATACGTTGCGCCCCCTGAAGGTAGGTATGAGCTTTTTTCGCGCTCGGTATTCGATACCCTGCCACAGCATTATTTACTACTGCTACTCTACGTTAATGGTTACCTCAAGGGATTGAGGGGTGCTCGGGTTGAGGGTGTACAGCAAGATCAACGAGGTCAGCGAGAAGCTGAAGGATATAGTATTCCTCACCAAGCTGACGCTCGACGGCGAGCTAGTCGATATAACCCCTGTGAGAGGGCTGGACCTCGGGGAGGTGTCGGAGAAGCTCTCCGATGACTCAATCAACTACGTCAGGGTGCAGGGGGCTGACTTCACCTACCACCTCCTCCTCGCTGGGGCAGAGGTCGTGATGGGGGCCGCCGCCAGGGTAGGGGCTAGGTGGTACCTGGGCGAGGACGCGCTCCAACACATACAGACCCTGGCAGGGGACGGCTACATATATAGGATAAGCCCGGACACTTCCCCAGACCTGGCGAAGGCGTTTAAGGACGCGCTCAGCGAGGTCAAGAAATCTGCCTACCCGGGGGCCTGGATCAACAAGAAGATCTACGGCATCACAGTCCTAGCGGAGGAAGAGCTAGAGCACCCACTCTTCTACGCAATGAAGGGTAAGTTCGGTGAGAGGGACGTCATCCTCCTCGTACCGAGGGAAAGGACAGCCAGCGGCATCAACTACGCAGTCGGTGGGCACCCGTTCAACGACCTAATATCCTCCATCACCAATGACGTCGCCTTAAGGAACGTGATGAGGGAGGACTTCGCCCATAGGCTGAGGGAGTTCTCCGCTGCGACCCCCCGCTCCGGCCTAGAGAACATCCTCGACGAACTCTACAACTTCCACGAAAACGTGCTGAGAACCACCGCCTTCATGTCCCTCAAGATGCCCTACCCGAATGAAGAGCAGTACGCGTCCTCCCCACCCACGATAGTGCTTCCTGGTAAGTCCATCACGACGTTGACGAAACTCCTTAGGAAAGTGAGGGGGAAGGGCGCCAGCATCGCCAGCGAGCCTTTCAAGGATATAGCCACTGCCGTGGTTGGTGCGCTGGCGTATGCCCACATACTGGGTTCATGGCACGGATGGCTCTCACCTAATACCGTGCTCATAATAACGCAGAACAACGGCAAGCAGTTAATCCAAGTGCACGGGTTCCACGTGCCGGGCTCGAGGCCTGACCCAACGAACCTCGCAGAGGCATCACTAGATTATGCCGACCCACTCATCCTCTACCCAGGCATGAGGCCAGGGCCCCTCAACGACACGTACTCGGCAGCGCTCATACTTCGAGAGATACTCACAGGGGAGCCGCCGCCGGAAGTGAGAACCGTCATTAATTTCGTGTTGCTCAAGGAGGTTCACGGCGTAGATATAGGCGCCATAGGCGGCAGGAGGGCGAAGGCACTGATGAAGAAGTACAGTGATGTTGTCGAGGCGGTCACCTCGTTGCTCAAGGAGGGACAGGACCTCTTCTACGCATCGCGGGTCATGACAGAGTTAGTGAGTAAGCATGAAGGCAACATAGCCTCGGGAATAAGGTCAAAGAGGCTGAGCGATATAATCGATCGTGGCGCGACACTGGACATAGGTAAGAGAATGAAGAACGCCGTCGAGATGTACCTCATCCTGCGGGCTTACCTGAGGCAGGCGAGGCCCCACTAAATAAAGAGTTTGCTTATGGCAGGGTCTTCGGAACCCTCCCGAACATGTCAAGGTCAGCGTACCCTCCCTCGACCGCTATGAGCCTTACCCCGACAACCCTGTTCTTCACCCTGTGAGCGGTGACCGTATCCATGATAATGCCCCTTATGAGGGCCTCATCGTCATCGACGACAACCATGTCCACACCGACTAAGCAGTATGGCAGGAGAGATATCAGGTGCGAGAGCCTCAGGGTGCCTGCCTCCGAGAGCCTCATGAGCTCGCTGTCCTCGCCAACAGCGAGCATGACCTCATTGAACCCTATCAGCCTGTGCCCGCTCGCCTCCCCAGCCTCAGCGAGGGCCTCGTTAACCCTTCTCAGGCCGTACGCTGAGCCGGGGAGAGGAAAGGGCACACCCGACGCCGCCTCGATCGTCGGGACCACGCTCTCCTCCATCCACGGCGAGAGCGATAGGTCGAGGCCCAGATAGGAGGTACCCGCTTCCTCAGCTGCCCTCTCTATGAGGTCGCCGAGGGATGAGACATAGTTGGCTACCTCACCGATCCACTCCCTCGGCTCCTTCCCGGACGTTATGTCTGTGAATCTGAAGGCCGCGCCTATGCCCTCGCGGAAGGATGTGGCGAGGGGGAAGTATGGGGTCTCCACGAAACCCCCTATAGAGAAACCGACCCTGGTAGCGTAGCTCGGGTTAGCCCTCGAGATCTCTAACACCGCCTTAACTACGTTGTCGATGCATCCTGTGTCGTCGAGCTTTATGGCTGCGTAGCCCTTGGGGCAGGCGGAGAGGTACTTTATGAGGTCGTTGACGTCGATGGAACAGGCATCCGCGTGATAAGCTACCGCCATATGCTTATCGCACACAGACTCGGTCGATGACCACTTGTGCCCCGGTGGGTAGGCGACGCGGAAGGTCCAAACCCTTACGTCGTTCTTTAGGAGGTATGCTTTCACAGCATTGAGTATGTCGAGTACCTCCTCCCTCGTCGTATTCGGGCTGGTAAACAATGTTATGGCTCTGACCAGCGGCATCCCGGGACCCGGTAATAATGTTCTGGGGAGAGGCTATTATTTTCTATTATAGGTTTGAAGGATGTTCAGCACTTTACTAAACTGCTTTAACATGGTGCGGGGGGTGGGATTCGAACCCACGCCGGCCTACGCCAGCGGGTCTTAAGCCCGCCCCCTTGACCGCTCGGGCACCCCCGCCATAGACCTATGGAGCTTAGGGAGATTAAACCATTCACTCCCAGACGAGCCACGAACCCACGGAGGTATCGCCGTGTATAGCCGCTATTATTGAGCCGGGGCGGAAGACATTCACGAACGCCACCCTCAGCCTAGACCTCTTAACGATCTTGAGGGCCACAGGATCCATCAGGTCGTACCTCCCCGGCACGGCAGGCGCCTCAGCAAGTATCCTCTCGAGCTCATCTATTGTCAGCCTCCGGAGGAGCCTCGCGTCCGGGTTAGTAGTGGGGTCCTTATCGTAGACTCCGTCGACGTTCGTAGCGTTAACCAGTACCTCCGCACCGACGAGCTCAGCTATCTCGGCCGCAACGGCGTTGGTGGACTGACCGGGTTGGAGCCCGCCGGTAACGACTACCGAGCCTCTCGCCCACCACCTAACGATCTCCTCGAAGGACCGGGGTACCGGGAGGCTCGCCTCCCACCCTATGGCTGACGCCATTAGAGCGGCATTGAGCCTCGTTACCTCAATCCCTAGGAGGTCGAGGACAGCGTTGTTGAGCCTGAGCCTCTTCCCTAGCTCCTGGTACTGCCTAGCTATCGGGCCGCCACCAACAACTATGGCCAGCCTGTACCCTTCCTCAAGGGCCTGCCTGATCTCGGAAACGACTCCGGGGAGCCTGTCACTACCCTCCGAAGAAAACACCTTACCTGTTATCTTGATCACGGCCGCTTTCATTAGACCCTAGCTAGGTGGGTTGGCGGAGCTATTATAATTGTCTCTCCCTAACTAAGCGCTAACTAAGCGATCACTAAATCAACACCGAGGGACTCAGCGACCTCAGCAATCACTCTCTTCACTCTTGACTGCACCTTCTTCAGGACCACGGCCTTCTTTGGCGGTGGAGAAGAGCGTGTGAGGGCCTGCCTGACCACACTCGCCAGTGCCTCGGCGTCGCCGAGGAGTTCCTTGATTGCGTACCTCGGGATTATGTGCCCGAAACACTCACCGTACTTAATTGAGCGCTGGGTGAACGGCCCTGCGTAGTGGGGTCCTCCAAACCCTGAGGAGGGAGTGCAGGGCCTCAGCCCCTCTCGGAGAAGGTCTATGACGGCGGAAGCAACGACCTCTTGGGCATCCCTCCGCACCCACTGCTCCTCTCTAGACCCGATCTCAATGAACGTCAGCGGTACTGAGACGTCCGTCGGGCCGTGGTGCGTGACCTCATAAGTTATTTCGAATCCCTCGAGACCTGCCCTCTCAGCCTCACGGAAGAGGTTCATGAGGAGGGTGTACGCCACAGGCGGGTTAGCGATCGAGAGAGTCAGCGGCCTTCCCCCAGCGATGGCCTCCCTCCTGGGCACGCCCGTGTGGTGCGTGGTTAAGGAGGGGACGCCCGCCACCGATGAGTGCCTCGAGAGGTATACGATGTACTCGACACCATTAACGACTCTCTCGAAGCCTGATACGTAGATTATGTCCTCCTCGTACTCAGCCATCACGGCGTTAAGGGACGGCAGCGCCCAGGCTCTGCGGGCGCCAGGAACCTCCGCCCTCTCCACATCAACCTGCTCACGGATTACTTCGGCTATCCCGGAACCTGCTAGGTCCTTAATGCTGTAAACCAGCCCCACTACCATAGCACGCGCCTGAACTAGAGATAGCCCCGGGGTTAATAGGGTGCTTCAACTTGTCGGGAACAACCTTATTAGGTCAATCAATGACAACTGAGTGGGCTTTTGAGGTACCGGACTGGCCTTGCGGAAGCCCTAGCAAGGGCAGGGGCCGTGAAGTTAGGCGATTTCGTCCTATCCTCCGGGATCAGGTCAACATACTACATCGACCTGCGGCACCTAACACTCGACCCAGTAACATACAGGAAACTTGCTGAGGAGGTAGCTAAGGCGGCGACGGCGTCCGGCCCAGACGCTTTAGCAGGGCCTGAACTCGGTGGGGCACTTCTTGCAGCGTACGCAGCCGCCTTAGCCGGGCTGCCCTTCACGGCCGTGAGGCTTAGGAGGAAGGAGCACGGCACTAGGTCGGTTGTTGAGGGTGATGTTAAGGGGTTGAGAGTACTCCTAATAGATGATGTCGCCACCACGGGATCAACCCTCATTAAGGCGGTGGAAGCGCTCCGGAGGGCTGGTGCCGAGGTAGGGGAAGCGCTTGTGGCTGTTGATAGGTGCTCGGGAGCTACTGAAGCGCTTGAGAGGGTGGGGGTGCGGCTGAGGGCCGTGCTCACGCTGGAGGACTTTGTGAAGGCAGGTGTTCTTAAGGGGGTGAGTATCGGTGAGTGTGCTCCTAGGGCTTAATAGGGTCACGAAGCATCCTCGCCACCAGCATCCCAGGGTCGTGTCTGTGGGCGGTTGGGTGAAGGACGTCTCTGGTGTGGGGGGGCTGTACCTCCTACGCATAACAACAGAGTCACCCCTCTCGCCCGAGCCGCCTCAGTTCGGGATGGTGTGGGTCCCGGGCATGGAGGCTGTGCCGATGACCCTAATACCCGTGGACATGAACGAGGTAGCCATTCTCGTGAGGCCTGTGGGCAGCACCACAAAAGCACTCAGCACTATGAGGCCCGGTAAGAGGCTCAGGCTAATAGGTCCCTCAGGCAGGGGGCTGAGGCTAGGGCCGGGGACGGCTGTGGTCACTGGGGGTTCGGCCACCGCAGTGGGACTCGCCTACGCCTACTCTGGCCATAGGGGGCCTTATTTAGTAGCCTCGAGGAGGGCGGGTGAGGCCCTCGCCTTGAGGGAGCTGTTCCCAGATAGTGCCGAGGTGATCACCGCCTGCGAGGACGGTGGTTGTGACTTCGTGGGCACTGCGGTGGAGGCCCTAAGGGAGGGCGTTATTGGTGCACGGTCCTACCTCATAGCCGGGCCTAAGCCCATGCTACGGGGCTCGTATGAAGTTCTGTGGGAGAGGGGTGCCCTAGAGGCCTCCTATGCAGTTGTCGAGGTTGAGGTGAGGTGCGGCACAGG
>WAOK01000084.1 GCA_015521325.1 Desulfurococcales archaeon | reverse complement strand
GTGAGTGAGTCCACAGGTCTACCGGCACCGATCGATTACGTGGACTCGCTGGCGAGGGTCGGGCCCGAGACGGTCTATACCGTGTACCAGCTCCTTGTGACGAGGTTGAGCAGGGTTAATGATGAGGCTGCCCAGATCCTGCTCTCTCTGGTCAACCCTCAGAAGATGTGGCCTCTAGGGTTTTTCACGTGATGGTGGGGGTAATCACTGATAAGGGCCGGGCCCACTTCCTTACTTGGTGAGATGTTGTGCTTTAACTGCGTTTATGCCAGGCCCCTCGACGTGCATAAGGGCGTGGTGTACTGCGAGAAGCTGGGCACACTCCAGTACAGCGATAAGTCCGGAGAGTGCCCCCACTTCACTAAGGTCACGCTCGACGAGCTCCTGCACAGGCTGGGGGAGGTGGGGTACGTCTACTGCGCATCATGCGGTGAGAGGCTCTACAGCGACGCCGAGGTGGCCGAGCACCTTAGCAGGGGCCACAGCGTCCTACCCAACGAGCCGTTCTCCGACGAGGTAGCGGCCGAGGAAGCGCCTGCCGCGGACTGAGGTGATCGCCCGTGGAGCTAAGGCTAGTCCTCGGCGGGCCGCAGGGGGCCGGCCTCGAGACCTCGATGACGGTCCTTGCCAGGGCACTCGCGAGGCTCGGGTACGGTGTCCTGGCTGATAGGGAGTACTTCTCCAACATCAAGGGAAGGCACAGCTACGTCCACATGACCGTCTCATGGGAGAGGATCCCGAGGTCTCTGGACTACCCGGTCCACGCCCTCCTAGCGATGGACGCCGAGACAGTCCTCACCCACTTCGAGGACATAGCCGACGACGCCGTCCTGCTCTACGACGCCGGGGCTGAGGGCGTGACCCTAACCCAGATACCGTCCATGGAGGACTGCCTCAAGCGGAGGCTGAGGGAGAGGCTGAGGGAGCTCGGCGTCGGCGAGGCCGTGGGGGACGTGGTTAGGTACCTCCGCGGGAGGGGCGTCAGGGCGGCGGGCATAGACTACAGGGAGGTTCTCGCGGGGGTGGCGAGGGAGCACGGGCTCCTCCCCTCGCAGGCGAGCAGGTACCTCAGCGCCATACTCGTCGCGGGCTTTGTCGCCGCTTACGGAATCAGCGAGGAGGCCGTTGAGGAGGCGTTCAGGGAGAGGTTCCGGGGTAGGGAAGAGCTCGTCAAGCACAACATGGCCGTGGTCAGGGCGGCCGCGCCCAAGATCCGGGAGGCCGTGGGGGTTAGGGAACTACCTGAGCCGAGGCTCGGCCTCGAGGAGGTCGTCGTCGCATCCGGCAATGACGCGGTGGCTATGGGGAAGCTCGTCGCCGGTCTCTCCTATCAGGCCTACTACCCCATAACCCCGGCTGCTGACGAGAGCCTGCTCCTCGAGAGGTACGAGGACTCAGCCGTCGACGGCGAATGGGTGGGGGCGGTCGTCCTCCAGACGGAGGACGAGATATCCGCCATATCGTCCGTCATAGGGGCGGCGCTCACGGGGGCGAGGGCGGCTACAGCCACATCGGGCCCCGGCTTCAGCCTGATGGTTGAGGCCCTCTCATGGGCCGGCCATAACGAGGTACCGGTAGTGATCACGTACTACCAGAGGGGAGGCCCCAGCACCGGCCTACCTACGAGGGGCTCCCAGAGCGACCTCATGTTCGCCGTCCACGCAGGTCACGGCGAGTTCCCAAGGATAGTGATCTCGTCAGGGGATCACGAGGAGGCCTTAGAGGACGCTGTGTGGGCCTTCAACCTGGCTGAGAGGTACCAGCTCCCCGTCATCCACCTACTCGACAAGTTCCTGGCTAACTCCCTCAAGACGTTCCCAATACCAGACACCGGCGCCTTAAGCATAGACAGGGGCGAGGTCGTCGAGGGCGGGGAAGGCTATAAGAGGTTCGACCTGAGCCACACGATCTCGCCCAGGGCCTTCATCGGGGGCGGGGCCGTGATGTGGTACACCGGGGACGAGCACGACGAGGCCGGCCACATATGCGAGGACCCCGTCAACAGGGTTCGGATGTATGACAAGAGGATGGCGAAGCTTGGGCTAATAGAGGAGGGGGTGCCGACGAACCGTAAGCTCACCTACTACGGCGACCCATCGCCCGACGTCCTCCTAGTCGGCTGGGGCTCGGTCAAGGGCCCAGCCCTGGACGTGGTCGAGGAGCTCATGGCTGGCGGCTTCAGCGCCGCCTACCTACACCTAAGGATGCTTCACCCCCTCCCCGCCGAGGCCGTGAGGCAGTACGTTAGCGAGGCTGGGGTGGTCGTGGCAGTTGAGCACAGCTATGAGGTGCAGGTAGCTGACCTGATAGCGTTGAGGGCCGGTGTGAGGATAGTGAACAGGGTCGCGAAGTACACGGGCAGGCCCATATACAGGGGCGAATTACTCCGCGCCGTCCTCAGGTTCGTGAAGGGGTACACGGGTAAGGAGGTGCTCACGTATGGCGCGTGACCCGATGGCGTACAGGACCCCCGTGTGGCAGGACTGGTGCCCCGGGTGCGGTAACTACGGCATAGTCGCGGCTGTGTATAGGGCGTTCGCTGAGCTCGGCCTTGACCCGGGGAGGACCGTGATAGTGTCGGGCATAGGGTGCTCGGGCAAGCTACCGCACTTCGTGGCAGTAAACGGCGTCCACACCCTCCACGGGAGGGCGATAGCGTTCGCTACCGGTATAAAAGTGGCTAACCCCGAGCTAACGGTGATCGTTCACGGAGGGGACGGCGACCTCCTAGGTATAGGGATGGCCCACTTCGTCGCCCTAGGGAGGAGGAACCTCGACATAACGGTTGTGCTCCACAACAACAGGGTCTACGGCCTGACCAAGGGCCAGGCATCCCCGACCCTACCAAGGGGAGGAATGAGCAAGGGGATGGAGAAGCCCAACATACAGGACCCGGTCGACCCAGTGGCTGTGGCGCTGGCCTCAGGCTACACATTCGTGGCAAGGAGCTACGCATTCAACGGCCTCCACCTAAAGGAGGTGCTGAAGAGGGCGATACAGCACAGGGGAGCGGCGCTGGTCGAGGTCCTCCAACCGTGCGCGACATACGATAAGGTACACACACCAGCCTACTACAGGGAGAGGGTAAGGGACGTGGAGAAGGAGGGGTGGGACCCCATCGTCCACAGCCCCGAGGAGGCGTTCGAGAAGAGGCTGAAGGCAGTATCGACAGCGCTGGCGACCGAGGACAGGATACCGATAGGTGTGTTCTACCAAGACACCCACACGCCGACGCTGGAGGACAGGATAGCGGCCAGGATCGGTGCCTACCAAGCAACGCCCCCGGCAAAGAAGAGAGTCGATGAGGGCGGCAGGCCCCTAATAAGTAAGGAGAGGTTTAGGGAACTTTTCCGGGATTTCATAATTAAAACCAGGTAACGAGTTCCTTTCCCTACCTACACCTCCTCAGCACGACCGCCCCAACCACGAGTGTGAGGAGCGATAGTGCTATGGCGGCATAGACCGCTGCCAGGTTCTTGGATATGTCTGACTGGCCCTCGCTCAGTGCCTTGATCCCGTTGAGTACTTCCTCGAGCCTGTTGTTGGCCGTGTCCAGTCCCTGCCCTACTTTCCGGAGCTCTGACGAGATGCTGCTGGCTGACTGCGTAAGGT
>WAOK01000083.1 GCA_015521325.1 Desulfurococcales archaeon | reverse complement strand
TCTCGGTGTTGGTCAGGCCCCTCTCCTTGAGGGCCTGGACGAGCCTCCTCTGTATGTAGGGTATGACGTATCTGTAGGCTAGTTCGTAAGGTGTCTTCATGTCAGAGCACCATTATCTTCTTCTTTACCGCCTCCGGGTTGTTCACGACCTCCGTCAGGTCCTCGACAACCTCGAGCGTACCTATCTGCTTCCCTTCCCTGTCCCTCACGGGCACTATGAGCACCCTTATGATCCTCCCGCCCATCCTCGTCCAGAACTCCCTGTACGGGTGCTTCCCCTCCTTCAGCTGCTTAACTACGTGCTTGACGTAGTACTCCAGCCTCGGTGGGTGGCAGTACTCCAGCCTCCTCCCAACGATCGTCTTCGTCCTCACGAACCCCTTATGGAGGAATGACTGGCTGAAGAACCTGATCCTGTCATCCATGTTTGCGTAAGTGACCTCGAGGGGCAACGCCCTAAACAGCGCGTCGACCTCCTCAGGCCTTAGGAAACCTGTCGGGAGCTCTATGTCTCCCTCACCCCTTATCTCGTACCTGTCCGGCTCTATCTTGTCCCCCACCATCATCCGGAGCTCGGGCGGGAGGGACTTCATGAGCTCAGGCGTCACCTCCGGTGTTATCTCGTAAGGCATGACCGGCTTCGCCTTAGGCACCCACTCAGCGCCTGGGTCGACGAGGTGGCCTATGTCATCCCCTATCTCCTTTATCGCCGCCCACTCCCCCTCGGTCAGCAAAGCCCACAGGCTCGGGTACAGGATCTTGTTCTCCCTGAACACCTGGTCGGCGAGCTTCTTCGAGAGGTCCTCGGCGGCCTTAGCTATCTCCTCCCTGGCCTCCGGTGTTAGGGAATCGGGTGATGCCTCCTCAACCCTCTTAAGGAGCTTCCTCGTCGCCTGAATTATCTCGTCCTCCTTCCCCCAGAGCACCCTCGGCACGGCGTATATGCCCCTCCTCTCGAGGTACGGGAAGATCGTCATCTGGAGCTTCCTGTAGTGAACCCTAGTACCCTTAACATCGGCGAGGGTCTTCCTCAGGCCCTCAAGGGCCTCACGCACCCTATCCGGCGTGTCAGCGTTCCTTAATGCACCTGCGTGGAGAGAGAGAACCTCGGAGAGCTTCATTATGAGGTCGTTCTCACGGATCAGTATGTCGAGCGGGTGACCCCTCGGCACACCCCTCAGCTCCTTGCCCACGAGGAAGTCACGGAAGAGCTCGAGGTGGAGGTCGCACAGCGCTATGACGTCATTGACCCGGAACCCTTCCTTAATCAGCTCCTGCTCAATGATCGGTATCTCTACAGGGTTAACCTGCTTCAGAACATCAGCGAACTCCTTCTTGAGCTTGTTCACGTCCTCTCCTTCATGGATCTTCTTCAGTAACTCCTTGAACACACGGATCTTTTCCGCCAGACCCATATTTGACACGTGTCAAACACCCAACCAGTAATCACTGCGACACTAATAAACGAATCAGAACAGAGATATGCAAATAGAATTCCCGAAATAAACAAGGTAATTCATATGCACAACTACGTAATATTTACTAGCAATTAAGGCTAACTATGCTACTTGATCTATTCGATTAATATAACTATGGTTATATATCCGTAACTATTAGGCAGTTTATGGATAACAATATATCTATGTATGTTAAGTTTTTATTATTTATGCATTTTACGATTAATATTACGTGGTGAGTTCATGGCTTTATCATCTTCTGCTAAAATTGCTATTGCAGCGATAATAATTATCATCATAATAGGTGGGCTGGCGTACTACTTCATGCAGAGGCCCGGGGGCGGCGTTACTGGAACAACCACTACTCAGGCGCCTGAGAGGGTTAAGATGGCGTTCATATTCCCGGGCAGCGTAACCGACACTGCCTGGAACGAGGCGGGCTATAGGGGCATGATGGCTTTCCAGGGCAAGCACCCGGACGTCGAGATCGCTTGGGTGCAGGGTGTCTATGACCCCGCCCAGATCGAGTCCCAGATAAGGTCCTATATCCAGCAGGGCTACAAGCTCATAGTCGGTCTTGGCTTCCAGTTCGGCGAGCCCATGGCCAAGCTCGCCAAGGAGTACGATGACGTGTACTTCCTCGCCGTAGCCGGGTCCCCCGACTACGTGGGGCCTCAGGTATCGGTCGCGGATGTGAGGACCGACCAGTCCTGCTTCGTCGCTGGTTACCTAGCGATTAAGCTGTCTGAGAGCAAGAGCGTTGCCTTCGTCGGCGGCATGGCGGTTGCTGAGCTGACCCGCTGTGAGGTCGGCATGAGGCACGGCATCAGGTACGCCGGCTACGACGATAACGAGACACTGCACGTGACGTACATAGGCGACTTCCACGACGTCACTAAGTCAAAGCTCGCTACGACGGCCCTCATCGAGCAGTACAACGTGGACGTGGTCAAGGCGATGGGTAACGGCTGCCAGCTCGGCGCCATCTCCGCCGCTAAGGAGGCCGGTGTCTACGCGATGATGTCCGGCACCTACCACCCGGAGGTCTACCCCGACGGCACAGTTCTGTTTGAGGTATGGCACTGGGAGGCCGTCTTCGAGGAGTTCTACAACGACTACGTGAACGGCGTCCTCCAGTCACAGGGCGGGAAGATCTACTGGCTAAGCATGAACAACGGAGGCCTCGAGCTCGTCTACAACAAGGGCCTCATACCTGACGACCTCTTCAACGACGTCAAGAACGTTGAGCAGAAGGTCCTGAATGGAGAGGTCGAGACCGGGTTCACGCCCGAGTCGTAATCACCGCACCCAACTTTTTCTCCCCAAACCAAAACCCGAAAAATTACGCCACATAACCCGAGCCAGAAGTAGCGGGTGATCGGTGTGGGAGAAGAGAACGGGGACGGGAAGGGAGACGTCATTGTTTTAATGAAGGGCATCGTCAAGAGGTTCCCCGGCGTCGTCGCCAACGACCACATAGACCTCGAGATAAGGAGAGGGGAGGTCCTCGCCCTCCTCGGCGAGAACGGCGCGGGTAAGACGACCCTCATGAACATCCTCTACGGACTCTACCAACCGGATGAGGGGGAGATATACGTAGAGGGTAAGAGAGTGAGGTTCCGCTCACCCAGAGACGCGATAGCGCACGGCATAGGCATGGTCCACCAGCACTTCACCCTCGTAGAGGACATGACCGTCGTTGAGAACGTCATACTCGGGCTGAGGAAGTACGGAACCTTCCCGGACCTCAAGAAGGCCGCTGAGGACATAACGGAGGTAGCCAAGGGCGTCGGGTTCAAGATAAACCCGTGGGCCTACATCTGGCAACTGAGCGCGGGTGAGAAGCAGAAGGTCGAGATCCTTAAAGCGCTCTTCCGCAAGGTCAAGGTACTCATCCTGGACGAGCCGACCTCGGTGCTAACGCCCCAGGACACGAAGGAGCTCTTCGCCACCATAAGGAAGCTCGTCGCCAGGGGCCTCGGCGTCGTCTTCATCTCGCACAAGCTGAACGAGGTAATGGAGATAGCTGACAGGATCGTCGTCCTTAGGAGGGGTAAGGTCGTTGGGAGGCTGATGAGGGAGCAGGCGAACCCGAGGCTCCTCGCGAAGCTCATGGTCGGTAGGGAGGTCTTCCTCGAGATACATAAGCCGCCGAGGGAGCCCGGGAGAGTGCTGCTGGAGGTGCATGGACTGAAGGTAATGGGTGATAAGGGGCTCCTCGCCGTCAAGGGGGTCAGCTTCAGGATAAGGGAGGGCGAGATAGTCGGGGTAGCGGCCGTTGCCGGGAACGGGCAGAAAGAGCTTGCGGAGGCGCTGTATGGACTGAGGAAGGTGGAGGAGGGTAGGATAATCTACGAAGGCGAGGACATAACGAAGGCGCCGATATCCGAGCGCATAAGGAGGGGAATAGCCCTCATACCCGAGGAGAGGCTTGTCTACGGCGCGCTACCGACCTTCACAGTAGCGGAGAACCTCATACTCGAGGAGGTCGATAAGGAGCCCTTCAGCGTCCCGGTACCCGTGCTGACACCTGCCCTCGGCATGAGGGCCCTCAACAGGGAAGGGATCATAAACTACGCCAAGAAAGTCATCGCGAAATACAGGATATACCCGCCCTACCCCGAGTACCCCGCCGGGAAGCTAAGCGGAGGCAACCTCCAGAAGGTAATGGTGGCAAGAGAGCTCGAGAGGGGCTCAAAGCTCATAATAGCCGAGGAACCCACCGCAGGCCTGGACGTCGCGGCGACCGAGTTCGTCAGGGAGACCCTCGTGAAGGCGAGGACCGAGGGCTCGGGGGTCCTCCTCATATCGAGCGACCTCTCCGAGGTCCTGTCCCTAAGCGATAAGGTGATGGTCATGTACGAGGGCGAGATAGTCGGGGCCTTCAGGCCCGGGGAGCTCAGCATAGAGGAGATCGGCCTCATGATGGCCGGCGCCAAGAGAATGCCCGAGGAGGAGGTGGCCAAGATATGGCAATAATGCTGAAGTTCGAGGAGAGGGAGGTAGGTAAGGCGGCGGCCATACTCATACCGCTGGCCGCCCTGGGCCTGGCCTTCCTCGTCGGCGCGTTCATGATGCTCTGGGCAGGCGTCGACCCCATAGCAGGGTACACAGCGTTCGTCACCGGTGCCCTGGGATCGCCCGGCGGCCTCACGGACACGCTCCTCCGAATGACCCCATTCCTCCTGATGGGCGTTGGCATAGCGTTCTCTAACAGGGCCGGGGTGCTTAACATCGGTGCCGAGGGCCAGTATATCATGGGCGCGATAGCGGCTACCTGGGTGACCCTAGCCCTCCAGTACGTTGTCCCGGCACCGATCAGCGTGACAACGGCGGTGATAATGGCGATCATAGTCGGCGCCGCGTGGGCCACCTTCGCAGGGGCCCTCAAGGCGTTCATGGGTGTTAACGAGATAGTCACTACCGTGATCATGAACTGGCTAGCCCTAAGGATCCTTCAGTGGCTCCTCAGGGGTCCGCTGAAATCGCCGACTGCCCAGCAGTGGCCCATGTCCCCGCCGTTAGAGGCTGTGTACCCGCCGCTGATACCCGGTACCAGGCTCCACATAGGGTTCCTCATAGCCATACTCGCGGCAATAGCGTCGTACTACCTCCTATTCCACACGAACACAGGCTTCAAGCTGAGGGTCGCCGGCCAGAACCCCGCAGTCGCCACCTACGCCGGGTACAAGGTGAGGACATTCTTCCTCCTCTCGATGGCCCTCAGCGGGGGCCTGGCGGGGCTAGCAGGTGCGGGGGAGGTCCTCGGCGTGTTCAAGTTCCTCTACGAGGGCATAGCGGTAGGGCTGGGCTACACAGCCATCATCGTTGCCCTGGTCGGAAAGAACCACCCCATAGGTGTGATATTCTCGGCATTCATGTTCGGCGTGATCTACAACGGGATGACGTACCTGCAGGCAGCTACAGGCCTGACATACACGTTCTCGAAGGCCCTTGAGGGAATGATCTACATCTTCGTCCTCCTTGCGGAGGTACTGATCCTCTACAGGATAAGGGTGATACGGGTGGGGGGTGAGTAAGGGATGTGGGACGTCATAGCCTCGGTCATAAACCTCGGCATCGCCATGGCCACCCCGCTGGCGCTTGCCTCAGTCGGTGAGGTGTACAGCGAGAGGTCAGGCACGATAAACCTGGGTGTTGAGGGCATAATGCTGATGGGTGCCATAGCGGCGTTCCACATGACGTACGTCACCGGCGACCTGCTACTCGGGTACCTCGCCGGGCTCGCCATAGGCGTGATCTTCGGCATGCTGTTCTCCTTCATGTCGGTTACCCTCCGCCTCAACCAGGTGATAGCGGGTATGGGTATCTACTTCCTCGGCTTCGGCCTCTCGGACTTCATCTACAAGACACTCTACGGTAAGGAATACGTCACGATCCAGAAACCGCCCCAGATACCCGTGCCGGGACTGGTGAACATACCGATAATAGGGCAGGCGCTGTTCGACCAGTACCCGACTGTGTACCTGACGTACATACTGATACCCGTGCTGTGGTACCTCCTCTACAAGTCAAGCATAGGCATCAGCGTGAGGGCCGTGGGCGAGAACCCGAAGGCAGCGGACACCATGGGCGTGAACGTGTTCCTAGTGAAGCACCTGACCATATGGTTCGGCTCCGCCCTAGCAGGGCTAGCGGGCGCGGCGCTCTGCCTAGAGATAACGGGGCTGTTCTTCGAGAACCTCACGTTCGGACTAGGATTCATAGCCGTGGGCCTGGTATACTTCGGGAAATGGGACCCGATGAAGGCTTGGGCGGGCGCGCTCATCTACGGAATGACCTGGTCGATCTCGGTGACCCTCCAGGACCCGCTGCAGAAGATGGGGCACCCGGAGATGGTGTACTTCATGCTAATGCTACCATACATAGTGATCATAATAGCGCTAGTCATAATGTCGAGGGGCGCCAGGCCGCCGAAGTACCTAGGAGTGCCGTACACGAGAGAGTGAAGGAACCCACACCGTTTTTCCTTTACTTAAGCAATCTAAATACCCGTTATTCAAAAGCAACCCAGCCAACACACTAGGGGTGATCACGTCGAACCGCCCCGACCCCGGATGCAGTGACCCCAAGAAGTGGTGGGTCACCGCCCTAAGCAACGACCTCGTGAGGTACGTTAGCCGGGCATCAACTGCCGTCTTCGCTGCGAGGCTGAGGGGCCCCTGCGGCGAGAGCCCCGCAATCGTAAGGCTCGCAATAACAGTTACAGGAGATGACGTCGGGCTCAGCATAGAGTTGGTGGGGGAGGACGACCTCGAGAGGATTCTTGAGGACACCGGGCTCGAGATTGTTGAGGTCAACGGGAAGTTCCTGGCCGAGGAGCTCGCCCTGCTCCTAAACGATACCGTCGTGGGCGATCCCTTACTAGATAGATAACGTAAAACCTCGCCGCCACCGATCTAACGGTGGCCACGGGTGCCCGCGCACTGGGGTGAGCTCACGGGCAAGGCGTTCGAGGGGATCAAGAAGGATGTGGCGATCCTCCCCGTCGGCACTGTCGAGAGGCACGGTAATCACCTACCCCTGGGCACGGACTACATCATACCCGAGTACCTAGCCGCCAGGGTTGCTGAGACCCTCGGCGAGGGGGCGGTGATCATGCCGACCATACCCTACGGCGTCAGCACCTCCCTCTCCCACCTACCGGGCACGATAGACGTAGGTTATGACGCGTTCATGGCTTACGTGGAGGCCGTGCTGAAGGAGGTCGCCAGGAACGGTTTCCGGGCCGCGCTAGTAATTAACGGGCACGGAGGCAATACGAAGGCCCTCCACATAGTGGCTAAGAGGGTGGCTTTCGAGACGGGCATGAAGGTGGGGGTCGTTGATTGGTGGGCCGACGTGGCCCAAGAGGTTAGGGAGAGGTTATTCACCGCCCCAGGCCACGCCGGCGAGGATGAGACCGCCGCCGTTCTCGCCATAAGGCCTGACCTAGTCGATATGGGGTCGGCGGAGGAAGGCCCGTCCTACACCAAGGTTAGGGTGAGGTTCTACGACAGGGAGGCGACGAAGGAGCTATTCGCCAAGGGCGTCACGGGCGACCCGAGGAGGGCGGACGCCGAGAGGGGTAGGGAGTTCCTGGACGCGGTGGTTAAGGAGATAGTTGAGGGTGTGAGGGAGGCCCTCACTCGCTGACCGCGACGCACACCTTCTTTTTCCCTTCCCTAAAGCACCTCACCCTGCCTTCGGCCTCAAGCCTCTTAACGCACTCCGATACCGAGCTTATTGAGCACCTCCTCCCAACCTGCCTGAGGACGTTCCACACGCCCCGGACGTGGTTGGGGCCGTTTCGCAGGACAGCGTATACCTCGTCGCAGACGGAGCGCCTGCTGAGGGAGGCCCTCACGACTATCGGGATCGTCTCTAAGTAGGTGGGCGCGGAGCCGGTCACTATGAGGAGCACTGTCTCGCCCTCACCGATCACGCCCCTAGCCACGAGGGCCGAGAGACCGGCCACAGCAACCGCTGATGCCCTCCCCGCCACCACACCCTCCGAGGAAGCGAGTATCGAGGCGGCATCATTTATCGCCTCATCGTCCACGATCGCTGCCGAGCCGCCGCTGCCCCTTACGGCCTCCACGGCCGCCCTACCCATGACCGGGTAGCACACCCCCGTCTCCCCCTCATCACCCGACTCCTTCACAGGGTAGCCGAGGATCTCGGAGGCTATGATGGGGCACCTAGAGTCCTGCACTATGTGGATGGCCGGAACCCTAGATCCGGCTCGCCTCAGGCCCTCATAGATCGCTGCGGCGAGGCCTCCGTTCGAGGTAGGCACGACGATATGATCCACTTCATCGATTATGGGCGCGACCTCCTCAGCTATGCTGGCGTACCCTAGGAGGAAGTAGCCCGTGCTGGGTACGAGGCCGCATACCGAGCCGGATACCTTCCTCACCGCCTCCTCCCATGACTGCGTGTAGACGACCCTCGCCCCCATAAGCCTCGCCTGCGCGACGCTGGTCTCATTGGCCCACTTCGGCACGTATATCGTCAGCCCTAGCCCGGCACGGGCGCAGTAAGCGGCTATGGAGACGGCGGCGTCCCCACCGGCAGCGGCGGTGACCCAGCCACAGCCAGCTGCCTTCGCCGCCGCCACCGCATAGACTGTGCCCCTATCTATGAACGTCCCGCTCGGGTTCCTGTTCTCCATCTTCATCAAGACCTTAGCGACCCCGACCCTCCTCGCCAGCCTCGGGGCCTCTATGAGGGGGGTCCCGCCCTCGCCTAGGCTTATCATTGAGGCTAGCCCCGCCACCTCCTCAGGCAGTGATGAAGGCCATGACCTCGTTAAGGCTATCTGGGACACCCTAACAGTATTGTGTGGGGCGCCTTAAGCGTGGCGCGCCCACAGATTTTAGGGGGTTAAGGCCTAGCGAACCCAGGTGCGGGCGATGCCGAGGAGGAAGGAGCCTTACGTGATGGGGTGGAGGGAGTTCGCCGCCCTCGTTGAGGCGGTGCTGAGGTCTGAGGCAGTGAAGCCTGTGCAGCAGGCTAAGAGGGACGTGTTCCGGAAGTACGGCATACTCGGGACGAGGGACGACCCCCCGCTCACGGCCGTCTTCTACGACATAATGCTGAGGCTCGGCATACTCGACAGGATAATCCAGAGGCTTACAGGGGTTAGAAGCCCCTACCTCCTCGACGCCAGACTGAGGGCAGCGCTGAGGGTCACCGCCCACGTACTGACCCTCGCCAGGGACAGGGTGAAGGTCGTGCCGGAGATAGAGGCGAGGAGGCGGACCAGTTCCTGGCTATCGAAGAACTCCCACCCATTCATAGGCATGTGGTTCTTCGACGCCTGGGACGAGCTCAAGGGAATGGAGTACGCCCCCACCACCGAGGACGAGGAGTTCGAGTACCGCTACCTCCTCCCCGCATGGTACGTGAGGAGGATGAGGGAGCTACTCGGTGATGAGGCCGAGGAGCTCTTCGAGGCGCTGAGGCGGAAGCCCCTGATCAGTGTGAGGGTCAACACACTGAAGGCGAGCGTCGAGGAGGTGCTGCAGGCCTTAAGGCGTGAGGGGAAGGAGCCGATAGTCTCGAAGGTAGTGCCGACGGTCATAAGGTTTGAGGGCCCCTACAACTTCGACCGCTCGAGGATATTCTGGGAAGGGAAAATAGTTATTCAGGAGGAGTCAGCGGCCCTCGCCTCAATAATCCTCGACCCGAGGCCCGGCGAGTTCGTGGTCGACCTATGCGCGGCCCCGGGAGGAAAGACAGAGCACATGGGGGAGCTCATGAGGAACAAGGGCGTGATCCACGCCTTCGACATCGACGACGCGAGAATAAGGAGGATGAGGGAGCTCCTGCGGCGTGCCGGCATCAAGATCGTGAGGATCCATAAAGCGGACGGGAGGACAGCCCCCAGAAGACTCGGCAAGGGTGTGGCGGACAAGGTCCTCGTTGACCCGCCGTGTACCTCCGACGGCACACTCCCTAAGAACCCCGACCTGAGGTGGAGGATGTTCGAGGCGGAGGTGCCGAAGCTGGCGCAGCTCCAATACGAGCTCCTGGTGGCGGCGGCGAAACTCGTTAAGCCCGGTGGCAGGGTGCTCTACACCACATGCTCCCTCCTACCAGAAGAGGACGAGGAGGTTGTGGCGAAATTCCTAAAAAAGAACAAGGGATTCCGCCTGATACCCCTCGAGAGCCCGTACGACCCCTCACCCATACTCCCCGGCACTATGAGGGCCTGGCCCCATAGGCACGGCACGATAGGTTTCTTCTACGCGCTCCTCGAGAGGGTGGAGTAATGGACTGGACGTGGTTCGCTATAAAGCCCAGCAACTACGTCAGCTCCCTCTGCTACTCCGTACTGAAGGTCGAGCCGTACAGCAGGTGCCCGGTCGGGTGCATGTACTGCTACGCCCGCTGGTACTGGGGCCACACAGCCGGACCCCAGCCAGAGCACGTGCGGGCCTTCGAGGCGCTGGCGCATAAGCTGGGCAGGGCACCGCTACCCAAGCCCTTCTTCAGGGTGAGCACGCTAGCGGACCCACTCCAGCCCCTCGAGGCAAGGCACCGCCTAACCCTGAGGGTGATGAAGACGGCCCTAAGGTACGGGGTGCCGATAGTCATCAACACAAAGACAGCCCTCATCGTTGAGGAGCCCTGGCTCGGGCTGGCTTCGAGGCTCGCTGAGGAGGGCCTCATACTCGTGCAGGTCAGCGCGGCATTCATAGACGAGACAGCCAAGGTGCTCGAGCCCGGGGCCCCGTCGACAACGACGAGGCTCGAGGTCATTGAGGTGCTTAAGCAGCACGGCGTCCCGGTCGTGGCGAGGGTCCAGCCCCTCATGCCAGGGCTTGAGGACGAGCACGTCGCCGTCGCCGCCGACGCCCTGAGGGCGGGGGCTGAGGGAATCATAGGGGAGTCCCTGCGGGAGGAGAGGGAGGGGTGGGGAAGGATCTATAGGGTGATCGGTGAGGAGCCCCCGAGCGAGCTAGTGCCCTACGATGTCTCGGGCGAGG
>WAOK01000082.1 GCA_015521325.1 Desulfurococcales archaeon | reverse complement strand
CGTCGTATTTAATCGCTATTGTGTGGAACACCTCCATGACTAGGGCCTTATTAATGCCAACCTTACTGAGGGCTGTAGGCAGATCCAGCGCCTTTATTCCTTCGGTGAGTCCTCCGGGGACTATTGCGCCCCCGACGTGCGTAATACTTATGCCGTCGTCATCCGGCGTCCTCCCATATAATTCTTGGTATTCTCGCTCTGGGTGAGCACCTGCCTTGGTACCGAGCATGAATATAGTGACTTCCCAGCCGACCTTTCTAGCAACCCTCTTACCAAGCTCAATGAACAGCTTCACACCACCTCTTAACACGGAGTCGCCCATCGTCACATAGGCTACCCTCAATCACCCACCACCCCCTGAGTAGGTAGCAAAGTTTCCGCTGGTGTCGCTATAGACCACGCTAATGGTCTTGGCCTCAACATTGTCGGAGACTATGTTTTCTAGCTCTTTATATGACGAGACAGAGTACTCTGTGCCCGTCATGTTATATATGAAGAAATTATCGCGGTAGATGAGTCTGTGGGTATAGAGTAGTAGGGGGTATTGATGATTCAGTATCCTATCAATGTAGGCGTTATTCGGGGATATGTACTCCGGGAGGTCGCCGAGTCCGTAGAAATACCCTATCACCGGCCCATTGTACTCGACAACGTAAGGTGTTATCAGATTAGATGTGGTAGTTATGAAAACGACGTCCATTCCTATCTCCGATGTCGGAGAGTACGTTATCGGGAACGCCCCGTAAGTGAGTAAGGGGGCGATAAAGAGAAGCGAAATAAGGAAAGCAGACGTAATTGAAACACCCACCTTTCCCACCTTACTTGACTTACTCACTTCCCTCATCGCCGCGATGAAAAGGATCAGTGTGAAGGACATCGTGAGCGTACCTCTCAGTGGAACATGGCCTGAGAAAGCTATCAGGAGAGCCAGCACTATATTAGTTAAGTGGATCGCTCCAAGGAGAGCTACGCGCTCACCCCACTCCCTCTTAGCGATCTTAACGAGCGTTATTGCGAGGAGGGCTAATGACGCTGCAACGGAGGCTATTATCGTTAACTGCTTAGTGTTAAGCATCGCTGCGTAGAGCGGGTTAACGCTCACGATCTGTCTTGAAGCCACTATTGTCTCACCTGATATGCCGTACCTAGTCAGCGACACTACGGCATTGATCAGCGAGTCTTTAAGGACGAAGAGTATATTGTATTTATTCATTCCTAGGACTATGTGCCAAAGAGACCACGCCACCACCATAATTACTGCAACGTAGGTCAGGCCCTTGAACGCTCCGTATTCCTCACCAGCGCGCTCTGAGGCTTTCGGAAAGAACTTCGGCAGAATCATTGATGCAAAGCCTAGGGCAATGATGTTCGCTGCAACTATCAACGGTGTGCCGGGGTGAGAGAGCACTAGGGCCCCGCCTGCGAGTACAAGGAAAGGAGTGACCTCCCTAATCATTAGGCGCTGTGAGAGAGTCGTCACGACAACCATCATTATTCCGAGGTAAAGTATGAATGCATAGTCCTGCCTCGAGAAGTGGCCGAGGGGCAAGAAAATGAGTGACCAGTACATGAGGGAGGTAGTTACGGGGTAGCGGCTCGAGAGGGACTTAACGGCGGACAATATGAGCGCAGCGACAACGAATATCTCGATAATGTCGAATACCTTCGACACACTCGGTGAGTGCGCACCTGCTAGAACCATGAATTGACCCATAAAGATAAATGGGGCAGGGTTCTCTGCGTTGAGCCCCACTAGTTCGAGGTGTGACGTCCGCACTATCGAGTAGCTTCTTCCAACTCTCCAATATTCTTCAACATACCAGGGCCCGGGAGTGAAGAATATTACCGTGAGCCTCAGTAACGCAACCACAAGAAAATAGCCCACAATTAGTGCTGGCGTACGCACATTGCTTCTCTCAGCAAAATATATTGCCACGATAGCGAATGCTGTGAGCAGTAACGCTGGGACAGAGTAGATGAAAACTATGTCAGTTGGGTAGCCCCTAACTAGTGACCCCTCTTGGGCAAGGGCGCGTATGGTGACTATGGCTAGCGCAGTTGTGGCAGGGGCAGCGATCAAACAGGCGAACGCCCTCCTAGCTATAATGTCGCTATTAGGCGGCACTCTGGAGTACCTCCTCGATGACCCTCCTATACAGTGATGCAGACCTTACCCATGTCCTCTCACGAATTAGCTTCTTTATCTCATCCCTCCTCGATCCCGCTCTCCGTTCACCCTTGTATATCCTTAGAATTGCACTGGCCCATTCGTCTGGTGTTTCCGCTATGTAGACATATCTTCTGTAGTACACTGCCTCGGGTATAGGCGAGGATATCACCTCAGCTCCCTGCGAGAGGTACTCCCAGAGCTTATTGGGGGCAGCATAATACGCAGTCAAATTACTGACATCGAAGGGTATCGTCCCCACATCCATCGCTGCCATATACTTTGGGACGTCCTCATACCTTATGAAGCCCAACCACGTGGTCACGTCCTGGACGCGGTACTTCATAAGGAGACGCTTAACCTTAATCGAGTAACCCGTCCTTAATCCTCCTCCGATTATTAGCAGCTTCACAGGCACCCCCAAAGACCTTACTTTAGAGACAGCAGCGATCAGTGGCTCCATATCCAGCCAGAACTCGACACTCCCCAAGTAACCCACAACAATTTCGTCATCTGAGAAACCTAGGGCTTCCCTCACTTCTCTCCCGTTATGTTCGGTAAGGAATACCTCACCAATCCCGTTAGGGACGATCCTCGTTTTCCTCGCACCCACAGACCTGGCATAGATCTCTAAGGCCGTGCCGGGTGTGACCACGGCACTTGATGACCTTATGAGGTCACGTGTGATCCTCTCGAAGATCCCTAGAGCTAGGGTCGACGCAACAGAACCGGGTTTACCCACGTAACCAGCTGCTGACATCGGGTAATAGTCCTGCAGGTCAAAAATCATTGGTATCTTAGGGGATATGAGCCTAAGGATATCCTTGAGGAGCTTTGGCGGTAGCAGGTTACCAGCCACTATTAACTCGATACCTTCCGTGAGAACCACCTTGAGCAGTCGTTTTACATGACGTGGTGCTGAGGTCAAGTAGTAGTAGGCAAGCCCCTGTGTAGGAGGCGTATCATCTATGTTATGTATGACACACCTAGTCTCCAGCCTCGGTGATCGGTAGAGGACGAACCTCGCGACGTGCACCTCTACACCTCTTCCGTGTAGCCTCTCAAAGATGTGGTTATGCCTCTGGGGAAATGGGTGGCCGAGGTAGTCACTGCTGGGTATTAGGAGAACCTTCACCATGGTTGACGATACCCCGCAGGAACTCCCTTAGCTTAGAGATCGGGGCCCTGATGACTGCTGATGCGCATGACTCCATGTCTGATGTCGCAACACCTTGCTCATCATACATAGCCGTGACCTCTGTATTAGTTGCGGAAAGAGCCTCCCTCAGCCCCCATCGCCCTATGATGGCGTAGGTTACGAATGGGTCGTCCCGCGTGTCTACCCACCTAATCCTTAATTCGTCGCCCTCAATAGCTTCCTTTATTTCAGATGCTATCCTGTGCCCAGCCCTGCCATCCCCGAGCGGGTTCGGTAGTGATGAGGTCCTCTTCTTTATGTCATCTCTTTGAGTTATCATTCTGCGGGCAAGCTCGATTATCCTCTTTTCCTCTGGACCAGCTAGGACGTTACCCCCGAAAAGCACGGTCTCGGGCCTCTCTGTGTTGTATCTGAGGGTAACTGTCGGGATACCCAGCGTAAAGGCCTCCTCCTGAACACCTCCGCTGTCGGTGAGGACAAGTAGGGAGTTGATTAGGAGGCCAAGGAACTCGAAGTAACCTACCGGCGGCGTCATTATAATGTTCTCCGCATCCTTCACCGCCTCTAGGATACCATATTCCTTCATCCGCTTAACGGTTCTTGGGTGTGCCGGGAAGACAACTCGGTAATCTCTCGACAGTTTCTTTATGGCTGATATGATGGAGGTCAGCCTCTTCGGGTCGTCGGTGTTCTCAGCTCTGTGAACTGTGAGGAGAAGGTAGTCTTCTGGCTCGATACCGAGCTGCTCGAGTAGTTCCCCGGCCCGGGCCTTAGCCACATTTTTGTACTTCAGGACGACATCCACTATAGTATTCCCGGTAATTCGTATCTTGCTGACTGGCCTGCCTTCATGGAGTAAGTTAATGGTTGCTAACTTGGTGGGGGCGAGGAGTAGTTCAGCCACAGAGTCCGCCACAACCCTATTAATCTCCTCGGGCATCGTCCTGTCCCAGCTCCGGAGCCCGGCCTCAATATGGGCGAAAGGTATCAGCATCTTAGCCGAGGTAAGCGCGGCCGCTAGCACCGTGTTCGTATCGCCTAGGGCCGCTACAACCGACGG
>WAOK01000081.1 GCA_015521325.1 Desulfurococcales archaeon | reverse complement strand
GCTATACGCTAAGGTACCGATGGACTACATAACCGCCTTCCAGGGCATATCACAGCTGGACAGGGCGTACATATATGCTAGGGCTTACCTTGACCAGGACGAAGCGCTGTGGAACCAGGCCTACGTACAGGCACCAATAAACGCTGGAACAGGCAACGTAGTAACAACAACGACACCGAGCGGTTCCGGAGGAACGACGACAACCCAGACGGCGGAGGCAGGGACGAGTACCTCGACAACTACTCAGGGCGGGGCCGGGACACCAAGTACCGGCGGCGCTACAGGCGGGATTAACCCCTTAGTACTAGGGGGTGTGGTTGTCGCAGTAGCTGTTGTAGGCGTAGCTGCTTTCCTCCTTAAGAAGAAGTAAGTTGTAGTTGATATTTTTATTATTTTGTTTTTAATTGGATGTATCCAACCTTGGGTAATCATGTAACACAATGGATACGATAATTTTGACAGGACAGTTAGCTACGATCATTACTACTTATATACGTAAACCTTTATCTTTTCCCACCGATCACTTCGATGGGATCATAAAGTGAGCAGATCGCCGATCCCGCCCATCGAAGAAATGACTATTGAGAAATTCAAGGAGGTCTTTAGGAAGATTATTGAGATAAAGGAGAGGGCAGGGATAAAGGCTATCCTTGATAACCCGCCCGACCTGTTCGAGAGGGCCAAGCTGTATGGGACTAGGTACGCGAACGGGTCGTGGGGCTGGGCCTCCAACATTTGGAGCAGATCCGCCAAGAACACCGTAGTGATTAACTCGGACGACGAGCTGAAGTACGAGCACAAGCTCCTAATGGTGAGGGTTCTCGAGCACATACTTGCGCAGGGACCACTCATAAAGGTGGACGGCTACGTCGGGAAGCCGGGAACGAAGGCACAGATGCATGCCAGGGTCTACGTTGACCCCCAGTTCCCCGACCTCGCCTACAGGTGGAAGCAGCTCGTTTTCGACGCCCCTCCCGATGAGGACCCGGACATAGAGGTTTTCGTGGTCCCGCACTATCTCGGCAACCCGAAGATACCCGGTACTGACAGGATGCTCATGATAATGAGGTTCCCCTTCGCTAACTACACGATCATAACAGCTAGCTCCTACCAGGGAGAGATAAAGAAGGCCGTCCTCACCCACTGGATATTCCACGTCTACAAGAGGGGAGGTACGGGAGAGCACGCCGCCCTAAGGGAGTTCAGCGTCAAGACAGTGAATGGTGAGTGGCGTAGGATCATAATGGCTATATGGGGCCTGACCGGCACCGGGAAATCGACCCACGGTCTCTATGTATGGACTGAGGATAACGCGAAGATATACATGAAGGAGTTCGGGATTAACCCGCTCGAGTACGTTAAGGATCAGGTCATAAAGAACGACGACATAATAGCGATATTCGAGGACACCGTCATAGGTTCTGAGAGGGGTGCGTGGACCAAGACAGAGGACCTGACGCCGGCGCAGGTAGCGATGTGGAGGGCCGCCATGTCCCCGAGGGCACTGCATGAGAACACGGAGTTCGATGAGAGGGGGTACCCGAGCTTCAAGGGCGAGTTATTCACGTATTTCGGCGCCCCAAACAGGAACTCGCGCTCAGTGCTCTACCTAGAGGACACCGGGTACTTCGATGGTGATGTGCAGTCAAGCGGCCCCTTGACGACGGCCGTATTCCTAACGCCGGGCTACTTCACCGACTACGCTTGGGTTAAGATTGTTGACCCGGCCCTGGCTGCAAAGGTGCTCGCTGACGGCAGGACGATAGGGCACCCGGCACAGGCTAAGGAGGTTGTCGGGAGGGTTAGGTACGTCGCTAGGTACGCACAGCCCTTCACCATGGGAGCTACCAGCACAGACCACGTGGTCAGGTTCTACAACTACCTCAAGAAAAGGATAAAGGAGGGGAACCCAATAGAGGTCTACCAACTCAACACAACAGGAAGGATAGTCGCAAAGTACAGGTGGGTTAAGAAGAAGCTGGGGGATAAGGAGATAGAGGCACCGGAGCCCATACTGGTGCTCAAAAACGGTGTCCCGAAGGCAGTTGGCGGCACGAGGCCCTCTATAGAGGAGACAGAGCTCTTCCTCCTCCAGGCTAGCAGGGGAGCCATCAAGTGGAGGCCTCACCCGGTATGGGGCGAGAAGGTCCTCGTCCCGGCCGAGGTTCCGGGCATAAGTCCTGAGAGGCTCGCTGAGCTCGACCCTGTGACGCACGTGGGCCTGGATGAGTTCAGGCGCCTCCTGAAAGCGCAGATTGAGGAGAGCAAGTACTGGCTTGACATAAACTGCCCTGGCCTACCGGACGAGATAAAAAACGCTATGGACTTCTAAAAGGGTTTTTAGGTGGGAATCACTCAGGCCTTACGTAGCCCCACTTCTCTAGGGCCCTAGCCAGCTCCTTGTGTGTCTTGGCGTACTCGTCAAGCGGTATTCCCTGCTTCCACGCCTCTATAGCCTGTCTCACGGCCCTACCGCCGGCTATGACGCCGTCCGGGTGCCCGGTGACGCCCCCGCCGACCTGGATCAGTATGTCCGTTCCCATGAAGTCGAGTAGCTGCGGCAACACGCCGGGGTGCAGGCCGCCGGAGGCCGTCGGTAGCACGGGCTTGAGCCCGAACCACTTCTGGGGCTCCTTCGTCGGGTCGTCTGGCGGCGGGACGTACTCCTCCTTGGTTATGACGTTCTGTGTTGCCTTGAGCTCCCTCAGGTCTGCCTCCATCTTACCGACGTTCGTGCCTATGTGTATGTGGTCGACGCCCGCCAGCCTGGCTATCTTGGCGATGAGGTACATGCTGACGCCGTGGTCGGGAAGCCTCGTGAAGGCGGCGTGGAAGGCCCTGTGGGCGTGTATTGCTAGCCCGTATTCCTCAGCAACCTCCCTAACCTTCTGGACAGCGGCCCACCCAGCGCATAGTATGTCCACCATCACGAACTTGTTCCCTGCGTCCGCCACTAGCTTGAGCCTCCTGATCATCTCGTCCACGGGCGCGGTTATGTTAGCGAGCCAGCCCTTCCTCTCGCCTGTCTCCTTCTCTGCCTTATCAATGGCTTTCATGACGGCCTTAACCCTGTTCTCGAACTTGTTGAATGACTGGCTCGTCAGGTTCTCGTCGTCCTTGACGAGATCCATGCCGCCCACGAGTATCTCGTAAGCCACCTCACCGTACTCCTCGCTCGTCAGCCCGACTTTGGGCTTAGGGACTGTCGCTAGTATTGGGCGGTCGTAGACCTTCAGTATGTCCCTAACCCCTCTGATCCCGTGCTGCGGGCCCGGGAAGGACTTCACGTACTGTTCTGGGAACCTTATGTCGAGGACCTTCAGCCTCTTAATTGCCCTCATGCCGAAGATGTTCCCAAGTACTGAGCTGAATAGCTGCGGTATCGAGCCGAGCTCGAACAGCTCGAGTGGGTACGCAACCTTAATCAGGCCGTCCTCCCGCACGACGTATGCCTTAGCCATCAGCTTCCGCACGTGCGGCTTGAGTGTTGAGAGGGTCGTCCACGTACCTACTGAGGACTCGCTCGCTATCCTGCCAGCGACGTCCTCGATGCTCATGCCCTCAGCGGGCTTCGCCCTGAAGATCACAAGCATTTCGTCGTCCTTGGGCTCGTAACCGGGTGCCAGGAACTCTCTGTACCACTCAAAACCCATCCGGTTCACCCAATTAGATTTATCGGAACGTATTCTAATAACGGTGCTTTATACACTAGTGTTATAAGTTTTTGATGATTAGTTAGGACTGGTAGGTTCGGCGAGGGATGGGTGACGCTGTCCTCAGCTTCGGCAACGTCATCGAGGCGTGCATGGCGATTGGGAAGCGCCTAGCTGGCAGAATGCTTCGGGGGACAGCGTTCCGCCTCCTAATGTACCCGGCCTCCAGCGGTGTTTGGTCTAGCGAGCTCCTTATTTACACACACTCATGCCCGGGAATATGTCCCTCAGAGAAGTGCGTTAACGCCTTCAAGTTCGATGCGGGTAGGCTGGTCAAGGTCTCCGCTAAGGAGCTCAAGATGTTCTTCAAGGCTGCCGGGAATAAGGGGATATACGCCGAGATAGGGGAGTTCACCTGCCCGGAGATGCTGGATGAGTTAGAGCAACTCGGGGCCGACATAGATTCCCTTAAGGAAGCCGACGTAGTAGCTGAGGTCCGTGGGGAGCTCTCGAAGATACTGAAGGCGATGGGAGCTGGTAAGGTGAGGAGGCTCGACACATGCGAGATAGTTATGTTCTTTCAGAACAACGTAGCGCCGTTCCTGTGCTTCCTATTCAGTGAGAACCTATCGTTGCTGGTTTCGAGGCCTGAATTCGTGGCGGCGTCCCTCTTGAAGGTGAGCAGGGCGTTCTCCGAGAAAGAGATCGTGGGAGAGCTGATGGTTCAGCTCGGTGAAGCGATCGGAGGGTGGGGGAAGCCGGCCTTCGTGAGGATGGTCATCACGGAGGCTGTGGAGGGCGCACTAAAGGGGTACAGCAGGATCACGATAGACATGATACTCAGCTACGAAGGCGTTGGGTTCTCAGTTACGGCTGTAATGAAGGGGGAGAACAAGATAAGGAGGTGGGTAGGTCTTGAAGCGATCGAGTTACTGCTGAGTAAGTCCTCAGCAGCTATGGGGAGGTGTTCTGACCTAAGCACTACGTTGTTTGTGACTGAGCTGGAGCCGGAGGACATAAGGCTGCTTCTCGGGAGCACCTTGAGGATGAGGTGAGGGAAAAATCACTCGAAGGGGGAGGTCGCTATAAGGGTCATTGTCTTGAGAACGCCGTCGAGCCTCCTCAGCTTTGTCACGAACTTGTCGATCTTCTTGACGCTGTCCCCGCTCACCACTATCACGAGGTCGAACTCCCCGAACACGAGGTCTGAGGACAGTATCTCGACGCCCGTATCGCTACCGAGGCTCGACGCCTCCTTCACTATGTCCTCTTCCTTACCCAGCTCTGTGTTGACGAGTATGTACGCTTTTATGGGTTCCTTACTCATTCGAGGACCCTCTCTGTGAGGGCGAGGGCTTATAAATAAATTTTGCTTGACACATCCGTTGACTGATTATGGTTTATTCAGTGAGGCTTATACATAAAGTGATGTGTTAGTGGTCTCCCTTACGGCGATAAGGTTCCTCAGCTATTCCTTCATCAAGACCCCAGAGCGCCGCCGCCAGTAGCTCGTCGGCCTCATCCCCAATGATTTCCCTGGCGAGCTTCATGACGTTCTCCAGGCTCGGCTCCTTCCTAACCCTCTTAGCTAGCTTCATTAGGCCTCTCCTGTTCTTGGCGACCTCCCTAACTATGTCCCTTAGGAGGCGCCTGCCGTCGGAGTTCAGTGTGCCGTCATTGCTCAGGTACTCACGGATCTTCGTGAGTAGCGCCCTCATTAGGTCGCCCGAGTGGTCCATGCCGTCCTCCAAGACCTTATTTCGGGTTCCGAGACCTAATCTCTTAGGTAGCCCACATTGGTGAGGAGCTTCAGGCTGATCATGGGTGAGTGGGATCCCTGGATGAATATGGCGATTGATGAGGCAGTGATGTACGCTAGGGGGATGGGCTCCGCGCCGGACACGGTCAGGCTCTACGTCTTCAGCCCCTCAGCAGTCACGATAGGGTATTTCCAGTCCCTTAGCGCCACGGTCAATACCGAGCTAGCTAAGGGGCTCGGTGTCCCGGTGGTTAGGAGGATAAGTGGTGGGGGCGCCGTCTACCACGACGAGTTCGGTGAGGTCACGTACTCCGTCGTCCTCCCGGAGGAGAGGGTGCCGAGGGACTTCGAGGAGTCATTCAGGTACCTGACCGAGGCGGTGGTGAGGGCGGCGAGGAAGCTCGGCCTCCCGGCTAAGTACGTCCCCCTCAACGACGTCGTTGTCGAGGGGAGGAAGATAAGCGGGCAGGCACAGGCGAGGAAGAAGGGGGTAGTGCTTCAGCACGGGACATTCATGTACGCGACCGACGTTGATCGCCTAGCCTCACTCCTTACCCCGCCAGCGGCTAAGCTCGCTGATAAGGGCGTGTCATCCATTAAGGAGAGGGTCATAACAGCCTCACAGTACCTCGGGAGGCGTGTGAGTAAGGATGAAGTCATTAAGGCGTTTACTGAGGCGTTCGAGGAGGTACTCGATGCTGAGGCTATGCCAGGTAGGTTGACGCCGCTCGAGCTCGATCTCGCGAAGTCCTTAAGATGGAAGTACTCCTCTGCCGAGTGGCTGAGGCTCAGGCCATGAGGTGGGTAGCGTGAGGGATGGCGTTGCTGAGAGGAAGGTCCCGGGCGGGAAGTTCGTGAGGGTTAGGGCGTACCTAACGGATGATTGTAGCTTCACCGACCTAGTTGTTGAGGGTGACTTCTTCGCTTACCCGCCCGACGCAATAGACGGGCTTGCTGAGAGGGTGAGGGGTAAGGCCCTCGCCGAGTCCATTAAGGCGATAGATGAGGCCCTCGAGGGCGTTAGCCTCGGAGGGGTCGACGCCAAGACGATTCGGTCGCTCGTGGAGGAGGCCTTTAGGAAGGCGTGCGGAAATGGAGAGTAGCGGCCACTTCGGCTTCACGGCCACGATCTCCTACGTCCTGATATGGGCAGCGAGGCACGCAGGCATCAGGATTGAGTGGTGGGACGGCGCCATTTTTATCCTTGGCTCGGCGTTCCTCGCCTCTATACCAGACATAGACATTCGCCTACGCCGGGTCGGCGTCAGGCACAGGGGCTTCACCCACACGGTGTGGTTCGCTTTACTCCTCGCGGTCCCGGCCTACGTAATCCTTGACTACTTATCTAAAGAGGGACTCCAGCCCCCACTATCCCCTCTCACAGTCTCCCTTACACTCGCCCTCGCCGTTCTCACGCACATAGCTGCTGACTCCCTTAACTACCAGAGGGTCAGGCCGCTAGCGCCTCTCAGTAGCGCAGGTATTGCCTTGCGGTTGTTTCGGTCCAGCAATGCGTTAGCCAACGCCGGATTCTTCCTAATGGGTGCAGGCCTCATAGCCGCTTACTTCTACGGCGTCACCGATTCCGTTAGGGCGGTTCAGGCGGCGGCGATAGGGAGTTCCTTGATCATCGCTTTGGCAACCTTACTCGATAGGGCCCAGGGTAGGGGCAGGCGGCGGTAATCACCTGCGCCTAGCTACGGCATAGGTGATCAGCGCTCCAGCCACCCCAGCGATAACGGCCACCCCTATGTCTGCGGCGGAGGGGGTGCCCGTCGATGGTGCCGCGGTGACTGTGTAAGTCGTTGTCTCGATCCCTGTCTCCGTTACTGTCTCTGTGATCGTGCGTGTGGCTGTCGTTGCGATGGTCTCGGTTGCTGTTTCGGTAACGGTTCTTGTTGTGGTTCTTGGGAGGGTTACGGTGATCGTCTCCTCTATGAGCTCGTGCGTTGTCGCAGTGAGTGTTAAGTACCCCGTGCTAGGGGGTGCTGGCAGGCTCAAGGGGGAGCCGTCGTCGCTAGCGTTAACGACTGCCCCACCAGGTGTCTCGTAATATATGTACCACTTATTAGTGGATCCATTAATACTTGCTACGATTTTGCCGTTCTCCACCACAGCACTCACACTGGTCGCTCCTGGCGGCACCATCATTACTGCGTAGGCGTCAATACCCTCGATGGGGAGCCGCACCCTTACAGGCACCTTAACCGGTGAGCCGTTGATTCCGACCTTGGTATTCACTATTGTGACCTCACTGCCCGAACGCTCCACAACTAGATCACCGCTTCCCGGGCCGAGGGCTACGGGGATGACTTCGTAGCCACCTCCTGGCTCGAGCACTATGTAGAGGTAGTGGTTCCTCCCGCCTGACTGGTACAGTGGCGCACCGGCCCCACCAGTTATTATGAAGAGTGTCTCGTTAACTAACTCCTCGGCGAACCCGTGCCAGTGTCCCTGAAGGACTATCTCGACATTCCCGAACTTTCTTATCTCGTCCATAAGGATGGACCTCATTGAGGGATCCATGTTGTAGTTGACGTTGGGGTAGGCCGGCCTATGAAAAACCAGGATAACGTGCCTCGATGTATTAAGGGCTGTGTCGAGGAATGCCCTGAGCCTCCCGTACTCAGTCCTCGATATCTCTGTCGAGAAAAGGACGACCCTCCACCCAGGAACCCCGTCCCAGTAATACATCTCTGGGGCAACCTCCTTCAGCCAGTAAGAATGCGCCGGGCCCACGTCGTGGTTACCCTCGATCACGAGGACGTTCTCAACGCCAACTAAGGAGTTGAGGAACTCAATTATCTGGTCGAGCCTACCCGACCCGACATGGTCACCCGTGCCGAGAAGGGCGAATGGCCTGGCAGCCAAAACCTCGCTAATGAGTTGGTGGTACGTGCTGGGTAGGTTCACCGATGCCGTATCTTCAGGCCTATTATCGCCGAACGCTGCCAAAGGGTACCATGGAAGGCCTTGAGGTACATGGGTTCTGATGCCCGGGTATGCGAAAATAGTGTGGGCAGTCAAGGATAACACGATTATCCCGAGCAAGGTGATGAGTAGGATTATTTCTTTGCCTCTGGCCAGCAACGTTCGTACCCTCAATTAGAGCCTGGGCGACTTTATTGACTCTTCGATGAGGGTTTTCTTATAACAGTTAAATATCAAAGTAATCCTTTATTGTATTATTAATTCGGCTTAGCAGTATGTTTTTTATTACTTTCAATACGGTGATAGAATACAGGTGAATAACCATGCGCAATACGAAGGCTTTGCTGGCACTACTAGCGCTCGCCGCGACGGCGTCGATAGCGTTTGCCAGTGTCTTCGTGTACTACCCAGTATCTGTTAGTGTCTCTCCAGTAGCGCCACCAATAGTGTTTGAGGAGGGCAGCAACGCCAACCAGCCAGACCTCGGCGGCAACACCATCACGGTCACGTTGGGCGCTAACCAGACGTCCGCATCCATAACAGTTCACCCAACCTATCAGACGACATATTACAAGAACATAACAATAATTAACAACACAGACACAGCGAACGCCTACTACATAACTATAAGAGTGAACACTGCTCTTCCGGCCGCATACGCTGGTAGCCAGCTAATAATCCAGACCGGTACCGGATCAGTAACTGTTGACCTAACCGCCACAGGCGACACTGTCATAGGACAGATACCCGCCGGAGGCTCTTGGGAGGTGGACCTGAGCTTCAGCATACCTGAGGGTGCACCACTCCCAGCGCCAGCGACAGCGAGTATACAGCTGATCTACAGCAACAGCGCTGAGACACCGCCATAACCGCAGTAAAGGAGGTGGGAAGAGTGGCTAGAACACGTTTTTTCTCATATTAAGTACCTGTGCATTCGTGCTAGCCTCCATAATGGCTTCCGCTAGCGTGTTCGTGTACTACCCAAACACAATATCCACGGCACCTGTGGCGCCCCCACTCATACTTCTTGACCCAAACGTGACCGGGGTTACCGTTGATATAGGCCCTAATCAGACTTCGGGAAGTGCTGTGGTGCTAGCCAGTAATGTCGCGGACCTCGTTAAGAACCCAGACTTTTACTCGTCAGCTGACCAATGGTACGCTCAGGCAGGGAACTATATATCAGTTTACTGGGCGGTCGACTCAGCGGGCGGCTCAAGCGGGGGGGCGGCTGAGTTCTACGGATCCCTTCCTTTCTCGTGGCTCAGCACAATATCTGACAGCGCATACGTGTACCAGCCGATAAGGACTCCGGCCGCGACAATACTCTCTGCCACGTTAACGGTTAGGTATAGGCTGGCCACGCTGACCGGGCTCACAACCGCGTACTACGTGTTCGGTGTCTGGGACCCGACCGGCGCGGGGGGCTGGGCCTGGGTCACGACAGGCCAGCTCTCAACGTCGAGCACATACACCACACAGACGTTCACGGTAACGAACATCTCGGCCGACCGCGATTACCTCGTTGTGGGCGGTATCGTTGTTTATTCCTATATAACCGGCGGGACAGTTGATTACTACATTGACTACATGCAGCTGAGTGTTCAGACTGCCGAGTACACATTCTCTAACTCGGTTCTAGACATCAACGTTACTTCAGGCGGCCCATACTATGCGTGGCTGACCGTCACAGGACTGAATGCGCAGCCTGACCTGGATTGCAACATAACATTGATTAATTGGACATCCTACAGGTCTACGCCAATAATAATTAAGGGCGGGTCCCTGGTCTCGTCGAGCACTTCCGAGGTAGTAATGCCTCAGCCGCCCAGCGCGATCTATGTTTCCGGCTCCATAGAGGTATCTATGGTGAAGAACACGGCGCTCAACTCAACAATAAACCTGACGCTGACATACTGCACACTCCCAGGTGGTGAAGGGGCCTGTGTCTCATACCCAATAACCTTAGTACTTGACCCGCCGCCCTCGGGTATCCCATATAACTCTCAGCGTAATGAAGTAGGTGGTGCACCCGTATCTCCCATGCCGCAGATGATGAGGATTGATCCGGATGAGGCCAGGCCGCTTCTCGAAAAGCGTGGTGGTTGATGCCGCGGCGTACACCATAGCCATCGCCTTATTCTTATTGTTCTTCGGCCGATTCCTCGGGCTCCCCCTCTTCTTCGCTGCCATAGCGTCCCCGTCAATGGAGCCAGTTATTCGTGTCGGTGACGTCGTTGTTGTCCAGAGAGGGGCCCCCTTCGGTGTCGGTGACGTGGTTATGTGGTGTTCTTCACCGTTCTACTGCGTTGTTCACAGGGTCGTAGAAGTCGGCCCGACCTACATCGTGACTAAGGGGGACGCCAACCCCGTTAACGACCTACCAATATCTCTGTCATCCGTTGTCGGGAAGGTTGTGGCCGTCATACCGAGGGAGGCCTTCCTGGTGGCTGTGATACTCATCGTGGGTGCCCAGGTATGGAGCAGGAGGCACTCCCTGTTCAGGCCGAGTGACCCACTCACGTTCATGGTATACGGCTTGATCGCTTTCCTGGCCCTGTCCGTAGTTACCCTCCTCTTCTTCCCTGCCCCGTCAGTGTTCGAGGTAGGCGAGTTCCCTATCCCGTCAGTCAACCTGATATCGGCCAAATACAGCAACGGCACAGTGACACTGAGGTACAGGGTCGAGAACACGCAACTCATAGATATTCTTTCATGTAGTGTCGGTGCTCGAGGAATCGCGGAGGTCAAGTGCCCGGAGGCAGAGGTCTGGGGAGATGGCGTCGCCCTCTCAGTTCCTTCATCATTCCTTGCCACACTAAATGAGCGAGGCCTTAACAGGTTCTGGGTCAGCCTAGTTTCTTCCCTGGCCCGCAATGGCACACTCAAAGGTAATTACACACTAATCTTCGAGGCGTCGAGGCTTGATGTGAACGTGGTCAACGGATCCCTCATCGTGAGGAACCCGAACCCGTTCCCGGTACCCTATAACCTAACGATCTACTACACGAACGACGGCCTGAAATGGGAAAGAAACACGAGCACGGGCAACCTAGATGGATTAGAGGAATTAGTCATTAATGCCAGGGACTGGGGTAAGGTATGGTACCGCCTCCGGTACACCTTGATGGGTGAGGCCATAGAGGTCTCGGGGTGGGTGCGCCGTGATTGATTGGTCGAGGGTGAGGCGCTTACTGAGCGTGGCAGCACCTGTTTCCTTACTGGGAGCCGGTGCTGTGTATGTGCTCTGGTTTATTCAGCCTCTAATTACTTTCTCTGGCTCTGCCAGCGGGGAGATATGGGCGTTCTTTGCTAGTACTAAGGTATTCGGTGACCCCGTCAGGCTCTCAATTGCTTACGCACTGAGGGTTTACTCCGTCCCGGTACTCGTTATGTCAGCGGTCAACATAGTCGCTGCGTTGAAAGGTATTAGGCACGTCCTAAGGGGGGATGTGCTTAATGGGTGGCCGTTATGGGGCTCTGTCCTCGCCTCACAGATATCGATTGTGGGCTCCGGGTACGGTATGGGTGTCGTGACGGTGATACACACCTTCTCCTCCTACATGACGAGGAGCGTCAGCTCCGATACCTCGGCGGGCAGAGTTATCTTTCCACCTATCGTGGCTAGGCCAGGGTGGGTCGCTTCACCGCTAATACCTGTGGTCTCCTACGTGTTCACTATAGTGTCGATAATGTCGCTCCTAGTGCTTGTGTGGTCGCTTGAGAGGGATGGCCTACTGTCTTGGGGTGGTGACTGAGATCCCCGGTATGCTCAGCTTTTTCTCGAGCCTCGCCATACCTTCTGACGCTATTAGAGCTAGTGCAACGTAGATCATGGCTATGATGGTGTAGACCTGGATGTACATATAGGTCTTCGAGCCTATGTACTTGCCCATGAACACGAGCTCGGGCACGGTCACGAAGTAAGCTATGGATGAGTACTTGAGGAGGTAGATCAGCTCGTTCGTCATCGCCGGCAACGCGACCCTCCAGGTCTGCGGTATGATCACGTGCCTCACGGCCTGCCACTTCCTAAGCCCTATGCTCAGTGCCGCCTCCCACTGCCCCCTCGGTATCGCCGATATGGCACCCCTGAAGTACTCGGCCTGGTAGGCCCCGGAGTTCAGGCCTATTGCTGCGATTGCTGCCGTGAGTGGGTCTAGGACTATGCCGAATGCTGGTAGGGAGTAGTAGATGATGAAGAGCTGGACTAGCATCGGCGTACCCCTTATCGCCTCCACGTAGGCCGTCACCGCCGCTGCCGCAGGTCTCGGGCCGTAGACCCTTATGAGGGCTAGGGCGAGGCCTAGGGCAACGCCTATAGCGTAGGATACCGCAGTTATGATGAGGGTGTTCTTCAGGCCCTCGAGGAGGAGGGGCCAGTACTCCTCGATTATGTACGTTATGTCCCCTATCACCTCTGTACCCCCAGGTCGTAGAGCTCCCATATCCTCGAGAGGAACCTCCTCGTCCTCTCGTGCTTCGGCCTCAGGATGACCTCCTCCGGCGGCCCCCTCTCCACTATCCTGCCCTCGTCCATAAACATGACCTCGTCGGCTACCTTCATTGCGAAGCCTATCTCGTGCGTTACGACGAGCATCGTCATGCCCTCCCTCGCGAGCTTCTCCATCACCTTCAGCACCTCGCCGATGAGCTCAGGGTCTAGGGCTGAGGTGGGCTCGTCGAAGAGTATGAGCCTAGGGTTCATCGCAATAGCTCTAGCTATCGCCACCCTCTGCTTCTGCCCGCCGCTTAGCTGGGCCGGGTACTTGCGCCACAGATCCTCCGAGATGCCCACGCTGAGAAGGGCTTCCTTAGCTATCCTCTCGGCCTCCTCCCTCGGCAGCCCCCTTACTTTGGTCAGGCCCAGCATCACGTTCTCGAGCGCTGTTAGGTGGAGAAAGAGGTTGAAGTGCTGGAACACGAACCCTATCCTCGCCCTCACACTCGCCTCGTCAACACCGGGCCTCGTTATCTCCTCGCCGTCAAGGAATATCTTTCCCTTATCGGGCCTGACGAGGAGGTTTATGCACCTGAGTAGGGTGGATTTCCCGGTGCCTGATGGCCCGATTATGACCTTGGTCTCGCCCTCGTTGATTGAGAAGGTAATACCCCTCAGAACCTCATGTCTCCCGTAGGACTTCCACAGGTTCTCTACTCGCAGCACCTCACCCATAGGAAGCACCCCCGCCTAGCCCGGGTATCGCTACCTTCCTGTAGACGGCCTCAGCGAGCCTTGAGGCCGTGAATGTTATTGTGAAGTATATTGCGGCGACGACGAGTAGGGGTGTTAAGTAGTCGAGGATGACCTGCGCGACGTGGACGGCCTGGGTGAAGACCTCCGTCACCCCTATGGCGTATGCTAGGGAGGTGTCCTTCAGCACGATCGTGAACTCGTTTACCCACCCAGGTATTGCGAGCCTGAGTGCTTGGGGGAGGACGACGTGTCTGAAGGCACCCCACTTACTGAGACCTATGCTCAGCGCCGCCTCAAGCTGTCCGTACCCCACGCCCTCGACGGCCCCCCTAAACAGTTGTGC
>WAOK01000080.1 GCA_015521325.1 Desulfurococcales archaeon | reverse complement strand
GTGTGATGGTGGTGCTCGAGGGCGTCGAGGGTAGCTACAGGCTCGAGGGCGGTGAGTGATGGCGGTTAAGGCGTATGACGAGAAGTCGGTCAGCAGGAGCGGGCTCCACAAGAGGCGCCGGCTCTACCTAATAATGAACCCCGCGTGCCAGCGCCTAGAGCCGAAGGTGGCGTCTAAGGAGAGGCTGAGGCCCCTCTACGCCAGGGGGTACTCGGCCGCTGAGTACGTGGAGGTTCCCGAGGGCTCTTACCTGATCCAAGTCGACCTAATCATGAACCCTAGGGGCAGGGTGAGGGGAGTCGTCACGATCCTCGACCACAGGGGTGAGAAGGTCTGCGAGGCCCTCTACAGGAAGCTGAAGGTGTGGATAAGGTACTGCAGCCCTGAGGCCGAGAAGGTGCTTGTGTGTGCCCTCCACGCACTCAACATGCCGGTGAAGAAGTATGGCGGGCCAGGGCATAAAGGATCGTATGGCTGAGGCCCTCAGGTACTACGGGTTCTTCATCTTCCGGGTCACCGACCTGAGGGAGGTATCGGCCGTGCTGGCCAAGCTGAGGAGCCGGCAGCTCATGCGTGTGAGGAAGCTAGACAGAGAAGGTCTTCTCCGCATCCTCGAGCCCGACCCGGGCGCGTACGTGCAGAAGTGTGTTGAGAGATGCAGAAAAGGGGCGGCACTTGACGTGATGTGCCTCGCGGACTGTAAGGATAGGGAGAGGAGGGGAATAATAAAGACCGTGCTGGAGGAGATGGGGTATGAGGCCTAGGTTCAGGTACAAGCAGGTAATCGTCGTGAGGACAGACATAAAGATGAGCAAGGGCAAGCTAGCAGTTCAGGTAGCCCACGCAGCAGTGTCAGCGCTCATGGAAGCCATGAAGTCGTCTAGGGAGTGGGTCAACGCATGGCTCGCCGAGGGACAGAAGAAAGTCGTGCTCAAGGGCGGTGGTGAGGGAGACCTAGTAAAGATCTATGAGGAGGCGCTCAGGCTGGGTCTGCCAGCCGCTATCATAAGGGACGCCGGTCTCACGGAACTCAAGCCGGGCACACTAACGGCTGTTGGCATAGGCCCCGCTCCGGAGGAGCTGATTGATAAGGTAACCGGTCACCTGAAGGTGCTTTGATGAGGTCCTACGAGCTGGCCACGAGGGAGCTAGACGTAAGCGTCGGCATGCTCGTCTATGCCGCACCGGAGGTCTACGTACCCGGAGTAATTCACAGGAAGGGCCCCGACACCTTCTTAGTGAAGGAGGTCTACCTGACCGGCGAGGATGCCGATCCCGCATCATGCGTTGACGAGGCCCCTACCTGCTCGCGCAGGGAAACACCGATCTACGTGCTCTGTAAGTCCGGTATACCCACGCAGGAGGCTGTTGAGGCGATAAGGACCTCCCTCCCATTCGTAAAGTCTGTTGGCTACGCTGGCCTTAAGGACGCTGACGCGACGGCATGTCAGTTCATGTCGTTGAGGTGTGTTGGTGAGGCACGCCTCCCTCCGAGGCTTGAGGGCAAGAGCTTCACCGCATGCTTCACGGGGAAATACGGGTGGCTGAGGAGGGGTGATCTACTGGGTAACAGGTTCTCAGTTCTTCTTGAGGGAAGGGTGGAGGGCCTAGGGAATGTGAGCTTAGCGACGATGTACCCGAACTTCTTCGGTTACCAGAGATTCGGGACGAGAAGGCCTGTCACGCACCTTATAGGTAAGGCATTGGTGGAGGGTAGGTGCTGGGATGCGTTAGAGTTGATGGCTGGGACCCCTATGGAGGGCGAGTCGATGATGGCGAGGAGAGCCAGGCAGGCGTTCATGGAGGGTCGGTACGCTGAGGCAGCGAGAACATACCCGAGGAGCCTCTCGCTTGAGAAGCGGGTTGCGTCAGCTCTCGCCAGAGGGGCTTCATGTGATGAGGTAATTGAGCGCGTGATAAGGAGGTGGGAGAAGGCACTCTTTATTGAGGCGCTCCAGTCCTACCTCTTCAACCTAGCCCTCTCTAGGATGGTGATAGAGCGCGGCTCCCTCAAGGATGTTGCTAGGGTATGTGAGGTACTCCCCCTTCCATCACCCTTTGTCGGGGGCAGTGATTTATGTTCAGGGACGTCCCGCCGAATCCTTAAGGAGGAGGTTGAGCGAATTATCGGTGACCTGAAGAACCTCTGGAGAAGGGCTGTGAGACCTGTCTACTTCGTGCCGGAGGGGGTTGCCATAGATTATTTGGGTTCAAGGGAGGCCATGCTAAGATTCTTTCTCGGCCCATCCACGTACGCATCAGTAATGATTAGGGAGATGGTGCGGGATATGCTTATTTTCCGGTGACTCCCCGCTACCAATTAGGTGCGGCAGGTGCTCTTCCTGGAATATGTCCCGAGCAGGTCACTCATGCCCTTCGTTACAAGCGGGATATGCATAGACATACCCGAGTCTCCTATGGGTAAGGCCACGGCGTCATCAATAGCTGTGGCTTCCTACCTTCGGGGCACGGGCCTCGAGTGTGTACTGCCGCATGTCAGGGTATGTGATCTCAACAGACTAGCACTTCTTTCCGTAGCTAAGGCGGCAAGGGCCATAGGTGTGTGGGGCCTTCTGGTCACGTACGGTGATCCCCCCGTCGTAGGATCATGTACTGACGAGTTTGTATCCTCCGCTGAAGCAATTGAGTTTGTACGTAGGAACATCAGCTACGCGCCGAGATTGGGAGCAGTCTTGAGCCTGAGGTATCCTATGCCCGAGATGCTTAGTAGACTTAGGTCGTTGGCCGACTTCTTTCTTGTGTTAAGGCTCGGAGAAGAAACTTGGAATAAGTTCGTCAGCATTAGTGAGGAGGCGACGAAACTGGGTAAGGCACTGATCCCGTACGTGATAGTGAGAACTAAGACAAATAGAGGTATCTTCGCGGAGCTAGACCAACCAACGGTCGAGATGAGCGAACTTAGTTATTGGGTGGGTAGGGTGTGTCAAGTAGCTGGTAATGTCCTACTCTCTCTGCCGGAGGCTTCCCGTGAGGAGGTTGTCGAGGCTGTGGAGATCGCTAAGGCGCAGTGTTTTGGTGCTCAAAAACATTAAAGTACCCTTATCCTCACAGGCTTTCCGGCTATCTTACTGAGTATTTGCTCGAGGAACTGAGAGTCCCTCAGGTACCTCGCATCGGATCTCGGCACAGATATCGTTAGGGTCTCGTCACCGGTGGGCAGGTACGTCGTGCTCACCGTCAGTATCCTCGCAGGCCACAACAGGTGAGAAGCTATTTGGGTGAACGTCTCTCCAGAGACGTTGATGACCTTCACCTTCTTCTTAAAGACTCTCGAGAGCCTCCTTTCAAGCTTCCTCAGGTTCGGCGGCGCCTTTGCGTCCGGTAAGTTAGATTTTATTAGTATTACCAGCATCCTTGGGGAGTCATGAGACTGCACATACTCCGTCTGCACAAGGAATTTGAAGTCCACCTGCTTCTCAAGGTTCAGTAGCTCCCTCATAATGCCTATCTCGAACTCCTGCACCTCACCGCGCCGCACCTTCTCTTGGCACCGAGGACACAGGAGCCCCGTCATCACGCAGTAGTAATCCAACGGTATCTTCAAGACCTCACCATCCCCCTCCTCAGACACCCCTTCACTGGTCGCTATAATGAGCACCCAGACCTACCTAAAAAGCCTTGCTAGGTCATGTAATAATTAGTTACTTAACGTTACGTTTACTAGGTTATTCGATGGAAATTACGTCAAGGTTTGTGGAGCCGGGGGCGGGATTCGAACCCGCGAGTGAAGCGGGTGTCTGTGGGTGCAGTGCCACTGCAGCCCGCCGCCTTAGACCGCTCGGCCACCCCGGCTCCGTTTCTACGTGGTTTGGGGGAGTCTTAAGCTTTAATTG
>WAOK01000079.1 GCA_015521325.1 Desulfurococcales archaeon | reverse complement strand
GAGGGGTTGTGGGGCCGCCGCCGGGACTTGAACCCGGGACCTCGGGGTCCACAGCCCCGCGCGCTACCGAACTGCGCTACGGCGGCCGCCTGGGCGCTGGGTGCTAGGAGCCCGTTAGTTAGTGGGTGATGGGGTAATTAAAGATAGGGTTAAGGTAGGAAGGCATACGTTATTAGTGACCCTATCCTACGCCTCAGCTCCCTCAACTGCACGGGGTAGACGAATATTGGGGTCTCCTCAGGCAGGCCAAGGATCCTGGCAATGAGCTTTGCCGCAACAGGATCCCTAACCACGGCGTAGGTTCTCTCAGCGCTCACCTGGAACTCGAGAACTATTGGGAGAAGAAGTTCCTCGGCTTCATCGCCCAGGATTTCCGCTGCTGTGAGGAGTTCCTTCCTGCGGAACATGTGGGCTCCGCCGTCCCTCGTGGGGACGTGGGGGTAGCGCTCCTCAAGAAGGGTCTTCAGTGATTTCCTGGTTCTGGGGAGTGAGCGGTTAACGACTCTTAGCTCGTGCGATAGGTACTTCTCAAGCTCATCCCCCCTCACTGGAACCTGCCCTCTTCTGGAGGAGTTCTTTGACCTTCTTAAGCCTCATCTTGTCCTCCCTCTCCCTCTCCTCGAACTTCATCCTCAGGTACCTTATCGTGGCCTCCATCCTAGGTATCAAGATGTTCTCTAATGCATTAACCCTCCTCTTTACCCTCGATACCTCCTTCCCCATGAGGGCTATCGAGGCCTCGAGCTCGCCAAGCCTGAGCACGTCCTCCATTATCTCGTCGAAGCAGGCCCCCGCCTTGATGAGGGCGGCGCTGAACCTCTCGGCGGCGATCCTTCTCTCAACCCTCTCTAGCTCAGCTACAGGGACCCTTATGCCCGCCACTGCCCTCGTGCCGAGCACGACGCTCGCTTCCTCGTACCTGCTGGTCGCGTATTCCTCTATCTCGGCGGCTGTTGATGACGCGGCGGCGTCGATGTAGCGTGTGAGGCACTGAATAAGTTTCTTATGAATTCTCTCCCTCAGGTCAGCAGCCTCCTTGACAGTGTCTATGAGTTCCTGTGAGAGGATGATGAGCCTGTCCTTCAGCACCTTATGCAGTCTCTTAGCTGTCTTCAGCCTGCGCCTCAGGCGTATCAGCTCTATCTTTGTCGGCCTGACCCTGAGGAGTTGCGGCATCTCACCTACTCACCCTTGCCCCCGCGGCGGTACTTGGGGTGGTACTTCTTGATGTTCTCGACGCTGATGAGCTTCAGCTCCTCCTCCGGCAGGGTCGCGAGGAGTTCCCAGCCGATGTCAAGGGTCTGCTCTATGGTCCTCCTCTCGTACTCGCCCTGGTTAATGAAGCGCCTCTCGAATAGATCCGCGAACGCTAGGTACTTCCTGTCCCTCTCGCTGAGAGACTCCGTACCGACTATAGCGCTCAGCTCCCTCAGGTACTGGCCCTCGGTGTACGCAGCTATTAACTGCATGAAGACCTGATAGTGGTCTTCCCTGGTCTTCCCGGGACCGACGCCGTCCTTCATGAGCCTCGAGAGGGAGAGTAGGACGTCGACTGGTGGGTATATGCCCTTCCTGTGCAGGTCCCTCGACAGCACTATCTGGCCCTCGGTGATGTAGCCCGTGAGGTCAGGGATCGGGTGAGTGATGTCGTCGTCGGGCATCGTCAGTATGGGCATCTGGGTGACGGAGCCGTCCTTACCCCTTATTCTACCGGCCCTCTCGTAGATCGTCGCCAGGTCCGTGTACATGTAGCCTGGGTAACCCCTCCTTCCGGGTATCTCCTCCCTTGCGGCGCTGAGCTCTCTCAAGGCTTCGCAGTAGTTGGTCATGTCTGTCATGACGACCAGGACGTGCATACCGTACTTCCAAGCGAGGAACTCGGCAGTTGTTAGGGCGACCCTCGGTATTGCTATTCTCTCGATGACCGGGGAGGCGGCGGTGTTGATGAATGCGACAATGTTCTCTATGTTCCCTGTGCGCCTCAGGCTCTCCATGAAGAAGTATGCCTCCTCGTACGTCACACCTATTGCGGCGAAGACCACGGCGAACTTCTCTCCCTTACCCCTGACCCTTGCCTGCCTGACTATCTGGGCAGCTATCCTGTTATGCGGGAGACCAGCACCACTGAATATCGGGAGCTTCTGCCCCCTAACGATAGAGAACAGACCGTCGATTGCGGAGATACCGGTCTCTATGAACTCTGATGGGGGCTCCCTCGAGGCAGGGTTTATGGGCGCGCCGTTTATGTCTGCCCAGTCCTCGGGCAGGATCGGTGGCCCACCGTCTATTGGCCTGGCGAGACCGTCGAATATTCTGCCGAGCATGTCCAGTGACACGGGTATGCGGAGTGTCTCGCCCCTGAACCTCACCCTAGCCGCTTTCGTGTTGACTTCGCTGACTCCGCCGAAGACCTGGATAACCGCGACCTCCTTCGAGACATCTATTACCTGCCCGAGTCTTGTCTCGCCTGTGCCGAGCGTTACCTCGACTACCTCGCCGTACCTTATGCCCGGAACGGCCTCGACGAGAAGTAGGGAGCCCTTAGCGCTTAGGGCCTTCCTAACCTCCTTGACGCTCAGGCTCATGCCGCCGCACCCCCTATTAAGGAATTAATTGATTCATGTATCTCCCTGAGGAGTTCTTCCTTGACTGAGGGGAACTTGTCGTACTCTACCTCCTTCATTCTAGCTATCTTAGCTCTTACGGGCAGCGCCCTTATCTTCTCGAGCGGTACGCCAGCCTCGAGGGCCTTCCTGGCCTCGTGGTAGAACGTCAGTATAACCTCCATCATTCCGACAGTCTTCTCCGGTGGGCAGTAAGCGTCTATGGGGTGGAAGGCGTTCTGCTGGAGGAAGTCCTCCCTAATCATCCTCGCAGCGTCGAGGAGGAGCTTATCATTGTCGGGGAGCGCGTCCGGGCCGACGAGCCTGACGATCTCCATTAGCTCGTTCTCCCTCTGCAGTATCTCAAGGGCCTCGTCCCTCATCGCCTTCCAGTTCGGGAACCTCTTTTCCCACCACCTAGCAACGGTCTCGACGTAAAGTGAGTAACTAATGAGCCAGCTTATGGCTGGGAAGTGTCTTCTGTTCGCGAGGGTTACGTCGAGGGCTATCAGGGTGCCGATATACCTCAGCGTGTTTTGGGTGACAGGCTCGCTGAAGTCAGCCCCCGGCGGGGAGACAGCGCCGACAATAGTTAGGGAGCCAGTCCTCTCTGGTGAGCCAGCACACTTTACCCTGCCAGCGCGCTCGTAGAACTCGGCCAGTCTCGAGCCAAGGTATGCCGGGAAGCCCTCCTCACCGGGCATCTCCTCAAGCCTAGCGCTGATCTCCCTCATTGCCTCAGCCCATCTTGAGGTAGAGTCAGCTACCATGAGGACGTCGTACCCCATGTCCCTGAAATACTCACCTATCGTGACCCCGAGGAACACGCTGGTCTCCCTAGCGGCGACGGGCATGTTCGAGGTGTTAGCTATGAAGACAGCCTTCTCCGCAAGCGGTCTGCCGCTCTCCGGATCCTTTAGCCTGAGGAACGAGTGAAGTGCGTCGGCCATCTCGTTGCCTCTCTCGCCGCACCCGACGTATATGTTGATCTGCGTCCTGGCCCACTTGGTCATCGTCTGGAGAAGCACAGTCTTGCCGGAGCCGAACCCGCCCGGGACGGCTGCCTTACCGCCCCTCGCTATCGGGAACATCATGTCGAGGACACGCTGCCCTATTATCAAGGGTTCCGTAGGCTCGAGCCTGGAGAGGTAGGGTCTCGGCTTCCTCACGGGCCACCTATGCATGAGTTTTAGCTCGACCTTCCTCCCTCCACCGACGTCAACGTAACCTATCACATCCTCCACCGTGTAGTCACCGTCCCCCGCCAACTCAACGAGGGTACCGTGGACATTCGGCGGAACCATGATCTTGTGGAGAACGAGCTCAGTCTCCTTGACGGTGCCGAGCACGTCCCCAGGCCTTACCCTATCACCGACCCTTAGGTCGGTGTTTCTCCGGAACACCCACTTCTTGTCCCTAGGTAGTGAGGGGAGCTTGACACCCCTCTCCACGAACGGCCCGACTATGAGCTCCATGTCCGAGAGAGGCCTCTGGAGACCGTCGAATACCCTCCCAAGGATTCCGGGCCCTAGCTCGGCGGAGAGGAGGTCGCCCGAGCCCTCGACAGGCTCACCGACCCTCAGGCCTGAGGTGTCTTCATATACCTGAATGAATGCCCTATCACCCTGCATGCCGATGATCTCTCCGATGAGTCTCTCCTCACCTACGTAGACGACCTCGTAAACCATCGAGCCATGCATCTGCTCTGCAACTACTAGGGGCCCGGAGATCCTCCATATCCTACCCTTTACCACTCTTCACACCTCCAGCGAAATACCTAGGTACTTACGGATTAGCTCCGAATAATATTTCCTCACATCTATCCTCCCGACTGTGCGCAGATCCGGGAGATAAATTATTAAGGGAGAAGAACCTAGTTCGAGCCTCTCGAGAACAGGTCTTAGAGAGTCGTGGACTATGAAAACCGATGCCCCATAGACGCTCATAGCCCTCATAACGAAGCTTCTGACCTTCTTGGCTACTTTCTCTGGGGCCGTGGTGTCGACGACTAGCCCCCTGCTGGCACCCGCCATCATGAAGCCCTTGACGAAGGGCTCGTCACCTATGACAGCTATCTTGCCCTTACGAATAAAGCCGTTCATATAGAGCACCCCATCTTTTCACCCATTTCTTCACGTACTCAGGCGACACGCCCTTCAATACGGAATAAATTATATGTGACACGAAGAAGGTCTCCCAACACTTCGTGATGAAGTAATGTATCATTGTGGAGGGCCCCACGGGTAATAGTCCGAGTCGGTGATGTAGGACGAAAGCGGGGACACCGCTCACCAATGCCTCCACAAGGGATATGTCGTCGTTGGATGCCTCACGAATAGCGGTAACTATCCTCTCTCCTAGCTTCCAGAGGCTCTTAGGCAGTTCGTTTTCCCCGCTTTTCGCTGCTCTCCTTAGATCTGGTTTCACTATTGTTTCAACGACCTCTATGAGCGAGATAGCACTCATTAGGTTCCTGTCCCTGAAGGGCGTCATCGCTTCCCTCACCTCTCTAAAGTACTGCCTGCGGAGTTCCATGGCTATTCTCTCTCTAGTCTCTGCATCGGGCATCTCTTCCCTCACCCTGAGTTCCCTAAGAGCCTTCTCGAGTAGCTCCGCCTCTGCGAGTTTCCTGTTTTTCAGAGCCCTTAGGAGGTCATTCATCCCCCACTCGCTTCCCAGCTCGCCATACATCCCGGAGCCCATTATTCCGCAGACATCGCTTCCGGATGATATGAAGCGGGCGAGGCAGTCGACGCGACAGTACGCAGAAAGTATCTTGACAGCTCTCATTACTCTTCTCGAAACCCTTGACAGGTATGCCTCGCTATTGATCCAGTTAGTCCAGCACTTGAAGAGTGCTCTCTGGATTGGCAGAAGCTCTGTCTCCTCAGTAAGATTCACTTCCCTCTCAACGCATTGGCTAACGTCGTAAGGAGAGAATATGGTTATTAGATCGCCTACTCCACCTATTGTCGCGGTCTCGAGTCTGGTTACAGTTTCAGGTGTGATCGACTTATACGTTCTCAATCGTAGCGCAATGAAGAATCTGTTATCCCTATGATCCATGTCATTCACCGAAAACTAGTTCATTTAGCTTAGCAATGACTGCCTTCATAGCCTGTTCAAGCCTCGTCTCATAAGTATTGTCCACGGCTATGGTTGAGTCATCGTTCTCCACGATTACACCCCCAAGACCGTCGAGATCTGGCGCAACCTCTGCCTCGAGCCCGAGCTCATTTAGTGCCTTTTTGGCCAGCTCTACGTCCTCCTTACGCACTCTCACCCTGAATTTCCCAGTGAACATACCGGTGTTTAGGGCGTCCTGTATCAGTACCTTGAGCGAGACCAACCTATCCTCGGGACTGAGTTCAGCCAGGCGTCTTTTGGCCTCCTCCTCTATGTATTTGATCATCCTGTTCTTCTCCTTCAGCACCTCCATGTTCAGCTCCATGACCCTCCTGATGTATTTCTCGTTCTCCTCACTAACGACCCTGTGGTATGCTTCTCGTCTAGCCTCCTCCAGGCGTCTCCGGTACTCTTCCTGTGCCTTCCTAATGATCTCCTCTGCCTGCCGCTTCGCATCCTCTATTATCTTCTCTGCCTTAGCCCTCGCTCTCGCCAGCACCTCCTCCCTTAGCCGCTCAGCCGACATCCCGGGTCCCTCGCCACCACGCCTCCTCAGACGGACAGCGGGGCGATTAGGGATAGCATTACTATACCGAAGACCATGCCGAGGATGCCGAAGATCTCCTCGTAAGCAGCGAGGATCATTGTTGACGTGGTTATCTTGCCCTTGGTCTTCGGTAGCTCCATGATGCCCGACATACATACCTCGCCCTGCTTGTTCGCTGAATATAGCTCGGCTGCGAAGACCATGACCTCCACCGAGAAGATTGCTGCGGCCTTTAACGGGGTCATTGAGGCCATCATGCCCGGCAGGGCTATGGTGAGTGTGTAGAGGGCGAAGACGAAGCCGTAGAACGTCTGGGTCATTGGGAGCGCTGCTAGAAGCATGACGTTCTTGAAGTACGCTGCGTCCTCACCCAGTACGGCAAGACCTGAGCTAGCTGCCTTAGAAATCCCTAGGGCGGACCCTATGAAACCTCCGGTCATTCCTAGGATGGCGCCGAAGTATACCAGCAATATGTTCGGATCAACAATCTCTCCAGCCATTACTTAGCACCAAAAAGGTGCCTTGGCAGGGGTTTAAAAGAAGTACGTTGAAAGGTGGGTATTTTCGTTTTATCTTCAGTATGGAGAACCGACCATGACAGTCTTAGGTATCTTCTCGGTTATCGGCAGGAACTCCCTTCCATCGCCTTCATAGAACTTAGGCAGGAACTCGACCATGCAGAGCCTTAGAGAGTGTACGAACGCACCTATGATGCCGAATACTATGTTCAGCATGTTTGTTAGGAACATTATTATTACACCGATGATTATCCCGACAGCCAGCCCAACTATCGGGACACCAATTATGCCAGCTATTCCGAGCGTCGCACCCGTGGCGAGGCTGTTGAATGATTTGGCCATGAAGTAGGTCGCTAGGCCGAGTCCAGCGAGCCTAGTGTATGATAGGGTGTCACCAAGGACTCCCGTGAGGTCGAAGAGCCAGAGGAGTATGCCGAGACCCTTCATCCCTATTAGCCTGCCAGCGATGAGTATGCCTACCCCCGCTAGGGAGCCGTAGAGGAGGTATCTGTAGGCGTCAGCTGGAAGCGGCAGTAAGTCGTAGTTCAGCATTGCGTGACTTATGTAGGGTATGCCGAATACCTCAGCGATTAGGAGCCCTGCCTCTGCCATGGCATTGCCCTTGTTGCCCTCCTTGATGGCTCTCACGAGGGATATGGCGTGTGCTATGTTCACGTGAATTAGCCCGATGACTATGGCCAGCACTATGAAGAATAGCGGGTCGGCCAGGTTGAGCAGCGATGGTATTTGGTTAGCGTTTTCAGCAAGCACCATAGTTGGGGCGCCGTCCCTTATTACTATGGAGTACCCTGCAAACGTGTTAGAAAGCAGGCCCACCACCATAGAGGCGCCCGAGAGTATCATCAGCACCTTCTTGAGTGTCAGGTACCCGGGGGATGTGGGGTCGTCTATGAGGCCTGACCTATCGAGTACGAAGGCGACGAGTATGAACATGGCGAGACCGTAGATGAAGTCCCCGAACATAAGCCCGAAGAATATGAGGAAAGAGTATGCGATAAGCGGGGTAGGGTCCCACTCGCTATACCTAGGGACTCCGTATATCTTAGTTATCAGCTCAAAGGGCTTCACGGGCTTCGGGTTATTCATCAACGTTGGCGGTTCCTTCTTCGGATCGAGCTTAGTTATAGCTGACGCTGGAGCCTCTCTTGAAAGTCTCGCCTCCAGCTCCGGGATCTTCCTCTCAGGTATCCATCCCTCTACCGCTATGAGGTACTCACCCCTAATAGCATTGAGAAGCGCTCTCACGCGATCCTTAACTATGGAGCCTATGACCTTGGCCCTAGCCAGTAAATTAACTGAGCCCATTACCAGTTCGTTCAGGTTTTCCTTCAGATCCTTGAGCATTGTATCTAATTCCTTGATTCTTCTCTCAAACTCAGTCACGAGTTCTCTCAAGGGCTTCTCCACAGCAGGAATATTTACTACCTCGGCCCTAACCTCTGACACCACGCGCAGGAAGTCGTGGCGATACCCACTGAGTCCAGCAATCACGGCTACCATGCGCTCTTCGAGGGGGATCTCGTCAATAACCACGACCTCTTCCGGCAGCCTTTCCTTCATTATCGTTAATGAACGTGGATCGAGAATAACAACTTTCGTGAATATTATCTCACCATCATAGTTCAGTTCCAGAGCCGGTCTATCTCCGTATTTAGGCGTCAATATAGTAATGATATTGTACAGTTTCCTCGCCTCGTTAAGTGATTCGTTAAGCCTCTCTATGTTCTCCCCCATGACCTCAGCTTTCTCATTGATATGCTTGAGTTCATTCAAGATCTCCTTGAATTCCTCGTATACGGGCCTCGTGATCACTCTCTCTCCTTCTAAAGAAACTAGTACGGGCGAGGGAAGCATCTTCTCTATACGACTGACTATGTCCTCCAGCTTCTCCACGTCGCGACGGAGTTCCTCCACGAACTTTATGTCTTCTTTCGTTGCTTTTCCGGAGCGTTCCGGATGGATTGCCTCTTCCTCTTGGAGGATCTTAAGGACCTTATCTACACTGTCGCTTACAGTAATGACCCTAGCGTAGAAAAGTCTCTCCGGCAGGGAGAGGATCAGGCTCACTGCCCGACCCCCGACACCATCCTCACGAGTTCGGCAACGAGTTCTTCTTTGTATTGCTCGAATCTGGATCTCATGATGGCTAATTCTTCTTTCTTTTTTTCCTCGAATTCACGCAGCCTCCTCTCGTACTCCTCTCTGATCTTCCGTATCTCCTCCTCGCTCAGAGGGTTCTCGATGGGTGCGTTCTTGAAGGCCTCTGCCTTTCTCCTTGCTTCCTCAATGATTTCCTTAGCCCTCCTCTCGGCTTCCTCAATGATCTTTCTTGCCTCAATCTCTACGTCGATGAGAGACATCGCCCGCTTCCCAGGCCTTAACTCAAGGTAGCAAATTAAAAACGTTGGGACTCAGGTACTTATTCCCCTTCATTTATTCAGCCCTCACACGGTTCGTCATCGAGATCGCTCCTCAGCTCCGGAGTCGCCCTCATCACCCTAGGGCTCCGTATTCAGTGATATTATGTCGGGTGACGTAATTTAGATTCGGGTGGCTATGGTGGTTGATGACATAGAATGGGCTGTCGAGTTCGAGTACCCGGGAGCGAAAACCTTCATGGTGCTGATGAAGTCTCTTGGCTCGTTGGTGGATGAGGCTCTCTTCACTTTCGGCGAAGAAGGTCTTAGGATAAAGGCGCTTGACCCAGCCCGCGTGGCCCTTCTGGACATAAACCTCGGCACCGACGCGTTCCTCACGTACGAGGTGAAGAAGCCGATTAACGTGGGCGTTAATGTTGCCGGTCTCATTAAGGCGGTTCCCACACCCAAGAAAACTGATAAGCTAGTTTTTAGGGCGTCGGAGGAGTTCTATGAGCTAGTTATTGAAAGTAATGTGACGAGACGGTACAGGTTTCGCTCGATAGAGGTAGTTGCTGAGGAGTTACCCGAGCCCGACCTCGAATTCGAGGTAGAGGCGAAGGCGATAGCGTCGGCGTTCAAGACAGCCATAAAGGATCTGAAGGGTGCGGAGACGATTGAGTTCAGGGCGCAGGGAGATGACCTTGTGTTGAGGGGTGTTCAGATAGGTGCTGAGGCTAAGCTCTCCAGGATAGCTGGTTCCTTGCTGGAGCTCAAGGCCCCGGAGTCGGGGTCGAGCGAGAGATACGACGAGGGCTACATCACGAAGGTTATCGATCTCGCCGGGCACGTCCAGACAATAGAGGTGAGGTTCGGGAGCGGCATACCGCTCAATATCCTGTTTCCGCTCGCTGAAGGAGGTTTCGTGAAGTACTTGCTTGCCCCGAAAGCCTAACAAAATGTTTTAATGGATATTATCAATATCTATAGAGGGCTATAGCGTGGTACAGGAAATATTGGATGAGATAGATAAGAAAATTCTAAAAATATATCAGGAGAACGCCGATATAACTTATGCCGAGCTGGGGAGGAGGCTCGGCATCAGCCCATCCACTGTGTATATGAGGGTTCGGCGTCTCAGGGAGAAGGGAATAATTAAGAAGATAGTGGCCATCGTTGACCCCGAGGTTCTGGGGTATAAGCTGAGGGCGTTGGTGTTTCTCTCTATAGATGTAAGGAAGTATGACTCAATCGTTAAGGAGTTGAAGGCACTGAAGGATGTTAGGGCGATATTCGACATAACGGGTGAGTGGACATTCATGCTCGAGGTGCTCGTCAAGGATCATAAGGATTTGGCCCGCCTCCTGGACGTGATAGGGAATATTGATGGGGTCATACAGACAGCGACGTCCGTAGTGCTTAACGCGATAAAGGAGGATAGAAGGGTATTGATAGATTGAGGCCTGTCTTCGCGCACGGGCTTTTTAACGTATCACCCGGCCTAATAACGAACCACGTACTCTACATCTACGAAGACCCTGAACTAGAGTTCAGGGAGATACTATCATCGAGGAGAGAGACCAAAGAGGAGATCAGGAGGCTCCGTAGGAATATGCAGGCATATCTTGACTCCGAAAGAATTCTCATTAACGGGAAGGAGGTTAGGGCAGAAGTTGTTCATGTGGCCTTTGGTTATGAGGGTGCCCAAGGGAGGGCGTTCATCGAGTACATCATAGAGATACCGTTCGAGCCAAGACAGGGCGTGAACGAGTACATAGATGAGTACGGAGAGGAGGTAGCTGAATATAGTTATAGAGTGGTGTGGCTCTTTCCCCGATGTGGGAGGGTACTTGAAGCAGATCTAGGCGTACCCGCTAGGGTGTTAGCTAGAAAGATAATCCTCAATGTCCGGAAAGGGCAGCACCTCCCTGGTCGTGAAAGGATCGTGTTTTTCTTAGGTGCTTCCTGTACTCCCTGAAATAGTACTGAAGAGGTGTCCTAACACCACACTCAGCCACACACATGCCCAAGGCCTTCATCTTATCACAGCTGTAGACGCTGTACTTTTTCCTACTACCCCTGAGCCCTGCTAAGTGTTCTATCTGGTACCTTGCTATCTTCTCGTTGAAGTCGGGTGCATGCCTGAAAATATCGAGCACGTACTCTATATCGGCGCCAGCATTCAGGAGGAATGTAGCCAGCGCGAATCTCTGGGCATGGCTAAGGTGCTCGCCTCTCAGCAGCGAATTCATAATGTTGGTTATGCATGGGGGGAAGAACTCCTCTCTTATCCCTGCTTTAATAATTGTTTCGGTGGACAATCTCTCTTCGGTGAACCCTCTCACGTTTCTCACAAGCTCTTTCAGCCTTTCCACATCTTCTTTAATCAGCCCTTCCGGGATCTCGTTAAGGTGCTCTGAATAGTTGTCCGCCAGTTCCAGGATCTTTTTCTTCACAAACTCGCTTAGAACCCTAACTAGGTCTCTTTTGTTTAAGTATACATATCCCCTACTTACAATTCTATTCACTAACATCCATCTTTTCTGTGTTCTCAGTGCTTCAATTCCCCTTAAGTATGACGGTATCGGCATTCTGTAGGGGTAGCATTCCTTAATCATCTCCCCCCTAAATACAGCAATATTCACGCAGAAGCCATTGGGATTGCCCAGGCTCCCAAGATATTCCACCTTAGCCCCTACCGCTCGCCCTATCTTCTCTAAAAGAGCACTCTCTTCTGTTATGGCGTGGGTGATAAACCACTTGCTCTCTCTGTCAGCTAGCCTATTAACTACCCATCTCCCTGTGGCATTTGCTATGATTAGTGATAGGTAAAAACCAATGATAGCAACTTCCTCGCTCTCTGCTAACGGCCTGTTTTCTTTCCCTTTAATGGCGCTCTTAAGAAGATCTACTGCATGCCTCTTAAATCTTGGTATATTTATCAGCGTGTTTAGAGGAGGTACACTCCCGTAGAGTCTCGAGAGGAGGGTTTCCAGGTTAATTAAGTAAGGATACTTAACAAAAAGAGAAGGCACTACCTCCTACCCCAACTTTACTTCGCGCTCTCCTCGGTACTGGTCTTCCCCCTGTTTATTAGCGAGTCTAGGCTCTCTTTCATAACTATCTTCGCTACCTCGTTGAGCACTCTGTACCCTTTCTCGTCCAGCATTATGTCCTCGCCGTCGACGACCACGCCTATGCCCTCGAACGGGATTATGGGTGGGTCGGGGAGCATGGGGTCGGGCTTCTCCCTACCCACGTATATCCAGCGGAATCCCTTGTTCTTTTTAACGACCTTATACCAATATCGCCCGAAGTAGAGATACTTTATCTTCTTGTTGCCGAGGGACTTGTGGACTATGTGTATGGGCTTCAGGTAGTAGCCCGTCTCCTTGATTTTAGAATTATACTCGTAGATCTTGACTCTGTAGTCTGAATAAAGGTTCATCAGCAACCTGTACCCGTTCTTTACCCGGATTGTTTTAGCCATTGTTTATCCTGTTTGTATTAGTTCTCTCCGATATTTAATGGTTACGATCGGCATTTTGTAGATAAATAAATATTTAGTCCTTTGAGCTTAGAGTACACATTCTCTTTAAATTGTTCGATGATCTCTTCGTTAACACCCCTTTTTGACGCAATATTTTTTATAATTTTTTCAACAATAAAGTACCGCTTATATTTTTCGTTCAGGCGCCTCCAGTTTATCCCAGCGAGTGCGGTGCCTACGCGTTCATCGTAAGGGAGCACACCCCTAAGCATGAGAACCGCTATTATTGGGTACCCGATGTATCCTCTGTGAACCGTTCCGTTATCTGTGCTACAGGCCTCCTTGAGATCCTCGGAGACGTATACAATGTATGTCCTGGAGCCGTCTGATGAAATTACTTGGGCGTAACCCTTTTCTGGAGTGTCCAGATGCACTCTCCCATCAGCTACAGCGGCCGCGGCCTCAAGCACCTTGATCTTTGGAGGAAGGCGTAGCTTCATTTACGACATCCAGAACATGTTTCAGTTGTTTGGTGGATAAAACTTACTTGAGATTTACGTGATGAATTATTATGCTTCCTCAGATGCTCTTATCTTCTCGGCATACTTCTCCGGGGTCAGTAGCTTGGACGTATCCATGCTGCTCGTCTTGATCTTGAGTATCCACCCTGCTCCATACGGGTCCTTGTTGATAAGGTCCGGTGAGTCCATGAGCTCCTCGTTAACCTCGACCACCTCACCGTCGAACGGTGCATATACATCCGCAGTTGCCTTTACGGACTCCAGCGTCGCTATGGGCTCCCCAGCCGACACCTCCGTACCGGGCTCTGGGAGGTCAACATTTACTATGTACCTCAGCTTCTTCTGAGCGTAGTCAGTGACACCCATCGTTATGGTGTCACCCTCGACCTTCACCCACTCATCGCTTTCTGTGTAGTAGAGGCCGTCCTTTACGAGGTACTCACCTATTTTGGTCTTGACCACGATGTCCCCCACAGCGATCACCTCAGATAAATGGTGGGTCCTGTATTTTAGCACTATAGAGCTTACCCCTCACCTCGACGTTGACCTTGAACCCTATGTAAGCGTGGCTGGACTTCACGTACGCCAGTGCTATCGCCCTATTTAGGAGTGGTGAGTACCCGCCGCTGGTGACGTACCCTACGACCTCGTTACCAGCGTATACCTTATCACCGTGCCTGGGTATCTTCCTCACCCCTTTCTTGAGTTTGAGGCCCACGCGGAACCTGCTCACACCCTTCTCATACGCCTCCTGCACCTTATCACACCCAACGCACTCTGTCTTCCCTAGGGTTAGGGCCAGCCAGTACCTCACCTCTATAGGGTTAGTTGACTCATCCATATCGCTCCCGACGAGGAGGTACCCCATCTCCAGCCTGAGGCTGTCCCTCGCTATGAGGCCAGCGGGCTTCGCGCCCGCTTCCACCGCCTTCAGCAGGATCTCCCTTCCGTGATCTATGGTGGTCCATATCTCGTATCCGTAGGAACGCACCTCCTCACCCGTCCAGCCGGACCTACTGACAAGGGTCGCCTTCTTTCCGAGAACCTCTGGCTCCCACAGGAACTGAAGGATCTTCAGGTCCTCGAACCCCTTGACTTCAAGGGCCTCCATTACCTCAGGCGCCTTAGGTCCCTGGATGGCTATAAGGACTGTGTCGTGGGTTACGTTCTGTATGTCAACGTCCGAGGGCGTGTAACCAAGCTTCTCCCTCCACTTAAGCATCCACTCGAGGTCTGACTCCACGTTAGGTGCGTTCACGACGGCCAACCATAGGTCATCCTTGACTCTATAGAGCATGTTGTCGTCTATTATGCCCCCTTCCTCATTGAGGAGGAGGACAGGCCCGCTCATGCTGCTCTCCTTGACCTTGCTCAGGTCCTTAGTGACCAGCTTCTGTAGAAACTCGAAGACCTTAGGCCCCTTAAGCACGTACCTCCCCATGTGGGACACGTCGAAGACCGTGACAGCGTTCCTCGTGGCCAGGTGTTCCTCAATCGGGTTACCGTAGTCGAGGCTCGTAAGCCACCCAGCGAATTCGCCCGGATTACCCCCGAGCTTCTTTTGAGTCTCAAGCAGCGGTACCTCCCTTACCAAGTTTACTGCACCAACATACTCTTGACTGGACACGAAATTATGCGTACCTCTGAAAACCTTTACTAGGCACGTGTAAACACGTGGAGAGATCGTGGGCTCTAATAACGCCTCAGTATCTAGGGTAGGATTAACATATACGAAAAATTAACGGATGCGATACTTCATTGGTGTCTGCGGGTGCCGCATCCATGGATCCCGAACTCTTCACCGGAGATCAAGAAGCGAATGATGGAGTTCTTGGGAATAAATGACATAATGGAGCTATGGAACGATGTACCGAGCAACCTCATCCTCCGAGAGCCCCCATCGGTGGGCAGGGGCAGGGGGCTCTCGGAGTACGAGGTCGTTAGGGAGATGCGTAAACTTGCCTCAAAGAATAAGGTCTTCAGGGAGCCGCCACCTTTCATAGGTGGCGGGATATGCTACCACTACGTACCCTCCCTTGTTAAGGCGCTCGCCTCGAGGGCGGAGTTCTATACAGCATATACGCCGTATCAGGCAGAGATAGCGCAGGGTCTTCTCCAGGCGATATTCGAGTACCAGTCACTCATGGCTGAGCTATACGGTGTGGACATAGTCAATGCGTCAATGTACAACGGCTCAACAGCGGCGGCGGAGGCCGTGCGCATGGCCGTCAGGGTGAAGCGGAAGAGAAACAGGGTACTGGTTGCTGCGACAGCGCACCCCGAGATAAAGGAGGTCATAAGGACATGGGTATGGGGCATCGGGATAAAGATCGAGGAATTCGGTGACGTTAGTAAGGGTAAGGTGAGCGCTGAGGACCTTAAGGCCAAGATAGGAGATGGCGTCGCCGGGGTCTACATAGAGAACCCGAATTTCTTCGGTGCGATCGAGGACGAACTGAGAGGCATCATAGAGGTGGCGCACGAGAAGGGCGCGCTGGCGATAGTTAATTCCGACCCGATCCTCCTCGGCGTGCTCGAGGCGCCTGGGAGACTGGGCGCAGACATAGTTGTGGGTGATGCCCAGCCCCTCGGCCTAGGCCTGAACTACGGCGGGCCATCAGCAGGGATCTTCGGGATAAAGAACGATAGGGCATTGCTGAGGCAGCTACCAGGGAGACTCATCGGAGCGACGAAAACAGAGGACGGGAAAGACCTAGGGTTCGCCATGGTACTGCAGACGAGGGAGCAGCATATAAAGAGGGAGAGGGCCACCTCAAACATAACAACTAACTCGGGCCTTATGGCGGTCATGGCGGCCTTCTACGTATCCCTACTCGGGGCGACGGGTCTGCGCAGGATAGGTGAGGCGATAGCCGGGCGCACGGCGTACGCCCTCCGCAGGCTTAAGGAGGCTGGCATCGAGGCCCCTTCGCTGAGGGCTCATTTCCTTAAGCAGTTTCCTGTGAGGGTGAGCGGTGATGCGGAGGCGGTCATCAAGGAGGCACTGGCTCACGGTGTGCATGTGGGGCCGCCGCTCTCGCGGTTCTTCACGAACATGCGCAGTGAGTGCCTAGTGTGTGTGACCGAGGCCCACACACGTGAGGATATCGAGAGGCTTGCGGAGGTGTTATCTCGGGTAGGGGGTGGTGCGTGATGGTGTTTAGGCAGGCTAAGTGGGGAGAGAAGGTAATCCTCGAGTACCCTAGCGGCAAACCAACCTTCGTGATAGACGAGGACTTCACCGATATGGGGAGGGAGTATCTCTCTAGACTACCGCAGGACATTGTGAGGAGAGAGCCGCCGAGCATACCGGACATAAGTGAGGTGGAGGTCGCCAGGCACTTCACGAGGCTCTCGCAGATGGCCTACGGCGTCGACACAGGCCCTGTCCCTCTCGGCTCATGTACCATGAAGTACAACCCGAAGGTGAATGAGGAGGTAGCTTCTTGGGAGGAGTTCACCGCCATACACCCGTACCAGGACGAGGAAACGGTGCAGGGAGTGCTCCAGATAATCTATGAACTCCAGAAGTGGTTGGCCGACTTAACAGGGATGGACGTATGTACCATACACCCACCAGCCGGTGCGGCAGGCGAGTTCGCCGGTGCCCTAATGATAAAGAAGTACCTCATTGATAAGGGATTCGAGAACAAGGACGAGATGATAGTCCCCGAGAGCGCCCACGGAACGAACCCGGCGAGCGCTGTGATGGCTGGGTTCAAGGTCGTCAAGGTACCGGCTAATGAGGCAGGTGACACAGACCTTGAGGCGATTAAGGCTGTGGCGGGAGAGAGGACTGCAGGCATAATGCTGACAAATCCGTCGACTCTGGGGCTCTTCGAGTCAAGGATTCTCGAGATCGCTGACACGATCCATTCAGTAAACGGCCTACTGTACTACGACGGCGCTAACCTGAACGGGATCCTCGGAATCGTCAGGCCCGGCGACATGGGCTTCGACGTCGTGCACCTAAACCTTCACAAGACATTCTCCACACCGCACGGAGGCGGCGGGCCGGGAGGCGGCGTGCTCTGTGCCAAGGGGCCCCTCAAGGACTACATACCCGTGCCTCTGGTTGATTACGACGGGAGGAAGTATTACCTCAACTACGGCATACCGAGAACCATAGGGAGGATAACGTGGTTCTACGGTAATGTGATCCCGGCCGTGAAGGCCTTCATGTACATACTGGCCCTCGGTCCAGCGATCCGTGAGGTGGCTGAGATAGCTGTCCTGAACACCAACTACCTCATGAAGAAGCTTGTTGACCTCCCTGGGGTGGATCTGATATATGGTAAGGGAAGGTGGAGGAAGCACGAGGTCGTCATAAGCTTTGACAGACTCCATAAAGAAACTGGTGTATCTGCTGAGGACGTCGCTAAGGCGCTGCTTGATAGAGGCTTCCACGCACCGACGATATATTTCCCCTTGATAGTCCCGGAGGCCCACATGATCGAGCTCACGGAGTCCGAGCCGATAGAGATGATCGATGCCATAGCTGAGGCGTACAGGGAGATAGTTAAGAAGGCTTATGAGGCGCCAGAGGAAATCAAGAAGACCCCGAGGAACACCGCTGTCGGCCGCCTTGACTTGATGCTGGCAAACCACCCACGCACTGTGTCACCGACGTACAAACTAATGAAGGAGAGGCTACTGAGGGGCGAGCCTGGAAAGTAGTTCTGGGTCAGAAGCCGGCAGCACCCTCACGATCGTTTCTTCCCTAAAACCGGTCACGAACCTGTAGAACCCGCTCATCTCCTTGTCGAGTACCGGATCCCCCGTATCTACGAGCACGTACTTGAGCCCCCTCAGCTTCGTCGGGGTCGCTATCGGCAGGATCCCCTTCTTTCCGCCAATCATGCGGAGCACTCTTGGGGTCAGCTGCTGGTTCCCGCGGCCGATTAGGTATCCCTGCCTACCTATCACCGTTATCACCGCGATGGCGCTACGGTGTTTGCTGAGGAGTTCGAGAATCTCCTTCTCACCCAAGTCCATCTGAATGACCTCACCGTTCATCATGGCGTCGAAGCCTAGGAGGGTCTTCGGCTGCCTCAGCAGATCAGTTATTGCCTTAACGGTTGAGCCGGGGCCGAGTAAGTATAGTGTGTCTTTTCTCATTAACTCGCTTACGAAGTACTCAGCTATGGCCTCCTTTTCCTCAGACTCCCCTCCGTGCCCTCCGAAGTCCTTGCTCGGCACTACGAGCCCTGGAACGCTGGGCACGAGAACGTAGGCGAATACACGCACCCGGAGTACACCTCTAGCTATTGCCTCTTCGTCTGCGTCAGCGATCTCGGCAACGTCTACGCTCCTCGATTCAGCGAACCTAGCGATGACGGCGGCAGCTGCCTCTGGTGATGAGGCAAACACCCCCGAGTACATCTTCACACCTGAAGGAATTCCCAGAATAGGAACTCTCCTATCCACGGCGTGGGCTACATCCCTCGCTGTTCCGTCTCCACCTACGAACACTACCACGTCTACACCTCTCTCAACAAGAACCTTTGTTGCCTTGACCGTGTCTTCACGCGTAGTTTCTTTACCCTCAGGTACCGGAATACAGGAGTGATTTGGGTACTGCACCTCCTTGAGGTAGTCACATCCCATGACACTGTTGGCAGCCACTATATGTACTTGTCGACCATACCTTAGCATCGCCCTCAGAAAGCGCTTGGCTCTGTTAGGTGAGACAGGCTTGGCTCCCCGCCTCAGAGCCTCTATGACGAGGTCACCGTCGGTTCCCTTAAGCCCTACTGAGCCACCCATCCCTGCTATTGGGTTGACTAGGAAGCCAATGTTCAGCATTTCTACATCTCCGCTTTAGTGTTTGATACAGGATATGAAGCTTAGTAGGCGTGGGCGTAATTAGTTTCTCCTACCCCTCCCTCACACCGGGTCTGTTGTATACGGAAATTCTTGAAAATATCATTAACTTGACCATCTGTGAGGATGAGTATGTTGAGGTGTCCTCTCTGCGGATCACATAACCTCGTGTGGGACTTCGAGAGGGGTGAGGTAGTGTGTACGGCATGTGGCTACGTCGTAGAGCAGATATATGTTAGCAATGAAGTCAGACACATACCAGAGAACATCCGCCACGGCACTAGAGGTTACGTAACCCTTAGTAAGGAGACGAGAAAGTTTCTTGAACTAGTGAAGCACGTTAAAGTATCAAGGAAAGAACTCTACATAGACTGGGACTCGTTCCGGGAGTATGTAAGAACAGGTAAGAGGATTAGGGTGCTTAAGCTGAGGGTAAGGCCTATACCTAAGAGCTTGAGAGAGGTCGTCGAACCAGTTATGAAGATCATTGAGATGTACCCTAGACTTTCTTCAAGAACGGTTCGAGGAAAGGTAGCTGCCTCACTCATTGCGTTATATCTGGCGCTTGGTGCGCGTCCGAGCTTAGTGACGATCGCTAGGTTAGTGGGAGTTAGTAGGACGCAATTGGCAAGGATAATGAAGCTAGTTAAGGTCTACGGAATACACTCGCGAGAAGATGTGAGAGGGGTTGCAACTAGGTATAGAAGCTTGTTGATGGAGCACCTAGCCAGATGAGCTCACTAGCTAATTGATGAAAGAATGTCCTCAGGCACAGTAAATATGTAGATGCGCCCACTAAGCTCACCTAGTTCTTTCAGCCTTTTTATGGCGTCGTTACCGTTAATTGGTGGCTTGTTTGGCTCCTCTATGCGTACTCCAATGACTTTTCCATCTTTAATTAATACTTTGATATTAATTCTCTCTGTCCTTATATTTGCGTAAACCGGGCCCTTCTTAGTGATATCACCAACTAGCTTAGCGAGCTCACTCAATAACTCACTCCCCTTCGTCGATATTTTCTCGGTCTTCTCCAGTGACGCTTTCAGTATTATTGAGCCAAGGAGCACAGGGTCCTCAAGAGCTGTGGGGTTATTCGATATAGTGAGTTCACCCACCTTAATCGCTTTGCCCTCGCCAGACACTGCAGGCGTTGCTGGCTTCTTTTCCGCCTTAGGCGTCGCTGGTCTTTCCTCCTTCTTGGGAGTAGTTGTAGGCGTAAGTGTCGGCTGCCTGATCGCAGGCTGAAGTGTTGGACGACGCGGGGGCGCCTTGGCTGCTTTGCGCGACTTAATGGCCTCAGCTATTGCTGGAAGCTGGAATATGAGTTTGTTCTTCAAGTCGTCAATAAATGCAACTATCGATGAACCTAGTAGTCTCTCTCTTAGGAATCCTGCCCTGAATACCAAGTTACCGGATATTATCGAGCCCGTTCCGCGCGGCATGATCTCGTAGGTGAGTGTGAAGTTCACCTGTCCTTGTACTGTAACCTTAATGGAGTGGGCCTTCCCTCTGGGTGTGTGCTCGATCTTTACCCTAGCATCGTAGAGTGCGCCCGCTATCCTGAGCCTAACCTGTGCCTCGTTCTCATTTAACTTATTCATTGACTCGAAAATCGACCACAGTGGCAGGTGTAGTTCTAGGTCTCGCAGTATCTCCGCCACCGTGTCGGGCGGGGCTAGAGTCAGCACTTCAAATGTGCGCTTTATTACCAATGTCTACCTCACCTTCTACCGTAATATATTGCGTTTATATCACGTTAAAAGTAATCTGGTTCGAGGAGCTTATTTACCCCTCTAATCCCCCACTACATACCCTATTAATGATCTCCTTCACTATAGCAGCAACTAAGCGTCCCTCAACACGTCCCCTAAGCTCCTTCATGGTCGCCCCCATTATCATGCCGAATGAGCGCTCGCACAGATCCCTCACCTTATCAATTCTTTCTTCAACAATTCTTTCAACAACGGCCCTAACCTCGTCCTCGGAAAGCCTGAGGTACTTTGATGCGATAGCATCAAGGTCCTTCTCCGGGTGCTGAGCCTTCTCCTTCAGTACCTCGGCCACAGCGTCCTTAGGTACTTTGCCTTCATGGTAGAGGCGCAGGGCCTTCACTATGTCATCTCTGCTTAACTTGCTCACGTCTATGCCCTCAGACCTTAATCCCCTCAACGTGATCACGAGTAGTGACGCAACGAACTTCCTATCGATGCCGGGCATCGACTCAACAATGTCGAGATACGTGTGGAGGTCATCACTCCATATCAACTGCTTAGCAAGCTCCTTACCCAGTCCATGACTGCTCTCAAGGGTCTTCAAGAACTCATCAGGCAGGGGCGGCTTAATCCTCTCGGCCTCTCTCAACAGTCCTTCATCGACCCTAACAGGGGGTACATCTGTCTCGGGATACATACGCGCAGCGCCTGGCTGCGGACGAAGGTACCTCGTCGTTCCATCCGGGTTAGCTCCCCTAGTCTCCTTGGGTATACCTATCAAGGCATGCCTCGCCCGCTCTATCACTGCCCCCAACGCCCTGCGCGCCTTTTCCTCATCAGCTAGAACCAACACGAATGCATCCCTGCTCGGATCACCGCCCAACGTTTCGTATATAGCCGCTACCTCTCCCTCGCTGATCCCATACTTAGGTAATTCGTCACTGTGAATTATGCCCCCGACACCCCCCCAAGCCTTGGCGTAGTCAGATAGCTCGGTACCAAACCTGCGGCCAGGCTGAACCTCTGTCCCGAGGATTCCCTTGAAGCCCTTCAAGAGAATCCCGTAGACGCCCCCACCAGCCTTTAGCACGCGTCGTACCAGCTTGCTCTTCGAATTCTTGAGTAGGTCGGTGAGGTTAACTATCTCGTCACTCACGTTGCTCTCCTTAACACCCCTGGCCCTTAACTCATCACGGATCTTCAAAAGCCTCAACTGTCTCATGGCCTCGTACTCGACTATCTTCGGTATCAGTTCGAGGAGGCTAACACCCTTTATCTCGGTCTTGACACCGCCTTTAATCGATACATTCAGGTCCTGCCTTATGGTGCCAAGACCGCGCTTAACCCTCCCGGTTAGCCTGAGCAAAAGACCTATTGAGGCAGCTACCTTCATGGCAAGTTCGGGGTCGTCTATATCTGGCTCAGTCGCTATCTCTATGAGAGGTATCCCCAGTCGATCTAAGTTATACTTCACATAACCAGGCCCTTCCTCGAGCTTCCGCGCCGCGTCCTCCTCAAGAGCTATTGTCTGTATCCCCACACGCCTCCCCTCTATCGTTATGTGACCACCAATAGCGACTATGGCTGTTCTCTGAAAGCCCGTGGTGTTCGATCCATCGACGACGATCTTCCTCATGTACTGTATCTCGTCAATGAGATTCGAATTAAGTGCCTTAGCTATGGCTATCGTTATCGCTAGTGCCTCCCTGTTAACCTCGTGCGGCGGTTCCTCATCCATCTCGACGAGGCATGCGTGACCCTTGGGGACGACGTAAATTATTTTTCTGCCTTTCTGTATCTCGTACGCAGCGGCGGGGTCAACGTCACCGATCTCGCTTTTGCTCACCTTCAAGTACCTCACGATCTCCTCGTGAGGGGTTTCCAGCGAGGCTAGCTTGGTGGGGCACCCACAGAATAGTTTATGTTTTGTGTTTAGCTGCTGATGAATCTCCAAGCCGACCTTAAGACCTAGCTCCCTATAGTCGAGCTTATCCATGATACCACCTCGGATAAACGTCCTCCTCGTGCCTAAGCGAGATCTCTCCGACAACATTGGCCAGCATTACCTCGGTTACTCTCTCTCTGCTGAAGTTGGCCAACGCCCAGGAGAGCTTAACGTAAGCTGTCTCGGGTAGCATGTCAGCTAGGGGCACTGCCCCGGCCTTGATCAATCTTCTTCCGTTACTGTAAACGTTGAGATTGACCCTCCCGAAGAGAGTCTGCGTCGTTACACCAATGAATATTCCCGAGTCAACAGCTCTCTTTACGCTCGGGATGCAGTAACTCGGTATGTGTCCCAGCCCGGTGCCCGCGAGTACGATACCTTTTGCACCCTCCTGTGCTATGTACTCGATGATCTCGCACCGCATTCCTGGGTATGTGTAGAGCAGGGCAACCCTCTCATCGAAACCTATGGAGGGGCTGGGCCCGTCATTGTTCCTCGGTATGTAATCGTCGGTGAGGAGTTCTATCTCGAAATCGGGGGCACTCAGCTTTGCTAGCGGTCTAGTATTAATCGACTGAAAAGCATCTCTTCTGCTCGAATGCATCTTCCTCACCCTGACACCTCTATGAGCGAGGGCATAGGTATCGGATGGTGTGCCATGCATCACAACAACCGACTCACCGAACGGCGCCTTTAGCGAGGTAGCGGTGGCGGCCTTCAGGTTAAACACAGCGTCTGTGCTCGGCCTGTCACTGCTCCTCTGGGAACCAACGAAAGCTACAGGTATGGGGAGCTCCTGAAGAGCGAACGCTATCGCGGCAGCTGTGTAGCCCATCGTGTCCGTTCCGTGGGCCACAACCACAGCGTCCGCACCGCTCCTTATCTCAGCTAATATCTCCTCAGCTATCTTTGCCCAGTCAGTGGGGCGCATGTCTTCACTCAGTACACGCATCAGCTCCACGACCCTCAGTCTCTTCGCTATACCCCTTAGGTCGGGAACCATCTCAACAAGCTCGGACGCCGTAATAGCTGGGCGGACGGCGCCTGTTTCGTACTCAACCTTGCTGGCTATCGTGCCCCCGGTCGATATTAGGGTTATATTCTTCTCGCCTCTTCCCTCGATCTCGGTTCTTGCTGGGGGCGGTACCTTCCCTATTTCCGCTGCCTCTCTCTGAATAACCTCCACTTTTACGACTCTCTCGCGCGAGACCCCTATGTTGTATCCATTCTTCAGCTTCATCACTATTATGTCACTGCCGGAGAACTCTGTCAAAGGCATCACAATACCTTCAAGTACTGTGCCGTCGGTTAAGTAGAGACGAACAAGGTCGCCTATATTGGGTTTCTCCGACGCCAATCCATACCGCCAGGTGAAAAGAAGTATGTGGGGATTAGAGCGTTTCCTCACTTCTTCTTCGGCACAGAGGATGGCGGCACTACTGTGGGTACTGGGAGACCCTGCTCCTTCCTCTTCCTTATCCAGTACTCCCTCCGGTTCCTTATCCTAGGCGGCAAATTCCTCTTCGGCTTAGCCGGTATCTTCGGAGTCTGGCTCCTCACCTTGCCCGCCTTAGTCATCGAGCCGTGAGTGGGCATACGTCCATCCCTTGACTAGAGTAGGTAGGAGGATATTTATAGGTACTCTCCACAACACACTGTTTAATACCACATACGAGTATAGAAAACCTAGGTGGGTAACACATGAAGAAGTTTTCTGCTATCGACACACTGGTCGGCGCGTTCGCCAGCGACGGCAGCGAGGTAGTCAAGGTATTCGCTAAGAAGGACGTAAACTCCGTGATATCTAGGGCGCTCGAGATAGAGGAAAGGGGCTACTCCGATGAGTTCGTCGAACTCCTCCGAAAGCTCAAGGAGTACGGCAACGTACACGTCATCGTTGAGGACGACGGTCACGCTAGGGCGGCTTCACATCTCGGGCTCAGCTACGACATTGGCCCGGGTGCTGAGCTAGTTCTGTCGCTACGTGAGAAAATACCTGAGTTCGCTGTTGAGGGCAGCTTCATAGGTTCCGCTGAGGAATTCGTGAAGTTTGTGCACGAGATTTCGATCCTCATCACCAGGAAGAAGCTGAGGAGGTACGCGCAGAAGAGGGACCTCTTGGCGATACAGGCGATCAGGGCTATCGACGACATAGACAAAACGATAAACCTGTTCTCCTCCAGGCTAAGGGAGTGGTACAGCATCCACTTCCCGGAACTCGATGACCTCGTACCCGACCACAAGACCTACGCAAGGATCGTTGCGGAAATAGGGAGCAGGGATAACCTTAGCGAAGAGGCATTGAAGGAGATAGGCCTAAGCGAGAGTAAGGCTAAACGCATCATTGAGATAGCCAAGAAATCTATTGGTGCCGATCTCTCTGACTTCGACATCGAGCAGATGAGAGCGCTTGCCTCACTTATTCTGGAGCTCTATAGGATGAGGGACGAGCTCACGGAATATGTCGGTATGGTCATGAGAGAGGTGGCCCCGAACATAACGGAGCTGGTCGGCCCGTTGCTAGGTGCGAGGCTACTGAGCCTTGCCGGGAGTTTGGAGAACCTAGCAAAGATGCCTGCGAGCACGATCCAGGTTCTCGGGGCAGAGAAGGCATTATTCCGCGCCCTAAGGACTGGAGGGAGGCCACCGAAGCACGGTATAATATTCCAGTTCAAGTACATCCACAGCTCGCCCAAGTGGCAGAGGGGTAAGATAGCTAGGGCACTCGCCACGAAGCTAGCGATCGCTGCGAAAGCTGACTACTTCACTGGCCGCTTCATTGGTAAGGAGTTGAAGGAGGCGTTGATGAAGCGTATCGAGGAGATCAAGGAAAAGTACCCGAAGCCGCCGAAGCGGATACGCGAGGTAAAGCCAAAGCCGAGGCGCTGGAGTAGGCGCGGTAAAAGAAAGAAGGGTAGAAGAGGTAAGAGGTAAGGAGGTGGGTGGCGATGTCGTCAGTCGCTAAGATAGAGGAGCACCCGAAGTATAGTGGTGTCTACGTCGTCGAGTTAGAGGACGGCTCGGTCAGGCTAGCGACCCGCAACCTAGCCCCGGGTAAGAGAGTCTATGGCGAGCGCTTGTTCAAGATCGGTGAGGTTGAGTACAGAGAGTGGAACGCTTTCAGGAGCAAGCTGGCAGCAGCCCTCTTGAAAGGGATAAAGGAGCTAGCCATAACCGAGGGCTCGAGGGTACTTTATCTCGGCGCTGGCTCCGGAACAACTCCCTCCCACGTTTCCGACCTCGTGGGAGAGTCAGGCATAGTCTATGCCGTGGAGTTCGCTCCCAGGGTCGTGAGGGAATTAGTCAATGTTGCTGAGACCCGACCGAACCTAGTGCCAATTCTCGGTGATGCAAGATTCCCAAACAAGTACGCACACATAGTTGACGTTGCCGACATATTGTATGCGGATGTCGCGCAGCCTGAGCAAGCATCGCTTGTAGTGCTGAATGCTAAGTATTTCCTGAGGCGCGGCGGGAAGCTATACTTCGCCATAAAGGCAAGGTCGATTGATGTCACTGTTGCACCGGATGAGGTATTCCGTAAGGAGATCGAGGTGCTCGAGGAAAACGGTTTCAAAACGATTGACATAGTCTATCTCGACCCATACGACAAGGACCACGCTATGGTACTTGCTGAATATGTCGGGTAACTCAGCCCATTTTTAGGTCATAAAATTCTATGTATTGTATGGGTATGGGAGACCATGGAGGACAGGCCCAAGAAGGCGTTCAGAAAGGCATTGGAAAAAATAAAGATAGTGCTGAAGTATGAAGGACTAAAGTATACCCAGCTAACATACCCCAGCAAGTACAGGGAGAGGTCTATCGACATAGTCGCTGTCACAAATAAGGATAATATACTAGTGAGGGTAAAGCCCAAGCCGAATATAGATAAGGAAGAAGCGGGCGACCTACTCAAGGCTTCCAAAGCACTCAATGCCCTACCGATAGTCATCAGCCCGAGCCCGCAGATCAGGGACGACGTCGTCTACGAGAAAGAGGGTATCTTCGTGATGAACGAAAGAACCTTTGAGAACATAATAAGTGGGTCAGACGAGCTAATAGCACTCTACAGAAGAGGTGAGTACCTATTCAAAATAAGTAAGGAGGAACTCAAGAGATTGCGTGAAAAAGGTTACAGTCTGGGCGACATAGCTTATGCCGGCGGCGTCTCGAGGAGGAGCGCGTATAAGTACTCCACTGAGGGTGGCCTCGTGACAATAAATGTCGCCTTAAGGCTCGCAGAGGCATTCGGTGATAGCGTGGTTGAGGGAATAAGGCTTGAAACCCTAAGAGAGATATTCACTGAGAGGAGCAGAGATGTGAGAAGTGACGAAGCACCTGAGGAAGTATATGCGACTGTGTCGAAGGGTAGGGAATTAATTGATGCATTAATGGTCTACAGAATAAAGAAGTCTGCCCCGGACTACCTCACGGTAGCGCTTGAGGAGTCAGAGTCGGAGAGGATAGCCATTGTTGATGCGACTAATCTGAGGAGGGTAGCCTTCCGCGATGCTGTCAAGAAAGCTGAGGAGACGCTGAAGATGGCTGATGTCGTCCCAATTAAGGAAGTTGATCTGCTGGTTAAGAGCGAGCTGAGGGAGAAGTTCGTTGATGAATTATCAACGATAGATCCAAGAAAGGAAAAGATAATGAGAATTATAGAAAAGTAATTTGTATATCAAAGCCGACTTATAAGTTGCGTAGGGTATAAAAATAGTCGGAAGGGTGTCCCCCGTAATGAATACCAAGGAGATCGAGGAAGCTATATTGAAGATAGTGAAGGATGCGACAAAGAAGGGAGAGGAAGTAATACAGAGCACTCTATGGCAACGTCTTGGAATAGACAATAGGGAAGGAACTAGGGCTGTCATAAACCTTGTGCGGAGAGGGCTGATAAAGAGAGAACCTGTAGTGTACAAGGGAAGAAAGACATACAAACTAACTTACGTCACTAGAAAGAAGATGAAATTAAAGCTCATAGTGAACCTTAACCCAGTTATGAAGATACCGTGTTTTACCTGCAGATTCCTTCCAAGATGCAGCGAAGGAAACTTCTACAACCCACAGAAATGCGTCATGTTAACGAACTTTCTTCGGGAAGAGGCTTCCAAGAGAAGGCGTGAGTGATTTGAAAGTTGCGATCTAATTTCCTTATTGAGATCCTAGCGACATAACACATTCTAGTACGTCTCGATAGTCGGCATCTGTCCTAATATAAGGACCCGGGTAGTGTGGAGAAGTTGCACCGAAGCCCTTTCTTCGAATGCACTGAACGACGGAGTCTCTTCGCGGTGTGTTCACTCCCGCAACCTTAGCTATAGAGGTCAGATTAAACACCTTATTAAGACCTATCTCTTCCTTGGCTTTCTCAAGCACCTTGATGGCTTCTTCCTTATCGCTGTCCTCATAGTCTGTCCCTTGGAGGAAGTTAATGGCCTGGTCAAGGATCTCGTGCTCATGTGTGTCGCATAGCCATATTGGCCCAAATAACTTGGGTTTCTCGCAGTGTTCGCTCCAGAGTATGTCATCACATAGAGTTACGTAACCTACGCAGTTCTCGAGCATTGAGCTAGCTTTTCTTGCTCCACCAAGCACCTCGATAACAACCCGTACAAAGTGCCTTGATGATATGCTCATTACAGGCTTGATCCAGCGATCCCGGATAGCAGCAACCCTAGCAACTAACCCTAGCAGCACTCTGAGAGCCGCTTCCCTACCCACAGAGTTCTTAGCGAGGGTCGCCATGTAGTGTCTCTCCCCACTAGATGGTTTTATACCGCTGAGTGGAGCTAAGTCTGTTGCAGTTAGCCCAACAAGCCCGCCTCTCCTCACCGTAGTTATGGCACTGTCGATAAACGGTGCGGGTGTACCGTATGGGTCAATATCCACAAAATCAACAACTCTTCTTGCCTCCTTGAGATCACGTAGCAGCGCGTTAGCCTCTCTATTGGTCGCCACGCAGGTGTTAATTTTATTTATTCTTATATTAGCCCTCGCTATCCTAAATGCCTCCTTCGATATATCGTTAATTATGCATGTTCTTACATTTCTCGTTTCTAGAGCATATCTTATCCCCCTCACGCCTGTACCGGCTAATGCGTCCACAATAACTAAGGGTCTCCTACCCCGTATAGAGGACCAGGCATAAAGACCAGCGACTGAGAGGTGCCTGTTTAGACGCATTACCGGATTATAGAAGACTGGTGCCCATGCTGGCTCGTACACTCCGTCAGCTCTTTTGTAGAGCTCTGGGTTCGGTACAAGTATTTGTGCTTTCCCCTCTCTTACCATTATATACTCGTTTTTGTGTCTCATTGTTATCAGATGATGTGTGGTTATGGTGCGTTTAACCGTTGTTAATCATTAAATGAAGGCAACTATGACCATTTCGTTAACTATGTCACGATACCTATTCCTTATCATTACCTCAGTTACATCGACCTTTTCCGAGATCTCTTTCTGAGTTCTCTTGTCATCTAATATTATTGAGGCGACGTAGAGGGATGCAGCGGCAAAACCTCTTGGGTCCTTACCGCTGGTTAGCCCCATTTTCCTCGCCTCACCGGCGATGCGCCGAGCTAGTGCCGATGTCTGCGGTTTTAGGCCGAGAGCGTGGCTCATCTCGTCCATATAGAGACCTGGTCCTGGGATTTGTTTCTTGAGACTTATCCCTTTCTTTATTAAGGTCTTCTTGGCATTCCAATAATCCTTATGTGTTACTTGACACCTGTCCAGTACCTCATTCTTCTTTATATTTATGCCTAGGTTATTTGCAGCCTCGATTATTGCTATGGCGACGAGAGGGGCTTTGAGCCTCCTTTTGAGAACATCCCTTTCTAAGAACATCTTTATAAGTTCAGCGGCGGCCTCCCTAAGCTTGAAGGCGACTGAACCGTTCAGGTTCATGCTACCTATGCATCCTTTCATTAAGCTCAGTGCCGATGCTAAGTTCCTCTCCCTTCTCTTTGTGGGTTTTTTGATCTCCCTGTCGACTCTGCGCAGATCCCTTAGATTACCCTTACCTCCACCCCCTATGCTGGTACCTATGGCGTGGTAGTCGGATGCTATAGTGGGCGATCCGCCCCTCACGGCGCCCCTGCTTCCGTTGTCTTTAGGGTAGTACCTCCATTCTGGGCCTTGGTCGATCGGCCTGTCCGAGATCACTATTCCGGTATCGGCGCATACGTACTGGCTTGTTTCTGCATCATAAATTACGTTTTCACATTCTATCTCGTCCTCGGGTGGGTGCATTCCGGGGTTGTATACGTAAGCGTCCGTGCTCACGGGGATCACCTCATGAAAAGAGTTGTTCCTCTACTCAGCTTAAGGTCTCTTCGAACGGGCTTCACCACGGCGTAGGGCGCCCTGACAGGGCCTATTATATCGACGACCTTTCCAATTATTCTTCCGTCAGGGCCGAGGACGCGCGTGCCTATCCTCGGAGGGCGCTTGATACTTAGCTTAACGATCATTACCCCAGAGCGGGCGATATGGAGAAAATGTCCCAGCCTTCTCATCTAATCACCAAACCAAGAATACTGCGCCTCTTAGGCACTTAAAGCAGAGTCGCCTTAAGAGTTCCTCTACTCATGTCAGAACCTAACACACAGGTTCGCTCGTTAGCTCCTTCCTACGCTTAATGTATTATTGTCTACTCTCTCGTAGAGACCTTAAGGCTTTAGCAACTTCTCGTATCAGCGCTGTCTTACTGACATCGTCCTCAACCGTGGCCAGGACAGCACCCTGGCTCATGTACCATGTCCTGGGATACCTCTTGCTCTCGTCAACGTTACACTCCGCGCCCGTGTGCTTGCATGCCTCCATTAATTCAGTAATGGAAGGCCTGATTACACATAAATCCTTAGGTACTCTCCTCCCTAGCCTCCTGCTCAGGTTACAGTCGAAGTATTCGGGCCATAGGACAATCGTTTTCACAGCGCCCTAACCCGTAAAATTACTTCTTCTCAACCAAAACGGCGTTTATCACACCGTCCTGACCGGGCCTCGAGGTGACCTTGGCCCGCCCTACTTCAGTCTCTATTATTGAGCCCTTAGTGATTATGCCTCTGCGGGCGAACTCTCTGTTGCTGGGGGTGCTCTCGATGCTGAGTATCCTCACCTTCTTGGACTCGCCTGTTTCTGGGTCCGTGACGTTGGCGTAGAGGGCCTCCTTGAGCCTTATCTTTGTGTTGCCGCCCCTAACCCTTTGCTTTACCCTTTTTTCCCTATCACTCAGTGTCGTGAACGTCGGGAACCTCCCCATCTCGTACTTTCTCTTGCCGCGCGCGGGCCGCTTCCTCCCACCACTTATCTTCTTCATGTCGTTGCCCTGGTAGATGCCCATACCTCGTCCCAGCTTTACGGGTGAACGCAGTTTATAAGCCTTCGAGCCCCCTAGCACAGGGCTGAGGTCCTTGAGTAGGACGTCGAGAGGGATTTTAGCGATGATAGCGAACGCAGTGCTCCGCCCGGTGTACAGGGTGTATGAGTGGTGGTTATGGAGGCAGATCAAGAACGGCCCTTTCCCGAGGCACGTGGCTGTCATACCCGACGGTAACAGGCGGTGGGCTAGGTACCTGGGGATGGATCCGAGGGAGGGTCATACATATGGCTACGAGAGACTGAAGGATGTGCTTGACTGGCTCTGGGACCTGAATGTTAGGGCAGTAACAATCTACAGTACCTCCTATGAGAATTGTGTGAAGAGGTCCAAAGATGAGCTTGATCATCTCTTCAGATTGTTGAGAAAGGGGATAGAGGAGCTGGTCACTAAGGGCGAGATCGATAAGAGGAGAATTCGCGTGAAATTCTTTGGTAGGCTTGACATAGTTCCCAAAGACCTCCGCAAGTTAATGAAGGAATTGGAAACATACAGCGCTAAGTATAGTGAGAGATACCTCAACGTCGCTGTCTGTTATGGTGGCAGGCAGGAGATTGTCGACGCCGTGAAGAGATTGGTAAGGGACGCCGTTGAGGGTAAGCTGAACGGGGAGATCGATGAGGAGGTGTTTAGGGAGTATCTATACACGTCTCACCTGAGCGACGGGCTCGAGCAGCCGGACCTCGTCATAAGAACTTCGGGCGAGATGAGGATAAGCAACTTCTTGCTATGGCAGATAGCCTACAGTGAGCTGTACTTCTGTGAGGTTTACTGGCCAGAGTTCCGCAAGATAGACCTCTGGAGGGCCATAAGGTCCTTCCAAAGGAGGGAGAGAAGGTTCGGTGCCTGACGGACCTCACACGTACTTCTCTAGGGCGTAAAGGGCTACAGCAACGACCATGAGGGATCCTATGTAGAGTGCGAAAACGTTCAGTAAGCCGCTTCTATTGAGTACTTCAATGACCTGTCTGAGGTTCTGCGTCTCCAGCATCAGCGCAGCTATCTTGTCGAGGAAGTAATACAGCACGAAGAGCGACGCGAATGATATTATGTCCCTCCACACCCTCGGCGACCTCTTCAGCAGTCTTATGGAGAACCTAGCCGCTATCATCGGAGAGATCGTTATGATTACGTAAGGCATGAGGGTTCTCAAGTATGTGGCTATCGATGCGGCATCAAGACTGTAATTATAGGTTGTGAGAGTAACGTATGTCATGAACGCTGTGATTATGGAAGACACCATGCTAAGGACTAGTGCGAACCTAGTGATGGGTGAGGCTCTCCACCACTTACTTATCTCATCTATGAAGCCGAAGCCCTTGAGCACTAGATAGAGACCAAGCACGGTTGTTGCGGCAGGCCACGCGTAGTTCCCGTAGGGTGTTACGCTTAGAAGTACGTAGGTGAGTATTATTGCCCCGGGTAACCCGAGGAATATGCGTGAGAACCTTCTTTCCTCGAGTATCTTCCTTAGGTAGCGCCCTAGGAGAACATATGTCTCCTCGACTGATCTCATTTGCTCAACTATGACCCTCTCAACAGCAAGTACGGGGAGTATGGACTCGACAATCGGTAACACCTTCTCGTCCTCGGAGCTATCGGCTACTACGACGGCGCCAGCGGCGCCTAATGACCTAGCTACGTCATTTATCTGTTCCCTTAGCCTTAGGCCAGCCTTGACGCCAGCATCTGGGTGGCCTGAAACGAGTGCGACCTCGGCATCCTTGCCCTCTTTTCGAAGCTCGTCAGCTATCTTCACTGCTGTGAACATGACATTTAGGTCAGGATCTGTTGGTTTTCTCAGAGCAAATTTTTGCGCCACGGATAATACGTTCTCTTTTCCAATAACAGGGGTTTTAACTCCAGCCTTTCCTACGTCATCGTCTATATCAACAGCCAGTACAAGTATTTTATTATTCTTCAAGGTCTCCATAGAGTATTTTCAGCTCCTGGAGAGTTAATCTCTCCCCTGCCTTAAGCTTTCTCTCGACCTCTTCACGCTTTCTCTTAATGTAGTCTTCTGTCACAGCGCGCTTGCTTCTCTCTCTCAGCTCCCGCAGCATTGCCCTAGCTTCCCTATACTTCGAGTAAGCCTCATCCAGTTGTGCATTGAGCTCAGCAATCTTCAAAGCATTCTCTCTAATCCTCTCCCGTATGTTGTCAAGCTTCTGCCTGAGGCCCTCTATCTCGTCCTTAACAGCTCCGATCTGCCTCCTTACAGTATCTATCTTCTCGCTTAGGTCACCTATTTTCTTAGACAATATATCGAGCTCGACGAGTCTACTCTTGAGTTCAGCTTTGAGCTCCTTATACTCTTCAAGCGCCTTTCTTGCCTCGAGCGCTTTCTCGAGCTTCTCCTCAAGCCTGGCTATCTCTCTGATTATTCTGTTCTCTTCCTCGAGTGGGAGTGATTCGGTGATAATCCTCCACTCTAGGGCATCTATCCTGGCTCGCAACCTCCCGATCTGGGAGTTTGCGGTGCCAGACTTGAGCCATACTTTTTTGTTACTCATCTCTTTCTTTATTTCACGGATCTTCTTAATGACCTCACGGCGCTCCTCAATCAGTACCTTTCTTTGTTCCTTAAGCTTACTCAGCTCTTCTCTCAGGATATTCAATCTCTCTCTAAGAACCCTTATCTTCTCCAGCACCTCGCCTTTCTCGCTCTTTGCTTCCCTCAACGACTCGACTGCTGCATTCTTAGCCTCTTTCAGTTCCTTTATCAGCTGCTGGATTTCATCTATCTTCTTCAGTATCTCTTCCTCGCTTACACCGCTCATCAGTACCGTCCTCAGCGAGTTATGTCTCCCTACTTAATTAGTACTCGCGCGTCAGCTATCTTCGCACCCTTACCCTTCTCATACACCATTATCGGGTTGAGGTCCACGTCCGTCACGTGCTCCTGCTCCTCCATGAACTTAGAGAGCTTCATTATGATATCGATTATCGCCTCCTTGTCCCTAGGAGGCATTCCTCTGTAACCCTCGAGGAGCTTCGCCGCCCTTATCTCCGTGAGCATAGTTTCAGCATCGTACCTAGTGACAGGTGCTATGCGGAAGCTCACGTCTTTCAGCACCTCAACGAATATGCCGCCGAGGCCGAAGAGGAGTACCGGCCCAAAGGTAGGATCGCGTGTAGCCCCCACTATTACCTCAAGACCTTCTGGGACCATCTCCTGCACGAGGACGCCGGTTATTGATGCCTTCGGCGCCTTTTCCTTAACGTTCGCTATGATCCTGTTGAAGGCCTCCCTGACCTCCTCCTTGCTATTGAGGTTCAGGATGACGCCCCCAACATCGGACTTGTGAACTATGTCTGGGCTCACGATCTTCAAGACGATCGGATAACCTATCTTCTCAGCTAGCTCAGCTGCTTCCTCAGCGGTTTTAGCGAGGCCTGCCTTAGGCACGGGCAGGCCGTAGGCCCTCAGTACCTCGTATGCTTCGTGCTCAAGAAGCTTTCCTCTCTTCTCGTTCCTCGCCTTCTCAATTATCTCTTTGACGCTCTCCTGGCTCATGTGTAACCCCATTCACAGATACCGGCGGCATAAAATAATGATGTCTTGTTTATCTGACCTCGTAGTCCTCCCCGCCGACAAATATCCTCTGGAGCTCAGCGAAGACGTTATCAAAGCCTATGCCGAGTTTGGAAGATATTGGTGTTATTCCCTCATACGTCGCCTTGATCGCCTCGCAGAGTGACTGTGTTACCTCGAGCGGTGTGTAGGGAGTTGCGATCTCCTTTGATGTGCAGGCGAACCTCTCGTCAAGGAGTTTCATTGCGAACGACTTCTCCTTGAGGATCTCCTCATCGAAGAACCCCTCCTTAATTGCTTCGGCGGCGATGTCAGCCTTATTGAGGGCGAGCACCTGCGGCAAGCCGAACCTGTACTGAGCGCTCATGGCTAGAAGCAGTATCGAGAGCGCGGAGTCGCGGTCGGTAGTGAGCCAGTAGTCGACAAGGAAGACCATCGAGGCCCTTAGTCCCCTAAGAAGTTCCTTAATGAGTATGGGCCCGGTCCTCCTAAACGCCACGACCTCGAGCTGACCTGGAAGATCGACTATTACGTAGTCGGCGCCAGCGTCCTCGATCTCGGCCCTAATCTCATACACATGGTTTACTAGGAGGTCTATTGAGGTAACGAGTGCGCCGTTCGGACCCAGGCCGTACTTCACCTCTATATCTGAGGCCTTAACGTACTCCCTCACATCGGTGTTTGGTGTGTACGGGACGTACTCGGCTGCCGGGTCGAAGTTAACGATCCATGTGCTAAGCCCTCTCTCTTCTATCCAGTCAGCGAAAGCCTTGGTGAAGGTTGATTTTCCGGAGCCTGCCGGGCCAGCAACCACAACCACGTGCATCCTCGCTTACCTCCACCACCACAGATCTAGGGGCGGTCTCTTCCTGTATTTCCCAACGATATTTATCTTGTGGCCGCACTTAGGGCATCTATTGTCCGGTGTGAGGCGCCACTCAATTATGTCGAATCCGAATCTCTTGATGACGAGTTCCCCGCATTTAGGGCAGTAGGTGTTTTCGAGAGGATGGCCCGGCACATTCCCTATATACACGTACTCGAGGCCCTCCTCCTTCGCTATGTTCGCTAGGCGCTCCAACGTCTTAACAGGTGTTGGGGGTACATCTGTTAACATGTACATAGGGTGGAACCTGAGCAGGTGGAATGGGGTCGATGGCCCGAGGTTCTCGACCACCCATCTTGCGAGACGACGTAGGTCCTCCTCCTTATCGCCATACTCCGGGACAATGAGGTTCGTGATTTCTAGGAAGACGCCTCTTTTCTTAAACACCTCCAGGGTTTGGAAAATGGGTTCCGGGTCATGGACCCCCATGAATTTCCTATAGAACTCCTTGTTCGCCGAGGCCTTGAAGTCCACGGTAGCGGCGTCGAGGTACTTGCTCAGCTCTTCGGCGGGCTCCGGCGTCATGTACCCGTTAGTAACTATTGTGTTAAAGAGACCTTTCTTTTTTGCTAGGACAGCGGTGTCATACATGAACTCGTAGAACACCGTCGGTTCGTTGTACGTGTAGCTTATGCCGTCGGCCCCGAGGTTAACCGCCTCCTCAACCACCTCCTCCGGCGTCATGAACTTGCCGAAGATGTGCTTCCTTCTCGACTGGCTTATTGTCCAGTTTATGCAGAACCTGCACATGAAGTTACATCCAGCGGTCGATATGGAGAGAACCCTTGCTCCGGGGTGGAAGTGCATCAACGGCTTCTTCTCTATGGGGTCGAGGTTCATGGCCGTTAAGTACCCGTATACTAGTGTGTACAGTGTTCCGTCATGATTGTACCTCACGCCGCAGGCGCCGAACCCTCCGGGGGCTATGGGGCATCTCTTGTAGCAGAGGTTACATCTTACCTTGCCTTTCTCCATCCTCTCCCAGTACCTCGCGACCCTCACCCACGGTTTCTTCAGATCACTTTCTCTCAGCACGGCCGTCACTCTCTAAAGATTAGTAGGTTCTACCGAGCTAATAGTTTGAGGGCCGTGACGTGTTCGTGGTATCGCTATCGTGTGATCCGGGGATAGGGAGGGCAGTGGCTGCCGAAACAGGGTGGAGATACTGTGAGGCGCTAAGGAAGGTGTTCCCGGATGGCGAGAGGTACGTTAGGATCCCGGAGGATTGCTCGCTAAATGGCGAGAGGGCCGTCGTTGTTCAGTCAATGTACCCTAACCAGGACTCGATGATAGTCGAGGCCCTCCTAGCCGCGGACGCCCTCAAGGAGGTTACCGGTTTAGAGCCCATAGCCGTTGTACCTTACCTGGCGTATGCTAGGCAGGACAGGGCGTTCCTGCAGGGTGAGGCCGTTAGCGTGAGGGCGATGCTAAGGGCTCTCCACAGCGCTGGTTACGGTGGCTTAGTCGTTGTTGATATTCATAAGGAGGACTCGCTGAGGCATTTCCCGGGAAGGGCAGTTAATGTCCTGCCAGTAAACACGTTGGCCAATGCTTTGAGGGATTTCGTAGAGGACCCCATAGTGGTATCGCCTGATAAGGGGGCAGCAAAGAGGGCGGAGGCACTATCTAAGGCCCTTGCCACTGAGTACAGGATAGTTGAGAAGTTTAGGGACAGGCTCACGGGGGAAATAAGGCATAGGTTCGTCCCAATGCCCGAGGTCAGGGGGAGGGACGTCATCGTCGTCGACGACATAATGTCGACCGGCGGCACCATGGCATCGGTGGTAAGATTCCTTAGGGAGCAGGGAGCGAGAAAGGTCATTGTGGCGGTCAGTCACGGACCCCTAACAGAGAAGGCCTTGGCGAGGTTGACGAACGCTGGCGTCACCAAGATATTTTCGATGGTGACCACGTGCTATAGGCTAGAGCACCCGCTAATAACGTACCTGAGCCCTGTGGAGGAGGTACTCCAGGCGATTAAAGAGGTTCTCGGAATGGGTTAATCATGAGGGAGGGTCTTAGGTACATAGTACTGTCTGGCGAGCACAGGACCTTGCCTAGGGCAGAAGTAATCGCCATAGCCGAGGCTGAGGACATAGACCTACGAGTTACGGAGGAACTCGATCAGTTAATGATAGTTGAGGCTGGCCCCCGAATACATGAGGTGTTACGGAGGAGAGCGGCTCTGGCGAAGTTCGGAGGGGATATCCTGAGGGTCTTTGATTTACCTCTTGATGCTGAGGAGCTCCGGAGGTTATTCAAGGATGTGGGAACCGACAAATTAAGAGTGGAGTTCACGAGGCTGAGGGGGTACGGCAGGGCCGGGATCAGGTACTCTGACGTAGTAGATGTCGCGAGGGGTGCGGGCCTAAGAACTAGGGGTGGTGAAGGCGTCGTTGACGTGGTCGTTGCTGGCGGGGCCCTCATAGTGGGTCTTAGGATGTTCGAGGTTAGGGAGGCATGGTTTAGGGCTAGGGATCCGCCTAAGAGGCCTGTCTACATGCCCGGCACTATGACTGCTAAGCTCAGCAGGGTGTTCGTTAACTTGAGCAGGGTTAGGGAAGGCGGGACGCTCTATGACCCGTTCTGTGGTGTGGGCTCCATGCTGATAGAGGCGTGCGTCATGGGTTCCAGGCCCGTGGGTGTGGACATAGATGAGAGGCGCGTAGTTGGCGCAGCGATAAATGTGGAGTACTATGGTTGCTCGCCAGCGGTGATCGCTTCCGACGCATGTGGTTCACCGGTATGGAGAGCTGATGCTGTAGCAACGGATCCCCCGTATGGTAGGATGACGAGAGCGGAGGGTACCGACATATGGGGTCTTATGAACTGTTTCCTTGATCATCTCGCTGATGCGCTGGTTCCGGGAGGTTACGGGGTGTTTGCGCAAGCGTTGGAGTACGTTGATGATGAGGCGGTGGAGGAGCGCGGCCTAAAGATTATTGAGGTTCACAGGAACTGGGTGCATGGCTCACTGGTCCGCGAAATCTATGTCGTGAGGAAGTGATGCCGAATTGTTGGCTAGGCTCACATTCCTCGGGTGCTCAGCGCCCTACCCAGGAAGCGAGGACTTGCCAGCAGTGGTTGCGGAACTCGGTAGGGTAGTCGCTCTGCTTGACGCTGGTGAGGGCGTTCAAGCCAGGCTCTTTAGGGCCGGTTATAGTCCAGTGAAGATCACTCACGTACTGATAACACACCTTCACGGGGATCACGTCTTAGGGCTTATTCCTTTGATTCAGTCGATGTCGCTCATAGGTAGGGAGAAGGCACTACACGTTATTGGCCCTTCAGGCCTCGCCCAGTACCTTAGAAGGTCATTCGATGCCCTCTACTTCGACCCGCCCTTTGACATCGAGATATCTGAGGTGAGCCCCGGTGACGTGGTCAGTCTAGGGAGAGGGTTGAGTGTAGTTGTGGGTGAGGCGCGGCATACAGTGCCGACACTCTATTACGTGATAAGGAGGGGGGATGGAGCGTTGGTCGGGTATGTTACCGATACGAGACCTCTGTGTGGGGCAGTGGACTTGTTGAGGGATGTGCGGGTACTTATTCATGACTCTGCTTTCTCAGCTGACGACAAAGCACTGGCCCAGGAAAGATATCACTCGACCTCGGCGGAGGCGGCGGGAGTTGCCCGGTTGGTAAATGCTGAGATGCTTGTCCTTTACCACATATCGGCTAGGTACAATGAGCGTGAGAGGCTGCTCCGTGAGGCGAGGAGGTTCTTTGGGAACACATACCTGTGCAGTAGGTTCATGAAGGTACTGATCTAGTGCCTTCATCACACCTTGGGCACTTCATTCTCCCACAGTGGCACCCCTTTTCTCGTGCGGGGTGCCAGCCAATCTATTATTTCCCTTATCTTGTCACTGGCTATCGTCACGGTTATCGGGCCGAGGGGTGATTCGTCATCATATGTTAGGAGTGATATATGGCCAGCGTAGGCGGTCTGTTTATGGAACTTGAGCGTCATGGTGTTGCCGCTTAGGTTACTCAGCATGTACTTCCTTAATGTGTCCAGAACCTTATCCCTACGTGCTAGGGAGTGGAGTGGGAGAAGTGCTGACACCCTCCTGCTCTCCGCTACAAGCATCATGAACCCGCTGCCTAGGTCCTCAAGCTTAATCTCGTTCTCCTGGAAGGCGAGCAGATTCGAGACTGCCCTCAGCACCTTCTCTACTTCCTCAGTCGGCCTGACCTCCGCCTCCGCCCTCACCACGAGCACGTCTCAGCACCCTCCTGACTGCTTCCAGTGCCTCATTAGCTACCTCTTCGGGGCTCTTATCCTCATTGACTACCATTACGTCGGCGAGGGCTATCACATCCCCTATGCCGAACCCTAGCTCCTTCATGTCCCTCGCCACGAACTCCTTCCAGGATTTAGGATCATCCCTTCTCCCTCTAGCAGAGAGCCTCAGAAATCTTGTCCGCGGTGAAGCGTGCACAGCAACTACCAACACCTCGCCGAATTGCCGGAAAACGCCTATTTCGTGTAAAGAACGCACCCCATCAATAATGTAGGTACCCTCGTCTCCTAGCATCTCAATAACGAGTTTAGCTACCGCTGCTGGTCCATGCTCTTCTCTAAGTCGCTGAGCCAGCTCCATCATGGTCTTTAGGTCTGTAGGGAGTCCTCGTCTCCTCGCCTCCTCACGGACGGCATCTCCCATACTCACAACTTTCCTCGCTAGTTTGCCGAGTGTCTTCGAAATTACGGATTTTCCGGAGCCGGGCATTCCTGTAACACATATCAGCAATCGTTTACTCATCAGTGCCCTCCAACCACATCGATTAAGGTAAATAAGCATCGTTTCTGACGTAGGAACATTGCTGAATTAAGGTATTACTCACTTAGACACACCAGTATGTTCTCTGGATGTGGCGTCGTATTTACTTGGTAATATCTTATCACTCAGTAAGCAGTAATTCAGTACGTGGTGATTTCGTGCCGGTTGTCTACGTTTGTCGTCATTGTGGCGAGGTAATATACGTCTTTGAACGCGTTGGACAGGACTGTTATGGTTTGCCAACGCCCTCAGAACTTAGGGAGAGGGTAGGAGCAGTATGTCCTAGGTGTAAAATGCCTCTAGGAGAACCATCACTCAGCGATGTCTTCATCCTCGGGAGAGCACCAAGCAAGAGATACATGTTGATGGATCAGGTGAGACGCTTCGCCTCCGAGCACATCCTAAGCCAGGGCTCGACCCTCTTAACGGTCTCTACCAGCCAAGTCAGTACTCCTGGTTTGTTGATGCCCGGCAATGAGAGTATTGAAGAGCAGTCCGATGCAAGTAGTGCTACATAATAGTGCTTAGTCCGGAGCTCCTCTTTCCTGGAGATTACTAGTTCTTCTATACTCCTGTACTTTCTTTTCCTAATCACATACAGGATCCCGTCGTGACCAACCCAAGGCCCGATCGCTCCCGCCTTTGTAAAGTAATGATCTAGGAAATTCTCAGCGTTGGGATGGGTGAATGCATCAGGTCCTGTCCTTAGCTCGTAATCGCTGTGATTTGCCCAGATCTCAACGTAAATGTACGCATTTTTTGTATCTTCATCAACGAACGAGTCCGTATGCACTATGGTGAAGTTAAGTCCCTTTGCAATCGATCTTAAGCGTTTCTCAAGCCTTCTTACCTCACCCCAGCCCGTCTCTGGTGGGAGTGCGCTGTCTGAAGAAGTGAGGAAAAGGATGGTGGGGATTACTCCACGACTTATCACGGTATTAAGTGAATCGCATAGTTCCCTGACATCATAGCTGGGTGTACATGGGAAGAAGAAATTGAGTGACGGTCTTCGGAGGAAGTACGATGAAGCAAGGCATGCCCTTGCCATCGTTCTTAGGGAGACTGCTGCAGCTGCGTTTCTCCTCCAGTCGACAGGGTCAGGTACTATGAGGGCTGCGTCCTTGAATAACTTTATGAGTTCATACTTAGGTGGTTGGTTCCGGGCTGTGTTGACTACTTCGGGAGGCCTCCACTCACTCATGGCCCTTAGAAGTCCAAGGAAAGATCCGTATCTTATAGTGAGGATCTCGCTCAGGTAGCCGGAGAAGCCCTGAGTTTTTATCTCTGCACCGTAAACACCAATTCCTTTAAAGAACTTCTTCGTCAGCCTTATCTCGTCAGCTAATCTCGGTTCCTCCTCTATGTGCTCTCTAACGAATTTTGTGTGGAAAGGTGTTCTGTCGACCGGTGTCTTTATCTCATCGATACTATTTGCCCAGTATGCCGGCACAATATCTGTCTCTACCTCAGCTATTACCCGAATGTATGGATGTGATGCATACCTGAGCTCGACGGTATAACCGCGTGTTCTAAGAGTGTTCACTAGAGGGTTTAGCACTTCTCGCTCAATCCATTCATTATTTAATTCCTTATTTCTTATTAGCACAAAAATGTCAAGGTCGAGCTCGCCACGTAGTGCCGTGCCCTTTGCCACGCTTCCTTCTAACTCAATTATGAAATCGTAGCTAATTCTTCTGGATAATTCTTCTTCAATTATGTCCCTTAGCTTATTGAATAATTCTCTAGCTTTGGCTAATTCTTCTGTGGTTGGTTTTATCTTTTCTATTACTTTCGTCAGCAGTTTTTGCAGCTTCTTATTCATTCTATTCACTCCAGGTTAACAGTGTATATGTCAGTATATATTGGTCCTTTTGGTGTGAGCCTACTCTGCTTCAGTACTACCTTAGTTACGGGTGTGTTGCCGATGATTTTATCTGCATATCTCTCCATTATGTCCCTTATACATGAACCTATACGGCCCTTAATTCTAGCTAGAGTGATATGAGGCGAGAACCCGTGCCTATCTGGTTGTGCTATACCCTTAAGGCATCTGTCGGTTATAGTTCTCAGTTCTTTAAGCTCCTTAACACCATCAACAACACCAGCCCATATAACCCTAGGTCGGGCAGGACTAGGAAACGCACCAATACCTGCGATAGTTATGTTGAAGCGCTTGATAGTCTTCATCATATCCATGCATTCACGGATCCTTGGAAGGTAAGACTCAGGCACCTCGCCTATGAATCTTATTGTTAGGTGTATGTTCTCGTCCTCAACGGGCTTAATGGCCTTCCCTCCGCATGATTCGATCTCTCTTTTAATCAATATCAGCTTATTCAGAACCTCGGCGTTCTCAACCTCGATTGCAATAAATACCCTCACTGGTGCCCACCACGCGCCTGGGTACCCTGCCGTTAAATCCTTAAAACCCCGTAATAATCCCGAATCGGGGGCCGTCGTCTAGCTTGGCTAGGATGCCAGCCTGGGGAGGTTCCCCCGGCTCCGGGGTACCCGGAGCGCTGGTGGTCCCGGGTTCAAATCCCGGCGGCCCCACCACAGTTAATCCTCTAGTAGATCCTTTAGCATACCAGAGCTACGTATTATTTCGAACGCTTTCTCAGTGGCTTCATCTAAGTTGTTGGCAGCAACGTTGATTATGACAGAGGTTCCTCTAACCTTGAGCCTAAACCTGTGTTGGCCAGCATAGTAGTACTCCTCGACGAGTTCGAACTCCACCCTCTTACTGGCTCTCTGCTTACTCATTTGTACCCTCAGAGTGAGGTTATGTGTATACGCAAATTAAGTGTTTTTTTATTCTTTTTCTCTGAATTTTCTTTAACTTCATTCTAAGAGTTATTCACAGGTGAACATATGAGAGAAGACCTCATATTCTACTACACCGACACATACTCTAACGAAAACATCCCTAAGATGGTGGTCGACCCCCCCGGACCAAAGGCTAGGGAAATCCTTAGCATGGACAGTGAGTACATAATGCAGTCATTTGTGAGGTGGTATCCTCTAGTCGCTAAACGTGCTTATGGTGTTGCTGTGGAGGACGTTGATGGAAACATATATATCGATTATAACTCCGGCCTAGCTGTCATGAATGTTGGTCACTCACATCCTCTTGTTGTCGAGAGTGTTCGCAGGCAGGTTGAGAAACTCATCCATTACTCATTAACGGATTTCTATTATGAGGAAGCGGTCAGGTACAGTAAAAAGATCTTGACGAAGGTTCCATTGCCTGGCAAGGGGAGAGTATTCTTCACAAACAGCGGCACAGAGAGTATCGAGGGCTCAATAAAAATAACTAGGGGGTACCACAAAGGCTCCCGTCCCTACATAATAGCCTTCTACGGAGCCTTCCACGGCAGGACGACAGGTTCTATGGCGCTCTCTGCGAGCAAGCCTATCCACCGGAAGGGATTCCAGCCGCTCATGAGCGGCGTCATCCACGTACCCTACCCCTACCCCTATAGGTGTCCCTTCGCCGCCGAGCCCGAAGAGTGCGGCGACGCCGTAATAGGGTTCATGGAGGACTGGGTATTTAGCAGGCTCGTCGACCCAACAGAGGTAGCAGCAGTCTTCATAGAGCCGATACAGGGAGAGGGCGGGTACGTAGTCCCTCCCGACAACTTCTTCCCAAAGCTAAGGAAGCTCACAGAGAAGCACGGAATATTGCTCGTCGTGGACGAGGTGCAGTCGGGATTCGGGCGCACTGGCAAGTGGTTCGCCATAGAGCACTGGGACGTCAAGCCTGACCTAATAGCTACGGCAAAGGCCATAGCCTCGGGCCTGCCGCTAGGCGCGATATTCGGGCGCGATGACGTGATGACGCTGCCCGGAGGCTCGCACGCCAACACATTCGGAGGTAACCCAGTCGCCCTAGCAGCGGCAGAGGCTGTCTACGAGATCTTGAGCGCTGGGGCAGTAGAGAACGCAGCTAGGGTCGGCGAATCAATAATGAGGAGGGTGAGGGAGTGGGTCGATAAGTACGAGATAGTTGGTGACGTCAGGGGTAAGGGCCTAATGATAGGTGTTGAGTTAGTTGAGTCGAAGGAGAGCAAGAAACCGCTGAAGAAGAGAATAGGCGATATACTGAACAGGTCCTTTAGGAGAGGTGTTGCTCTAATAGGAGCAGGAGTCTCAACGATAAGGATAGCGCCCCCGCTAGTTATAACTGAAGAGATTGCCCATAAGGCCCTCGACATCGTCGAGGAAATAATCGCTGACGTCGATAAGGAGGTTAGAGGAAGCCGAAGATGAGTGGATGCGGAAGAGATGACGTAGTCAAAATAATAATCACCTTTTTGAGGGAAGCAGGATCACTCACTTCGAGAGAGATAATAGAGGGAGTTGAGCGTATGACCGAGTGCTCAGTGACGCCAACACTGATCCGAGAGGTACTCGCCTACCTAGTTCGGGAGGGTTTGGTGCTCAAGGTGCCCGGGTCAGGGGGAAGCAAAAACGTTTTCGTGTTTCGGCTAAGTCCTTAAGCCCTTGAAGCGATCCAGTAAGTTACTTGGGTACCGTCCTCGGCCATTATCGCTATTTTCATTGGGAGATCCGGCCCGAACTCGACAGTGGCTGTGTCAGCTATGTCGAACGCTGCGGAGACAGACTTAAGGAGGTCGGCGTCGTATCGGCTCGACACCATCGACTCAGAGGAATTGAGTGAGATGAGGGGTCTGTCAAGCTCCATCACCTGGTGGAACTTCTTGCCCTCGGATTCAGCAGTTACCTCTATCCTGCCCTCTTTGTATATTATCTCGAATATGTCCCCCACGAGTTTCACGTCGCGGACTAACTTCTTCAGATCCTCGGTCGGTATCTTAAATGATACAGGAAGTTCCAGCGAGAGCGATTGAACAGGTTCCCTCGCTATGTCCATGACTCTGATCGAATAACTTCTTTCGGTTCCTGTGCGTGTGTTGAGAAGCGTGAGCTTGATCTGCCTCTCCTCCGGCACGTACTCAAGGATCACGGCGTCCCTCTTAGTCGCTCGCCTGACTGACCTGAGGAACTCGTCCCTGTCCGCTGTGAGGCTCTGCTCCCCCTCTACCTCGAACTCCTCAAACGCTGTCTGAGGGATTATCACCTCGACAAGTATGTTCTTGTCCGGACTTAGGGCCCTGACGAGAAATGTGTCAGATACCTTGATCGGTACCTCCTCTATCGGCTTCAACGAGCCCTGCATTATCTTTTTGAAAATCGCTCCGTCAGGATACTTCAGCTTAAACATTTCTCCTTACCCAAACGTTTCTCGCAGATTAGCAATAAAGTACTTGGTGAGATAAGTAGGGTCGGTGAGAATCGTGAGCGGCAAGGTAAGGCTCTCAAAGTACCTCGGCTACACGTACGTAACCGGTGACGTCGAGGATGTTCTGGCGCTGATGAAGGCAATAAGGGACTCTCTCGGGAGGAACACTGAAGACGTTAACGATACTATAAGGATACTCGAGCACTTCGAGGAGTTCTATGAAACCATGAAGAGGAGGTCTAAGGACTACATAGCGCCGAAGAAGAGTGAGGCCGATCTCGTGAGAGGGGTTGCTGTCGTCGAAAAGATAAGGCTAATGAAGGAGCAGGGCGTTAATAAAGCTATCATAATCTTCGATAAGAGAGTGGACGACGACCTCCTTCGCAGAGCGGCTTCAGAGGCAGGAATAGAGCTCTTGATAGAGTAATCATTTTCTACGCCTTTTTGCTTGTTTTTTGATGCTTTTGGTTCTTACTCCGGTAGGGAGACGCCTCCTCAGTTTAGAGATCTTGGACACCGCGGTCGAAAGAGGGACAGTACCATCAAGAACGCCTATGATTGTGTCAGTTATGTCTATGAAATTCTCAAGAATGTTTATGTTAATCTCGCCTGCCAAGGCAGCGTCGGTTGTCTCTTCCCCCTCCTCTTCCTCTTCGCCCTCCTCAATCACTCCTTCATCCTTCAGTATCTCCTTCTCTATGACCTCCTCCTCAACAACCTCCTCTTCGCCCTGCTCTCCCTCGGGCATCAATGTTTCCTCGTTCTCCAAATGACCACCACTCAGTAAGGAGTTAGTGTATAGCTTAAATGCGTTACATTAGCGATACCTCAGAAAGTCCTCAGTATGTATATGTGATCGCTTTCTCTATCCCACAATAGTGCTTCCCCTCTCTTCAGCCTTGTCAGCACTTTCCTAACACCTACGTAGGTGGCCCTAGATCCTCCGGATATAGTCTGTGCGAGATAGTTCGCCCCTCTAGCGTCGGTTACTGAGAATGATATTATGTACCGTGAGTTCACGTAAACATCGCTGGGAAGGTCCGTGGGGCTCTGGGTAGTAATTACTGCTGTGATACCGAACTTCCTTCCTTCCCTAAAGAGGCGCCCTAACGCGGTGGCACGACCGCCTATGAACCTATGAGCTTCCTCAACTATCACCACAACCCCAGAGGGACGTCTCATCGCACTATAGATTATCGATCGCAGAAGGATGTCCGCAAAGACCCGAGCAGTTATGTGCCCTAGGCCCGAGATATCAATGACATGTATCGCGCCTGGCTTAAGGAGCTCTTGAACACCGACTCCGCTCTCACTGAAGTACTTTGACAACGACCTGAGGTACGAGGTCAGGCTCCGTTTTACCGGGGTTGAGGGCTCTGACGACAGCTCCTCAACAACGTCATTAAGTGAGAGCGAACCGTTGTTCCTTTCGTACACATTCGTCATCGCTTCATGGAGAACTGCTCTCTGGAGGGGACCTAGCCTGAATGCCTCGCTGATTATGTCCGTGATGTCATCGATCTCTTGTTTACCCCCGGAGGCTAAGTCCAATCTTATCTCTCTCGGTGTGAGTGAGATAGAGCCATCGATCTCCGAATGCTCGCCGTGCGTGTCGATTAGGACAACACCGTAGCCTCTTGACCGCAACCCCTTAGCAATACTCTTAATGAGTCTCGACTTCCCCGTGCCTGTAGCTCCAATGATTACTGTATGATTTCCTGCCCCGCTGAAATCGAGTGCAGCATGTCCTTTAGTCTCTCGTACACCGCCCTCTTCTATTATTCCGGTAAGTTCCCCAACCACTACACCGCCCTCCGCGATCTCGACGAGCCTATGCGGGCCCGCAGAAGCTATCAGCACCGAGAGAGGTGAAAACAACGGTACCACCAATCCAGCCAGGAAGGCGATGACCAGTCCGCTGTTACTCAAAGAGACGCCGACAACAGCCGAAAGCACCAGTACCGAGAGCAGCTGCTCAGGTGAGCCATAGGGGGATATTACCGTGAGTGCCTGATCGGCGCCCAGAACGTAGATGCTTCCCAGGGTTACTAGTGAAGCACCAACGCAGATAAGCGCCGATGCTAGATGTGCCCTCCAAACACCTACCCCCCTTAGTGAGAAAGGGATCCTCCAGAACTTAGCGATCACGGCCACAGACACTAAGTAGGGTGCAATATAGGCACTGAGAACCGTTAGAACAGACGCTTCCCTCACAAGCGCAGTATTACATACGACTAATAACCCTGCCAGGAAAGCAGCCGGACTTCCACTCGCGATAGCCAGTAAACCAGCGATCAGTAAGGAGGCGGCTTGGGTAACAAGGTCTTTATGAATGCCTAAGAATATCGTTGAGAGCACGACAGCGGAACCCGCTCCCGCTATTAATGAGCGTGCTCGCATACCTGCTCTATTGAGGCATTAACAGATAATTAACTCTGGTATGACCAATCACGAAGGCAGGGCAGGGTATGCGCTGGGAAGATCTGGGTATCTCGGAGAGGATTGCTGACCTCCTGAGAGAGCTCGGACTAGCGGAACCGACACCCATTCAAGAGAAGGCTATCCCCGTGATCTTGCGCGGCGCAGACACTCTAGTCATAGCGCCCACAGGGTCAGGGAAGACTGAGGCAGCCGTTGTCCCCGTCGCCGAGCTTATGGCGAGGGGTGCTGGGGGGCTAGCGATTTATGTGACACCCCTGAGGGCGCTGAACAGGGATATCGAGCTAAGGATTAGGAGGATCTTTGAGGGCGTCGGCGCTTCCGTGGCCCTTTACCACGGTGATACTCCGTTCTCCAGAAGGAGAAGTATTAAGGAGAGTCCGCCGAGGGTGCTGGTGACCACCCCCGAGTCCTTGACGATAATGTTGAGCAACAGAAGAATGCGGGAGATACTGTCCCGCACGAGATGGGTCATCATCGACGAGTTTCACGAGCTTGTAACGAGCAAGCGCGGTTCCATGCTCGCCGCGACACTAGAGAGACTAACGGCCCTCACCCGAAGAGGGGGTATAACACCCCAAAGGATAGCGCTCTCTGCGAGCATAGGCGAGCCCGACCGAGCGGCCGAGTTCCTCTCTCCGAGGAGAGCAGGGCTGGGCCCGGCAGCGGAGGTCGTGGAGGTTCCTGGAGCTAGGGACGCCGACGTCTCTGTGCTCGTGAGCGCGGGCAGGCTAATAATGGGGAAATACCATGACTGGGCCACAGCAGTCGCCTCAATCATTAAGAGGTACAGGGATAAGGGCCCGGTACTCGTCTTCGTTAACACAAGGAGTATGGCGGAGCATCTGGGGGCCCTCCTCAGATCTATGAACGTGAAAGTGTTGGTTCATCACGGAAGCCTCGCCAAGAAGGTTAGGCTCGCTGCTGAGGATGCCTTGAGACGGGGCGATGTCGATGCAGTCATCGCTACCTCCTCCCTCGAGCTCGGGATAGACATAGGTCATATATCCGTGGTTGTTCAGGTGGGTTCCCCGAGGCAGGCTGTGAAGTTCCTTCAGAGGCTCGGCAGGTCTAGGCACAGCTTAGGGGGTAAGGCTGTGGGTTTTATTGTTAGTATGCCCGATATCCACGATGTCCTAGAATCTCTGGTGATTGCGCGGAGAAGCCTTGCGGGGGATCTGGAGCCGCTAGTGATCCACATGAAGCCTCTCGACGTCCTCCTTCACACAGTTGTGGGTATGGCGATTGAGGAGGGCGGGGTTCATCCGAGAGATGTTGAAAGGGTTATCAGCAGGTCCTATCCCTTCACCGATCTTAGTGAGGGCGAGGTTCTTGAGGTAGCGCTCTACGCCTCCGAGAACAGGCTCCTTCGACTATTGTCAAATATCTTTGTTCCGACGAAGAAAGGGGAGATCTACTACAAGACAACCACAACGATAGTTGATGCGCCGAAGTACGACGTCATCGACGCGTTAAGCGACAGAAAGATAGGTGAACTCGATGAGGACTTCGTTGCGGCTTACCTTTCGCGAAAGGCGGGGGACATGGACGAGTTCCCTGCAATAGTTCTGGCTGGGCGCGCTTGGGGCGTTATTTCTGTCGAACACGACTCACGGCGCATATACGTTGAGGAACTCAGGGGTGCTGAGGCGGACATTCCGAGGTGGTCAGGTGAGACCATACCCGTCGAGAGGGGTGTTGCTAGAGAGGTATGCGCTCTCCGGAGGTTCCTTCTAAAGAATGGGAAGCTGCCATCTCACTACTCCAGAATAAGTGTAGGTACCTCGCAGCAGGGTTATGACCCGCTTAAGTCAGTGATCCAGGTTCTCTCCGAGCAAGTGAGGAGAGGGTACCCGCTCCCTGGGCCTGATGAACTCGTGATAGAGATTTCGGAGAAGGAGGGGAGATTCGACGCATTCATTCACTCATGCCTTGGGCACAGAGGTAACAGAGCCCTGGCACACCTCATCGAGGGCCTCTTAAGGGAGTCAGGTGCCCGGCCCAGGGGCCACGCGGTCACACCCTATGGTGTCTTCGTCTCATGGGTGAGAGAGGTTCCGAGGGGTGTGCGCGAGAGCTTGGCTGAGATGCTCGGCTCAGTAACGGCGAGCGATGTTGAGGACATAGTGAGGCAGGAGGTCTGCAGGAGCGATATGTACAGGATTGTGTTATACCGTGTCTTGACCCGGATGGGTACACTTATCCGTGTCAGCCCAAAGAACGCCGCGGCTGTGCTGAGGCAATTCATGAGGAAAGCGTGTGATGGCTCCGTAGTTGATAGGGAGGTCATTAACGAGGTTTTCACTAGGTACGCTGATGTGTCGCTGCTCAAGCGCTTCCTTGGCAAGGTGCTCAGTAAAGGGAGGGTAAGGGAATTAACGGTCTCGGAGTTCTCTCCCATCGCGCGGTCACTGCTCAGGAATGTTATGTGGGTCGAGAGGGTGGACACGGTCGCCCCTATGATACCGAAGGAGCTCGTTGTGAGGGCTGTGAAGGAGCGTGTGAGACGAAAGGATGTCACCCTAGTTTGTCTGCTGTGTGGTTTCAGCTGGAACACGAGGGTGGCGTTTCTCCCAGATGTGATAAGGTGTGAGAAGTGCGGGAAGATGTTTGTCGGGCTCCTCCCAAGATACGATGATAGAGAGTTACTGAAGAAGGTCAGGGCGTTCATCAGGCAGGGCCGTAGGGCTAGGGTTAAGGCAGATGAGGACATAAAGTACGTCTTCAGGAGTGCGGAGCTGATATCTTACTTCGGTAGGAGAGCCGTTGAGGCGCTTGCTGGTAGAGGGGTAGGGCCGGAAACAGCTAAGAGGATCCTCGGTTACTCTGGCGATGATTTCTACTACATGATATACCTGGCTGAGAGGAGGTACCTGGCAACAAGGAGGTTCTGGGCGAGGAAGGGGGCAGTGGTCAGTAAGGATAAGTAATAAGTAGATTAGCTCACATGGTTTCGGTAGTGAGGTATGCCCACGTGGTCGGTGCTTGAGGCCCTGCGAGAGAACCCCGACATAATGCGTGAGAACCTGAGGAAACGATTCATGGATGTGGGTCTTGTCGACAAGTTCTTAGAGGTTGATAGTGAGTGGAGACGAGTTCATAAGGAGCTTGATGATGCCAGGCATAGGCGCAACCTAGTCACTAGGGAGATCCCGAAGACCAAGGGTGGTGAGAGGAAGAGGCTCATAGAGGAGGCCAAGAGGCTTAAGCAACTCATTGACGAGCTCGAGGCGAGGTTTAGGGCGCTTCAGGAGGAGAGGCTCAGGCTCCTCAAGATGATGCCCTCGCTCCTCCACCCCTCTGTACCCGTGGGCCCCGACGAGACCTACAACGCGGTCGTTAGGGTGTGGGGTAAGGCTCTCGTTCAGAGGAAACACCTGGAGGCTTTCCTGGCGGAGACTGAGGGTAAGGGAGTGTCAATGGAGTACGAGGTGACTGACAGGGAGATAGTGGGTCACGCAGACATGCTTGAGAACGTTCTGGGTCTCGGCGACACACTTAAGGCTGGCGAGGTCGCGGGGTCCAGGTTCTACTACCTCTTCGATGACCTGGTGTGGCTGGACTTCGCCCTCCTCACCTACGCCATGGACCACCTGACGGCCAAGGGGTACAGGCTCGTCCTGCCGCCCTATATGCTTAAGGGTAAGTTCATGCAAGCGGTTGAGGAATTCGAGGCGTTCAAGGACGCTCTCTACAAGATAGAGGGTGAGGACCTCTACCTCATAGCGACGGCGGAGCATCCGCTGGCAGCGCTCCATGCGGGCGAGTCCATCCCTAAGGAGGAACTGCCGTTGCTGTATGTGGGCGTGAGCCCCTGCTTCAGGAGGGAAGCGGGTGCCGCCAACAGGGACCTGAAGGGCGTATTCAGGGTGCATCAGTTCCATAAGGTGGAGCAGTTCGCGTATACCCTGCCGGAGGAATCTTGGAAGTACTTCAACGAGCTTATAGGCAACGCTGAGGAGCTATTCCGTGGTCTGGGGGTACCCTTCCGCGTGGTCAACATAGCGTCCGGGGAGCTGAACCTGAGGGCAGCGATGAAGTACGACCTCGAGGCCTGGTACCCTGCCCAGGGCAGGTTCCGCGAGTTGGTGAGCTGTAGTAACGTAACGGATTGGCAGGCGTACTGGCTCAAGGTGAGGTATAGGGCAAAGAGCGGGGAGACAGAGGGCTACGTGCACATGCTGAACTCGACGGCCATAGCGAGCACGAGAACAATAACGGCCATACTAGAGAACTTCCAGGATGAAGAGGGTTGTGTCGAGATACCTAAGGTACTGCGTAAGTACCTGGAGCCATTCAAGGCAGCGCCGAAGGACCGCATCTGCCCGAGGAAGAAGAGGTAGGTCACTCCTCCTCTTCCTCCTTCCACTTCACGGCCCCGTAGGCAGCTCTCAGCATGACCTGGTTGATGTCGCCTCTCGACACCACACCCCCGACGGCCTCAGCTTTTCTAGCCAGGATCTCGAGCTCTTCGTCGGTGGCGTAGTCTAGCGGCTCCCCTATTCTCCCGCTCTCCTCCCACCTCGCATAGACCCCGTCCATGATCGCCACCACCTCTCTATCTGAGTAGAATGCCATCTTTCTCCAGGGGTCTGCACTGAGTTCCACCTCCTCGAGTATTGTCCTTATTAATTCCTCTCTCCTGGGCGTCTCAGTCCACCGAACCTAATTTTCTTAGTAACCTAAAATTTAGTGTGGATGGAGATGAGCAGGGACGACGAAGCCCTTAACATGGTGCTAGCGTTTATCAGGGATAACCCAGGTGTGACGCCTAGGGAAATAGCAGATGCTTTGGGAATGCCTATCTGGGAGGTTAGAAGAATAATATACAAGTTAAGGGAGGAGGGATATGTAGTTAGATCCTCTAAGGGTTATGTGGCGAGGGTAGCGCCTCCCAGCACATACGGCATAACCCTTAAAGGATCTGAGGAAGGCCACGCGGCACTAAGTAATGAAATGAGTGAGTTAAGGAAAGAGTTAGAGGAGCTCAAGGCGAGGGTTGAGAAGCTTGAGGAGCAGGTCCGGGAACTACTGATGGGACTTCAAGGTCGAAGGAAACAGATCGGTGTTGATAAGGGTGTGAAGAGTAGTGATCGGCTGATTGCTGAGGTTAAGGAGATAGGCATAGTGCCGGTATCGAGGGCTAGGGCTATAGCGTCCTTCCCGCTTGAGACGTATGTGGCGAGGGGTGATGTTGTGATTGTTGGGCAGTACGTCGTTGATCCGGAGTTCTTAGAGAGGTTTAAGAGGAGGTTCCCGCTACCTGTTACCGTCGCAAGAAAGCTTTCATCAGGCGAGAAAATGTTGCTTGACGAACTTATGAGGGAGGGCAGGGTTTACCTGTATGCTGGCCGAGAGTACAGGTTAGTAGAATAGCTTACTTATCCTTCCTTGATGAAGTCCTTAACGAAGGTAGTGAACTTGCTCACGAATTCTTTCACTACTTTTTCGCCCTTCTCGGCCGAGTACTTGTTGGGGAAGCCGAAAGAGCCGGGCTCGTGTCTTAGTTCGTGTTCAGGCATATAGACATGAACTCCTTCTTGCTGTTTCCTTCGGAAGGGTAGGGGAGATGGTCTCGGTATTCCCGTGATGGGGATACCTAGGTAGACAGCTACGCTTGTCTCGCACTCGTCTGCGTGGAAGAAGCCTGTCTCGCAAATATCCTTGATAGCGTCTCTCACTAGCTCCCACCAATTGATAGTTGCAACAGGCTTGTTGCTTAGTTGTACTATTTCCCTAGCGGCGTACTTAATGGCGTCGACGTTACCCCCGTGTCCATTGAGGATCACTAGGTGAGTGCCCCATCTGAGGGCTGAGACCGCAGCATCAATCAGGTACTTTACAAACGTCTCCTGCCTTATGCTGATTGTTCCATCGTTATTGTTCCACATATAACTTACTCCGTAAGGTATGGGGGGTAGGACAAGTGTTTCCACGCCTTCGTTTCCAAGATTCTCTGCTGCCTTGTGGGCGAGCTTCCATGCTATGAGCGTGTCCGTCCATAGCGGTAGGTGAGGCCCGTGCTGTTCGAAGCTTCCGGTAGGGAGAATAAGTACCCTAGTTTTTGTACCTGATAAAAACCGGGTCCAAGGTGCTAGGGTTGCGTCTGTCATAGTAACATCGGCACCTTGATCGGGCTCTTCTCGAATTCCTTTGGTATCGGGAACGCGTACTTCACCTCGAGGAAGTTCTTCCTGAATTCTTTGACTTTTTCGCCTACGGTCTTCGGGTCTTTGCCTTCGATGAGGAGCTCTCGGAAGAATTTAGCGACCTCCTTGAAGTCGCTCTCCTTCATCCCGAATCTCGTCATCTCCTGCACGCCGATCCTTATGCCGCTCGGGTCCTTCACCGCCTCCGGCGGGTCCCATGGTAGAAGGTTCTTGTTGACTATGATGTTCGCGTCCTCGAGGAGCTTTGCCACCTTAGCCCCTCTCCCAAGGTCTCTCACATCGACAACGATCGTGTGGGACTTGGTGAAACCTAGGTGCTCTGCCTGTACCTTGAAGCCTTCCTCCATCAGGGCCTCGGCGAACGCCTTCGCGTTTCTTATTATCTGGTCGGCGTAGGCCTCGCCGAAGTGCTCCATTTCCACCGCCGTCACCGCCATGGCAGGCAGTCTATGTAAGTGGTGGTTGCTTAGGAACCACGGGAATATGGTCTTTGACACGGCTTTGTATATTTCCTTGGAGTTCGTGAATATTATGCCTCCCTGCGGTCCCGGGAACGTCTTATGGGTGGATGACGTGGCCACGTCGGCGCCTTCATGGATCGGGTTAGGCCACCTCTTCCCCACGATCAGTCCAAGAACATGGGCAACATCGTGAACGACCTTAGCGCCCACAGCATGGGCTGCCTCAGCTATCTCCTTAGTCGGGTGCGGGAAGAGGTAAACGCTGGCGCCTAGCGTGACGAACTTGGGCTTTACCTCCTCGATGAGCTTGACAGCTTTGTCAACGTCGATGTTCCAGTTCTCTTGGTCATAGGGCATCTCAATGTGCTGGATCCCGAGAGCGCCCAGGGTTCCGAACTTAGTGTGAGAGACGTGAGCACCAGCCTGCACGGGCGCTATAACAGCCTTATCACCTGGGCTGCCGAGGTTGCGGAACACTGTAGCGTTAGCTATCGTACCGCTAATGGGCCTTGGCTCAACGTATTCAACCTGAAGGAGTTTCTTCATTAGATCCATGACCAGGAGCTCGATCTCGTCGGTGTATATGTTGCCCTGGTAGTACCTTTTCCTCGGCTTGCCCTCAGCGTATCTGTGCATCATGTCCGTGAAGTAGGCGGCCTCAGCCAAAGGCGACATAACGTTCTCGGATGCTATGAGGTTAATGCACTCAAACCTGCGCCAGATGTTGTGTTTCTTAGTTATCTCGAGGGCCTTAAGGAGTTCCTCGGGGTAACTCATTAAACCACCAATCTGTCTTGGTTCCTCACAGTATATTAACGTAAGATTAACAGTGCGGTGTACCCCCACAGTCGGATGTATAGGAAGCATAACAAAATCATATAGATAGTTCATTGGCATACGGGATTACTTTGAGGAAGAAGAGAAGACAATGAATGAATTGTGCAAGTGATAAGAGAGCTGCTATGTATTTCCCTTTTCGGTGTGACAATATGTAAGTAATTGTTATGATGTATAGAAAAGGTACAACGTATATGTAATACCAATCGAGCGGACCATTAAGCAGGTTAAGCAGAGACGTGGACGTGACTACTATCAATGGGTCTAGCTCTCTGAAACGCCCTCCTTCAAGTCGGGCCTTCACCACCAACAAATATATTGGAAATAAAATCGGCCATAAAATACTGGGAACACCTACACCGATCCGCACCAACATTCTGGCAGGGGACTCAACATATGTCGAGTTAAGTAGTATAAGAGACGATACATTTGGCGCTACTATTGTAGTAGTAACGTACATTACAATAAATGAAGCAAGCCTCCAGATCTCTACTCTGCTTAGTAACTTCATAATACCTATCACAGCCAGTGATGGGGAGAAACCATGTCGATACGACATGTATGCTAATGCCATAGCGTTATGAATTACTGGTTCTACAATGCCAAGTTTCATATCCATAGCAAATGTTGTTAAGTAAGCGAGTACAGCAAATGCACTCAAATTAATTATTCTTGTAAAACTTGTTTTAAAATTAAAAGCTTTAAAATATGACCAAAGCACCATAATTAGCATACCGAGGAGTGAGTATATTGTTTGCCACTTTGTCGCCACCGTAAGCCCTAAAGACATCCCAAGAAAAACTAAGTCTTTGTATGTGTTCATATTTTTTCTTTCTATATTTTTTAACAGTAATATATAAATATACGTCGTTAATAGTAGGAATGTAAAAGCTATTGGATCGAGTAAGTAATGCATGTATGTAAACATAAATAATGTGTCAAAGCCCACTATTAGCATAGCATATAATGATATTATTTTGTTTTTTGTTAATATATAAGTAATTTTATATAGCATTATTAACGAAATAAAATAATTTAATACAAGCAATATAACTCCTGCATTATGCGATTCAAATAAACCGATTATATATTTACCTAACGGAGGGTGTTCGAAGTTACATAGTACTGGTGGCAAACCGCTTATGTATTTTATTCCACATTCTATGTACACTTTTTCGTCAAGGTATAATGGAACAAGTGATGTCATATACCGCGATGAATATGTAAATAGAGTAAATATTACTGATGAAGATATTATTGGTGTGACAACGCCCGCTTTACGAAATAGTTTTTGTAAAAAAATCAGGAGGTAGCTATATTTGTTGCTGCTCATTATGGAATGCCCTATTACTGGGCCCTTACCTGTGCGGTGTAGATGTTACCTGCCTGGGTGTATATCTTGACTGTGTAGTATGTTCCGGGTGTGTATGTGCCGGTCAGTGTTATTGATAGGGTCGTGTCTACGCCGGGAGATATTGCGACAGTGGTGACGGTTCCAAAGCTGGTGACGGTCTCTACTCCAACTATCTCAACCTTGTAGATCACTGCGGAGGCCGTTCCTGTGTTCTTGACGTGTAGAGTGAGGGTGTTTGTCCCCGTGTCGATGTTCGAGTCGGGGAACACCTGTAATGACTCCGTAGTACCGAAGCTCCCCCAGATCCCCATGATCCAGCCAATGACGCCGATAGCGATCACTAGGGTTACGGCGATTATGATTACGGTTGCCAGTACCGGTGATATACCCTTCCTTGTGTTCATTTATGGTTCACCGTGTCCCATATTAGCCTGAACTTTATATAGTTACTTTTGCTTGTGTGATCAATAATGCTCGGCTAAGACCTACATGATCGATATCACATTTGTAATTTGATAATGCATCCACACGTTATATTAGAGCGTTACCCAGCTTTTATGGGTATATAAATCGGCTGTTTGAGTACGTCACCTTCTTTTGTATATATCTCTACTATATATGAAGAGCCAGGCTTATAAGTTCCGCTGAGCTGCTCAGTAACCACGATTTCCTCTCCAGGCCTAACAGTTATGGATGCGTTCAGTGTCTCCACGTTTTGTACAACTATCTTATAGATTACGGCAGCTACAGAGCCTCTATTAGTGATGTGTAATATCAGCACGTTTTCATCCGTATCTATTCTGGTATCTGGGTAGACAAGAAGAGTTCTATATGTTCCTTGATGTGACCATATGCTCATGGCATAACCTACGAACCCGATAATGATCGTCAGAGTAACCCCTATAAGTAACACGTAGACAAAGAGTGAGGAGATGCCCTCTTTAAGCATCATCCTACCCTCCTCCAGTATACTATTCATCTTTTTGAGTAAAATTAAATTGTCAAATGGTTTTCGGGTATTAACCTAGCGAGGCAGTCGTTAAGACTGTTGTGGCCGCGGCGATGAGGCTCATCAGCGTTGCGTGCTTGAAGCCCGCAGCTATGCTCATTTCGCTCGTTTTTCCGGCAACCAGACCCATGACATATGCGTTTATGAGAGTTCCTAGTCCAAGGACTAAGAGCATTGGGGCCATGAGGGTGTTTCCGGCTGTCCCAGTGGCACTTATGAGTAGGTTCATTATCATAATCGGTGTTGACGCCAGCAATATTATGCCGAAGTACGGCAGAACTACGTAGTATTTTAGCCTCCTTCTCAGAAGCTCCTCCGACTCAGCTAGGCTCTGCGTGAACCTCGCTAGTGTGTCCATAATTTCAGGTGAGCCGCCTCCAACGACTATGGAGTCGGCGAGGAGCCTAAATACTGCGACAACGAACCACTCGCGGACACCTTTCAGGGCCTTGGCTAGGGCGCGCTCGAGGCTCATCCCGAGTGATAAAGCTGCCGCAGCCCTCTTTACGACGGGTGTCAGGTTTCGATAATCTCTATTAGATAGTGATATGAAGCACTTCTCTGGCGAGAGCCCGGTCTTCCTTACCTCCGCCATGTCTCTGAGGAAGTCAGCTGTTGACTTGATAAGTCCTTTCATGCCTCTAGTATCCTTCATCCAGACAATCCACGGAGGAATTGAAGCGGTGAGCACAGCCATAGTCATCGAGATAGTAGCCGAATTTACTACGTTTAGTGTTATCTGGCCCGAGAACAGGCTGAAGCCCCCGGTAGTCCAGAGAGTGACCACGAATACTATCGCTGCCATTGGGAGTGTGACCAGCAGGACTATGTAGGGACCTGGGTACCCTATAGGGGTTCTTGGCTGCGAGTAGTGTGCCATAAGCAATACCATCATACCCAGCATCGGGAGAACAACGAAGTTGTAGAGCATCGGCATCGAGAGATCCATAGCTGGCATCCTTAGAGCCGCAGCACCTGCTCCAGCGGCTGCAGACGACACAGCGCCAGTAACGGCGAAGAAGACGAAGAGGGTTATTGAGGCTATGACGCCTATTACTATGTAGAGCTCTAAGAAGGATCCTAATCTCTCAGTAAGTTCTCTTATTTCTCTCGTCCTCTGACTGAATAACTCTTGAGTTCTTAACTCTAGATAGTGAACTGTGTCACCGCCTGTCTTTAACGTCGTTATGTAGCCAAGCATTATGTCCCTAAACTTAGTGCTCGGGTGATACCTTACCACCTCATCTATTGCTGTTATCGGGTCGGCGCCGAAGAAACGTATTTTTGAGAGCATTCGCCTAGCCTCATCTCTCATCGCTTTGAAGATCTTTAGCTCGGCCACCCTCTCGATGACCTTATCGATGCTCACGCCACCCCTCGCCATCGTGGCTGCGTAGGACATGAAGAATGGGAGTTCGTTCTCGACCATGGTCTTACGCGATGAAGCCACCATGCTGGGGTACGCTAGACCCATTCCAAAAACGAGCAGAGGAGTGACTGCCGCGGCAATCACGAGTATTAGTTGTATGAGTACGTTCACAGACGCATATACTGCAAGCATTGCCAAAGGTGTGGTAACGAAAAGCATGGCTAGTACCACGGTAAGAAGTAATCTTGAGGCGTAGACAACGGGGTGCTCAGCCATTCCAGCGCGTTTCAGTGCTGTCTCTAATTCGAACGTCTTTGAGAGTGCCCTACCCCAGTTCTCGAAGAGGGCGAGTGCTGTGGCGTCGTATAGATCCTTAAATGAGGGTTTCTGGACCTTCCTCCTCTTATATGCCGGGGCTGTCACCTCACCTCTACCCCCAGTTGCTCCAACACCGCCTTGGGGTTGATATAGTACCTCTGTATGTATGAAGCAACTTCCTTGTAGGATCTTATGTGGTTAGCATGCAGCCACTCCAATATGGCTTTCCTTTTCGCCACCTCTTCATATAGTTCCTCACGGCTTCTGCCAGTTATTTCTGAGATATGGTCAAGTACAATGCTCTTGCTTAGATCCATCTCGAACCTGTCTCTTACGGGATCCCACTTAGAAACGACGATGTAGTCCTCGTAGTCCTTGACTTCCCATATGTTCGTTATTCTCCTAACAGGCCTAGGCCTTCCGGTTTCGTCGATTTTTGTGACTCTCTTTATTACCATGGCGATGTTTATAAGCGGAATATATGATGGTGGGATGTTCATTGGGGGCGATGTGAGTCTCTTCACAGCAGCGTCTATGGACTCCGCGTGGAGTGTTGTCATACCGGAGTGCCCTGTCGCTATGGCTTGAAAGAGGACATATGCCTCCTCGCCACGCACCTCACCCACGACAATTACATCGGGTCTGTATCTGAGGGAGACCTTAACGAGGTGGAACAAAGTGATCTCGCCAACGCCACCGAGATATGAGGGTCTCGAGACAAGCTGTACCCAGTTCTCTAGCGGGAGCCTAAGCTCGGGAGTATCCTCGATGGTTACTACCTTATAGGTCGGTCTGAGGAGGTTAGCGAGTGCGTTCAGGGTAGTCGTCTTTCCGGCACCAGTGACACCCATTATGAGGGTTGTCATCTTGTAGTCCATGGCTAGCCAGAAGTAAGCCGCTATTTCTGGCGATATAGTCCCGAAATCTATCATGTCAATTATTGTGATCGGGTCTTCCCTGAACTTTCGTATGGTGAATGTGGAGCCCTTGGTGGAGACCTCCTTCTGGAACGTTGCCGCGAGCCTGTGACCGCCTGGGAGTATAGCGTCCAGTATTGGGTACGCGACGGATATGTGCTTGCCCGCCATGTGCGCCAGTTTCAGCACATACTCATCAAGCTCGTCCTCGGTCTCGAACACGATGTTAGTGGGGAGCGACTCGTATTTCCTGTGCCACACATATATCGGTCTCCCGACACCGTTACACGATATATCCTCTATGTTTGGGTCACGGAAGATGGGGTCGAGTATCCCGTAGCCCAGCAGGTCGCGCTCAACATAATACTGGATCTTAGACCATGAGAGACCCGGGGTTCGCCCCAACTTAAGCTGGAACTGCCTGATTGCTTTCCTCGCGTACTTCATTACGTACTCACGCGGGTCTACCTCCCTCTCCGGGGGCTCTAGCTCCCACATGATGTACTCGGTTATCTGATCATAGATCTCCTTTTCCCTATCGTTGAGGGTCACCTCCTCAACAACGTAAACAAGGTTCCCTGTCTTCGGGTCTTCGAATATGTATGCGTATGCCCAGGGCTCGTACAGGGGATAGCTGTCGAGGTACCTGCTCTTCCTCCTGAGGAAATACCTCGCCGCCCTTTCTGCATGCGTTGTTTCTTTCTTTTCTTCTGTCTCTTCCTCCTCTTCTACAAGCTCTTCCTTCTTCTTCCGGAACAGGGTGCTGAGCTTCTCTAAAACACTGGGCACTGAACCACCCTCTCTTTGAAAAATCAGTGTGTAGGGATATAAGCGTTAGTAAGGCTGTTCTCCTCCAAGATATTATTGATGATGAGGGGGAGGTACCTTAGAAAAACCTGCGATACTCGGTACAAACGTTAAATAACGATACTCAACACCTACTCAGTGGGTGCCTAGAGGTTGAGTTATAGCGTTAGAGCACGAATTACAATAGTTGTAACGGTTGCAGTCTTGTTCATTTTGGCATCCGTGATGATCTCGCTGGCCCAGTCCGTGGAGTTCAGCGCCCCCATAGTGTTCAGATATTCGGTGGACGCGGAGATCGAACACGTATACGCTCTCACATCTGACAGAGTCGTCGTGATAGGTACAATAAATGGGTCGTCGATAGTCGAGGTACTCGAGCTCGGCGATCCGTTAATGGGGCCAAGCATTGTTCAGAGGTTCTCGCTAGTTGGGAAGGTGACAGCGGTAGCAGTCGATGGTTACCCACCCTCAAGGATAGCTGTAGGAACAGATAGAGGAGAGGTTTCAGTATTCTCGGTATCTCAAGGGAGGCTCTATAGATATCTGAACTACTTAGAAGGAGCGGATTTCCACATAGTGAAACTATTAGTGATGAAAGCCGGTGCTTCAGCTAAGGTAGCTGCGTTGGTGTCCGAGAGCGGCACGCCCGCAGAACCATGTATTGACTGTTTTGTATATGTATTTAGCGATGATTCGACATCCGTCTTGAGGATAGGTGCCGCTCCAGGAAATGCTACCACCACTTACTCGGGGGTGTATCCCCAAGATATAGGGTCGCTTGTAATGTCGACTAATTCGGGGATCTACTACGCTCCTGTGATGGTTCTTGGTTGGGTACCTAGGCTCGACATGTACACCATCGTGCTCAACATAACGTATATCGGGAAGAACGAGGTGAAGCCAGCGGCCGGGGCCCTTGTCCACGTTGTTGCCTATAGGGGTGAGGGCGCGAACCTAACAATGTACAGATATGGAACAAATGCTAACGACAACGGATTAGCTTCTGTGAGCGTCCCCCTAGGATTCATGGCAAACATTACAGTGTATGACACTACGGGAGTCGCCCATAGGATTCACTTCGATCCGTCGATGTACGGAACGAACATAAAGAAGTACGAACTCAGTATGAC
>WAOK01000078.1 GCA_015521325.1 Desulfurococcales archaeon | reverse complement strand
GGTTAGGGCAATTGACCTCTACGCAGGCCGCCTCCATGCTAGGGCCAAGGAAGCGCTGGCGCAGATACACGGCGGTAGGTACCCCTTCATCCAGGCCTTGATAGTGTCGGCCCTCTACGGGCTCGCACGCCTGGGGGAGGGGCTGAGGCCATACGACCTAACAATGACCGATAAGCTAGCTGATGGGTCGAGGGTGCATCAGTTCTGGGAGAGGGCGGGCCTGTGGAGAGTGCTCCTCAACCACATAATAATAAATAAGGTAAAGGCGGTTTGGAACCTCCTACCCAGCTCCGACCAGTTCCCGTACCACCAAGTCTTCAGCCCCCTCTGGAAACTACTCAAGGACGCAGGGATAAGGTGCTACCACGTAGAGGCCCCCGACGCAGGAACAGCGTCAGGCATTAGGAGGGCGGAATGGCTCACGCAGATCATGAAGGAGAGCCCGGCCACCCTGCTCAAAGGGCCGCGGGCAGGCCGGGAAGAGATATCAGGGCATGAGGTGAGGTACGTCCCCTGCCACGAGGTAGGGTAGAGAGCTCAGCAGTCTCTCTCCAGCATCATGAAGCGCTCCTCCCCCTAGTGATGCTAGCCTCAGCTTCATTTACTCCCGGGATACGCAGGAACCGCAATCCTCGTCCCTCTATCCTTGGTGAGGATCACGTGGGAGCCTCTCTGCCTTTATGGGCCCGAATCCGAAGCTTACTTAGTGGCTTAAACGGGTCGTAAGGGTCTACTGGCCCAATCTTAGGCGACCACCCTCACTCTCCCAACACCGATACCTTCCTTGCCAGCAACTCCTCCCTTTCCTTAGGGGTTAGGGTCTCGAGGTAGAGCTCGATAGCCTCTCTAATGTTGGTCATGACCTCCTCCAACGTATCCCCCTGGGTATGGTAGCCCGGGAGCTCCGGAACCAGCGCTACATAACCCCAGTCTCATCCTCTAAGATCACCACACTAAACTCCAGAACACTCCCACCCATCGTCAATAACCGAAAAACGTGTGTAACGCACCTAATCACCCTTTACCCATACCCTAGAATAAAAGGCCAGAACAGAGTATTCCTAATCATGTCCTAATTATTAGGGTTTGTCTGGGCTTAAGCGGGTTATGCGGAGGGCACGGATCGCCTTTATATTTCTTTTAGGGTTTTTGTTCATGGTGCTGTCCTTTGGTGCTGGGTAGGGTGCTGTCTATAGCGACTGTTCTGCTGGTGTCGGTGCTCATGATCCAGCAGCTAATCGCTAGCGCCTCAGGCACCGCACCCATTGAGGCCGTCCGCGTCGTCGTAGATGCTGCCCGCGACGAGATCAGCGTAAGCGTCCATATTAGGGATGACGATCCAGCCCTACAGGGTAGGGTCTCTGGGGCCCTCCTCGAGTTGCTGGATGAGCTGCCGGGGTCCTTCGGCCTGAGCCGGAACGGGTCCGGGGTATTCGTCTCTGTATCAATCAAGGGGGTGCTTAAGTACATCACCTCTGACGAGGAGCTCTTCATAAACTACATGAACTACGCCATCCCGAGCAACGCCTCCAGAACATGCCTCCAGGCCCTCGGGAGGACTGGGTTCGACCTTGGCCTCCTGATCCCGAAGGGGCTGCGGGAGATCATTGACTCCGTTTGCGCCGACAGCGTCGTGTTCGAGGTTGTGTCGCCCTTCCTCAACGAGTCCGCCCTAGAGGAGGTGGCTGACACGGTAGCGCAGCACATACCAGGGCAGGTCACCGCCTCAAGAAACGCCCTCATCATCACCCTAGGGAACGCGTCGGGGCACGCGTGCGTCCCCTACGAGCCCTGGTTCTGGAGGCTCTTCGGAGTGCCTCGTGCGGTCGCCACAATCCCCCTATACCCACCTGACCAGTACGAGACCTACCACCTCATCCTGCTCCAGATCGAGGTCGGGAGAATCCCACTCAAGAACGTCACAGCAGTCTACACCCCGCCACCGGGGCTGATCCCTCGCTGCGCTGGTGGGTGGGGGACGATACTCTGCTACAGCAACGAAACCAGCGTAAGCTTCAGCACCACCTTCAGCACAGACCACTTCACCGCGCAGGCCAACCTCGAACTAATGAGGCCCGGCGTCTATGAGCTAGGGAAGGTGAGGCTGACCTACTGCCTACCCCCGCCGGGCCCGTGCACGAACGCGGAAATACCCGTGTACTCCTTC
>WAOK01000077.1 GCA_015521325.1 Desulfurococcales archaeon | reverse complement strand
CCCCCGATCTATAGAGGTAGGTCACGGCCTCCAAGGCCCTCATGTCGGTGTCGTAGTAGACCTTCTCAACAGGCCTCGGTATGGCCGGGTTCTGCACCACCCTCACCCTCTCGACGGGAGCCCTTGGCCCCATGGGGGGCTCGTACTCGCTGAAAGTGACCCTAATTGCGGGCGCTTTTGCCAATATCATCTCCACATCCACGGGTCTCTGTGAGAGGGCTATCTCCTGCATCGCCATGACGTAGGGGTCGTACACGTCCCTTACTCCGACTCTCTCATAGCCTATGATGAGGGAGTACCTCATCGCGATGATGTCGTCAAGCCTCAGGCCCACCCACTGCTCGGGGAGGTCGTAGACGCTTGTGTCACCCCTCTCGGGCGGGGAGGCTGGGCCTGCCCTCACCACTGGGTAACCGATCCTCCCAATGAAGACTGAGGGAGGGGACGCGCCGAATACCTCCCTATTCCCCCTCACCCTAGCCAGGCGCTTAATGGATTCTGCCCTGGCGAAGACAGGGCAGTAACTCAAGCCGCAGAAACCCCTCCCCCTACAGACGGCGCACAGCCTCGGATCTATCCTAAGCCTGCCAGGCATAGGCTCGCTCGTTAGTTTCCCCACCAGAGAACTAATAAGATCGGCTCACCTAAGGATCTCCTCAACAAGCTTCTCTGCCTCATCCTCATTAACTATGTGATCGCTGTACAGATCCTCCTCGTAGAGAGCGAGGAAGTAGGTCAGTAGGTCAGCGACTCTTCTCTTAAGCCTCTTCGCAGCCCTCGCACCGAACTCGCGGAGGGTCTCCCACGGCCTAGGAGGGTCTACCTCGTTGCTGATGTGCTCGACCACTGCTTTATACAGTCTTGCGAGCTTGGCCCTCTTTACACTGAGTGCCCTCACCCTACCAATGCCTCCGGGGATGCCGCCACGCTCTAGAGGGTGCTTTATGAATTCCCTCACCCTTCTGCTGGTGAGGATCGCTATGAGGGTCATTGAGATGGCGACTGTCCCGTATATGTTGACAACTATTATGCTGCTCCTGTAGGTGTAGGGGGCGTACTTGCTCTCATTCGGCACCACCTCCACCGTCACCGGGTAACTCCATGCAGTCAGCGTCGGGGGAAGGGGTATGACAGCGCTTGATGAGCCGCTGACGTCAAACTCCTTCGCTAGGGTACCCCCGACATAAACCCTTACCCTCCCGGTTATGTTCCCTACCTTCACGTTAAGGATCGTGGAGAAGGGTGGGGAGAAGACTATGGCCGGAGCCCTCACATCAGCGATGACTATCTCGCCGAACACGGCCACGGCCTTTGAGTAGACGTAGCCGAGGTACTTTCCGTGGGGCCAGACAACGACATACACTATGATCACTCCGGACTTGTTGCTTAAGGGTACCGGGTAGGTGCTGTATCCGGGCCTAATCGTTATGTTCTCTATTAGCGAGTCTGGGCTTATCCTCCCGAAATACACTGATGCGTTGAGGCTGTAGTCTATCCTAGCTCTCACACCAATGGTTAGGTTGTCTCCTGGGGTGGCGGATGACGGTATGTTGAAGAGGAGGAGGGGTTTTTCGAAATAGAGCTGTGCCTTACTGATGTTATAGCCCGTGTACTCTCTCCCCTCGCTCGACCCGATCACTAGGGCTGTGAAGGCGACGTACCTAGTATCTGGGGGGACGTCCTCAGCACCCGGGGCCTTGAGCGTCACCGTGTAGGAGTTGCCGGGTGTTGCGCACGATATCCTCGCTATCTCCTTGTAGGAGGCGGCAACGGCCTTAACGGTCACGTTGAGGCAGTCGATACTGTCAGCCTCACCCACAGAGACGGTCACGTTAACGAACTCTCCCCCCACAACTACTGGAGGGTGCTTAATCGCTACCTCAATATTTCTAGGGCCGGAGAACACGTATACTCTCTCTATCAGGTCGTCCAGGTGGTTGAGGAATAGGGTTCTTGCGGACATAAGGTCATTGTAGAGTCGGTAGCCGGTGGCTGGGTCGGGGCACTCATCACGGACTATGCTGGCATATCTCTCCACCAGGGCGCCGACCTGCTCCCTCGCACGGAACAGCTCGTATGCCTTCTCCCTAGACGGGTTAGAAAGGGAATCCTCGATGAGGGCGACCGTGTCCTTGAGGGCCAAGAACGTCTCCTCATGAACCCTGCCAAGCTTTCCCTCAATGCTCATGTTCAGGCCGAGCCCGATGAGCTCAGATGCTCTGGCGTAGTCCTCCGACGTTATCGCGAGGAGCGCATCCCTTAGGAGGAGGGCTGGCGGAGCCGGGTCATACGGCGGCCTCTCCTGGGCCAGTGCATGTATTGCGATCAGTATCACGACCAAGGCGACCGCTGCCGCTGCCCTCAAGGTGTCTGCACCCCCAGTAAGTAGGTGCCTACCGCCCTAACCGCAGTATCAAGGATAATGAAGAGGTACCCTCTGCCTATAGCTGCCCTTGCTGGTGGTGTTGCTGCTGCGGCGGCAGCGAGAACCGGGTGGACACCTGCAGCTAATGCTACGGAGGCTCTGGCTATAATGGCTGAGGCCGTAGCGGCCCTCCCGCCCAGGTGGTATGCGTCATTAATCAGTTCCTCGACGGCGTTGTCTACTATTGGGCCCATCACCACCCAGGCTACGAGGGCTGGATTAGTGATCAACGCAGCGGCACCGCCAGCTCCTAGAGCACTTAGCACCAACACGACTCTATTCTCGGCGTCTTCGGGAAGTTCCACGAACCTGTGCAGCACAGATAGAAGAACTAAGTAGAGGGTCATAACAGCGATCGGGGGCCCGGTAACAAAACCTGCGACATACCTCGCGGCGGCGGCCGCTGCCAGGGCCCAGAGGCCGAGGAAAGCTCCCCCTATGAAGGCTATGTTAAGGGAGAGAACGAGGGCTACGAGGAGTAGGGTGAGCCCCGCCAGAGGTTCAGAGGAGATGACGTAATTGATAACCACGGCAGACAGCGCTATAGCGTCCGACGCCAGCCTAGCCTTCATAGTGGTCTACCCTCGCGTGCTGTTATAGCGTTCTCGACCCCATCCTTTTATGTTTCCCCTAGCTTACAGAGAGATGATGCGACCATGGAGAAGGCGTCACCCCTCCACGTAATCGTTCTGGTCGCTGTCCTCCTCTCAGTCGCGTCCACGCTCTACCCAAACTACATCTACGACTATGTCGCCTTAGTGAATACTGAGGACTATGCATACCTCGTTGTCCTGGTCCCCGTTGTTTTCTGGCTCCTCATTGTTCTGATCCTAAAGCATGCGGAGCCATCCTCGCCTAATGCCTACTCAGCAGTCTCGGCGGCATTAAGCCTGGTGCTGTCCCTCTCACTATACGCCCTAGCCAGGCTGTCCCCGCCCTACGCTCTCCAGCTCGGTATCCTATCTCTCGCAGCATTCGGCTGGGCCATGATGTCGCTCCTCTTCAGATTCAAGACCTTCTTGGCGAGTATCTCATCCCTTCTATTGCTAGCCGCCCTCACCCCCCTTCCTTCAGAGTTCGTTTACTCGATGTCCGTACCGCTCACAGTGCTCTCGACGAAGCTCACGGCGTTCGTTACTGGGGCCGAATTAATAGAGACTAGGGCGTACCTCCTCCTAAAGATAAGCGATGCAGGTGGCGTGGTTAGGACGTTCTATGTCGCACCGACGTGCGCAGGGATAGTCAGCATCCTATCCATACTCTCCCTCACCCCGTTCCTGATCTACCACGCGATGAGCTCCGTCAGTGTGAGGAAGAGGAAGCTGATTACCCTAGCTAAGGCGCTCACAGTCGGCCTCACCATAGTTCTCGCCGGGAACCTGCTCAGACTCATGTCGGTTGTCCTAGTCACGCGGTACGTCAGTTACTCCCTAGCTCTTGACTTATTCCACAGCCTTCCATCAATCCTCTACGCATCCATCGCCGCGGCAGCGGCTGTGATGATAGTCCTTAAGCTACCCAGACCGAGGAGGCTCATGAATATTGTGAGGAGGGGTGTCAGTGTTCTCTCAGTCGCTCTCGTGCTAATCGCCTCGATCGCCTACCCCTTCACAGCGGAGTACGTGGCTAACTCGATAACGGCAGAGACGACCCCTACGGTGTCTCTCGAGAGGCTCCTGCAGTCACCCGCCTCCATAGTGCTTAACCTAACGAACGCTAGCGTGCTGTATGATGTCCCTCACCCCATAGTTGGGGAGATGATTGGTGCTCTCTCGGTCAGGAGCATCGTTGTGAGCTACGCGGGTAAGAGGTTCAGCGGCTACCTAGAGATCGCGGAGACGCCGTCCAGGTTCCATGGGTGGCAGGTCTGCCTCACAGCGCAGGGGTATTCCATAATTGAGAGCTGGGTGGAGACGAGGAACGCTACCGTGAACATAATAGTTGCTGCTAGGGGCACCAAGACCCTCGTGCTCGGTTACGCTGTCTACAAGCTCGAGACGACGGCGGAGGGCAGGACATCCCAGACATACGTAAGAGTGTCCCTCATGGCGATGACGGCCAGGAGCAACGCTCTCTCAATAGCGGCTAAGATAACGGACTTCCTAAACGAGCTCGCCACCACAATAGGCTCCCCAACTGAGCCGAGGCTGTACGTATCGACCCTAGCAACACTGCTCAATACCTCGCTGGCGGCATCGGCCGCCTTCATAGCAGTAAACGCCTTGTCGAGAGCGGGTATGGGGAAATTGAGGATGGTTCTGCGCTTCACTAGCAAAAATAAAAGCGGGTGAGAACCTAAATCAAAGCAGTGAGTGCGTGGAGGGGTTATGCGTTGACGACTAGAGGCCTAATGGACTTTGACGAGGCGAGGTCCATCCTTAAGGAGGTCATCGGGTCCGTGGAGAAGGTTGTGATAGGGGTAAGGACGGCCGTAGAGCTTATAGCGCTGGTCTTCGCCGCAGGCGGCCACGTACTGCTTGAGGGACCCCCTGGCTCGGCAAAGACCCTAATGGCTAAGGCCTTCGCCAAGGCTGTGGGAGGGGAGTTTAGGAGGGTTCAAGGGAACCCGGATCTCCTGCCCACTGACCTCACCGGCTACTATATATATGGGCTAGACGGCAGCAAGCGCTTCATTAAAGGCCCCGTCTTCAGCAACGTCCTCATGGTTGATGAGCTGAACAGAACCCCTACTAGGGTGCAGTCGGCACTACTTGAGGCGATGGCTGAGGGGGCGGTTAGCGTTGATGGTGTATCGCATAGGCTACCCAGACCGTTCTGGGTGATAGCCACGGAGATACCTGCCGAGGAGGAGGTGGGCGGTGTTTACCCGCTTTCCCTAGCCCTGAGGGACAGGTTCTGGGCCAGCATAGGGGTGGAGTACGTAGGCACTGACGACGAGTTGAGGATCGTTGAGAGGGCTGACGAGCTATATACCGTCAGCGTCGACTCTGTCGAGCAGGTCACGACGGCGGAGGAGTTCAGCACTATCCAGACCTTCCTAGGGAAGGGTATCTACGTAGATACTCGGGTCGTTAAGTACCTGGTTGACATAGCCAGGGCCTTGAGGGCGGCGCCCGAAGTAAGGATGGGGCCAAGCCACAGAGGAACAATATACCTCTATAGGGTGGCTAAGGCGCTAGCCCTCCTAAGGGGGAGGGATTACGTCATACCAGACGACGTGAAGGCACTGGCTGTTCCTGTCCTCTCGCATAGAATAATCCTCAAGCAGGAGAGGGAGGTCGAGGGTTTATCGCCCGCTGACATAGTCCGCGATGTTCTCGGAAGGGTTCCCGTGCCCAAGGAGTGAGTGCCCATGAAGGAGAAGTACGTGCTGCTCGGCGCTAACATAGTGATTATATCAGAGCTCTTCGCTTTAGGGGCGATATTCTTCGGATCCCCTTCCGTGCTCGGTGTATCCGCATCTACATTGATACTTGGTCTGGTCATACTCGTCTTCGGGGCAACGTTCAAGGAACCCCTTACAGAGGCATTAAGGGAGTACCGGTCCTCGGCCGAGGTAACCTTGACGAGGCTGGCTGAGGATATGGGGCTCGTGCCTGAGTGGGTCGCCACCGCGTGTCTAGTGAGCGAGGGTAAGGCCCTATACGTTGTGTCGGGGGCCCCGATCGACTGCAGTGAGGTAGTGCCGGGGGTGGGCCTATCATCGAGCGGTCCGTACATAGGGATGGTGGTCCATACCGTTGTGCCGAAGGCCGCTGGCGGTGTCGTTGAGAGGCTCCTCTCTGCCATGAACCACCTCTCACTCAGCTCGAGGGTCATTGTCAAGGTTAGGGGTGAGGAGGCAACTATAGAGTTCCTCGGAGTTCGCAGGGAGGCAGCGGACTCTCTCCGCTATCCGTTCGGGATGATGAGGGTCCTTACCCTAGCCCACGCAGCGTCGGCCGTAGGTAGTAGGGTGGTGCTGGTTAGGGAGGATCTAACTGGCGATACCTACGTTGCGGTGGTGAGGATGGGTTGAGGAGGTATGAGAAAGAGCTTCTGGCGCTGGCCCTCACCAATACCGTGCTCAATTCAGCCTTGGTGCTCGCCGGTGTGAGGGATGTTGTGTTCTACGTCGCCGTAGCTGTCCTCGAGTACTTCCTTGTGACGTCGTCGGGGAGCGAGATGCGTGAGAGAGCGGAGATGAGGTATGCGGACACTATCCTCGCGGCGGTATTCTCGTTAGCCATAGCTTACAAAGTGGCGCAGGTCCTAGGGGTGATCACCTAGGAGGTGCTCTGAAATGGTACGGGGTAGGGCCGCCCTCATGATTGCTTTAACAATATTCGTGTCCGTGTTGGCGATGGTGTTGAACGTACCCTCCTCAGTCCCTTACTCACCTATGAATAGGTTATCGAATGGGTACTCATCCCTCATCACAGCCTACGGCCTCAGGTCTACGCTAACACTCCGGGGCGTTGGGTGCGGAGAGACCGTTCTGGTACCCCTTACCCATGAGATGAGTGCCAGGGACGCAGCCAGCCTGACCTCGTTACTTACCTGCGGCTCCACGGTAGTGGTGCTTGATGATAGTTCCTACTCACTCAAACTGCTGACGACTTTTGGCATCGATGCATACGTCGACAATTCCTCGCCCATACTGGACGAGGTCATGAAGTACGGGATGAGGTGGTACCCACTCGTCGTAGTTGCTGTGGGCAATATGTCATTCCAAGTAGCCGTTAAGGAACCCCACCCCATCGTTTATAGCGGGAAGGCGGACATCACCGGAGAGACATCCCCATATTCATACGCAGACACCAGCGGCGATGGATACTACAATGTCGGTGAACGTAGGGGGCCTTTCTCCGTTATTCTCGGATGGAAAGTCAGTAACGGGACACTGATCCTCATCTCATCCCCAAGCGTATTCACGAACGAGTTAATCGGTGCAGCTGATAACGCCGAATTCCTTGAGTGGTTAGGAGGAGGGGTTGTTTATGTTGGCGGCCTCAGCATAGACCCTCTCGAGTACGCTAGGCTTTCTCTGCTCACCTTCATAGCCGGGCTTAGTGACAGGGTAGTCTCTGTCATTGTATTCCTCCTGGTCTCGACCGTAACGGCCCTAGCAGTCAAGGGTGAAGGTCGTCCGGGACGAACGCCCGCACTGACCGCTTCAGTAGCTTCGTTCTTAATTGGGGTTGTGGCATCCATCACATCAGAAAATCCCCTACCTATAATCATGTCCTCTGCCCCTGTCCTAACACTCCTTTCTTCACGGCTTGCTAGGTGGGTAGGGCCAGCGTACCTCGCCTCCCTAGCAGCCGCTTCTGTCTGGCATTCGTCTCCCCTCGTCCTTCCCGTAGTCGCGGCGTCGCTCCTCCCCCTGCTCTCGGTGAGCTATGAGCCCGTAAGGGTTGAGGGAGGCTTTCTGGGGCCGTCAGGTAGGACAGCGGTTCTCATGGGCATCTCAGCATCGTTAGCGGCCTTCTTCAGTGAGAGGGCTTTGGCTGTAGCGGCCTCAGCCTCAGTCTTCTCTCTTCTCTTATCCATCGCTGAGTGGAGGGGACTTAGGCATGCGTCGGCAGAGCTCGCTGACTGGACCAGGCTTGCTTACTTGGGTGAGGAATGGGACGCCATAATAGATGTTGAGGGCAGGCCAGGCACGAGGTTCTGCGCCTATGCTGAGGAGGCTCCCACAACATGTATTTCATTATCGGGGAGAACAGGTAGGTTAAGGATAGGTGGGAGAGTCAAGTACATAGGTAAGCAGAGGGTCGCAGTCGAGGTTGTGGCGCTCGGCCCGAGGGGTTTGGCGATGCGCAGTCTAGGCGCCTACGTAGTGCCCTTCACCTCCATACCGAGGTTCCTCGTCACAGCTAGGGAAGCGATGAGGAGGTACGGCCTCGGCAGGGAAGGCGTAAGACTCATCAAGAACGTGGCGGCTGAGGTTGTGGCACTAGCCGCCGAGAGGGGCGTTATACTGGCATCAACCGCAGAGGCTATGCTCGCTGAGAGAGGGTTCCGTGCAGGGGAAGAGAGAAGAGGTAGGCATGCTCCTGGGCCCGGGGTGAGGGGGTTTGCTGAGGCATTGTTGCGTGTCATGGAAGAGATCCTTTCGGGGATCAAGGCAAGGCACGGCACATACAAGGGTGTGAGGTTCTTCTCCCCCGGCGACAGCCTGAGGATGATCCACTGGAAGAAGACCTTAACCCACAGGAGGCTGGTCGTTAAGGAATATGAGGAGACTTACGAGGCGGAACTTAGGAGCAGCTCCGCACCGGCGGCGAGGCCCAGCCCGGTGCTCATAGCGGACATCGGCGCATCCTCCGTCACCGAGCTCGATAGGGTAGTGGTGAAGCTGCTGGAGACCCTCACTAGGCTCGCCCAGAAGGACGTTGGACTGACGACCTACTTAGTTCTCACAACGCCCTCAGAGGCCATGGTACTCAGTGGCCCAGTTGCAGGCATCCTCGCAGCCTTAAGCGAGGCACTCAACAGGGTTATGCCTGAACTACGCTTTGGGTACGATCCCGTAATACGGAACTACCCTCTGGAAGCGGCTAGAAGACTGGAGTTCTTCAGCGGCAGGGGTCCGCTCGCCGTCATTAAGCATATCATGAAAAGACGGGCGACGAGGGTTGTGAGGGAGCTCATTAGGGCGGGGGCATACCCAGCCAGACCTGTCGTGATCTTCTGGCCTAAGGCAGCGGAGCTAAGGAGCTACTTCCTGATTAGGGCACTGGAGGCAAGCGGGTACGTCATTGCATCGCCGGCCGAGCTCGTTGGCGGGGAATGAGTTTTATGTTCACGTAGCGGTAGCTCTGTAGATGAGGTAGGTAACTGCATGAGGGTTGCGGCGATCCTGTTGCTGGCCGTGATCATGATCACCGCCGTCCACGCGTTATCGGATGAAGGCCTCCTAGGCAAGGCTGAGAAAATCTACAGGGAACTTTCCGAACTTCGCGCGGCTGGGGTAGATGTTTCGAACCTCGTGAGGGAGCTCGGGAAGTCGCTAGCGGCGTGGAGTAAAGGGGAGATCAGTGATGCGGATCTCCTCAACGTGCTTAACAGCCTAGAGTCTAAGATAAGTCAGCTCCGCAACGTATCCGGGGAGGCGGCATCGGTTTCTGCACTGATTAAGTACGGCCTCCTTGCCTCGACCTTGGCGACACCGCTCATCACATATTTCGCTCTTCCGCGGGTCTGTGCCTGGGCCTGGTACCTTTCTAGGAAGAGGTGGGTGGTAGACTATGAAGATAGGTAGCGGTGAGGTTCTGGCGTTCCTGGTAGCGTTAGCGACTGTTGCCTCACTTGTGGCGGCCGTAGAGATTTACAGGACGGACTACCTAGTGATTTACTCGGTTGAGGGCGGTGTCCCATCGTTTTCGGGGATCAGGCAAGTATATAACAGCCCAGAGGAGTACCTCGGCATAGCCCTTCTTAACGAGAGGTGCGTCTTAGGCGACTACCCTGAGGTGGTATTCCCGGGAGAGAACCTCACCTTATGCATCATCGTAGTGAATGGGAGGAGGGAGCCCTCCATGCTAATGATTAGGTACAGGTTCGTCTATGGGAACTCAACAATGCCGGATGAGGAAAGGCCATCGAGTGCCCCAGTAATAAGCACAGTATATGATGCCGTTGATTCCTGGTCTAATGACTCGGTACGCGTCATCGCCATGATACCGGGTAACGTGAGCGGGGGACAGCGCGCTGCGCTTGTCTTCGAGTTGTGGTACTTGAGCGATGGTTCCTGGGTGTATAGCGGGAGGTACGCATCGCTGGCTGTCGAGGTTAGGGAGGTGCCGCTGCCGTGAGTGAGTCGCTGGAAGAGTACGTTAGGAGGCTTGGTGAAGGCGGTGTTCTCAGGGCTTACAGAATGTACGCGTCGGGCGAGTTAGTGATAAAGGATCCGTCACCGCCGAGGGACTTCCTCGAATACGTTCTCAGGCCCGATTACTCGCTATGGTTCTGGGCATCAGTATTGACAGGCTTATTTGCTGTGGCGACAGTGTTCCTCCTCCCCTGGGCGATACCCTTGAGGCTCGTCCTCGGCGCGTTCATTATGTTCTTCCTACCCGGCTACGTCACGGTGGAGTTATTCTTCCCTCGCGAAAACTCCTTGAACGACCTCGAGAGGCTGGGGCTGTCCGTCGTTTCATCATTCGCCGTGACCTCCCTGACGGGCCTCGTCCTTAACCTAACGCCTGCAGGCATTAACGTTGTGTCCTCGGCTGTGACGACCATGGTGTACGTCACTCTAATCGGGCTAGCCGCGGCGTATAGGAAGTGGTCCTTAATCAGGAAACCCATCGCCTAGCTAGGCGCTCTAACCATCTCCTGTAAACGAATGTCAGAATGAGTGACCTGGCGATAACGTCGGCGTCCATCGACGCCCATATAGCTACGGGGCAGGCCACCCCACTGAACGGGTGGAGGGCAGCCACCAGGACTGAGGGGGTGACGCGGAAGAGGTATATTCCCGCGGCGTTTATTGCTGTCGGCACCAGCGTGTTGCCCGCTCCCCTAATGCCTCCGGTCAAGGCGAAGACGAGGCCAAGAAAGGGCTCAGAAGCGGCCGCCATCAAGAGATATATCATGGAGAGATGAGCTACCTCCTCACTCACACCAAACAGGTACGGGACGTACAGGGAGACAGCCACTAATGCTGCCCCGGCTAGGGCCATCATGAGGAAGGCCACCTTAGCGATCCTCCAGCCCTCCTCCTTAGCCTCCTCAAGCCTCCCGGCACCAACCAGCTGGCCGACGGCGCTCGAGGCATAGGTGTTTAGGGCGAAGCCAGGCATGAAAGCTATTGACTCTATCCTCACGCCTATTGTCTGGGCCGCTAATGCCTCGCTCCCGCACCTGGATATGGCCCCTATGTAGAAGCCGTGGGCTGAATTCATGAGTATCCTCTCAGCGAATGTCGGGAGCCCCAAGGCCAGGGAGCGGAGTGCATGACCCCGCGGTACCCTCGGCCAGGGACTGAAGCCCAGCCTTTTTCTGGGGTAAATCATGAGGACGGTGGCGCCCATATAGAACGAGGAGGCTGTGGCTATGCCGGCACCTGCCACGCCCAGCTCCGCATAGAATATGAGTATGGGGTCGAGCACAGCGTTGGCCGCAGCGGATATGAGTGAGGCATAGAGTATGTCCCTATTCCTCTTGGCCGCCCGGTAAGCGGCGTCGAGAACGAGGAAAGCGGTTAGTCCAGGGAGACCCCATACCCGGGCCTTCAGGTATGTGGAGGCCGTTGCCGCCGTTACCGGGTCTGATGTGAGGAGAAGCATGAAGTCATCCGCTATTAAGTAGGCAATCCCCGCAACCGCCGCGCTGAGGAGTGATGCGGCCGTCAGCGACTCACCCGTCACCCTCGATGCCTTATCCGGGGACCTGGCACCTATCGCTTGGGAAGCAAGAACCATCACACCCACGTAGAAAGGCGTGTTGAAGGCCCCAAGCAACCAGGAGCCATAGCCCCCGGCGCCCACCCCGGCAACAGCTACGTCGCCGAGGAGGCTCACGAAGAACGTGTCAACGAGCCACGCTATGCTACTTATGCTCTCGGCTATGATCAGGGGCCACGACTCCCGGAGCACCGCTAGGTACGACCTAAGTTCCTCAGCGATCCTGCCCAAGCGATCCTTTCCCTAAAAACGGGTTAGGCCGGGTTAATCAGGTTGTTACGATGACCCTATCGAGGTTAGTAGCTCTTGCAGGGCCTCCCTAAGCCTCTCGAGCCTCGAGACCTTGGAGTAGAACTCATCCCTCCCTATGAGGCCCTTACGGAACTCCTCCTCCAGCCTCGCAATGTCTTCATCTATTGACGCGAGCCTCATCTTAATGAGCTCGGCCAGAGTGACCTGGGCAACGCCCTCCTTGGCTGCCTCAGCGCCGGCACTCTTCTCTAGGTCTATTGGCCTGTACTCGCCGACGAGCCTACCGTCTTCCAGCCTCAGTATCCTGTCGGTCTTGATCGCCACCCTGGGGTCGTGAGTCGACAGTATCACCGTCTTACCGAACTCCTCCACGAGCCTCCTAAGGACGTTCGTGACAGCCCTAGCGTTCTCAGAGTCCAGCTCGGCCGTGGGCTCGTCCGCCAGTATTATCGGCGGGTCGTTCGCTAAGGCGACGGCTATAGCGACCCTCTGCTGCTCCCCACCGCTCAGCTCCTCCGGGTACCTCCCCGCCTTCTCTTTCAGTCCAACGAGCTCGAGGAGCTTTAGGGCCCTCTCTTTTCTCTCCCTCTTACTCATCCCGGCGAGCATCATCGGGAGCTCCACGTTCTCCTCAGCGGTTAGGGTGGGTATGAGGTTGAGGGCCTGGAACACGAAGCCCACGTACTGAAGCCTGTACTTATCAAGTGCCCTAAAGCTTAGGTCATGAACCCTTACCTCAACGCCCTCTCCGCTAACCAATATAGACCCTCCCGTGGGCTTATCTATCCCGCCCACTAGGTTCAGGAGTGTCGTCTTACCGGAGCCTGAGGGCCCCATTATGCAGGTCATCTTGCCGGGCATGAACGTGGCGGTGACGCCCCTCAGTGCCTGGACCTCGCCACCTTTGTACTTGTAGATCTTGACGAGGTCCCTCACCTCTACCTTGAGGCCTCTCCTCCCGAACACCTTACCTCACCTCAATAAACCTCTCCCTGACGGCGCCGCGGAACACGCGGAGCGTGATGACTAGGGGGAACGCGGTCAGTGCGGCCGCCGTAGCCGCGACTATCGCCCACCCCTCGAGAGGTATGTAGGGCGTCATCACCCCCTGCTCTAGGTTCACCGGCATGGTTACCCCGTTACTGGCAACAGCGGATACTGAGAGCAGGGATAGCCCGGTCATCGACGTGGACACCGTCCCCCTCCCCAGGGCACCGCCGACGAAGAGCCCGAGCGCTACAGCAACTGCGGCGAGTAGCCCCCATTTCACGGCCCCTATCCTCGCTATGTCCCTGGCCGACGCTCCCCTGACCCTCAGTAGCAAATAAACCCTGATCACTTCCTTCGTGACACTCCACGATAGGATGACTGAGAAGGCGACGGCCAACCCTATCAGTATTACTGCCTGGGTTATTGATACAGAGGCCTGACTAAGGAACATCGCCGACCCAGGCATTGCCTCAGCAACCTCTAAGTCACCGACGTAGACGTAGCCCTCGCCCACGGGCTCCATCCCAAACCCCTTCACAGCGCTCTTCAGGCCTTCGATGCATGAAGACACGGTCGAGTTATCATCGCCCACCACAACCACCCTCAGCCGCGATCCCGGGGCGAGGAACAGTGAGTCGTCCAGCACAGATGCCATGGATGGCCCCGCTATTATGAGTGGGGTCACCAATGCCCCAGGCCCTACCTCGATCAATCCCTGCGTTGGTGAGGCGCTGAGCAACCCGTACCCTGGGAACCCCTTCGTTTCCTCTGCTATGCTCACACTGATGCTGACATTGGTTACCCAGGATTCGATAGATGTTACGTTCCCCACACCCACGCCCTTGGGGCCCACGCCTATGAAGGGCGCAGTGCCCGCGAGGAGCATTACGTTGGTGCTCCCCAGCCCCTTAAGCGCCTTATCGAATGGGTCGGGCCACGACCATGAAGGGTACCACACACTATTGCTTAGGAGGGACTCCGGGTTCGGGACTATGACCAGTACAGCGGATGCAGTGCCTCCGCCCAGGTTCGCTAGCGTCTGTATCCCTATGGTGGCCCCGCACCCAGTGCCCGCGAGGTAGTCGCTCAGCTCCCCTACGCCGGTAGAGGAGTTCATCCTCAGGTCGAGGAAGGCACCGTATTCATTGCCTAGGGAGGAGACGATGGCTGAGTTGAAGAGGGTCTCGCCAGCGGTCGTCGATATGTATGTCTGGGCGAGGACGCTTACCGTGAATATAGTTAGGACAAGTATCGCCGTGACCCTGCGCCTCATAACGCCTATGAGGCCCTTCCCCACGAACGTGAGCTCGCCGAGGACACCGCTCCTCGCCACCCTCTCCATTATCTTATCGTAGTTGACTGCCACGTACTTCGCTATCCCATAAGCGAGAAGTATGGGGGCGAATGGCTTGAGGAATCCCTCGAACATAGCCAGGATAACCAGCACTATGAAGAGACCTATGTTCGGCGGGCCTGAGGTGCTGACCATGTAATTAAGCATGGCCGTCGCCGCTGACCACCCAAGGTACCCGGTCACCACGAAATAGAGGCCCGTGATTATGGAGAACCACCCCAGGCCGCCCACGCGGAGTGGTTTAAGGAGCTCCTCCGGGGTTAAGGTTGTCTTTATAGCCTCAGATGGCGGGAGCTCAGCAATAACTTTCCTCGCCCTCCTGGCAGTATAGGCGAGCACCACGCCCATGAGGAATGCCGTGATCCCGAGTATGACAGGGTCAGTGAGGGTTATCCTAGCTATTCCGGGGCCTGACCCGCCGAAGACTATGGACACGATCGCGTACGTGAGCCCGGCCCCAGCCACGAAGCCAGCCACCCCCGTGAGTAGTGTGGTGGCCGCGAACTCACTCCGGAGCATGCCCGGGCCAGCCCCCCTGAGCCTCAGTAGGCCAACCTGCTTCCTCATGCTCAGGATGACGGACTCAGCTATCGGGTTAGCAGCGATCAAGACCACGAGTATTGAGGGTACTAGGCCGAAGACCATGAAGAGCCTGCCGACACTCTCAAAGGCTTGATAGTCACGGATCTCGCTGTCCGCGTTGTACGTGCTTACCATAACTGCCCCAGCCTTCTCCTCGAGTTCGGCAGCGATTCTGTGAAGCCTATCGAGTGTTGCCTGAGCTGATGCGGGGTTGACGTACGCCTCCGGCTTGATGGAGACAGCTATCGCTGCCGGCCCCAGCGCTACGCCGCTCGCGTTCAGCTCCCTAGCCAGGGCGGCAACGGCCCTACCGAAGACCTCGTCATTTGTGACTATTATCGGTATGGCGTCAACAGTTCCGGGCAAGCCGGTATCCATCGTTGTTATGGACTCAGATGCCCCGAACGGGGTCGCGGTTACGGTGGAGACCGTGATGTATGCCAGTCTCGAAACGTAGTCGTCAACAACCTCCAGCACCTCCCTGCCGCAGAGGGAGCCCACCCCTGCCTCCTCACCAACCCTCTCGATTATGCGTAGGTATCTCTCGTCAGCGCCTGGGGGCGGGTTAACGCATGAGCCACTAACCTTGGGCGATATGACGAGTAGGACACCCCCGCCCGAACCTCTCAGATAGTCCCCTGCCTCCGGCGGGATGTTGGGGCCAGGCATCGGCCAAGCATAGAGTACGGCGTAGGCTTCGTCTACCCTGTCATCACTGACCACGCTCTCGTAGGACTGTTTAAGAGCCCTCGCCTTCTCCAGCGCTACGGATTCGATGTTCTGCGCGTTAATCGTGTCATTGAATATGTAGTAGCTCGTCCGGTTCTGGGTAAACAGTATGACCTCATAATCGATCCTCTCAGCGATCGCCTCCATTTGTGCATATACCGCGTGTACCGAGTAAGCGAATGAGACAAGTATTAGGGCGGATATGAAGAGAGCTATGGATACTGAAACAACTGAGTAAGGTGTCTTAAGGAGTATTTTCAGCCCGCATCACCACACTGACTTTTTGCATAACATAAAAAACTAGTTGTTCATCGGTCGACGTTACTTACTTAAAGCAAACTTATATCGCATCGTATAGTTATTATATAATGGGTGATCACTCTATGAAGAGGCGCTCGGGTGTCTCATACCTAATAACCGTCGTCCTGATGACGCTGGTAGCCGTGGCGCTGGGGACCCTGCTCTACGCTTACTTCAGTGGATGGATAGGTTCCAGGACGGGGAGCCTCGCCGGGCCTGTTGGTGTGCTTTCGGCTGAGGAGGCGTACTACAACAGCACAGACGCGAACTTCTATATCTACGTAAGGAACGACGGCGTCGGCAACGTGCAAGTTGTTAGGGCCTACATAACGGCTCCCGACGGCACCGTCTACTTCAAGGACATTAGCTCCGGCGGTTACACAGTGGCGCCGGGGAGCACCGTGCTGGTTAAGGTGCCGACCACCGGAATAACCGTGACTACAGGGGTCTGGACAATAAAGCTCGTCGCTGACGACGGTTCCTCCGTCACCGTAACCGTCAAGGTGTGATCTGGGGGTGGCGGAGGATTGGGAACCTCTAGAACCCCTTTTTTATACATAGATACGCCCTAGGTGTGTCGCCCCTTATCTCAGAGGTAATTCTAGTGCTTATCGTCGCGTCAATAATGTCGGCGGTATACGCTTCATTCGCCTTCTCCCTCTCAACCAGGGTCCACGCCACTGTGGCGGAGATCGAGAGAATAGTTCAGGAGTCCGCGGGACTCGAAGTCGTGGACGCGTTTTACATAGACTCCAATAACACGGTGGTGGTCTGCCTCTACCTACGCGAGGAGGTCAGGGTCAGCGTAGTGAGGGTCTACGTGGATAATGTTCCCGTAGATCCGGGTAATTACATCTCGGGCTTCAACTACCCGCTCATCCCGGAGGAGATTAACTGCATTAGGTTTGTTGTGAGTCTCGCGCCGGGGGTGCATCACCTGACAATAGTGACTGATGGGGGAGCGGTCTATGAGGCGTCGCTTGTCGCGTAAGGGCGTGTCGAACATTGTCGCGGCGGTGTTCCTCATAGCGATAGTGCTTGCTGTGACAGGCTTCCTCTACGCAACCTTCCAGAGCCTCAGCGACGCGGTCTCGTCCGTGACTGCGCAGCTAGCCGCTATTAACAGGGCTGGGAGGGTGATCCTTACCGCGACATCAATAACGGTTACTTCCTCGAGCATGACACTAAACCTAGTGAACCAGGGCTCCAGCGACGTCATCCTTTCGAGCTACTATGTGAGAGAGTACGGAACAAATAGGAGATGGGAGGGTACCCTATCCGAGCTCGTGCCGGCCGGAGGAGCCGCAACTGTGAGCATACCCGGGAGCTTCAACTCGTCCGCCTCATACCTCATAGTCCTCATAAGCAGGGACGGCGGGGTGTACAGGTTCAGGTACCCCCTCCCAACAACCCCTGGTGTGATAGCTGGGGGCGGGTATAGCATCCTCTACGCCCCATCAATACTCAGCACATACACTGTCGCAGCCAAGGGATTCAACTCCAGCCTCTCCAACCCCGTCAGGTACAACGATTACTCAGTCGCCTCCGGCACACTAACAGCTACCTCACCCCCCACAGTGAGTGCCGAGTTACGCACGGTCTACGAATTCCCAAACTACGCTGACTGGGCGTACTACAAAGTCATCAACATAACCGAGAACACAGGGACGGACCTCACGAATTACACCGTCAGGATAGTGCTCAACAGCACGAACTTCGACTTCACCCAGGCAAACCCCGACGGCTCCGACATAAGGTTCCTGGGCCCTGACAGGGTAACTCTCCTCAACTACTGGATACAGTACTGGGATCCCGTGGCCGAGCAGGCCATAATATGGGTTAAGGTACCTCTCCTCCGGGGAGGCGAGAACACCACCATATACATGCTCTACGGGAACCCCGCAGCCACCTTCGACGCAACCCATCACGGCCTCCTCAAGGTGATGGAGCCGCTTCCGGCAAGTGACGGGGGCAACTACGTGATCTACTACGAGCCCTGGGACATGGGGGCCAACTACTTCGACCTCAACCAGGGGGTCTACCAAAGCGCGTGGAGCGCTGATGACGGGTACTGGTCCTACACCCTGCCGTTCACCTTCCCATACTACTCAGCCACCTACTCCTCGGTTTATGTCTGCAGCAACGGGTTCTTAGGGACGACATACGCTGGCGCGGACTACTCAAGCACGATAGCGGAACTGGAGTCGAGGGGCATGATAGCCCCGTTCTGGGCTGACCTCATGACTAACCTAGCGGGCACCGGCATCTACCTAAACGACTCATACTCCGACGAGTACGGGCAGGGTGTCCTCATAAGGTGGGCCACTAAGTTCTACTACAACAGGGGCGCCCAGAACTTCGATGTGGTGCTCTACAGTAACGGCCTTATACGCTTCGACTACGGCACCATATACGGGACGAGCAGCACCGACGACACCCCAGTCATAGGCGTGAGCTACGGTGACGGCACCCACTACACACTCCTCGTCACGAGTGACAACGAAAACCCGAGCAACTGGGACAACCACAATAGCGTGATGCTGTGGCCGAGGAAGAAAGCTACGGTGGAGCCGTCGGTCGCGATTTACCCGGCGGGGATCAGCGGGTACAGCAACGCCGTCCAGGCGTATGTATCGAGCCTGATACTCTACTGGAGGGGGTACGCGCCGACGACTGTAGTGAATTACTCAATAACCCTATACATCGACGGACCAGCAACAACCTACACAGTAACCGTTCAGGCGGGGGTCAGCGGTGCGTGGATACTGATCAACAGGTCGGTCACGGGCGCGGGCCTGTTCGTGGTTGAGGGAACGCCCAACACATACTTCCCGAACGACCCAGTGGCTCTGATGATTAACGTATCCTCCAGCGACCAGTTCAGCACCGAGTACAGGGACGCTGTCATAACCCTGAGGACGCTCAGCACCCCACTACTCGCTGTGGTAACGAACCTGTCAAGCACCCTATACGTGCTAGATATAGCCTCAGGTAACTGGTCCTCAGTGTCCTTGCCTGGGAGGCTCGTGAACCCGGCGATAGCGTTCGACTACGGCAGGGCGGTTTTCGTGATAGTCAACCACTCCTCAACCTTAACTTACGACCCCTTCACCGGGGCGGTCGCTGCAGGGATATCGCTGCCGGCCCCCGCAAGCGACTCCGCTCAGGCCGCGGTGATCGACCAGTACCTCATATACGCGCCTGGTGGGGGATCGAGGGATGTCTACATCCTAAAGGCCTACGACGGGACATTGGTGACGAGGCTAACGTCCCCGTCACCGATCGGCGAATACAGCTGTTCGGCGGACGACCAAAGCACCAGGAAGGCCTACATCTACGTAGGCGGGTCCGGTGATTTGCTCGTGATCGACCCGTTCGCCAGGACACTGACGCAGTTAACCATGAGCCCAGCACCCCCCACAGCTTTCCCTGTTGGCATGGACTACGGCGGGGGTTACCTATGGGTCATTGGTAGGGGAGGCGGCATACACTACATAGACCCCTTGACCGGGTCGGTGGCAGCGGCCGCGGCACAGCTCCCGTACTACCCTATGAGCGAGGGCGACAGGCTAGCCTATCTCGTTGTTTCCGGTACAGCTTACCTTTACCACGTAAGGGAGGATGGAACGAGTGAGGTGTGGGTAATTGCTGTCTCGTAAGCAGCGGAGGTGGTTGAGCCGTGGCCGTGAGTGAGGACACCGCAAGGACAGTGGTGACTGAGTACGAGCTGGGTCCCTACACCCGGGCAAGGCTTGTCTTCGACCCCGACAGGGGGATGATGTACGAGGTGATTGAGCCGGAGCTCACTGAGAAAGAATGGGAGGTCTACAGGGCTGTCAAGGACGAGATACTGTACAACCTCAACATAGACCTCACTGACAGGGAGGGGTTCAGGGAGAGGGTGAGGCCCCTCATAGTGAAGTACTACAAGAAAATAATGAGGACAAAGAAACCCCCCGAGGAGAGGGTCAACTACATCCTATACTACCTCGAGAGGGACCTGATAGGGTTCGGCAAGCTCGACCCCCTCATTAGGGACCCGAACATAGAGGACATACACGTTTCCGGCGTGGGGAAACCGGTCTTCGTCTGGTACACGAAGTACGACCTCCTCCCAACTAACGTAGTCTTCGAGGACGAGTCAGAGCTTAGGAGACACCTCCAGAAGATAATGTTCGTGAGCGGCAAGCAGGTCTCATACACCAGGCCGATCGTGGACGCCACAATGCCTGGAGGGCTGAGGGTGCACATAGTCCATGAGGCAGTCTCGCCGACGGGGGCGCAGGTAGTTATCCGGAAGCATAGGAAGGTACCGCTCTCCGTCCTTGACCTCATAACGTCGGGCATGGCCCCTCCGGAGGTCTTCGCTTACCTGTGGACCCTGGTGGAGAATAAGGCATCAATCCTCATCATAGGCGAGACAGCGGCGGGGAAGACCACCCTCTTAAACGCTATAGCTTCGTTCATCCCCTACAACATGAAGATAGTGGTCGTTGAGGAGGTCAGGGAGCTAAACCTACCCCACCCAAACGTGTCCTACCTCGTAACGAAGGAGGCCCTGGACTCAGTCGGTAAGGTCACGCTCTTCGACCTCGTGAAGGCGGCGATGAGGCAGAGGCCTGACTACATCATCGTCGGGGAGATCAGGGGTGAGGAGGCCTACGCCCTCTTCCAAGCAATATCCCTCGGGCACGGCGGCCTCAGCACCGTCCACGCGGACAGCCCGAGATCCCTCGTGAAGAGACTCATGATGAAGCCCCTCGAGATACCGCCCTACATGATTAGGGAGCTCCACACCATAGTCCACGCGGCCAAGGTTAGGATAGGGGGCCTCGTGAACAGGTACGTGGTCGAGGTAGCTGACCTGATCGATATCGACGACGAGAGGCTCGAACCCGAGTTCACGACCGTCTACAGCATGAGGATAACTGAGGAAGGCGTCAAAAGGTCTTACAGACCCGAGGCGTCACACGCCCTCAAAAGGATATCGGAGCAGAAAGGCATACCCGTGGAGTACCTCCTTAACGGGATAAAGAAGAAGACCGAGTTCCTAAAGAAGGCGGTCGCTAAGGGCCTGAGCTACGAGGAGTTCATAAGGGAGATAACGAGGTGGTGGCTCGGTGTCACACCCAGCAGCACAGAGCTTTAGGCAGGCGGTGATAACGTCCACCGCCCTAGTCTCTACAGGCGCGGCCTTCCTCATCACGGGCTTCTTGGGCCTCCTAAACGAGGTGCTGTCGTTCACTATAGGCCTCCCCCTACTGGCCGTCGGGGCACTGTCTCTGGCCGTATACAGGATAAAGCAAGTTGAGCCGTACCGGGAACTAGCCCCTAAGATACCGTATCTCTACCTCTTCATGGACATGTACCTCACCGCGGGGCTCTCAGCCAGCGACGCGCTAGGGAGAGCTGCGGAGATGCTCGATGATAAGGTACTCCTACTCCTTCACAGGCACCTAGTGGCTGGGTACGGGCATGAGGAAGCCGTGGAGAAGGTCTTCGACGGGTTCAAGGGCATGGCCAGGACATACATAGAGAACCTCCTAAGGTCATCGCTGTTTGGCACAGGCGGGGTTTCGTTCATAAGGGACACGTTATCTCACCTCCTTATAGAGAAGGAGAAGGAGATAGAGAAAGTCACCCAACAGCTCTCGATGATAACGGAAATATACACCGTTGCGGGCGTCTTCGCGCCCCTAACAGCGATTGCTGCCCTCGCAGCCCTCTTCGTCTTCGGGTCCGGGGGGATAGACCCGTCCCTCATGGCGGTGCTCGTCATGCTCATGAGTATCGGGGCCATGAGTGCTGTGGCACTGCTTGCGAAGACAGTGATTGACCGGGTGAGGGTGTGATGAGGAGGGCCTTACTCGCTCTGTTGCCGGCGGTCGTGGGGACCGCTCTAGCAACATACATGATCATGGAGAAGGGGTTCTCCTCATTGATTGGTTGGCCCGGCCCTGTGCTGGTCACGGCATCCCTCCTCATAGCGACCATACCCTTCGGGGTGGCTGAGTACCTGAGGGACAGGTTAATCACGAGGATAGAGTACGAGATACCGACGTTCCTCTCAGCGGTTGAGGCGAGCCTGATAGCCGGGCTCAGCATATTCACTGCCTACGAGAAAGGGGCGGAGCACGTGAAGACCTTCGGCCCCATAATGAAGAGGGTGCTCAGGTATGTGGCGGCGGGGGAAGACTTCGCCGTAGTGGTGGATAGGCTCGTTCCTGGGGACACTAGCTACCTCCGGGTCTTTAGGGAGTACATAAAGCTACTCGCCCTCGGCGGTGAGCAGCTGTACTCCTCGGTCGGTGAGATGAGGAAGGTGTTCGAGAAGCTTACGGAGTTTAAGTCGGCCCTCCGCGCGCAGGCGAGGCAGGCGGCAGCAACATTCATAACGATACTGGGTGTGTATGTGCTCGTGCTAGTACTGGTCATTCGCCTCTTCCTTGTTGAGCTAGCGGGTACGGAGAACATACTCACTGGGGGCGTGGAGCAGGTGAAGTCTGTGGTGGAGGCGCTGGGTGCGTACACGCTCTACGTGCAGGGCGTTGGTGCTGGTGTAGTGCTCAGCGTCCTGAGCGGATCCCATAGGTATAATATGATGCTCCTCGCAGTCATGTCAGCTCTTGTTGCATTGGTCATGTATTACGTCTTTGTGTGATCGGAGGGAATGGTTTTATGAGTCCCGTTAATAATACTTAACCTTAGGACTAACGATTTGGGTGATTCCATAGGGTGTTCGCATGATGTATGAAAGAAAAGACTTCATCTTCGGCGTCGACGGACTGGACGTATTGCTCAAGGGAGCCCTCCTACCAGGGACTCTTGTTGTGATAGCTGGTCACCCCGGCTCCGGTAAGACCACCCTTGCTGCGACGATGTGCTACGCCAACGCTGTGAGGGGCAAGAGATGCCTCTACGTGTCTGTTCAGGAGCCTAGAGATAAGTTCATGATGTACATGGACCTCCTCGGCATCAGGCTTAGGGACCTCGAGGGCAGCGGGAACTTCAGGTACGTGAAGCTACCCCAGATGGCCGGGCAGGAGGGCGGGTTCGAGGCCGGGAACTTCATAAACCATCAAATAGAGGAATTCAGCCCGGACATAGTTGTAGTGGACTCCATAACGCCCATTCTGAAGGCCTTCGGAGACGATCTGAAGGCCAGGTCCGTACTGCAGGAGTACTTCTCGGAGGTGCTGAGGAGGACGGGAGGCCTCATGGTTCTCCTATCAGAGATACCGCTCCTCGACGGCTCGATGGGGATAGGTGACATAGAATTCGTTGCGGACGTCATACTCTTCCTAAAACACAGTATCCAGAGGAACCGCCTCGTTAGGGAGGTAGAAATACGGAAGGCTAGGGGCTCGCCCATAACGATGGCGAGGGTACCGTTCTCGATAGAGAGAGGTGTCGGGCTGAGGGTGTGGGCCCCGCCACCACTCGAGGAGATCCCCGGCAGGCTAACGGAGAAGGTCTACGAACTGCCCTGCTCCCTCCTAAGAGACGTTGTGGGGAGGCTCTACGGCGGGATGGTGGTCTACATAACATACCCGCCCGACGCCAGGCCGCACCAGATATTTCCGTTCTTCCTCGCCTTCATGGGCATGAATAAGGCAAGGACACTCGTATTCACCTACAGGTTATCGCCTGAGCACTTCCACCAGTTACTTAGGGAGTATCTTGAGAAGCTTGAGTGCGGCAGAGAAGCAATGGATCTGTTCGAGAGATACACCATGGACATAATAGGGTTTAACCCAGCGGCCCTAAGCGTTGAGGAGCTCTACGCGAGGGAGCTGAGAATAATATATGATAGGTCGCCGGACGTCGTCATATTCGTTGGTACGGACATGAGCTTCCCCACCTCAGACACCTACATCGACCTGCTCAAAAACCAGCTCCTCTTCTTCAGGAAGAAGGGCATACTCACCTTCCGCCTCGGCGCCTTCATAGATACGGAGAGCTACAACATCAACGCTGGCTTAGCCGATGTCGTCGTTAAGTACTATTACCGGAGAGGCGGTAGTTCCAGGAGGCTGAGGAGGCACCTCTACATCTGGGGAATCGGTAACGACCCCGCTGTACTGGACTACGATGATGTGGAGCTCTGCACGGACGAGATAAGAAAAACAATATGTGAGGTGAGTGCTGGTGCCCGGAATAAGTAACGAGATACGCGAGTACGTAAGGAAATACATAATGTCCAGATCTCCCGGCATGTACATTCTCCTAGGCAGGGTGATCATGAAGGAGCTCGGCACCGACCCAGCTGAGGCGGTTATCAAGAAGCCGAGGCAGTTGCTTGAGGTGCTCCGGAACTTCTACGGCGATGATATGGAGGCCGTCTTCATATTTAGGTCGCTCTTCCTTAAACCGCTGGCCCTACTCGCTGGTAACCCGGACCTTGAGGAGGAGCTCTATAGGGCCTCCATGTGGGGGTGCCGGCCCCTAATTGAGGTCCTCGGATCTAATGGCGTTAAAATAGATTCCTCAGTCTGCGAGGACTGACTACTTAACGCTCAAGGACGGCTGTATGTATGTAGGTGGTTCGATGTATACACTGTACCTGCACCCTACGTGCTCCTCAAGCGCGGCGGTGTTCTACAGGCTTAAGGACGAGGGGCTACTGAGTAATGTAAGGATCATAGCGCTTGACCCCGGGCACGGCATGCTGGTGGACACGCTCATCCCCTCAGTACCTGCGCTGGAGGTCGGCGGAGAGCTGGTGGCCGTCGATCCCCTAGAGCCCGAGTTCGTGGCCGCTGTCCTAAGGGACGACTGGGGGAGTTTGGTGGCGTATGTGCCCCAAAACAGTGGGGAGGCTGTCGAGAGGTTCGCTAGGTCCTTCATATATAGTTCATACCTGATGACCCTCGAGTACCTAAGCGGGAACGCCTTAGAGGCGGCTCTGAGGAGCTCGTTCGCGCGTGCCTCGATAAGGGTGCGGTTCATGGGTGCTGAGGATTCCAGGAGGTTACTCGCCTCACTTTCTGAGGGTATTGAGGAGGTTAGGAGTAGGGTCAGCGAGTACCTCGAGAGGGTCGTTGCCTATACCTTCCTCCGTGAGGTTCTGATGGTGTTCGGGGAGGACGGCTACGCCGAAGCCCTCAACCCAGGTACAGCGCTCCTGTGGCTCCAGTCCAAGGCCAGCATAGGGAGGGCCCACCTCGACCCAGGCATCGCCGATCGTAGGGACCACTACCTCCGTAAGGCGGAGAGAATTGTTGAGGTAGTAAGGCAGAGGGAGGGGAGGTGGGTGCCGAGGTTGCTGAGGGAGTTCGAGGAACTGAGGCGGTTCGCTGAGGAGCTCAAGGATTACCTCGGCTAGGCGGGATCGCGTATTAGGGTGCGGGCGCCATTATCTCGGTGGGAGTAATTGCATATAGCGGTCGTCGGCACGGGTAACGTGGGGAGGGCGACCGCCTTCCACATACTCACCCGAGGCCTCGCCGACGAGCTCTCGCTCGTGGACATAAAGCCTGGCCTAGCGAAAGCTGTCGCTGAGGAGTTCAAGCACGCGGCCGCCGGACTGAGGCTGGAGACAGAGATCAACTGGTTCGATAAGGACGATGACCTCAGTGGGGCGGACCTCATAATAATCTCGGCCGGCTACCCCAGGCTACCGGGTCAGAGGATAAGTAGGAGGGACCTCGCCGGGAAGAACGCCGAGATAATAGCCCTCCTGGCTGAGGTACTTCCCCCGAGGAACCCCGGCGCGAAGTACGTCGTCGTCACGAACCCGGTCGATGCGATGGCGACCCTCTTCAAGCACCTATCGAGGGCGGGGTTCGTGATAAGCACCGGGACACACCTGGAGACGCTCAGGATGAGGGCGAAGGTCGCCGAGGTCATGGGTGTTAGGAGATCTGAAGTGAGGGGCTTCGCCGCGGGGGAGCACGGGAAGGCGGCAACGATCCTGTGGTCAACGGTGCGGGCAGGTGGTAAGGAGGTTCCGGAGGGGCTTAGAAGGGAGGTCGAGGACTACATGAAGACGGTCTCGGAGGAGATCATTGAGGGTGCGGGTGCGACGAGGTACGGCCCCGCGGCGGCCTTCGCCGAGATAGTCTCCTCGATGGTGAGGAACGAGGGCAGGCTTCTATCCATCGCCGCGCCGCGGAGGATAGCCGACCTCCCCACAGAGGTCTGTGTCAGCGTCCCGACGGTCGTTAACTGGGAGCTCGGCCCCGACATACTCGATAAGCTGCCGAGGCATGAGGTCAGCAGGATAGAGGAGGCTGCGTGGGCGATCCACGAGACATACCGGAGGGCCCTCCAGCACCTCGGCATGGAGTGATGGGCCTTGCCGAAGGACTGGGGGCAGGAATCGATAAGGAGGCATGCCGAGGCCAGGGGGAAGCTAGAGGTGGTGCCGAAGGTCCCGGTGAGGGGGAGGGAGGACTTCAGCATCTGGTACACGCCGGGCGTGGCCGGGCCGGCGTGGGCGATCGCCAAGGAAGGCCCCGAGAGGGCTAACGAGCTCACCTGGAGGTGGAACACGGTCGCGGTGGTGAGCGACGGGACGAGGGTCCTCGGCCTCGGTGACGTGGGCCCCTACGCCGCCCTCCCCGTCATGGAGGGGAAGGCCCTCCTCTTCAAGGTACTGGGCGGCGTCGACGCCGTGCCCATAGTCACGAACCTGAGGAGTCTCGACGAGCTCGTCTCCTTCGTCAAGGCCCTCGAGCCCTCGTTCGGGGGCGTGAACCTTGAGGACATAGAGTCCCCTAAGTGCTTCACCCTGCTTGAGAGGCTGAGGGAGGAGCTCGACATACCGGTCTGGCACGATGACCAGCAGGGCACAGCCCTTGTGGTGCTCGCCGCGCTCATCAACGCGTTCAAGCTCGTCGGGAAGGACATGAGGAGGGCTAGAATAGTGCTCTTCGGCCTCGGTGCAGCCAACTACTCCGTCCTCAGATACCTGAGGGCCTACGGCGTCGACACAGGGAACATCGTCGTGGTCGAGAGGCCTGGGATCGGCGTCCTCGGCCCAAATCATCCAAGGCTCGAGGAGTTTAGGAGGAGAGCGCCCCACTGGTACGAGGCATCCCTCATAACCAATAGGGACGGCTTGGAGGGAGGGCCGGAGGAGGCCTTCCGGGGGGCTGACGCAGTCATAGCGGCCAGCAGACCGGGCCCGGGCACCATAAGGCCGGAGTGGGTCAGGTTCATGGCTGACAAGCCCATAGTATTCGCCCTAGCCAATCCAGTTCCTGAGATAGCCCCTGAGAAGGCACTGGAGGCGGGTGCCTACGTAGTTGCTACTGGGCGGTCAGACTACCCGAACCAGGTAAACAATTCCCTCGGCTTCCCAGCGGTTTTCAGGGGCGCTCTAAGCTCGTGGGCCAGGAAAATAAGCGACGGTATGTGCGTGGCAGCGGCGGAGGCGCTGGCGAAGCACGCTGAGGAGAGGGGCCTGAGGAGGGACTACATAATACCCAGCATGGACGATGCCGAGGCCTACGTCAAGGAGGCGTGGGCGGTTGCGGAGGCGGCCTACGCCGAGGGACTCGCTAGGAGGAGGGCACCGCTCTCGGAGGTTAAGGAGGAAATAAGGGAGATGATAATTAGGGCAAGGCCCGAATCACTCAAGCATTAGCCCTTTTTCTCCCGTGACACACCGATCGCGGTGCAAGATTTGCGGGATGAGTTACTCGACCTTCTCTCAAGACTCGTATCCATGAACACCGTCAACGACCCGGCAAGGGGTGTGAGGCCCGGCGGGGAGGCCGCGGACTTCATAAGGGAGTGGCTCGCCAACGCAGGCCTCAAGGCGGAGGTCATCGAGTCTAGCGGGTACTACAGTGTCCTCGCATCCGCTGGCGGGGAGCCGTGCGTGATGTTCATGGCCCATTACGACGTTGTCCCCCCAGGCCCTGGGTGGGTTACCGACCCCTTCACCCTCGTCGTTAAGGGTGGGAGGGCCTACGGAAGGGGTGTGGCGGATGATAAGGGGAACGTGGCCGCCCTTATGTTGGCAGCTAGGGAGGCTTCACGCAAGGAACTTGGTTGTGGTGTGCTCTTCGCTTTTACTGGCGATGAGGAGATCGGTGGGAGGAACGGGGCCTATGTAATAGCTGAGGCCCTGAGGCGTGAGGGGCGGGTGCCGAGGTACCTCATCAATGCCGATGGTGTCGGGGCCTCACCCATCATAAGGAGGAGGAAGGGGTTCCGGGCGATTATCAGGGTTGGGCGTGAGGAGGTGGTGGTTAAGGGCTCTGTTGAGAGGGCCGAGTTCCGGGCCCTGTACCCGCTTAGTCAGCACTCTCACGCAGCCTACTTCCTCCCGGGCGTCGATACCCACCCGGTCATATGGGCGTCGGCCTTCGTTAGGGAGAGGAGGGTGATGGCGGTATCCCTGCATGGGGACTTCATAAAGGGGAACGTCGTCCCGCCGAGGGCTGTGCTGGAGTACGTTAGCGGCGGGGAGGGCGAGGCCGTCGCTGACGCCGGTCTCACCAGGCTACTGCGTGCTGTCTACCCCCTCGTTAGGGCTCCTGTGAGGACTGAGGCCTTCAGCGAGTACGGTGTCTCAATAACGCCCAACATGTACTCGTTCGACGGCAGGGTCCACGAGCTGGCTCTCGACATAAGGGCCATGAGCTCTGAGGAGGCTGTGGAGGAAGCACTTAGGGGTGTTCTGGACGCCGCCCTCCCTGAGGCAGAGCTAGAGGTGAGGACGGGGCCGGGGAGGTACCTCAACACTCCGCCGACAGCGAGGCTTGTTGGGGAGGCCCTGCGGGCCCTCGAGGAGGAGGGCTTCTCGCCGGAGCCGGTCGAGGGTGCGGGCGCGAGCGATAGCAGGTACTTCACGGGCCTCGTTGAGGAGGCCATAGATATTGGGCCCATCGGCGGGAACGTCCACGGCCCGAACGAGTGGGTTGACATAGCCTCCCTCGAGAGGCTAGCGAGGGTGTACGCGAGGCTGGCGGAGCGCCTGACCCGATGAGGGGGACGCCTTAAGGCTTGGGACGGGAGGGGTTACTCATGGGGAATGGGTTGGGTTGCTGCGTCCGCACCGGGAAACCGCTCCCTATGCCGAGGGGTGTCCTCGCCCTCGACCTGGACGGCACGGTCTGGGATAACGAGGACATATCCAGGCTGAGGCCCCCTTTCAGGCGGCTCGGTCGGAGGAGGGTGGTGGATGACTCCGGCGTCGTCGTGACCCTCAACCACGGCGTTGAGGCCGTGCTCGCGGCGGCTGAGTCGGCTGGTTACGTCATCTCGACCCTGAGCTGGAACAACCCCGAGATCGCTTCGGAGGCCCTTAAGGCGTTCGGCATATACGACAGGTTCCACTACCACTGCATACACCCGCTGCCAACGAAGCATAAGTGCCTGAAGGAGCTCCTCGCCCTCATTGAGTCCGAGACGGGGGCCTCCCTCAGCCCGGGAGCCGTGGTCTACGTCGATGACAGGAGTATACACGCGGCTGACATAGCGTCCTATGTCGGGGAGGTGAGGTTCTTCCTGTGCAACCTGTCCGAGGACGAGCAGTGCCTGATAAGGGTCGCTGAGGAGATAGCCGGGAGAGCCCCCTACGCCTGAGGCCCTCATGGAGGGGAGGCGGTGCTGAGCGAGTGCTTGCGCAGATCCCCCTCGTCCAGGGGCTTGCGGAGTATGTAGAGCTTCTCGTGGTATATTAGGAGGAAGTCCCTCCTAGCCTTCCTCCACACCTCCCTCGTCGTCTTCATCTTGTGCTGTATCTTGATGACCTCCTCCCTCAGTATGAAACCCTCCTCGAGCATGACCCGGAGGGCGTGGTGGGTTATGGGCACGTAGTGCCTCCTGCGCCTCGTGTCCCCGACGAGAATCGCTAGGTGCGCCCCGGGCTTCAGGACGCGGTAAGCCTCCCTAACCACGTCCCTCAGCATGCTGAGGTACTCGCTAAGCTTCCTCGCCCTGGCTAGGTTCGCCCTATCGAGCCTTGACCCGTACCTAATTATGTTGAAATACGGCGGGTGTGTCGCCACCAGGTCAGCTGACGAGCCCCCTATGAGGTCAAGGTCCCTGGCGTCACCGTGGTAGACCTCGACCTTAGCACGGACAACGTCCTCCGGTAAGGCGTCGGGCGGGGTCGGGGGCCCCATCTCCTCGATCGCCCTCTCCAGCCAGTAGAGCCTGTGGTGGGTCAGCATCACGGCACCGTAGTCTATGTCCACGGCGACGCAGTTCCTCCCGAGGAGCTTCGCCTCGATGCACGTGGTCCCCGACCCGGCCATCGGGTCGATCACGGTGTCCCCGGGCCTCGTCAGCATCAGGATGACGGCCCTTGCCATCTGGGGAGGCCAGTTCCCCCTGTAGTCACCTCTGTGGGTGCCCCACGACCCCCTCTTCGGGAAGGACCAGACGGTCGTGCTCACGTCGGTCAGCTCCTCCTCAACGGGCTCGAGTCTCCTCACCTTAATCGGCTCCAGCCTTATCCTCTCGCCACCGACCTCTACGGCGTTGTTCCGCTCTATGAAGCGTAGGTACTCCTCAACGGGTACTGGCCTCAACCCGACCGACCTACTAACCCTAGCGGATACGGATTAACAAGTTCGTTCATCAACGCTTTTTCCTTGAAACACCTATCCCTCGCGGTCGGTGTTGTTGAGGGGTATGGCGGCTCTTGCCCTCTCGCTGGCGGTTGTGGCCGTTCTCGCTCCCACCGTTGTTGGGGGCGGTGCCCAGGAGCTAGTCCTGATCGAGGGCGTTCCCTCGGAGCGCTTCATAATGATGTTCCATGGGGAGGAGGGCGTCCTCGAGCCCAGCCCCGGGGGTGAGTACGTGGCCGCGGCTGTGGGGCCCTCGGTGGCCGTGGTCAACGCTCTCACTGATGAGCTCGTCGGGGTAGTGAACCTCAGCCGGGCTGGGTGGGGGAGGACGGTCTCGATTGCATGGGCAGGCGGAAGGTTAGTGGCCGTTAATGCTTCCTGCGCAGCCGCCGTTATCGGGTTTAGTGGTGGCGAGCTCCGGGTTGATGGCCTGACCAGTCCCGGGGAGGGGTTGAGGGCGGTCGGTGCCGGTGGGTACGGTGATACCGCACTCATCCTCTGCGACGGTGTGTCCGGCCCCGCGCTGGTGGTGCTGAACGTTAGTGGCGGCTCCCGCACGGTCAGTTTGGTCGGGCTCGTCTCTGCGGGGAACCCAGTACTCGGTAGGGGGCCCCTGGTCGACAAGGTTGAGGGGCGGGTCTACTTCTCCGGCATATCCAGGTCGGCTGGGGCATACGTCCACGGCATCTACTACCTCGGGCTCGGCGAGTTATCGGGTGAGGCAGCGGCGCCGCACCTCCTCTACGGCGTTGAGGCGTCCTCGGACTGGTACCTCGTGGGGGTGAGGGACGTTGCTGGTGGGGAGGTCCTGGCGGTCGTGAACCGCAGCCTACTCATAATCGGGGGCGACGGTCGTGTGAGGGCCTCGCTTGACCTGCCCTGGTTCTTCGGTGACGCAGTGTTCTATGGGCCCACTGACCTCGTCGCCGTGACTTTCAGGGAGGCGTATGACGTGGAGTGGGTCGCTATCTATGACGTCGGGGACGGGCTCGTTAAGGGCCTGTTCATGAGGGGCTCTGTCCTAAGGCTAGCCGCCGCCTCGAGCAAGGTCTTCACCCTCGAGCCATGCGTGCCCGGCAGGGACGACTACCTAGGCCTCTACAGCCTCGCCTACAGGGGCCTGGGGGAGCTGGTGAGCGCCGCCGCGCCTGCGGAGGTGTCGGGCCAGTTAGTCCTCGTTGGCTTAGTGGGGCTCGCCCCCGGCAGCATCCACTCCTGGGTGAGCGCCTACTTCGACCCGTCCTTGGGGTGGTGGGAGGCGGTGTACACCACGCACATACACTACAACGGCTCCCTATACAACACGGTTATAGAGGTCGGGGAGGGCGGCGCCGGCAGGGCATACGTCATAGACGACCTCGCCACGCAGGCATCCCCAGTGCCCGGAGCCGGCGTGGTCATAGCTGGCGCACTGGTCAGGCCGCCCTCCTACCCCGCCCTAAGGCAGTGGTACGTGATCGACGCGTCGTCAGGGGAGGCGATGACGGTCCTCGAGGTCGGGGCTGATGAGGTACTTGGTGTACAGGCACTGGCGCCCAGGGAGTGGGTCTCCTACGGCAGGGGCGGCATCATAGCCTATGAGGTCGCGGGTTCATCGGCTGTGCCGAGGGCCCTGAGCGAGGGCGTGTCAGCCGCCTCACCCGTGCCGGGAACGGCTTACGCAGTCATAGCCAGGGGGCCCAGCCTTGAGGTCGTTGCTGTGGGGGAGGGAGGGCTGATCACGGCCCACTCACTAAGCGTTAGGAGGGTCCTGAGTACTGCGTACAACCCGCTCGACGACACCCTCCTACTGATCACGGTGCCCAGGACATCTCCGGTGGCTTATGTGATCAGGCCCGGAACGGGTTGGGGTGAGGAACTCATGTGGGGCCCGACCATGACGCCCGTCGCCCCCGTCGAGGGCGGGGCCCTAGGTGTTGAGGTTAGGGACGGCTCAGTGGCAATCGTGGCGGCCTCGGCCATGGGCAGGGCGAGGGTGCTGGCTGAGGCCCCCTCATGCCCTGACCCATTAACTATAGGGTACTTCATCTCGTCCGGCGGTGTCGGCACGGCGGTGGGGTGTCCTCGGGGTGCCCTCATGGCATGGGCTAGGAGCGCGCCGGGGCCCCCGCCCTACGTAGCCTGGGCTGGCTCGGTGTCATTGGCGTACCTCGTTACCCTCTCCATCGTCAGGCTTGCGGGGCGATCTGGTAGTAGTAAGCGATGACGCCGTAGGCAATCATCTCTGCCGCTATGCTCGCTATTATTAGGGACATGAACCTACCTATCGCCCTAACCGTCGACTGCCTCAGCACCCTGATTATCGGCTCGGAGTACCTGAGGAGGACGAAGGTCGTGGCGGCCGCGGCGAGGCCCGCAACGAGGACGGCGGCGGTGCCAGCGGGTGAGGGGTCCTTACTCGTTAGGAGGAGGATCGTCGTGATAGTGCCGGGCCCAATAACCATTGGGGTCGCTAGGGGCACGACCGCTATGTCCTGGGCCTCAACCCTCTTAGTCCTCGGCATACCACCGAGCATATCGATGGCTATGGCCATCAGTATGACCCCGCCACCGATCCTTAGGGCGGGTAAGGAGATGTTGAAGGCCATCAGTATATAATTACCGATCAGAGTGAATACAGCCACAAGAACGAGGGAGGCGAGCAAGGCCTTACTGACGATGTCCCTCTTCTCGACCTCCCCCAAGCCCTCGGTGAGGCTCAAGAATGTTGGGAGGGCGGAGAAGGGGTTCATGATGGCCAGCAGCTGAACGTAGTACCCGAGAAGCTCTCCGAGCATCCCCGGCACCGGTTAAGAGTGTGCGCGGCGCCTAAACCAACTTATCCCCTGGGCCACCGCCCAGCAGCGCCTGGGAACTCACTTCATCGCTGACTGTAGGGTGCGCCTCCACACATCCGGCGCCAGCGCAGCAGCGATCCTCGCGACCTCGCCCACCGGGACGAGCCTCTGCCCCCTAACCCTATCGATTCGCGACGCGGCCTCCAAGAACCTTTGCTCCCTCTCCGCCAGGTACCTCATGTACTCGTATAGGCCCCTCGCGGCCAGCGCCGTGACGGCGCCGGGTTCGGACACAGTGCCCGCGATTTCCTCAAGGGCCCTAACCGCCTCATCAGGCGCCTCCGGGAACACCTCCTCCGGCACAGGGAAAAGATTCCCGATCCTCTCTCTAAGGAGGTCAGCACCCGCCCTATCCCCGTTCACCACCCTCTCAGCCAGACCCAACAGCTTACGGTACCAGCCAACATCCCTAAGCACCCTATAAACAAAGGCACCGACCACGACACGCACCTGCACAACCCTCACCGCACTCCACGGAACAGCCGAAACCTCCCCAGGCACCGCATCAAGAGCCCCCAACACAGCCCCCACAACACCCGCCGAAACCACGAACCCACCTTCCTCCAAGTGTTTCCTGTACCCCTCAAGGAGGATCCTAAGACTCTCTACTTTCTCAATCTTAGGAACGGATATCTCCTCGGGCAGCTTCCTCTCCCCCGCCCCGATGAGCTCCGCCGCCGGAGGCGGAGGTGAAGGCCTGCGCATATATTTCTCAACATCTATTCCCCGCGCCTCGAGCAGCGACTTTACACTTTCAAACAGGGGTCTGTGTTTATCCTAGTACTTGCCGAACCACCAGTATATTTTTACCGTGGCCGGATGCGTGACCATCTTCTTTATTACCTCTTTTAATTCGGGAACGTTCTCTTCCAGAAAGTATTTTAATGACCTATAGTCCATTTCACCGCGCAGCGTCTTATCTATCACCTCGTCGGGCAGGAGCTTTAGGATAGGTTTCAGCACCTCGCTTGCAAACCACTCAATGTCCTTGTACGCCTCTTCAAACATCTGCATGTCCGCTTCCGATGCGCCTACCGCACGCGTTGCCCTATACAGCTGCTCCTTGTACTTTTCGTCCCGCAGGTCTATGTAACGTATGGGTAGCTCTCTGGGCTCGCCTCCGCATGCCTTCACGTGCCACCAGCTTATTATGTGCCCTAGAATGCTTGCCTTCATATAGTTTAGCAGGAACTCCCGTTTATCCTCCGGTGCACCCACGATCTCCCCATGTTGGCCTGGCGACATGGCAGACTCCCTGAATCCGAATAGCCTATTAATATATACCGGGATACGTTTGCGACTGTCGTCATAGGACCTCCAGAGATAGAACAGGATCATGTGGCCATCCCGGGCGCCTCCGCGCTTGTGGCTGTGGGGTGTGGTGATTTCTCAGCGGTTTTGTCTTGGGGGTTCTTCTCCGGTTCTTGATTGTTTTGGGGCTGTCTTGTGTATTGGGTAGATCTTTTTGAATGGTCTTCAAGTCTGCTTTTTGCGGTGTTGGTAGTGCGCTGTTTAAAGCTCTTTCTCATAGTGATGTCTGTATCTTTCTCACTTAGGTTGCTAGCCCCCTCTATGTTTTTGATACCAGTTTTCTGTGCACCCCTTTATTCTATTGAGTCCTCTGCTTTAACATCATCTGCTCTTTATGATCTCGGTGAGGTTGTCGGCGGTTATGTCTCCATGCTTCCTCGAAGAGTGCTTGGAATGCGTGATCTGCTCCCGGTTCAAGTCTTTCTCGCTTTCCCCCGATTATTGTACTTCTTAGGGTGGGTTACGCGGGCCCGGCTGGTTGGGAGCTCTTCGATGCCTGGAGTCCTTCTTTGAAATTTCTGCTATCTGGTTACCTTGATGCTTCGAGAGGTTCATTGGTTATGTTGTGGTACGATTTGATCGCTTCGTATTCATGGCCGCTTAATAGTGTGCTGGCTTAAACACTGCTTGCTGGAATCATTAGTGAGCTCATCCCTGCGTTTCTTGCTGTACTGCCTCCTGAACCTGCTCTTCGGTCAGTATGGACGGCTCCTTAGGCCTACTTTATGGTGATTTTCTTCTCTATTGCTTTGTTCCATGCGCCTGGGGCCAGCTCTGCTAGGGTCTCCGCGATTCTGTGTGGTTTGAGTTCCTTCTCTTCAGCGTGTTTTCTTAGTTCGCTCTCAATTCTTGCCCAGTAGTCGGCCCTTGCCCCGGCTTTCCTCAGTAGGTCGTCTAGGAGGTTCTGGGTCTCTGCTGCCCCGGCCTTCTTGGTTAGGGCCTCTCTTATGAGGGACTCAGCGGCCTTCTCCGCCACCTCCCTGAACTCGTCGGGCACCTCTAGGTAGGAGACCCGCTTCCTCAGGTGCTCCACATACTTCCTCGGGTCCCCGCCCCCCAGCAGCCCCTCAAGGAACCACGGGCTCACCCTAACGAACTCGTAGACCCTCCTCAACGCCCCCGCACCCTCCGCCAACCACTCAATAT
>WAOK01000076.1 GCA_015521325.1 Desulfurococcales archaeon | reverse complement strand
TTATACAGGCTTATCGACTCAGTAGCTCTCGGGTCGACCCTCCTGCCCAGGCCGTACCTAACCGACGCTATCCCCACGGCCTGTGAGATGCTTATGAACTCCGCCACGTACTCCTCCGGCGTTCTCACCTCTCTTAACTCGATTACTAGGTGCTTCCTGGAGTACTCTCTCAGCACCGCCTCAACAGCCTCTGACACCGGGTTCTTGGGTTCCTTGAAGAATATTGCCGGGAACTCGCTTCCCTCGAACCCGACTATGTCGTTGTGGCCCCATTCGGGGGCGATCATCGCCACAGCGAGTGTCTTGCCGTTCTCGTTGAACTCGTTCTTGGCCCTGATCGCCAAGCCTCCCCACTTACTCGTAGCTATGAATGCCGGGACACCCTTCGCCGCGGTCTCAAGGATCTTGTCAGCGATCCCCATGACCTCATCAGAGGGCCTTAGGAGGTCAGGCACCTTCCTCAGGTCACCGCCGAGCCTGAGGCCGAGGGAGCTGAGCAGCTTGAGCGACACTATGAGGAGGGAGGGTAGGGCGCTCCTCGGGGCATGACCGCCCTCGACCTGAGCCCATGGAAGCCCCCTCGATGCAAGAAACTCCTTGAGGGCTCCCCCGGACGAGACACCGGCGACCGAAGCACCCCTGTTAATGGCTTCCCTAACCGCCGCCAGGGTCTCGGCCGTGTTCCCGCTGTAGGATACGGCGAAGACCAGCCAGCCACGCCCAACCCACGGCGGTAGTTCGATGTCCTTCACCACCTCAACGGGTATGCTCAGACCTGCGTAGTTCGCGGCGAGGGCCTTGACGACGTCGCCAACGATCCCGGAACCACCCATACCAACAACGGCCAGCCCCCTCAACCCCTCCTTAAATATCTCACTGACCCCGACACCGGTTTCCACCGACCTCCTAACTTGGTCCTCCCACGTCAGGTAATCACGGAGGAAGTCGCTCATGTCTGAACCCACATTTCCTTGCCGTGAACACATTAAACGATGTCCTCGCCTCATTCCACAGAGTCGAATTTATTAGTAGGCTTGATCATGGTGTTCTCGGTGAATGGTTTGTATAGGGCAAGGGCTATTGTCACCTTAATGATCATAGCTGTTGCTGTGGCCGCCGCTGTACCGACGCACTCGCTTAAGGCCGGTGACACCCTGATTTATCAGCTCGACCTCAGCATGAAGGCGTCGGGCATAGGGATAGAGGACGTCAACATGAGGATATCGGGCACGGTCAAGATAACCGTAATCAACATGACAGAGGACTACATAACAATGCGTGTGGAGCCAAGCCTAAGCGTGGAGGGGGTCCCGCCCGAGTACTCGGACATAGTTGGTGAGATGAACCAGGAGCAGACGATAAAGGTGCCTACTTACGGCATGCTCGGCCCGCTCGGTGAGGAGGGAGGGGCGGGCCTAAATGACGTGATATCGATGATCCAGGAACAGCTCCAGGCACTGGGCTTCAACGAAACCAATGTCGAGGTCAGTGAGGTGTCCTACAACGGCATACCGGCGATAAAGCTCAAGATTGACCTCAAGGCCTCGAACTACCTCGGCATGGGCTCCAACATAGAGATACACGCCGTCTCCTACCTCGACATGGCCACGCTGGCGCTTCTCTACGGCGAGGCAACGGCTAAGTACGCAGCGAGCACAGGGGGATTCGAGTACTCCTACAAGATCGAGCTAACTAATCCCGACATACTCCAGCAGTCATTCGCAGGGTATGAGGTAGAGGTTGAGGGCGGGGATAAGGTCAGCATGGTATTCGCTGCCGCTGGGCTGAGCGTGAGCGAGCCAGAGGTCACTAACGACAGGGTCAGGTTCACTGTTTCGGGGGAGGGCATAGGCTCAGTAATAATTAAAGCGGAGCCGGGCGCGCCGGAGCCGAGTGTCTACGTCGACGGGTCCCCGGTGAGTAAGCACAAGATAACGACCGCTGCCGACGGCACCACGTACTACAAGGTACCGATTAAGTTCAGCCAGCACGAGGTAGAGGTAGTGTTCGGGAGACCCGTCCTGAGGGCGGCGGCGGTGGAGCTCAGCCTGCCCTCGGAGGGAGGAGGGGCTGGCTCCCTAATCGGCGGCTCGCTCACAACCATCATATTAATAATTGTCGCGGTCGCCGCCATTGCTGGGGTCGCTGCGGCCATAGCCATCAAGAGAGCTAGGAAGGGAGGGCCTGAGGCTGCACCAGCAGCTGCTCCCGAGTCACCGCCGCAGGCACCCCCGACCCCGCCTCCGCCCAGTGCGTGACCCTTCTCGAGAGATATTTTCTGAAAAACTCACTTAGCCAGGTACCAGCCCAGGTACCCAACGATCAGTGGGGACTGCGAGCTGACCTCCACGATTATGGCGGCGTGAGTAATCTCCCCACCGAACTCCACAGGCTCCACCCACCTGCCGCCGGGTTCCCTGTAGGGCACGAGGACATCCATCACAGACCCGATCACGACCACGCCCTCACTGACCACGTGCCTCACACCGCCACGCCTTAGGGCTAGGGTTAGGGCCTGGAGGGCGCTTCGCCCAAGCCTGATCCTTGCCTCACCACCCCTCATCCCTAGGGCGAGGCCGGACACGAACTCCTCCACATCGGCCTGGCCACCTAGGGCAACGCCCCAGAGAACCTCCTCCACCCCACCAACCTTCTTTAGGAGGGCGAGGGGTGCGTGCCTCAACGCGTCGCCAGGGTACTCGCCCCACACGTTCTCAACGTCCCCGCCGGATCGGGCAAGGGCGAAGCCTAGGATGTGGCCCAGGTGCTGGTGCTCGAACCTCCTCACCCTACCCAGGCTGGTGGGCGCGGGGGTCGCCGCAGAGCCGTCGCCTACCCGGGCAAGGCCCTGCTCCCCGGCCACTAGCGTTGAGAAAGCCTTCCCCCTCACCTCCCTCATGAGGGCCTCTCTCTCCTCGCATGCCGTTACGGGCGCGTAGGTTACGGAGCCGTCATCCATCAGTGTAGCGGCCTTGACGCCCTCCACCCCCTCGCAGCCCTTGATGGAGGTTCTCGAGGCTCTTCCCTCGCTGTCCTCCACTATTAGGTACGCCCCTGCCGGCAGTGTTACCCTCACAGCCCGCACCAACACCTTGGTGGGCTGGAGTAATTAATCCGGGTTATTAGGGGCGGGAATAAATCATTCTTGAGTGACGGGTTTGAGGGCACCTTCCTTACTCGCAGTGATGCTGGCGCTCGCCATAACCGCGTCATTAGCGGCCTCAGCCTCTCTTGTCCTCACGGAGGGCCTGACATACCGCTTCAGCATCTCGGGAACCGCTAGGGGAGGTGCCGTGGAGTGGCTCAATGTTTCGGGGAGGGTCACATACAGCATTAACGTCACCGACTCCGGTGAGGTAGCTGTTCCGAACGCGTCCTTCACGCTGAATCACAGCCCAGGGCTGGAGGGCGTTGAGAACGCCGGGTTCAGTATTGAGGCCCTCGCGGCGAAGCTGAACTCGAGCAAGGAATTCGTAGTTAGGGACCCGCTCACAGGGGTGCTTAACCCGCTCTTCCAGCTGAGCATATCGGACGTCCCAGCTATACTCACGGCGTCCTGCGGAGGCGTCGGTGGGGCGGTCGAGTCAAGGAACGTCTCCACCACGGCGGCACTGACCACGTACGAGGGCAGGGACTCGATAGAGTTCCTCACCGAGATACTCCTGAACTACAGCGACGGCTCATACACAGAGATAGTGACGCACTCGGTCATCGACCTGAGCACCCTAGAGCCCCTCCTCCTCGAGAACAACCTCAGCGAGGCATCGGGTAACTGCAGCGTGGAGGTCAGGCTGAGGGCCGTGCTCGAGAACCCCGGCACCCTCCCCGAGGGCGGGGCCCACGAGTTCAGGGTGATCACCAGCAGGGGAGACGCAGTCATAGTTGTGGGGGGAGTCCCAAGCGTCTCAGGCCCGGTGCTCAGCGGGGAGGACTCTGTCACCCTCACCCTCAACGGTAGCGGTAGGGCTGTAGTCATCATCGCCCACACACCCTCCGCCGGGGTCCCAAAGATCCTCGTTGGGGGCAAGGAGGTAAGGGCCCAGACCTACCGATTCGGCCGGGGCACGGCATACACCCTCAAATTCCTCTCCCTTAACGGTGAAGCAGCCGTGGAGGTAGTGTTCAGCAACGCCCAGGTCGCCCTACCATCGACGCAGACACCACCAGCTACGGCCTCCACCACAACGACGGCGAGCCGGGCTGGGGGAGGCGCTGACCCACTGCCGTATCTGCTGGGCGCTGTGGCAGCGGTTCTAGGTGCGGTGATGGCCTACTTCGCTGTCTCGAGGGTGCGGCGGGGCTGAGGAACACCTTAGTATCTGGGCCGTATTACTAGGTTCCAGGAGGGCTTGGTGCCGGCTCCGATAATGTTTGGTCGGCCATCGGAGGTGGTTCCCGATTTATAGGGAATCCCGGGGCCTGAAGAACTAACGGTGTTGCACAAGATGTCCTTCAAGGGCTTCGAGACCGAGTGGAAGGGGAAGGACGCCACAGTTGGTGAGACCATAAAGAAGATCCTCAGGAGGGAGAAGCCCCTCCGCATGAAGCTCTTCACCGCCAAGTACAGGCTCGGCACGATGGTCAGGAAGCTGGACGTCTACATCGAGCGCCTCAAGCACAGGGACGCCCAGATGTTCCAGAAGGTCGTGGACGCCATAATCGCTAAGGACCAGGCCAGGGCCACCCTATACGCGAACGAGGTCGCTGAGATAAGGAAGATCGCCAAGACCCTCATGACCCTCCAGATCGCGCTGGAGCAGATACAGATGAGGGTCGAGACAGCGATACTGACCGGCGACATAATCACGTCCCTCACCCCGGTGATCGGGGCCGTGAAGGAGGTAGGGGCGATAATGAAGAAAGTGATGCCGACCCTCGGTATCGAGCTCGACGAGATACAGGAGATCCTGCAGGAGTCCGTAACCGAGGTCGCTGAGATAGCGGGCTACGGCTCAATAGCGCTCCCGTCCTCGCCGGAGGCCGCGAAGATCCTGGAGGAGGCGAAGGCAGTGGCGGAGCAGAGGATGAGGGAGGCGTTCCCGGAGCTACCCAGTATCGCCTCACCCTCTGTGGAGGCAACCGTGGAGGAGCACTAACCCAAGCCAACCCCTCTTTTATCTAAAAGCAGAAACTACCTGGGCCTAGATGGGTTTCTTGCACCATGCTCGCGTAATTGCTTAACACTATGCGGGTAGTTGGAGGGTGCTGACGCCTCATAAGAAGTGTTTACTCTCTGTCCTTCGTAAACAAAAGGTTATTAACCCAGCCCGCCGTTCATCGGTGAAGGGTGTGGGTGTGATGCGGCGCCAATATTGAATAAGCTTACTGCCCTACCCCCTCACACAGGAAACACTTCTGACCCAGGCCCACAGATCAGGGCCTCCATCACGGAGGACCTCAGGAGGGCTAGGGCAAAGCTCCGCATGATAATGAGGGAAGTCAATAACTGGCATGAGGTGTCGTCGCAGTCCTCCCTGAACATCGTGGCCGCCCTTTACGGGATCTGGTTACCCATAGGCGCGTCCGCAGGGATTGAGAGAGTGGTTGTGGTGAGCAAGGGCCACATGGCCCCCGCACTGTACGCCTGGCTCGCCGCGAAGGGCGTGATAGGCGATGACGAGCTCTCGACGTTCGCGATGCCGGAATCAAGGCTGCAGTCACACCTTGACGCCGGCAGGCTTGACACCGTGGTAACTAACTCGACCGGGTCACTGGGCCAGGGCCTCTCCATAGCAAACGGCATCGCGTTCGCGGCCAAGGTAGATGGCGTCAGACGGGAGGTGGCCGTCATACTCGGTGATGGCGAGCTGGACGAGGGCCAGGTGTGGGAGGCAGCGGCCACTGCATCATCGCTCGGGCTCGATAACGTGGTGGCTGTGGTGGACAGGAATATGATCCAGCACACGGGCCCTACAGAGGCCGTGAAGCCCAAGGAGCCGCTGGCCAGTAAGTGGGAGGCCTTCGGCTGGTACGTGATGGAGGTGAGGAACGACGCCGTGGATATAGCGGCCGCGCTGGAGAACCTGAGCCACGTTAAGGGGAAGCCGAAGGCCCTCATTGTCAGGTGGGAGGGCGGGAGGTGGTAGTTATTGTATCGAGGGCCAGTAGCTACAGGAGGGCACTCGGCGAGGCACTGGTAGAGGCCGGCAGGCTCAGCAAGGACGTCATAGTGCTGGACGCCGACACACCTAACTCCACAGGCACCGCGGCGTTCGCGAGGAAGTACCCGGGAAGGTTCGTGAACGTCGGAATAAGCGAGCAGGACCTGGTGACCACAGCGGCTGGCCTAGCCATTGCCGGGAAGGTTGCGGTGGCCTCAGCGTTCGCCATGTTCCTCATGAGGGCGTGGGAGCAGATAAGGAACACGATTGCTAGGGACGGGCTGAACGTGAAGCTAGTCGGCACACACTCCGGCCTCCAGGACTTCATGGACGGCGCGTCCCACCAGTGCCTCGAGGACATAGCGCTCACGAGGGTTCTCCCGGGCTTCACCGTCCTAGCGCCCGCTGACGCCGCCGCCACTAAGGCGATCGTCCTTGACACGGTCCTCAACCACCCGGGCCCGGCGTACATCAGGCTTGGGAGGGACAACGCGCCGACCATCTACGATGAGGGGGAGGAGTTCCCTATCGGGGGCTCGAAGGTCCTGGAGGACGCGGGGGACGTCGTGATATTCTCGTACGGCCCCATGCTCGGAGTATCGGAGGAGGTGGCTAAAGAGCTGAGGCGGAGGGGGGTCCTCGCAGGCGTTGTCGATCTGTACAGCATCAAGCCCGCTGACTCAGCAACCATAGTCAAGCAGGCCACCAAAGCTGGCCTTGTCGTCACGATAGAGGACCACAGGGTAGTGGGCGGCATCGGGTCGCTTGTGGCTGAGGTGCTGGCGGACACCGCCACTCCCAGGAAGGTGCTGAGGGTAGGTGTTGGGGAGGTCTTCGGCGCCAGCGCCAGGAGCTATGAGCAACTCCTCCAGTACATGGGCCTCACACCCAGCAGGATAAGCTCCATAATCATGGGTGAGGTAAGGTGGGCCTGAGACTCGTGACCAAGGAGTTCAGGGAGAGGACCATCGTTAGCGTCGGGAGAGTGCGGATAGGTGGTGAGAGGCCAGTGATTGTGGCTGGGCCGTGCGCCGTCGAGTCAAGGGAGCAGATAATGAGGGCGGCCGCCGCCGTGAAGGAGGCCGGGGCCCACATACTGAGGGGAGGGGCGTTCAAGCCGAGGACATCGCCGTACAGCTTCCAGGGCCTAGGGCTCGAGGGCCTCAAGCTACTAAAGGAGGCCGGCGACGAGGTCGGGCTACCGGTCGTCACGGAGGTGCTTGACCCAAGAATGGTCGGGGTCGTGGCCGAGTACGCTGACGCACTGCAGGTAGGAGCGAGGAACATGCAGAACTACCCCCTCCTACGGGAGGTGGGCAGGTCCGGCAAGCCCGTGTTCCTTAAGAGGGGCTTCGGCTCCAGGATCTCCGAGCTCCTAGCGGCTGCTGAGTACATAATGCTTGAGGGCAACGACCAGGTAGTCCTGGTCGAGAGAGGGATAAGGACGTTCGAACCATCCACCCGCTTCACCCTAGACATCGCCGCCGTCCCCGTGCTCAAGGAGTCCACCCACCTACCTGTCGTTGTCGACCCCAGCCACGCCGCGGGGAGGAGGGAGCTCGTCCCCCCGCTCGCTAAGGCAGCGCTGGCGGCCGGGGCAGACGGCCTCATGATCGAGGTCCACCCCGAACCGGACAAGGCCCTATCGGACGCCAAGCAGCAACTCACGCCCGAACAGTTCAGGAGGTTGGTTGGTGAGCTGAGGTGGATGAGGTTACTCTAACACTCCACGAGGAGAGGGCCGCTAGGATAGTCGTGGGGTCCGGAGCACTCAGCAGGCTCCCGGGACTGGTCGCTGGGCTGGATCCCCTCAACGTGCTGGTGCTGGCCGATCCCGGGGTACCGGGTGAGCTCGTTAACGACGTGATCAATGGGTTGGTGGATCGGGGCCTGAGGGTCTCGGCATCAACCGTGGGTGGGGGCGAGGACGTGAAGACAATTCGCTCGGTCGAGAATATATGGCGCCTGATGGCGGCATCAGGCCTCACAAGGAGATCCCTTGTGGTCGCTGTGGGAGGCGGGAGCCTACTCGACGCCTCAGGCTTCGCCGCATCGACCTACATGAGGGGGGTTAGGCTAGCGTACGTGCCCACCACCACGCTCGCACAGGCTGACGCGGCGGTGGGGGGCAAGAACGCCGTAGACATCGATGGGTGGAAGAACCTGGTCGGCACGTTCTACCACCCAGACATAGTGGTCATCGACCCCACGATCCTGGCGAGCCTGCCCCACCGCATCTTCGTGGACGGCTTCTCCGAGGTAGTTAAGCACGCCGCCTTGAGGGGTGCCGGGCGGGTATCGTGGCTGCTGACGATCGCCGGAGCCGTTAGGGCGAGGGATGAGGGGGTGCTGGATGAGGTGATCCGGTTCAGCGTAATGACTAAGGTCGACGTGATCCGGAGAGACTATAAGGAGAAGGGGATTAGGGCCCTACTCAACTTCGGCCACACGGTAGGTCACGCCATAGAGGTAGTGAGCGGGTACCGGGTCAGCCACGGGGCAGCGGTCGCTGCCGGCCTAGTGGCTGAGGCGTCACTCGCCACCAAGGTGTTGGGGATGCCTGAAGACGAGGTCTCCCTCCTCGCAACCGCCCTCACTGAGCTGGGCCTGCCCACCAGCGTGAGCTACCCTCCCGAGAGACTCGTGTCCGCCATGAAGCTGGACAAGAAGTTCCTGAACGGGAAGCCCAGGATCCCCCTACCGAGAAGGCTGGGGGAGTTCGAGATCGTTGAGCTCGACTGGGAGGTGATCGTGGATTGGCTGACCGAGCTAGCCCGCTGAGCAAGGTATGCGGCGTGATAGCCGCGCCGACGGCCGAGGAGATGAGGGAGGCGGCGACCAGCGCCGCCACAGGCATCATCGAGCTCCGCGTAGACGCGCTCAACGGGCTCGGCACCGGAGTCATTGAGGCACTGACCTCGCTGATCAAGGAGATCAAGAGCATGGGTAAGAGAGTGATCGTGACCCTTAGGGACGCCAGCGAGGGAGGGGGGTTCGTGGGCAGCCCGGAGGAGAAGGCCCGGACCCTCCTCAGGCTGGCCAGGCCCCGGCCAGACTACATCGACGTAGAGATGAGTAACCCGCTGGCGGGGGAGCTGACTAAGAAGATCCTTGCTCAAGGCACCTCCGTCATACTCTCGTCCCATCACCTAGACAGACCCTTGAGAGTGGGGGATATAGTGTCCCTGGTCGCCAGAGCCTCGAGGTTAGCGGGGCACGCCCCCGGCCCCGATGTTGGGCTACTGGTGAAGGTTGTGTACGCCTGCAGGACACCGCGGGACGAGCTACCTGCGATGGTGGCCACGGCAGAGAGCAGCGGGGGACTTATCTCGTTCGCTACAGGCAGGAACTGCGTGGTGTCAAGGGCTCTGGCCCCATTCCTGGGCGCGCCGTTCACTTACGCGCACGCCCACGGGGGCCCGCAGGCCCCGGGACAGCCGAGCGTGGCCGAGGTGCTGGGCCTATGGAGGGTGCTGGGCCTCATATGAGGCTATACCTGATAGGGTCGCCTGTGAGGCATAGCCTGAGCCCGGCCATCTACTCAGCGTACTTCGCCACAGCAGGAATTGATGCGGTCTACGATACGATAGAGGTGCCCTCAACCAATGAGCTGCCCGGGGTCATTGAGTGGTTGAGGAGGAACAGCGCCGGCTTCAACGTAACGATACCGCACAAGAAGGGTGTTGCCGGGCTAGTTGATGAACTCAGTGACGACGCATCAGCCATAGGGGCGGTCAACACGGTGGCAGTGGCGGGCGAGCGCCTAATAGGGTACAACACTGACTGGCTGGGATTCCTTAGGTCCCTAGCCACCGCGGGGAGGCGCCGGTACGGGAAGGCCCTAGTGATAGGGGCCGGCGGAGCGGCTTCGGCAGCGGTGTACGCCCTCGCTAGGGACAGGGCCGTTGAGGAGCTAGTCATCATCAGCAGGTCCGGGGTAACGGCGGCTGCTCTAGCCGAGAGAGCCAGGGAGTGGGGGGTGCCTGAGGCCCTAGGGTGCAGGGCGTCGACTGAGTGCCTGAGGAGAGGGGCGGAGGGCGCGGAGCTCGTAGTCAATGCCTCACCTGTCGGCATGGGTGACCCCGGAGCATCACCGCTCCCCAAGGAAATGATTCCGGGCGACTGCGTCGTCCTCGACATGGTGTACAGGCCGCTCATGACGAGGCTACTCCGCGAAGCCATGAATAAGGGCTGCATCGCGATCGACGGCCTCTGGATGCTGGCCCACCAGGCCGCCGAGAACATCCGCATATGGTTCGGCCTAAGGGCCGATCCCGCATCGCTTAGAGAGGCGGCGATCACTGCAATGGGGTGGGGGCCGTGATCGGTAGGGGCCGCGCCCACGGAGCAGTCAGCGTGCTCAACGCCATACCCACCGGCTACGGCGGGGCGGTCGGGGTCGACCTCCCCGTTACGGCCGAGGTGAGGCTGACCGATGATGGAGGTATCGCCATGGCCTCAACCACGCCGTGGGGTAGTGTGGCCCCCGATCCCGCCATCCTGAGGGCGCTGAGGGAGGCGGCATCACTGCTCGGGCACGTCGGCGGATTAGAGGTTTTCGTGGAGTCCGGCATCCCTCCAGCCTCGGGCCTGAAGAGCAGTAGCGCTGTCATCAACGCCGTGCTCGCCGCCGTCCTCGACGCCCTGGGTGAGGAGAGAGATGCTGAGGACGTTGCCAGGCTGGGTGTGCGTGTGGCCCGCGCCGCCGGCCTCACGATCACGGGGGCCTACGATGACTCCCTAGCCACGCTACTGTGTGGTGTCTTCATAACTTATAACCCGGGTATGAGGGTCCTGAGGAGGTTCTTCGTCGACGGGGATCTCTACGCGGTCATACGCGTGCCTCGGGCGGGGAGACCGATTAACACGGTGGATCCGGAGGCCTTCCAGAGGTTTAGGTGGGTGTACGAGCGCGCGGTGAGGCTGGCGCTTG
>WAOK01000075.1 GCA_015521325.1 Desulfurococcales archaeon | reverse complement strand
TCATGGATCTACACCGGGCACTTTATAGACACGAGGGCGGTGAGCGTGTTCTCGGTCAGCTCTATGAACATCCAGCTAGGCCTAGACGCAGCCGCCTCAGTAGCCTTGACAGCCGCCGCCACCGCTGGCTTTATGATAGCGCAGGCCTCATCATGGGCCATCGAGGAGAGCGAGCACCTTCCAGTTCCTGAATGGGTGGGTGAGGAATTGGCGGAGAAGTCGTACATACTAACCGAAGGAGGACTGAGCAGATTACAGCGAACGATGCAAAAGTATAAGGAGCTCCTCGAAAGAGTCGGTGAACTGGCCGGAGGCGGCCGCAGCGGAACTGTTGGTGATTTGCTTAGGGAGGCCTACGAAGCCATGAGGGCTGGGGAGCTGCTCTACACGATCCCGTATCCTTCACCCAAGAACAGCTTCGCCAACGGGTTCGGCGGCCGCCTAAATCAGTCCCCAGTAATGGGGCCGCTCTATGTCTACACAAGCCTTGTGAGGCTGGGTAGGGTCGTGCATGCCTTCATAGGCGCGGTTGCCGAGATGGGCACAGATAACTCAACAAGCTCCCTGACCGACCCGGGCGACGGGGTTGGGAGGGCGTTCATGATGAGCAAAGCATACGCGGCCGGGGCGGACGCCCTCACATCCGATTACGGGAGGTGGGTCTCGGCCCTAATGGCTGGTGACTTTGTGAGTGAGGAGTACCACAAGTCCGTTGCTGCGAAGGCGTTCGTCCTATACGCTGAGGCACTACTTAACGCGGTCAGCGCATACGACGAGCTCGCCAAGCTCTACCCAGACCCAGGCACTGTCCTCGAGAAGCACTCGGGATGGCCCAACATACGGTACGGAAAGGAAGGCACCACATACCCGTTGCTCCTCCTCGGCTCGGCCGGGGGAGACGTGATCGAGCTATCTCGGCAGGGCAGGCTAATCATGATATCGCCCGACACAGACAGCGCCTGCGGCACGGACTACCCCGTGGCGGCACAGACCAGTGACGGGGAATGGGTAATGAACTCAACTGAGGTAAGTGGGCACTCCTGCTACTACGCGGTCGCCGCGGCGGACCCCGAGTCGGGGGAGGCGCACGTGATGGTCTCGGGAGAGGAGCCGGCCAAGCCTCAGGCACACATAGCCGTCCTGGCGGGGGCAGGGACCTCGGAGCCCTTTGTGGCGGCAGGGTACTACGCCCCGAACATTCGCAGGGACTCAGAGATCATGAGCGCTGGGCAGGGAACGTACCTCGTAACGTTCACCTACCCCATCATGACACTCGAGTTCGATATTCAGGCCAATAGTTCGCAGAAACAAAATATCGGCCTCCTCCAGATCGACGTGGACCTGACAATCAAGAACATCAACGCAAGCGAGGGGGTCTACAGCTTCATAGCCTGGTTCCCCGAGCATGTGATTCAATCCATGAGAAGGGATGGCCTGGTGCCCGACCTCAGCTCTGCGGAGCTGAGGGTCAAGTCATGGCCCTCGGACGGCCTGAGGGTATCGGCCAGCCTCATACCCTACGGAGGGGGAGCGGCGATAGTTGTTGGCGTGAGGACAGACACCCTAGATCTCAGCACCTTGGAGGAGATCATCAAGACAGCAGGCCTCAGCATATACATAGACGTGCCCCTCGTAAAGAGCGCGGGCACCAAAGCCGTTGTCTCGGGCTCTGGGAAGAGCATAGAGGTCGAGGGCCTCGGAACTGTTGAAGCAAGCAGTAACGGAACATCAACCCTAACGATAAGCCCAGGGAACAAGCTAGTTAAGATAAGGGTCAGCGGATCACCAACAAAGCTACTCATACCTGCTGAGCAGGACGTGAACGTCACCGTCATTGTCGAGGGAGAGGAGATACCCTTGGAGGCGGAGAAGGTTATCCAGGACGGGCGGACGTACTACTCAGTAACGCTACCACCGGGCGAGGCAATCATATACTACGGAAGGGGACAGACAATCACCACGACCACAGCGGCGGCAACCACAACGACGACAACAACCACTACATCGACGACAGTCACAACTACCACCACGTCGCTAACGCCCCCGGCAGCAACCGCGGGTACCCAGCCCTGGGTACTTGGTACAGCTGCTGCCGCCGTCGTTGCTGGACTAACCGTTATATGGGTCTGGCGCAGGCGTAAGTAGGCCCTTTTTACTGTCACCGCACCCCATACGTTAGGTGCGTTGCTTGGGGAGAACTGGCTCGTCGGCTGGGCTAATAGTGTTCGGGTTCGTCCTCGGCCTACTCCTCGCGCCCTATATACTGCCGTCTCTCAACGCGCCTGCCCCTACCCAGCCCATTGTTGGGGAGGGTGGGGTGGTCATTATTGAGGATAGTCAGTACCCGGGCACTGTCGCCCCGTTGATTAGGGCGGCGAATGAGTCAGTCTACGTGATAATGTTTGTCATGAAGTACGACCCGGGGGACAGTGATGACCCCGTTAACGACCTCTTGTCACTCCTCGCCAGCGCTGCCCAGAGGGGTGTCGATGTTAGGGTGCTCGTTGATGAGGAGACTAGGGACTCCTATCCCCAGACCATAGGCTTCCTTAAGGAGCATGGCATTAGCGTAAGACTCGACAAGTCATCCGGGATCACGACCCACGCTAAGGTGGTCATAGTGGACGGCAAGTACGTGGTCATCGGCTCCCATAACTGGACCGAGTCAGCCCTGAGGTACAACCACGAGGTCTCTGCCCTCATAAGGTCGGGCAAGGCCGCTGAGGAGCTAACGAATTATTTTGAGAGGTTATGGGGTGAGGGAAGGGCCGTATGAGCGAGAAGCTCCGCATATCCCATGGTGCGGGCGGGAAGGACACAGCCGAGATCGTTAGGAGGCTCATCATATCTAAGGTCCCGCCCGGTATGAGGAAGGCCCTGGGGGGTGTGGGACTCGACGAGCTCGATGACGGTGCAGCATTCCGTGTCGGGGAGAAGTGGGTGGTGGTGAGCGTCGACTCCTACACGGTGAAGCCGATAAGGTTCCCCGGCGGGGACCTCGGGCACCTCGCCGCCTCGGGCACGATCAATGACGTCCTCATGATGGGCGCGAGGCCGGTAGCTCTCATGGACGCCGTCGTCGCTGAGGAGGGCACTGACATAGCCCTTCTTGAGGAGGTCATGGAGTCCTTCATAAGGACAGCCACCTCGGAGGGGGTCGCAGTAGTGGGAGGGGACTTCAAGGTCATGCCGAGGGGAGCCGTCGACGGCGTCATCATCGGGGCCGTCGGCGTGGGGGTCACGGACAAGGAGCCGATCGTGGATAAGCCATCGCCTGGCGACGTGATCGTGGTCTCCGGGCCCATAGGCGATCACGGGGCGGTCATAACCGCTGCCCAGCTAGGGATGCTTGATGAGGTCGAGGGCCTCTCATCGGATGCCCGCCCGCTGACGGGGTGTGTCCTCCCGATTGTTGAGGGTGGGCTTAGGCAGGAGATAACAGCCTTGAGGGACGCGACGAGGGGCGGGCTCGCGGCCGTGCTGAACGAGTGGGCTGAGGCGAGTAGGGCGACGATAGTTGTGAGGAGGGCTGACGTGCCGGTTAGGCCGGCGACGCTCGGGTTCCTTGAGATGCTGGGGATAGACCCGATGCACTCTGCCTCTGAGGGAGTCGCTGTCTTCGCTGTCAGGCCCGGCGCCGTTGACGAGTTGCTGGGAGCCCTAAAGCGGAGTGGATGCGCCGAGGCGGCGGCGGTGGGTGAGGTTAGGGAGGCTTGGGAGCCGTTCCTCGAGGGCAGGGTGGTTGTCGAGACGGAGGTCGGGGGGATGACGCTCCTCCCGTCAACCCCCCTCACCACGCCCAGGATTTGCTGACGCCTTCTCTATTGCCTCGAGGACTGACGCCACCCCCTCGTCGTAGGGGGCCCCGAGCCTCTTCATGGCCGCTGCGAAGTCCTCGCCCTCCTGCCTAAGCTCCCTCACCGTCTCGCCGACCTCCCACGGGAAGACCACCCACTCCTCAACCTTAGCGGCGTAGTAGTCCGGGTTCATCATCGCCCACGGCTTGACGTAGAGCGCGGCCGTCCTCACGGCCGAGGCGCCCCTTATGCTGCACAGCTCCGTCACGACCTCCAGCGTCCTGCCCGACTCGACTACGTCGTCAACTATGAGTACCCTCTTCCCGGCCATGTCCGCCATTATTGGCTGGGTGATTATGGGTTTCGTCCCCCTCGACCCTATCCCCTTATAGAACTTCACCTCCACCGCCGCTATCGGCCTGGCTAGTGCGTCTGATATTATCCTCCCAACTATGTACCCACCACGCAAGATCCCCACGACGATGTCTGGGACGTAGCCCGATTCAGCGATGGATTTCGCGAGGTTCAGTGAGAGGGAGAAAACATCGCCCCACCTGACCCACAGGAGCCTCACGATCCCACTCATAATGATCTCGAACTAGATTTAATGTCGTTGCTCTCTGGGGTGGGTAAGGGATCTGTTTTCGCGTGATTGGCGCAATTAGTATAGCATAATTTTCTCGTAGGCTATGTTGGTGCGGTAGTCACGGTTGAGGGCTGAGGAGGTTGAGTACTTGAGGAGGAGGTCTAGGGAGTTCTTAGAAACAGCGAAGATACAGTTCCAGAAGGGGTTCTACGGCCTAGCGTCATTCAGTCTCGAGCAGGCGCTGCAGCTCATCGTAAAAGCGGAGCTCCTCGAGTGCGGAGGTGATTACCCGAGGACACACAGTGTCAGATCCTTGCTCAGCCTGCTTGGGAGGCTACTCGGCGGGTAGGCGGAGGCAGGGATCAAGAAGATAATGGGTATGTATTCACTTGAACTCGCCCTCCTAGAGGACGCGTACATAGTCGTCTCCAGGTATGTGCCGAGGGAATTCAGTGCCGACGAGGTCGAGAGGCTCATGAAGGCTGTTGAGGAGGTGTCCCGCTTTGTGGTGGGACTTGTTTGTTGAGGTTGCTAGGGAGAGGCGGGAGGTGTTTAAGAACCTGGGGGAGTACCTGGTGAAGATAGCTGAAGTGGTTAAGGAGCTGGATCGGGGGCGGTGGTCTACCTCTTTGGGTCGGTGGCGGAGGGAAGGCATGTAGTGGCTAGTGACATAGACGTGCTTGTGGTTACCCGTGAGAGGCCGGAGGTGGTGCTCGACGCTTTATGGAGGGCGGGGATAAGGGACCCTTTCGAGGTACAAGTAATCAAGCCCGAGGAGTTGCCGAGGTACAGGAGGTACTCGGTCTTGAGAAGGATCATTTAGTGCTGCCCTTTCTTGACCGCGATAAGTAATCCCGCCCACGTAGGGACTATGATCGGTGTTTCCCAGGGACCTTCCTCTAACGCAGCAAAGAATTCACTCGGTGGCGTAGGGAATATGGCGTTATGCGTTGCTAGCACCCCTCCTGGTGCCATAACTCTCTCCAGTTCCCTTACGGCGGTGGGGTAGCTTTCCTTCTCTATATCCAAGAAAACCATCCCGAGGTAATCGCTGGGGAGGTTACTGAGCCAGTGAACAGCGTCAGCGTTCACGGGCTCAATACGAGCGGAACTGAGCCTTAGTCCACCCAATAGCTCCGACAGCCTTCGGAACCTCTTCGGCGATGCCTCGACAGCATATACCACCGCCTCACCCCTCGCACCGGCTCCCGCCGCTAGCCATACTGTCGAATAACCTACACCCGCTCCCAGGTCAGCGATCCTCCTTGCCCCGGATGCGTAGGCGAGGGCCATGAGCACCTTACCGTCCTCCTCATCTATTGACGGTATGCCCTCCTCCCTCGACGCCTGCTCTAGCCGCTTGAGGAGGTCGCCGAGCTCTGGCATCATATTCCTTACCCAAATCAGTTCTCGTTACCGGGCCTTATTGGTGCCCGTGTTTAGTGTTATTGCTCGTAAGTAATCGTGCATGCATAAACGATTCCTTATTTGCCCACCTTAACCCCTTACGGCGGGTACTGGTGAGGGATCTCGTTCGGGAGTTCCTCCCCAGCTACGGTGCGTGCATAATGGGCACGGGGGTCGTTGCCGTCGTTCTTAACGCTTACTTGCATGAGGCGGGCGTTGCGTTCACCTACCTCAACACCGCCATAGCTGCCGTGGTTGTTTCTATACTGCTTGCTAAGGTCGCCCTGTTCCCCGGTATTGTCTGGAGGGAGCTGGAGGATCCGGTCCTCGCTAACTTCTACCCGACCGCGCCGATAGGTCTGATGGTGCTTGCCTCCGACTACTCAGCTGTGCTCGGCCTAGAATGGGCCGCTTTCCCCCTCTGGGTTGTTGGTGCGGTGCTGACCTTCGCGCTCGGTGTCGTGGTGCCCTTCAACCTGTTCAGGAGTGAGTCCGTTAAGATGGATCACATCAATCCGTCGGTCTTCATCCCGCCCGTAGGCCTGATAGTTATCCCGATCATGGGCGGGCACTTCATGACATCGATGCAGGGCCCCGCGTACGACCTCATGGCGACCTTCAACCTCGCGTCCTGGGGCTCCGGCTTCTTCATATACCTAGCGCTCCTGGCGGTATGCATTAACAGGTTCCTCCTCCACCACCCCCTC
>WAOK01000074.1 GCA_015521325.1 Desulfurococcales archaeon | reverse complement strand
GCCCTATCAGCGATCTTCGCCGCCGGAGGAGGGCAGAGGGACGTTATCGCCCTTACCGGGGCGATACAGGGGAGAGCCGTGTACACGTTCGTTTTCGATGCCCAGACAGGGCTGCTCCTGGCGACGAACGCTAGGGACGCCTACCAGGAGGGCACTACCTTATCGCTGGAGGTAATCGCCGAGATAAACTACGACTTCCAGGCAAGGAGGGCCTTCCCGGAGCCTGAGGGCCCGCACCCAGACTACATGATGGAGTACGTGTTCACGGACTTCTACAGCGGGGCATTGGTGGATATGAGGGTAATTGTTGCGGGCAGGTACAGGGACAACATCCTGTTCGCGACATACATATTCGTCGGCAGGGGGGATAGCACCGCGTACGACGCCACCGTGATAATGTGGTCGAGCGGCGGCGAGGTCTACGGGAGGGTCACAACCGGGCATCAAGGCATGCCCCTCGTGACGACGGGATTAAGTGAGAAACCCGCGAAGATCGGGGACCACCTCCCGTTCTACATAGACGGCGACGTAGACACCGACGCGATAACAGTACTAAACATAACGATGATCAACACCGGCGGACACACCTTCACAGCGCAGGAGACAGCCCCATTCTACTTCCAGAGCATAACATTTGATGACGAAGGCTACGCCACCCAAGTGACCCTCTACCTGAGCGAGCTTGGGACTGCCGTGCAGCTAACGACTAACAACCCAGGGTTCCAGGCACAAAGGCAGACATACGCAGAGAGACTCGGGCCGGCCGTGCCACAGCCTCCGCCCAACACGTCAACCACTACAGCAACCACGCAACCAATAACTACATCAAGTACCACGACTGCCACAGCGCAGCCCTACACAACGACCATGGCAACCACGCAAGCCCAGACAACTACCTCCGCAACTACTCAGACAATGACTACGCCAACAACGACCACAGGAGCAGCTACGCCGCCCCCTCCAGCAGGCGGGGCAGGGCTTCCCTCGGCGCTATTAGGTGTTGTTGCTGGGGCTGCCGTAGGTGTTGCTGTTGTGGCTCTCCTCATTAGGAGGAGGGTCTGAGGACGGCGTTTTAGTTGGTAGGTTAAATACTTTCTAATTTAATTAATCGTGAGGTGTATTGAACGATTGACAGAACGAAAAGCTTTGTTACCTATAGCCTTGCTGGCGGTCATGCTCACATCGATCGCCGCACCTGTCCCAGGCGTGATCACGTCGGCGGCTCAAGGTAATGCGTGGACAGTCATGGTTTACGTGGCGGCAGACAATAACCTCGAGCCGTTCGCTCTCCAAGACATTGACGAGATGGAGAGAGCCCACCCAGGCAACGGCGTCACGGTCATAGCCCTGGTCGACAGAACCCCGGCCGATTACGAGCACGAGAATATACCGCCTGATGTGGAGGAGATAGCCGATAACTCACCCCAGTGGACTGACGCCAAGATAATACTCGTGCAGCCCGATGACGCGCCAGGGATCCACTCCCAGTTCCTCACAGATCTGGGGGAGATCGATACTGGTGACCCGGCAACGCTCGAGGGATTCATAAGGTACGCAACCAGCAACTACCCAGCGGAGCACTACGCCCTCATCATATGGGACCATGGCGGCGGCCCGGGAGGGGCTGCGTGGGACGAGACCAACGGCGAGGACTACCTCAGCCTTAAGGAGATCCGTGAGGCGATAGAGGCCTCAGGCGTTCACCTAGACCTAATAGGGTTCGACGCCTGCCTCATGGCGACCATAGACGCCGCCTACGAGTTCCGCAACGTCGCCGACTACATGGCGGCATCGGAGGAGACCGAGCCCGGGTATGGGTGGCCGTACGATGAGTGGCTCGCTAAGCTTGTGGCGAACCCAGCCATGGGTGGGGAGGAGCTCGGCATGGCAATACTGGAGTCATACATGGGGTTCTATAGACGGCATAACATAGACGACGTCACTTTCTCGGTGAGCGACCTCAGCCCCTTAAGGGACACGGCGAAGATCCAGGCGATAAAGGACTTCGTCTCGACAGCCATAAACAACCCAGCACCCCTGAGACAGGCTAGGCTGAGTGTCCAGACTTTCGGAGGTGGCCCTGACCCCGTCTACGGCGCGAACCAGGTGGACCTCGTCGGCCTCCTGCAGGGGGTGAGGACAGCCTATGGCGGGGTCGTCGACGCTTTCCTCAACCTCCTCGGCGAGGTCATAGTGGCGAGCGACCACTACGGGACGCAGGTGAGCGGTGCGAACGGCCTGAGCGCTCACTACCCGCTCAGGTATGACAGGGCGCTGTACGTAGGGGACACGTCGTTCTCCACGGACGTCAACTGGGCAGGGCTCCTCGACGTCGCTGTCAACGTGGAGCCGCAGATCAGTGAGGAACCGGCTCAGGGGATGACGGGAGGGGAGCTGAAGCTATACCAGGACTATGACCTAGTTACTGCGCAGTTCGGCTCAGCCGGGCCCATGGACTTCGACGGAGACGGGGCCCAGGAGTTCGTAGTGTTCTCGATCGGTAGGGGTTCTGACGACGCCTACTACGCCCTCCTATCAATAAGCAAGTACTTCAGTGACGAGGGCCTGGTGGAGGTTTACGACACCGACGTTGACTACAGCCTCCCGGGCATGGCAGAG
>WAOK01000073.1 GCA_015521325.1 Desulfurococcales archaeon | reverse complement strand
TCAAGGACGTCTATGAGGAGTCCGTACTTGAACTCACACCTTAAGGGCTCATCACCTATGACGTCAGTAATGAATTCGTGGGCTATGGCCGCTATATCGTCCTCGCTGAGCGGTGGCCTACCCTCCCTTATCGCTTCGAGAACCTCCTTAGTGGGTCTCCACTTACTGACGGATCCGCAGGTCCACCACCCCAGCTTATTGATCCTTACGTCATCGCACACCATGAGGCGTTGAGCACCTCATGAGTATCGGTTATGAGGCTTTATGCTCGCCGTGGGAGGACTCCAGCTTCTTTAAGTGGGTGTAGACCTCCACCACCTTCGCCAAAACATAGGCGTAGGATAGGGACGCGGTAATGACTAAGCCCCCTGCGATGGCCGCCGGTAACCAGGGCTCGGCAGCAACCCCTACCGCGAGAATTAGCAACCTCACATCCCTCGACGCCATCTGCCTGACATGGCCAATGAGAGAAGGATGCGACCCAGCCAGCATCTCGCCCCTGGCATGCAGGTATGAAACCAGTAGGTCGCCTGATAGGGCGGTCGCCAGTAAGTAGAGGGTAATCTCGGGCCTGCACCCAAGGGCGAGCAACCGCACAGCTATGGCTGAGATTATGGCTATGTCGGCGAGCCTGTCCATCATGGAGTCTAGGAAAGCACCGGCCTTCGAGGACCTCCCTGTGGCCCTAGCTATCTCTCCATCAACGCCGTCAACTATGGAGGCGAGCTGGATAATGATCCCCGCTACGACGCCGCCGACCGAGATGACCGAGTAGGCTGCGAGGAGAGCTACTGCGGTAGTGACTACTGTAACGACGTCAGGGCTTGGGGGCCTGCCGGTGGCTAGGAGCGCCCTAGTTATTACTGTCGAGACCCTTCTGTTGATGTACCTCGAGACAGGGCCGTCGGTCGGCTTAGGCCTCATCCAGTCCTCTCCTCCCATACCTTAACCACCTCCCTCAGCCTCCCCACGGATGCCTCAGCCACCTCCTCTACTGAGTCGACGTCAACCCAAGCTGCGCCTGAGACGTCCGCCGCAAACGCCTTGACGGAGGCCATGAACTGGCTGAAGCCTAGGCCTTCCATGGCAGCGGTCTCGGCCCTATCCGCAACCCGCTCATCGTTGACTATGGCCGCTGCTCCGATATCGACAGCGTCCCATTCACGTAGGTTCTTACCCGCGGCCACAATAACCCCATCCTCTATGACGACCTTAGTTGCTTCACCGATCTCTACCCACTTCGGTGCGGAGTCGACTCCCAAGGTGTGATACCCTTTTCTAGCGGCTGTTCTCACGACCTCTAAGACTGCGTCGGGCTCTATTATGTGGTCGCTCATAACTACCGCAATGACCTCATCGACTGGCGCGGCCCTGAGAGCCAGGGATAGCGAGTAAGCGTTTCCCAGCCAAACACGGTAGTTGGTGACGGGGATGACCCTCTCAAACAGCGACACGATCGTTTTATGTATGCATGAGCCCGGCTGCTCAACGACCACGACCCTGTCCACGCCAATAGCCCGCAATGTCCTCGCTGGGTATTCTATTATAGCCCGACCTGCGACGGGCGCCAGGGGTTTCGGGATCGTCCCCCATGATCTGAGCCTTGTGCCCCAGCCTGAAGCAAGTATGGCACCCCACATTAATGACACCCTATATTTACTTACGACCGCAATGTATCGTTATTTCATAGTAGGAAGGTATTGTTAAAAATTCTCTCAATATACGCTAGGTAAACTAAAAGATGTTATATATACCTATACCCTCGCAGTACAACAAGCAACCCAAGTGCTAAATATAGAAACTGCGCCAATACTCTCGCCCATTCCATGCTGTCAGAGTAACCCACAAGAACAGAAAGAATTGAACCCACTACACCCTCAGAACTCATAATATGCCCTTCTGGTAAACCAAGATCGTATGCTTTCTCCAAAACAATGCCAGATAACCCCGATTCCTCTGCCCACTCTACTAACTCATGGACACCGTAACCAACAAGTCCTGACGCTATGAACACAAGCAGCATCGAGGTGATCAAGAAGAATTTTCTTAAATTAAGCCTCACACCAGCATAATAGATCAGGGCCGCTAGCCCTATTGCTGGCAACGATCCAACTATAACACCAGCTAAGGTTTCTGCTGGCGCACGGATTAAATACGTCGCATTTATTAGAACAGTTTCAAGGGCCTCTCTAAAGACAATGATAAATATAAATAACGCGACGCCTGTAGCACTGCCTATTAGGCCTAGCTTTTCCTTTATTTCTGCACTGAGTTGAGGTCCCTTCCTAGCCATCCAATATATCACTGTCGTCAGTACTGCGACAGCGATAAAGGCCGAAAATGCCTCGAATAATTCCTTTTCGGGAAACATCCCGTAAGAGATCCACACCAGTAATCCTGTTAATATACCTAGCACAACAGATACAGCAACTCCCAGTACAGCCCACTTAATTAAATTCTCCCTACTTAATTTCTTAAGCGTTATCACCGTTATTGCTACAATTAAGCCTGCCTCGAGCGCCTCTCTGAACGTAACAAGCGCTGACCCCAGTAACTCCTCTGCCATTATTAACACCTACATCAATATTAGACTTATCTAAATATAATGATTACGGTATATGGAATAATATAGATGAATGTTTTATATAACACAAAAGATGCTTTAGTAGCACTATATCTTGGTATCATATGTTTATGTTAGTATTATACCCATAAACCACGGTATAAAAATACCTTTATACCCAGAAAGCATTCATAGCTTAGAGGTGGTGTATGTTGGTGCCCCTCGTACGCAGAAGGAGAAAGTTTCCGATAAGGGTTGAGGACATAATGAGTTCGCCGCCGATAACTGCCGGGCCTATGACGCCGATTGAGGAGGTCGCTAAGATAATGTATGAGAACAAGATAGGGAGCGTACTCATTGTGGGGAGCGATGGCAAGCTCGAGGGTATAGTGACTGAGAGGGACACACTATTCGCGGCGGCTAACGACAAGGTAGGGAAGAGGCTCCCGGTCTACATGATAATGAGTGAGAACCCGATAACTGCTACTCCGGGCACACCCTTAATGGAGGCCATAAGGAAGATGAGGGAAGCGAACATCAGGCACCTCCCGGTCGTTGATGAGGGAGGGAAGCCCATTGGGATAATATCGCTGCGGGACGTCATAGACGCTGTTCTCATGCTCCTGGACATATTCGCGTGATTTTTCGCTTCCTCATAGCTCCTCCAGCTCCCAAGCCATCTCTATCACCTCGCAAGGATCCTTGACCCTTTCCACTCTCCTCGTGAACTCCCTTACAAGCCTGGGATCGATGCCCACATCCTTAGAGGCCCTAGTCTTGAAGTAGGCATCTATTACTGTCCTTATTCCTACCGTGAGGGACTCCCTTTCCCCGGCCTCCACAAAGTTATCGTCCCTCCTCTCACCACATCTCACGATGAACTCGTGACCATCTACTTCTGCCATGACTTCCGTGAAGTTCGTGTCCTCTGCCACATTAACGATCCTGGCTTTGCTCGCTTTCTTCAGCGCGTTGAGGCATCCCCACCCATACTCGTATTTTGGGATAACCTGGTTGAGGTACACCCTCCTGATGCCCTCGCAGCTCAGTGG
>WAOK01000072.1 GCA_015521325.1 Desulfurococcales archaeon | reverse complement strand
GGACCCCGTAGGGAGATCAAGCAGTTGAAAGGCGAGCTCAGGTCAGCACTCCGGAAAGCTAGTGACCCTACCCCGGTCGAGGCAGTGATTAAGGCTCTCGAGGAGGGTGACCTAGGCGCCCTTATTGAGGAGAGACCGATGATGTTGAGGGACCTGAGGAACCTCCTCGCGCATGGGAGACTGACGAGAGAACTACTAATATCAAGCGACGGGGTTCCAGAGATCGCCGAACTCGTTAGCAGGCCAGCATCACTCTATGTCGTGGCAACTGCCCTCATAGCGTACGTGCTGGGGTCGTGACGGGGGCGGGAAAACCCTTTATGCCCTCATGTTGTCCATCCTTGATCAAGATGAGGATATTGTTTGTGGCGCCCAGCTACTACCCCCGCATCGGGGGTGTCGAGTACGTCGTTAAGTCAGTCGCTACTAGGTTGGTTAAGCGGGGGCATGAGGTCACGGTACTCTGCGGTGACCCCGACGGGAGGGAACCGGTTAAGGAGGTGCTTGAAGGTGTCGAGGTCATCAGGTGGCCGACCATAGCCCCCGGGAACGCGTACCACGTGCCTAGGGAGAGGGGAAGGTTCTGGAACCTCCTCGAGGGACTAGCCAAGAAATTCGACGTGGCCCACGTCCATAGCGCGCACGCAGTGGTCTCTGTTGAGTCAGGGTTGAGGCTGAAGAGGGTCAGCCCCGGCATTGGTTTAGTGTTCACCCTCCATTACCACGGCACTGGGCACACACTCCTAAGGAGGGTCTTCTGGGGCCTTTACTGGAGGCGTAAGGTAGCTGAGCTCGTTCGGCTCGCTGACGCAGTGCATGCGGTGAGCCCTCACGAGGCTGAACTCGTCAAGGCCCACTACCCATGGGCTAGGGAGAAGCTCGTCGTCATCCCTAACGGTGTTGACGAGGACCTTGCTCAGCGGGAGTGGGTCGGTGAGGGCAGCGACTACATGATGTATGCTGGGAGGATTGAGAAGTATAAGAGGCTCGAGCTCGCGGTGGAGGCTGCGAAGAGGCTTGGCCTCAGGCTCCTCATCGTTGGGAGGGGCCCCCACGAGGGCCCCTTGAGGAGGTACGCCACCAAGAGCTATCCCGGCGGCGTGGAGTTCATGCCCCCCTTACCTAGGGGGGATTACGTGGACCGTCTCACCGGGGCAAGATACGCCATAAACCCGAGTGAGAGAGAGGCTTTCGGCCTGTTCATTGCTGAGGCCCTCGTTATCGGTGTGCCGAGCATAGTGTCGGCTAATGCCGCCAAAGCACTTGGGGCCGAGACTAATGAGCTACCTGCCCTGGAAGGGCTGGACGAGCTGGTGCTCGTGGAGAGAGCGGAGGTCAGGCTATGGCCCGATACCGTGGCAGAACTCGAGGAACTGTACGAAAGCGTTGCTCATGGGATGACCCACGATTAATACTTGACACCGCCCTAATACTCGGTACGTGTGATGCGCGCAGCACTCGCCCTCATGCTAGCAGCCCTCATACTGGCGCCCACGGCTATGAGGGCGGCCTCTCCTGTCCCGTGGACGGAGATGAAGTTCTGCGCCTGCCGCGACGGCCTAGACCCGAGGACTTGGGGTTGGGGTGGCCTCAGGTACTACATGTATAACATGAGCGCAATATTCACAGCGGGTCTCTGCATAGCTTCCTCGCCCGTGCTCGTCGACGTGGACGGGGACGGCTCTGATGACATTTTCTTCGCCTCATGCGACGGCAACACATACGGCATACACGGGAGGGACTACCGAGTCATGTGGGGCGTTAAGGCAGGGTACGGGCTCGTATCCCCGGCAGCCGCCGATCTCGACGGTGACGGCGTTGTCGATATAGTGGTTGGTGGTCCCGGCGGGCTCTACGCCCTAAACTCACTTACTGGCGGGGTTGAGTGGGTCATTAACGGATCGTTCCACAGGGCAGTGCCAGCGATAGCGGATGTCGACGGTGACGGGGAGCTTGAGGTGGTGGCGAACGAGATGGGTGGGTACGTCACCGTTGTCAGTGCCTCGGGTGAGGTCGAGCTGAGGCAGTTCTTAGGCCATGAGGCCGTGCATGCCCCGGCGGTCGGGGATGTGACCGGTGACGGTATCGACGACATCGTCGCTGTTGAGGGGTCCTTCATCCACATACTGACCCACGGCCCCGGTGGCTGGTCCCTCCTGACGGCCGACCTCAACGCGACGATAAACGGGTTCCCGGCGCTTCATGACATCGACGGTGATGGGGTACCGGATATCCTGGTTGTGGCGGGCGAGACCCTCTACGCCGTATCCTTCAGCTCGTGGGTGCTCTGGTCAGCCAGCGTGCACGGGGAGATATACACCTCGCCCTCGGTCGGTGACATCGACGGCGACGGCGAGGCGGAGGTGGTGGTCCCGACGTCCGACGGCATATTCGTGTTCTCGCTCAATGGCTCCCTGAAGTCCTTCTACCCCGGCGTGGACGCGTCCTTCGGCTCGGTGATCATAGCCGATATCGACGGTGATGGCTCCAAGGAGATGGTTGTGGCCAGGTATGATGGGAGGGTCGAGATCGTCGATGTCGGCACATACGGCTCCTACTTCAGCGGGATAGAGTTCGTCGGGATCACCGGAGGACCCATAATGGCCCCGCCATCAATAGGCGACATAGACGGCGACGGACTCCCAGAAGTCGTGGTTGGGTCCAGGGACTTCAGGCTCTACATCATAGACGGCGTGCCGGAGGAGGCAGTAATGACGCCAGCCACGACATCTACCACTACTACATCAATCACTTCGGCGTCGAGCCCCTCACCAACGTCGCTGAAGACAACGACTACTCAGGCAGTAACGACCTCAACCACCTCGGCTGCTACACTGCACGGCTTCACCACAGGCCCGGCACCCATGGTTTGGAGACCGAATACCGGGTTACTCGCTGCCCTAGCGGTACTGCTGGCGGCGGTTGTTGCTCTGGCGGTTCTCGGCGGTAAGTTGAGGTGGTCTAGGGTATGAGGTAGTCGAAGCTTGACTTGATCGCAATGATGGCTACCGCGACCAGGTACATCAGTGAGGCTATTAGGGCGGTCGCCGGGTCGACGTACTCGTACGTGTTGTATGTCCCGTACCTTACGAGGTCGGAGACGTACGCCATGGGCAGGGCGTAGGCGATCGGCCTCACCTGAGGGGGTAGGGCGGCGGCCGGGAGGAGGCCTCCGAAGAAGACCATGGAGAACCTGAGGAAGTTGAGGGCCGCCACCGCGGGGACAGGGTCCAGCATAATGGATATCGCCGTGCCGATTAGGGAGAAGGTGAGCGAGCCTATGACCAGGCCGGCGACGAAGAACAGGGGGTTAAACACAGGTAATGCACCGGTCATCGCTAAGAGGATCGCTGCCGCAATGCCGGCACCAGCAAGCCCCATTATGACCCCACCCAACGCTTTCCCAATGATTATCGCCGCGGGGGTTGCTGGGGTATGTATGAGGGCCTCCATGCCCCCGCCCAGCTTGTCGAACCCGACCGCGACGTGGGTCATTGAGGAGGCTGAGAACAGCATCGAGATCGCTAGGAGGCCGGGCACGGTTCTCCACATGCCCATGCCCGCGCCATAGTAGCCGAGGAGTATGACTATAGTTACGGGGAAGAGAATGCCCCAGCTGATAACAGGTGCCTTACCGTAGTACTGCCTGAAGTCCTTATACAGGATTATCAGCGCTGCCTTCACCGTGTTAACCAAGCACACCACCCCCGCCGAGGGGGCATTGACATGGCCCTCTCTCCTCTTTCCGCCCCTCCAGCAACCTCATAAATACCTCCTCCCATGTCAGCTCCTTCGCAGCCACACTAACTATCCTAGCACCTACGGTGTCAGCTGCCTCTAGGAGCGCCTTAAGGCACTCATGCACAGGCCCCACAAGAGTTACTGTGTCGCCCTCGACCCTAGCCCTAAACCTCGATGGCAGCGCCTCCGCAAGAGCCTCCGCACCGCCCTCGACCTTAGCTATTAGGGCCTCCTCAGCCCCTATCAGGGACCTCAGCTCGCTCGGTGGGCCCGAGGCTATCACTACGCCGTTCCTTAGTATGAAGACCTTGTCCGAGATGCTCATCGCCTCCGCTATGTTGTGGGTCGCTATCACCACGGCCTTACCCCTCTCGGCGAAGCCCCTGATTATGTTTCTCAGCGCGGCCACAGAGAACACGTCGAGGCCCAGCGTCGGCTCGTCAAGTATGAGCACAGGCGGGTCATGGATTATCGCAGCAGCTATCTCAGCCCTCCTCCTAAGCCCCCTCGATAGGTGGGCGTACCTCCTCCCCCTATACTGGGTGAGGCCCATGCCCGAGATGACCTCATCGACCCTCTCCCTTAGCCTCTCCCCGCTAAGGCCGTGGAGGGAGCCCACAATCCTCAGCCCGGCCTCGACGCTTAGCTCGGGGAAGAATGAGGGGCCCTCCGCCACGTAACCTATGAGTGACTTGATCCTAGGGTCCCCTGGCCTGACATCAATACCCATTACTGCGGCTTTCCCGCCCGTGGGGTCTTAGGGTGCCGGCAATAGCTCGGAGGAGTGTCGTCTTACCGGCTCCGTTGGGGCCGAGGACCGCCGCTACCTCTCCCTCCTCGACGCTCATGAACACGCCCTTAAGTGCCCACACACTCCCATATCTCTTAGTGAGGCCCTCGACCGAGATCGCCGCCAACCCGTCGGCGCCATCGATCCTGCTCCGCTGGGATAATATCGTTGCCGCCACTCTATGCTACATATTTTTGTAGCAATGAATATAATCACCCCCAGAAACATAACTTCGGTGAGGTTCTTGTCCGGGATACCCGAGTTCAGGAGGAGTGGGGGTGAGGGCCCGCAGCAGCCTCCCCTAAGGAGGGCAGCGGGCGTGATCGGGCTTGTCGCCGGCATCCTTATGATGCTCGGCTACGTTCTCCTGGCGGTTACTGTCTTCGCGATCATAGGCCTGCTGATTGCCCTAG
>WAOK01000071.1 GCA_015521325.1 Desulfurococcales archaeon | reverse complement strand
CCTCCTGACATCCTTCGTCCGTATACCGGGAATGTTCTGCATTACTCCTGAGTCCCGATCTCCTATTGTCTACAAATGCATTTGAGGAAAGTGATCATGAGGAAAATTCTCATTGATAAAAAACTTATATATTTCCTTAGAACGGGGCGTCCTCGTCCGGGTCTACCTCGCCGGTCGGATTGCTGCCCGAGCTTAGGATGCTTAGGGCCAGCACCACACCCAGGAGGGCTGCGAACCTTAGGAGCCTGTTGTACTTGGTCACGAACTCCAGGACCTTTACCTTCCAGCTCATGTTTTTACCACCGGTATGTATGTGACTACAGATATCATTCTGTTTTTTGCCCATGAGGATTTTGCTCATTTGCGCAAACTTTAAATAAGTTTGTATATCGGGGCACGTTATTAGGGAATATCGTATCTATTATTGAGTCATAATGCTGGAGGAGATCTACAAACTGAAGAAGCTAACATCAACAAGGATCGCCAAGGCACTGAACGAGAGTGTTAGGAACGTTGTCTCCTTATTCAAGATGTATACTAAAGCAGGCATCCACATAAAGCCGGACATCGACATCAAAGCTCTGGGCGTGAAACACCAGATCGTAATCGTGGACAGATACGTCCCTAACGCCACACTGGTTAGCAGGGCGTCACACCAGATATTCCGCTTCATAAGGTCAATATCCTATATACTGCCTAGATCCTCGATGATAGTATTCGAAACATCCGAGTGCGAGAGCGTGAGCTACGAGTACTACTGCATCGAGTCGACAGTGAGGTCTAGACCAGAGCCAGTCATGTTGTTTAAAGCCGCTGACGGCAAATACACCGAGATATTCCAGAAAAGCCTCCCAGACCCCATACCGATACCTCTCGCTAGGAGGGGTAGGTTCGATTGGTATGATCTGGAAATACTTAAGGTCGTCAGCAGAGAGCCTTGGATAAAGCTGAAGAACCTGGCCAAAAGACTGGGGATCAAGGAGAAGAATCTGCTGAAGCACATACCCCACGCGGAGAACTTCATCACAGGCTACAGGATAGCGAAGATAGATAGGCTCAGGGAGGACTCGGCGATATCGTACCTAGTATCGGTCGAGTATGACCAGCCAAGGTACCTATGCAGTAGAGTTGTCAGACATCCTTTCGTTATTAGCTGCGGTGAATGCACTGAAAAGAGAGCGCTGGTGTACGCTGCTTCCCCAGCTAATGTATCTCCTCTCTTCATTAACTTTGTCAGGCGTCTAGCAGATGAGTCAGGGGCTCACATAGAGAAAATATTTTCGGGTTGTCATAAGTGCCTACTAGCAACAACAATAGGCTCAAAAAGTACTGGTGAGTTCGTCCCTAAGGAAGGGTGGCAGAGGCCGGACATAGAAGGCATTATTAAGAGCCTGATTAAAAACGGATTTCTCATACCTGCCTAGGCTAGAATTTTACGAACTCCTTCCCGAGGAGCCCGCAGATAGGGCATCTCTCGGGCGGCTCCTTTCCGATGTAAGTGAAGCCACATACCGGACAGATCCATATGTAGCCATCTATCGGGAAGTCCTCACCCCTGTCCACGTACTCCTTAGCCTTCCTGTAGAGCTCGGCATGGATCTTCTCTGCCTCGAGGGCCCACCTGAACGTCGCTTCAGCAGCTTTCTCGCCCTGTGCCTGGGCGAGAGCTATGTACGCTGGGTACATCTCGTTTATCTCAAACTCCTCGCCCTTGATTGCTAGCTCGAGGTTCTGGGATGTATTACCGAGGCCTATCGGGGCTCCCCCGCACGCTTTCTCTTCCTTGAACTCGTCCTTGAGCACCTTGAGGTGGTTCCTGGCATGTACCTGCTCGGCGAACGCTATCGCCCTGAACAGTCTCGCTACGTTCTTGAACCCTTCCTTCTCAGCGACCTCGGCGAATGCCCTATATCTTGACTGCGCCATCGACTCCCCTGCGTAAGCGCTTAGGAGTGCTTCCTTAACCATTGGGCGTACCAAGGAGAAATCACCGTGATAATCTACCCGTTACATAAATAAATTATTTGGTGATTAATCAGAAAATCTATTATTAAGCTCATGCTCACGCAGGGGGAGGCGGGGGCAGGATATCAGAGCCACTGTACGCGGGAGCCCTAATTGGTCTGGCCTCGGGTTTGGCCGCGACGTACACGAGTATCCACGCGACTATGGCGAGGAACGAGATGAATATCCCTATGATGAACAGTATGCCGGCGACCATGAAGACGCTGTCGCCTGTTTCCTCGTGTAGCTTGAACATCAGCAGTATCAGCCCTATCTCGCCGACGAGGAACAGGATCGCGCCGATGATGATTATTATCACACCAACAATTATGAATCCCGGCATCAAGGCTGCGGCTCCTCCTATAGCGATGGCTATGCCAGCGATGAGGGCTATCAGGCCCCCCAAGTAACCGACCTTGAGCAGAGTCGAGACCGTGCCGTACCTACTCCTGTCGTACTCAGCGAAGGCTGACGCGGCAGGGAGGAGGTACCCGTAGGTGGAGACGAGTAAGAGTATTGCCCCCACTAACCCGGCCACTATAATACCGGCCAGGGCACCGAGGGCTACTCCCATATGCCCCGCCATCCCCGGCTCGACACCGTGCCCCGGCTCCACGGCAAAGGACGCGCCAAGGTAAGCTAAGATCGCGCCGTACCCGGCGAAGATAGCGGCAACAACGAGGACCCAGGCAATTATTTGAAGTAAGGCAGCAGTCCTTAGTTTCATCATGCCTTCCGAGAATTTCTCCACATGGAATAGTTGGCTATGAAGTTGGTACTCCATGGTAATCCCCCGTAGTACTAATGTTTTGTCTTAAAAAACTGGTGGGGATTTGCGGCAATTGCACGTTCCTTACGAAGATGGCGGGGGAGGCGGAGGAGCTAGAGGCTGTGCCGAGGGCCTGGATATTCCTGATTTAAGCACTTTTCCGCAGGCTATAAACACCAGTATCCAACCTATGAACATCAGTATGCCGATGAAGACACCTATTATCATCAGTATGGCTGCTGCTAGAAAGAGGCCTTCGTTAGTCTCTTCCTTGAGTTTGAAGAGGAGTAGTAGCACGCCGATGTAGCCTATGAGCAAGAATATCAATGATATCAACGTTGTCATTCCACCTATCATTATTAGACCAAGCGACAGTGCGGCGGCACCTGCGGCAATTATCAAGAAGCCGATCAGCAATAATATGTATCCTATAAGCAGACCTATCTTGATCAGCGTTGATGCTGTCCCGTACCTTGATGCGTCATGGGCCTTCAGATCGCTCGATGCCGGAATGAGTTTGAAAATTCCTATTAGGGCAATTAGGGCACCTATGAGGCCCAAGGCAGAAGTGGCAATATTACTTGGTGCACTCATCATTGCCATCATTGACGCTATTCCCGAGAGCAGCGTACCTATTATGAGAAGCAGCGATGCTGTTTTCAACTTACTTATTCCTGAGCTAAAGTAGTCAGTGCCCAAGATTATTTACCTCGAACTAATAATACGGCGACTAACTTATAAGCACGTTATTTCAGCATAAGGAGCACTTTTCTTATTCGATGTCATAGATGCTGGGAGACAATTATGAGGCAGGTGTTCTCGCTCATAATGATCGCGTTGATGATAGGGGCCTCGGCACTAGCTACGACAGTAACGCAGGCATCACCTGGTTATTGGTTACTGACTGCTGGCTTCGGAGGTGCTGAGGAGGCAGTGGCCCTACTAGAGGCGAACGGCTCTTACTACGTGATAGGGAACACCGAGGCTGGCGGGGTGCCCCACATATTCGTGGCTGTCTTCGGGGGGAGTGGTGAGTACTTGGGCGGTGTGCTGGTTTCCGGTATAGAGGCGCGGGCCGAGGACGCCGTGAGTGATGGGCAGAACATATACGTCGTCGGCACGGTCAAGATCACGAGCACGAACTACGACATGCTCGTTATGAAGCTTGCCCCGGACGCGAGAATAGTCTGGGCGAGGGCGGTAGGTGGCGGGCTCAACGAGTCCGGTAAGGCAGTGGCTCTGGGCCCGAACGGCGAGGTAGTAACGATTGGGTGGACAGAGACGTGGGGCGCTGGAAAGAAGGACGTCTTCAAAGCGGTCTTCGACCAGGACGGGACCCTGCAGTCTGCCGTCACCTTCGGCGGGAAATACGACGACATCCCCACGGACGCAGTGCTAGGGCCAGACGGCTACATATACATAGTGGGCTCGACTGACTCGTATAACCCGTGGTGGGGCGAGGTATTCGTTGCTAGGGCACCTGTGAGGGGTGCGCCGTCATCAATAACTGTGTTCGGTACTGAGGGCTGGGACATCCCGTACTCGGCGGTGACTGTGGGAACGAGGCTGGTTATCGTGGGAACAACCGACACCGGAGGCGATGGTAAGGCCTTCATAGCGTCCTACGACATAGGTACGCAGCAGCTCGAGTGGCTTACAACACTCAACTTCACGGGCGTGAGCGCGGCGTACGGCGTGGTTGAGGCTGGTGCCACGTACTTACTCGGCTCGATAACGTATATAGGGAAGACCTCCGGCTTCGTGGCAAAAGTATCTCTTGGCGCTGACGGGGCATCACCTGAGGCCGTGTACACGATCGACATCAACGGCAACATCTCACTAGTAGGAGGCGCTGTAGCAGCCGCCACACTCTACACAGTCGGTAATGCCGAGACACCGGCAGATCCCGCCGGTGACATAGCCTTCGCATACTTGCCTCTCTCGACCTCCTCACCGATAAAGCTGTACTGGATGTCGGGCGAGGACTGGGGGAGCGTCAGCATAGTCCCGCAATTAGTTCCACCGACGGCCACAGTCACAAACCCAAGAACTAACATTGTCTCTTCCGGCACCGCAGCCGCTTCAGTGACTAACTTAGGTCCGGTGACCCAGAACTTAGTCCCGAGCATTCATGAGGCTGTTGAGGCGTCCGTGACAGTAACGCAGACGACAACAGCCACGGTGACGGAGACCGTCACGAGCACAGTCACGCAGACAGAGACAGAGACCGTGACAGTGACTCAGTCCTTCACTGAGACCGTGACCCAGACACAGTACGTGACAACGACAGCGACGACCACGCGGACCGAGACAATAACGCAGGAGCCGTCAACAACAACGTTCACAGTAACAGAGACCCAGTACCTGACCACTACCATGACCACAACGAAAACATCGCTAACGACCACGACCGAGACAAAGACTGTCGAGGTGAGTAGCCCGGACTACACAGCCGCGGTAGCTGCTGGCGTCATCGGTGCCCTCGCGGCCGGTGGGGTAGTCTACTTCGTTATGAGGAGGAAAATAGTGCCGCCTCCGCCGCCGGCTCCTCCCGAATAGGTCACGACCTTTTTATTCCGTAAAAAATGACTTCGGTTGAGCACTCATTTCTTAATCACTACGATAGCGGCCGGGTTCTTCAGCCTCAGCGCGAGGAGTGAGCGCCCCCTGAACAGGTGGGCACCGTCCTCAGGCCCTATATACTCAACATCCCCCCTCACAGCATATGCTACGTCGACGACCTCCTTCCTATTCGGTACGAGGACGGCTGTGCCCTCCGGGAGAGTAGGGACAGGAATGACCTTGCCGACGAGGGCCTCAACCCTCCTCAGCTCGGTCACACCAGTTCTCTCGTGCACCGCCACTAGTGACGCATAGAGGGCCGGGTGGAGAGCCAGTATGAATGGCCCCGCACCGCCTCCCTCAACGCTCTTGGCGACCGCCTTGGCTACATCGTTAACGGCGGCCCCGGCCTCGCCCCAGTCACTCATGGGTATCTTGGTGACGTTAGCCGACGTGAGTATGCCGTCGAAGCCGGCCTCCTTAGAGCCTTGGAGCACGAGCTCCTCCTCAAGCCTCGCTAACTCAGCACCGGCCCTCGCTGGGACGGAGGTGTCCGGCTCCGCGCCGGACGCCTTAGCCCACTCAACGGCTCTGGCGTCGATACTGAACTTTATAGATACCTCTTTAAGGAGTGGGTGTGCCGTGGTTGATGGCTTGATAAGCCCCTCCTCAGCCCTCACCACGACGAAGGGCGCCGTGGTGGCTGATGGCCCCAGCAGCGTGTGGGGCAGGCTGTTGACGAGGGCTGGGGCCTCGCTTAGGGCCTTCCTAAATGCCTCGATGACCCATCCCCACTCATCGCCACCCTCCGCAGGTGGGTCGGACGGGGGGCTCCTCCCAGTTAGTTCAGCGGCCTCTTCCGCACCTGCCTTCAGCTCCTCGACCTGCTCTGAGTCTATTGACTTGAGTATGGCCATGAACTCGCCGACGTGGGTCTTCTCTTCCTTAGCTACGTCTAGGAACAGCTTCTTTATGCCCTCGTCTTCGACGGCCTCAGCTATCTGTGTGTAGAGGTTTATGGCGTCCAGCTCCGCTATTATCGCGAAGCGTAATGCCCTAGCGAGTTCCTCGTTGCTTAGGGGCTTATCCCTCTTGGGGTCTAGTGGGTGCTTGGCGAGCACGGGTCACACCTCCTCAACCTTAATAGCTGATACAGGGCATGAGGCCTCGGCGGCCCTAACGCAGTCGGCTAGGTCATCAGGTACCTGCCCTACCGATTCCTCGGGGGTCTCGCTTATCGAGTACTCGTCTCTCACCCTGTTCTTTCCGTCGGGACCCAGCTCGAATACTTGGGGACAGGTTGCTGGGGCTACTCCGCATCCTATGCAGGTTGATTTATCTACCAGAACCTTTAGCGGCATTTAAACACCGTTGAAACAGTTGAGGCATCCCTAATAATTGTAGCGCCTCAGACGCACTTCCCGCGCGGTTCCCCATTAACCCACTCACAGCTTGGGAAGAGGTGCTCTTTGCTGTCGGGTATCGAGCAGCAGGCCCACACGATGGGTAGCTTATGCTTCCTCACCAGTTGTTTGGGTGGGTTGGTGATCCTGTCCACTAGGTTATTCCTGATGACTTCCTCGTCGAGCTCTTTCTTCAGTCGGGGGGATCTCATGCAGCCGAGGGAGATCTCCCTAAACATGCTCCTAGCCGCTCTCAAGGTAGAGAGCACTCTGTCTTTGTCGTTCCTTGGGGAGGGCCTTATCTCTACTAAGGCCACGAAGAGCCGTGGCCCCCTGTCACTGATCTCTTGCATTATCCTTAGCTCGTCCTCGGGCTCTGCCGCTATAGAGTCCAGTATGAGGTGTGGTACCCCCCAGTCCTTTGAGTAGGAGAGGATCTCGTCCAGCTTACTCAGGTAGTCATCGACGGTCTTCCCAGCGAGCCCCTTAACACGCTTCAGGTATTCGTTGCTGGGAGGTACCTCAAAATCTATGAAGTCAACACCTGACTCCCACGCAATGTCCAGCATCTCCCTAGGCATGAGCCCGGAGTGCATCGATACCACGACATCGAACTCATTCCTGAACCTCGCCACCGCGTGGAGGTGTCCCTCCCTAATCATCAGGTAGCCTTCCCTCGTGAAGCCACCGCTTAGGAGGAACCCCCTCGCGCCCCTCTGGTAGAGGTGCCTCATCACCTTCTCTAGGGACTCTGGAGTGATCGCCGGCACCATCGACCTAAGGTACTGGCGGCTGCAGAACTCGCAGTTTAGGGCGCAGGCTGTGCCAGAGAGCGAGAGGCTAACGTAGTGCTCTCCAGGTATGTATGCCTTCATGCCTCAGTAGTACCCCAGCTTCTTCAGCCTCTCAGCCACCCTCTCCTCGTCTTCGGGGCTCAGCCCACCTACCTCGCTCGCAGCCGCTGAGGACTCGATGAGGAACTCGATGAACTCAGCAACCGATGAGAAACCGCCCTCTTTGGCTACCTTCTCCGCCAGCCCATACTTCTCCTTAGAAATCTCTACACAGACCTTCTCACCCGACATCGGTCGCACCAAATCAGTTTAGGCCCCGCATTAATATCCTCCCGACAGAATAGGTAGGGTGCCCGCCATAGACCCCCTAACAGTGCTGGCGTACGCCGGCATAGGGTTCGCTGGTGCCCTAGCGGGCTCCATGGCCGGGCTAGGGGGAGGGTTCATAATACTGCCGACCCTGACCTTTCTCGGGTTCTCACCCCACAACGCCGTAGCGGACACTAAGGCTGCCGTGTTCGCTAACTCTTTGTTGAGCACACTCAGCAACTGGGCAGCGGGACAGCGCCCACCCGCTTGGCTCTACGCCGCCGTCGCGGTGCCCATGATAGTGATGGCATACGTCGGTGCTTGGGCAGCCGCTGTCCTCCCAGGGAATGTCGTGGCAGGTGTGGCGGCTGTGGCGATACTGGTTGGGGCGGTCAGGCTCGTGATCGGGAGGGGGAAGGAGAGGTCGTTCAAGGAGATTAGCCTGACGAACGGAGGCGTTGCTGTGGCCTCCCTCACAGGGGCGCTCTCGGGGTTCGTCGCCGGCATAACTGGTCTGGGGGGAGGCGTCGTGAACATGCCCGTCTTCACTAATATACTTCACCTCGCTCCAGCGGACGCCGTGTCCCTCTCCCTCTCATGTATCCTCCCCTCAGCCGCTATGGCCCTGGTAAGGCACGTCATAGACTCTATACTGACGGAGCACGCCGTCCCGCTGGCTGTCGGCGCTGCCGTGGGCGGGTTGGTTGGGTCGAGGGTCGCGAGGAGGGTCAGGCCCGCCGTGCTCAGGTACCTAATAGCGGCCTTTGTCTCCGCCTCCGCCTTAAGGATGATTCTCAGGGCGGCCGGGCTGGCTTAGCCCTATATTACCTTATTTCCCGGAATGTTTGCGGGAGGGCTAGGTGAGTGTCTGGAGAGAGATCTTAGACATCGGGAGGAGGGCGGCTAAGGAGGCAGGGGTCGACGTCTCCGAGGTCACGGCTAGGGACGTCGAGGCCTACATGAGAGCGGTCGGGCTTGTTGAGGAGTCAACGGAGGTCCGCACCACCCTCCAGTTCGAGTACCTCGCACTACACCTCCTGGCAGAGATAGCGTACCTGAAGAGGAAGGGGTACAGGATAACGAGGGACCTCATGAAGGTGATAAGCTGGAGGGCCCTCAACGAGGCGGAGCTAGCGGGAATAGATGCCGAGCTAAGGCTCGCTGAGGCGAGGAAAGACTGGAGGTGGATAAGGATAAGGGAGAACCACCTGAAGGAGAGGGCAATGGATACCGCCCTCCCGAATGACTTGAGGAGCGCGTATAGGGCCGTCGCGGCCACCGCTGCGCAGGTAGCGGAGGAGATCATTGACTCGTCCGAGGTCAAGAAGTGGTTCGCTAAGATGGTTAAGTAGGGGGCGTAATAGCCTGTTCGTGTTTCTTTCTGTTCTGCCCAGCGATCACCTTTTAATTATGATCGTTGTGTCGTGATCGGGGGATCTCTTGCCTAAGTATCGCTACATCGGTCGCCCGATCCCCAGATCAGACGCCCCCGCCAAAGTTACGGGTCTTCTAGAGTTCACCAACGACTTCGAGCTACCCGGCATGCTCTACGGCAGGATACTGAAGTCCCCCTACCCAGCCGCTAAGGTACTGAGGATAGACAAGAGCGCGGCGGAGGCGATGGGCGCCATCGTCCTGACCCCCGACGACGTACCGCAGATGCTCTTCAACCCCAGGCTCGTCAGCACCGAGGAAGTAACGTACAAGGACTGGAGAATACTGACCAAGGAACCCCGCTTCATAGGCGACTACGTCGCCGCCGTGGCAGCACCCAGCGAGGAGGCCGCGCAGAGGGCGCTCGAGGCTCTTCGGGTGGAGTGGAAGCCCCTCCCCCACGTCCTCGACGCCGAGGAGGCGATGAGGCCTGATGCCCCGAAGGTACACGAGAGGATACTCGTCGGGGACAAGGAGATAGAGGTCAAGAACAACATCGCCGCCTACAGGGAGTACGAGGAGGGCGACGTGGACAAGGCCCTCGAGGAAGCCGACGCCGTGGTCGAGAGGACGTTCCGCACGAACAGGAGGTACCACGCCCAGCTCGAGCCGAAGGCCGCTGTCGCTGCCCCCTACCCCGACGGTACCCTCCACATATGGACAACCACGCAGACCATACACAACACGAAGATACTGATATCGCAGCTCCTCGGCATACCACAGACTAAGGTCGTGGTCCATAAGATACCGATAGGCGGGTCCTTCGGCTCATCGATCCAGGTCAACCTAGTCACCGTCGTCACCGCGGCCCTCGCACTGAAGGCGAAGCGGCCGGTGAAGATAGCACTCACCAGAGAAGAGGACATGTATGAGCACTCCTCCTACCAGATGATCTTCAGGATGAGGGCAGGGGCGAAGAAGGACGGCACCCTCATCGCCGGCGAGATGATAAACATCATGGACATAGGCGCCCACCAGATACAGCCGTACCCGTTGCTCGGCACGGCCCTCGGTTGGTTCGTCTCCCTCTACAAGTGGAGGAACATAAGGTACAAGGGCTACGCAGTATACACCAACAAGGTCCCGTCAGGCGCGTTCCGCGGGTACGGCAACCCGCAGGTGACGTGGGCCGTCGAGACAGTCATTGATGAGTTAGCGGAGAAGCTCGGCATAGACCCGCTGGAGTTCAGGCTCAAGAACTACATAGGTAAGGGCGACATCTTCTGGGGCCAGGGCCCGACCGTAAAGACCGTGGTCGAGTCAGACGGCGTCCCAATACTGATGAAGAGGGGTGCTGAGTGGATAGGGTGGTACAAGCGTGG
>WAOK01000070.1 GCA_015521325.1 Desulfurococcales archaeon | reverse complement strand
ATACCTGCCCATGAAGTACTTACGCCATCCTTCCTCAGTCCCTTCCTTAACGGCGTTCCTCAGGCCCTCGGAACCTATGCTCTTCAGGAGTTCCTCGTCGACACCGCAGGGAAGGGCGAGTACGACGGTTCCGGGCATGAGGGGCTGGTCGGGGTTTATCAGGCTCGCTCCTCTCGTCTTGAGGAAGCCCTTAATTTTCTTCATTAACTCGTCCTCACCACCTATTCCGGCCTTCTCTAACCACCTGATCAGCGAGGAGTAGTAGAAGGGGTTCAGCTCTAGTGCGGGGCTGAGCACAACATCCGGACCCAGATACCTAACGACTTCACTCACGATATACCACATTAGGGCGGAGATGATCCAAGAACCGGCCCACAGATCCCTAACCTTCCTGGCGTTGGATATGAATGACTGGATCCCCGCCAGATCCATCATAACCAGGTAGCCGCAGAGCCCGCCCTCCCTAACCCAGTTCATCATGGACGCCGTTGCCCTGCTGTGGTCGAAGACGGTGTGGGTTGGGAACCTGGTGTCTGCTGGCGGTGCGCATGAGCCAGCATATGGCACGCTCTTGCATTTTCTGTACCAGATGATTTCGTAGAGTGCGTATAGGAGGTTATAGATTAGCGACTTGTCCAACCCTCTCTTGAGGGCTTCTTGGATGAGCTCCCTTAATTCTCTTACGTAGTTTACTACTTCCCTAGTTTCTGGGGCTCCTCGAACCTCTATTGCCCTGTCCGGGCGGAGAATATTAACGATCCTCAGCCTGCTCGCGCTGACCCTACCTCTTCTCGGCGAGTACACATAATCGAGGACATACCTGTCCATGGTAGAAGCCAGCACGTCAGCTCTCTTTACAAGTGGGTTGTTGACAGCTCTCCCTTCGATTGAGGATTGCCAAGGCCATACCTCACGAAACAGCCTCTCCGCATCGTCCTCGTGGCTTGAGCACCCGCTCGCCAGATAACACCCTTTGCTACCTCCCTTATCACTGCCTATAATGAGCCAAGGCTTCCACGGTGGATCATGCAGGAGTGCGGCCGCTTTATAATCTATTAGCGAGGGAGCACCCACAGCTCACACCCCGCACCCGGCCTCCAAACCCACGAGGCTCATGAGACCATAGCCCTTTGTCGTCCTCGATCCGGCCCCCTCAATGCTTAGGGCTCCCGCAATGAACGCCGCCAGGGCAGTTACCCAATCGTTTCCCAAGCCAAGTAGTTGGCCGAGTTCAGCGATTTTCTTCTTAGCCTCGTCAGCTCGGGCGCCGCTGGCCCTAATCGCTGCTATAACACCGAAAACTATGTTCTCTGAGACGCTCGCGTGTTTTATGGGGGTAGGCTGGGCATCTAGCTCGCTCTCCACAGGCCTCCCTCCGACGTAGTAATGGGGTGTGAGGATGTCGGCCTTGAGGATTGATTTCGTCCCACTATCCCCGCTGGCCCCCACTGGGTATGCGTCGAAGAAGACTATCTCTCCTATGCCGGTCTCCGGAGAGCCAAATAAGTGGTTGACGAGTGCCTTGCATCTTTCCCTTTCTTCGTCGCTGGCCTCAGTGCACAGGTTGTTGAGGAAGGATTTAACGGCCCCTTTAATACTGGAGGCCGGTATGATGGGTAGGCCTAGCACGAGGTCGAACGTCATCCCGACGCCGAAGATACTGGCCAAAGGGCCTTCTGACTGACCGATGAGTAGTGGGCTAATTGACTTCATCTTCATGGCTACATAGCAGGTGCCTGTGGATCTAAGACCCTCTATGACTTCAGTGTAGAGATGAGCCTCAGCCAGTCCGAGAAGTTTTCTTACACCTTGGTTATCGAGGTAGTAACTCCTGACTAGGTTCTTAAGTAGCTCTTCTCTTAACTCAGCAATGAGTTCCTCCGGCTTGCTAGGCGTGTGCGTAGCCCTCTTTAAGAATTTCTCAGCGAAATCGTCAAGCACCGCTGCGATGGGGTTGATGCGTTGACCCACCTTCCTGACACCCCGTCATGTCTTATAGAATGCTGTCCCCACTTTCTTCAACTCCGTAATCACCTGCAGCACTTCTTCGTCAGAAGCACCTCCAGCTCCTTCTAGCACCCTAAGGAGTGCATCAGCGACCTCCCTAATCCCGGGCCTCTCAGCCCCTACAGCCAGGTACCCGATTTTCTCAAGTGACGCAAGTATAAGGGCAAGAGCTACTCCATACCCTTTGCCCTCGCCGCCACTACCCTCTATTTTCTCGAGGTATTCCTTGATGTTTGAGAGTCTTTCGCCGGTGAACCTGCATTCCGCGGACTTTATGAGTCTGTAGGTGGCTGTGAAGGCGTCTTCCTCATCCACGGCCTTTGAGAGGTAGAATGTGAGGGCGGGCATTATGCCTGAGGTAGCTGCTAGGGCGGGGAAGTCGCTGAGCCTGGACGCTATCGCCTTGCTCTTATATGTCCTCCCTAGCAGTTCCTTAACCGCCTTGTCGAAGCATGTGATTACCTCGAGCGCTGTCTGTGTGTAGATGCTCACAGCACCCACCTCAGAGCGGGGTTATGCGGACAAGTCCCTTGCCGATGGTTTCCTTGCCGCCGAGGAAGAACACATTCTTTGGTGACCCGTCTTCTCCAAATAATTTCTTCATTACTTCCTCGAAGCACCCGTTCCTGCAGTAGCTATTCTTCCTGTATTCTGCGAAGATTATGGCACCAACAAATACAGCCCCGGCAGGCACGTACTCCTCACTCCATAGGGCCCCCGTCTTCGCGTCGACTGTCTTCGTATCGTAATTCAGCTTTATGCGCCAGTACCTCATAATCCCCGAGTCAATAACAGCTGGCCCGTCCTCATCCGGGATTATGAGGAGCCTCTCACCGAGCTTGGAGGCGAGGCCTGAGAGACTGGGCAGTTCATCGAGATTGTTTTCCCACACGCTGGCTGAGTACTTCTTGCCCATAACCTTGATTTCTACGGACCCCGAAGCAGGGCCGACGAACACCGGGCTCGTCCTAGCCTTATCTGCTAGCCCCACAAGCTTCTCAGCTAGGCTATTCTTTCCTAGAGAGTCGAGGAGGGTCGCGGCCCTTAGGAGCAGGTAAGGTGTGCTAACGTATACCCAGCCATGGCTCGGGCTCGGGACGGGCATCGCTAGGAGGGAGAAGTCCGTTATCGAGGCGGCGGAGGCGCCGGCACTAGATTCCCCGGGTTCGGGGCCGAAGACGCAGCAGCAGCACTGAACATTATCGTCTCTACAATTGAGTCTGCCTTTTTCGAACCCCCCTTCAGCGCAGGCGCTCTTCAGCGCTCCCTTAACGCCCGAGGCAGGCATTATTGGGTAACCGATAGGGTCACGGGCGATCGGGAGGTCGACAACGCCGGGGGCCCTCCCGATGCCGAAGTGCGTAGCTGTTATCGTTACCGCGAACAGAACCCTATGTGGTGGAGACCCATTCGACAAGAAATCCCTATGTAATCCCACAGAATAACGTATATATGAGTTCTTGCAATGACCCAAAAACCCAAAATGAAAACACTTATATAGATCAGGTCCCGTAGAGCGGGACAGCTACCGCACCATGAGCTAAACAGGTGCCGCGCAGGGAACGCGCCGCGGGCCTAGCTCTTAATTAATTCTTTCCCTCTTCGTGACCCCGCACCTGCGGCAAACGTATAGTGCCGAGACCACGTCACCCCTGAAGTTGCGGTTAATGCTCAGCAGTACCCACTCGTGGTTGTCTCCCGAGCAGGTCACTCCAGAACTGATACCACGTGCGGTAGGGATCCGCTTCCTTCGGTGCCGCTCGCGTGTCTGGGGTGCCATGTATTCACCGTAATCTGTAGGAAGGAATTGCGAGCTACAGCGACACTGATTGATGAATGAAGTATGTGCCGCTCCAGGGCTCGCCAGCCGTGCCCCAGCGATTAGTGAGGTTTTCCCATCTCTCGGGGCGGGCCTGAATCATGGGGTACTGGTTACTCAACCGCCTTATGCTTCATGGGGTTGGGGGAGGT
>WAOK01000069.1 GCA_015521325.1 Desulfurococcales archaeon | reverse complement strand
GTGCTGGTTACGGCCTCTTCGATCGCCTCCGCCTTAGTAGTGGTTAGGGCGTCGGTATCTCGAGGTCCTTAAGGGTTTTGACTACCGTGTCAGCCTTGCACGCTCCCGGGGACTTGGTCAAGCCTGTCAGCACCAGCACCGTCCTCGCGCCCAGCCTCCTCCCCCACTCTATGTCCGTGTCGCACCTGTCCCCGATTATGATGACGTCCCCGTAGTCCCTGCTCGGCACAGCCACCTCAGCTATTGGTTCATGCGGCTTCCCTATGATTGCAGCTGGCTCCTGCCCGGTCGAGGTTCTTAGGAAGGCGAGCACCGAGCCCGCACCTGGGTGGTCCCCGTCCTCTACTGGGTAGGTAGTGTCGGGGTTGGTGGCTATTAGGGTGGCGCCGCACCTCCTTATTGCTTCGTGGGCTGCCGCGAGCTTTGCGTAGTTCAGGCCCCTGTCCATCCCGACGACGACGAAGTCGACCGGGCACCTCACTGGGTCGTATGGGTTGAGGACTAGGTGGCCCTGGAGGACCATCTCCTCTACCAGGCCCTCCTCCCCCACCACGACTGTTCTTGATGGGCCGTACCTGCGCCTGAGCCAGACCGCTGTCGCGTACCCGCTCGTTATGACTGACTCGACCCCAACTCCTATGCCTAGGGCGTTGCTGAGTCTCTCGGCATAGACTCTCCTTGAGCGGGTGGAGTTGTTGGTTACGAAGATAACCCTAACACCTGATTCCATGGCCTCCCTCAACCACTCGGCGTTCTCTTTAATGATTCTTGAGCCCCTCCAGACCACGCCGTCCATGTCTGAGAGTATGAGCACCAAGCCCTGCACCGCTTACGGGTGGCGCCATGCTTAAATTGTGTTCCCCGCCATAAGCGTCGGTGGGTGCCATGGGTGGCCGGGTTTGCCCCGCGGCTTGAGCCCTTCAGGACCGGCCTGAGGGTATACAACACAAGGACTAAGCAGGTTGAGGAGTTCGAGCCCCTTGTCGGGCGCAGGGTCTTCATGTTCGTGTGTGGCCCGACGGTCTATGACTACACCCACCTCGGTCACGCGAGGGTCTTCGTGTTCTACGATACCCTCGCTAAGTACCTGAGGTGGTTGGGGTACAGCCTGTTCTACATAGTGAACATAACGGACGTGGACGACAAGATAGTGAACAGGGCCTCGGAGGAGGGTGTCTACCCCCTGGAGCTCGCGGCGAGGTTCGAGAGGTACTTCCTCGAGGACATGGCGGCCCTGGGTGTGGACTCCCCCAACCTCTACCCGAAGGCCTCTGACTACCTGAAGGAGATATTCGACCAGATAAGGGTGCTGCTCGAGAAGGGCTACGCCTACGTAACCCCAACGGGCGTGTACTACGACATAACGAAGTTCCCCCACTACGGCGAGCTCAGCGGGAGGAGGCCTGAGGAGCTGAGGGTTCACAGGATAGAGCCAGACCCTAACAAGAGGAACCCAGGGGATTTCGCCCTCTGGAGGGTGAGGCCGAGGGAGGAGTTCGGGTGGGAGTCGCCCTGGGGCTACGGGAGGCCCGGGTGGCACATAGAGGACACAGCCATCACGTTGAGGCACTTCGGCCCCCAGTACGACATACACGGCGGCGCGATAGAGCTGATCTTCCCGCACCACGAGGCGGAGGTGGCCCAGGCGGAGGCGTACACCGGCGTGAGGCCGTTCGTGAAGTACTGGGTACACACAGGCCTCCTCCTCGTCGGGGGCAAGAAGATGAGCAAGTCACTCGGGAACTACGTGACCGTCAGGGACGCCCTCGATAAGTACTCAGCCAACGCGGTCAGGGTGATGATACTTAGCCACCACTACAGAGGCCCCATAGACTTCAGCTGGGAACTCCTAGACAAGGCAGAGAAGGCCGTCGGGAGGGTGGAGGCAGCTGCTCAAGCACTGAGCAACCTAGAGGTCGTGGAGACGCCTGTAGGAGGTGATGAGAGACTGGCGAGGGAGGCCGAGAGGAGGCTGGAGGCGTTCAGGGCAGCGATGAACGCAGACCTCCAGACCCCGGGCGCCCTCGCCGCCCTCTACGGGCTCTCATCAGCCATCAACAGATACGCCAACAAATCATCAAGAATAGGCAGGGAAGCGTATGAGGTCGTCAGCAAAGCATTTAATGCTATGGCATCGATCCTCGGCATAAGGCCAGCGCCGCCGTCGCCGACGGAGCTTAACCAGCTGATAGAGCTGGTGCTTAGGGTAAGGAACGAGCTGAGGAAGAGGAGGATGTACGATCTCAGCGACTGGATAAGGGAAGAGCTTAGGGCCATGGGTATAGAGGTTATGGACACGAGTGAAGGGAGTAGGTGGGTTATTAGAAAATAAAAATCACTTCCTCCCAGCGAGGACTGAGTCCAGCATGAGGAGGGCCCGCGGGTCCTCCCCAGCCGCCTTGACCTTATTTAGTAGGTCGCTGAAGAGGGCCTCCTCCTCGACCTGCTCATTAATGAACCAGTGGAGGAAGACCTCTGTGGCCTCGTCGCCCAGTTCCTTTGCTAGCCTATACAGTCTCCCAATGCTTTCTGTAACCGATTCCTCATGCCTTAAAGCGTGCTCGATCGCCTCGCTCACGCTGCTCCACTGAGTGGGCGGGGCCTTTATGGCGTCTAGCTTGACCCTGCCTCCTCTGTCGTTTATGTATTCGTAGATCTTCATGGCGTGCTCTAGCTCTTCCTTAGCCTGGACTTTCATCCAGGAAGCGAAGCCCCTTAGATTCATTGAGTCGAAGTAAGCCGCCATTGACAGGTATAGGTATGCTGAGTACAGCTCGCTGTTGAGCTGCTTATTAAGCTCCTCCTCAAGCCTCCCTTTTATCCTCGGCAATAATGACACCGTTATTTAATGTGTTATGTCCTAATATGTTTAAGGTTTTCAAGAAAAAGTTAATATAATTAACTAATTATGTTCACTCCTTAATATATGGCTTAGCAAGCGAGGAAGGTGCCCTAGCTCTCTTAGCGAATATCGCCACCACAATGATGACTGCGATGTAAGGTATTGCCTGAACTATGTACGTCATCTGAACAGAAGCCGACGGCATCACCACCGAGAGCACCGCATTAAGTCTTAGTGCTAGTGCTTCGAAGAACCCAAATATTAGACCACCAACTATTGCCAGGAGCGGGTTCCAGCCGCTGAATGCCACGTTAGCTAGTGCTATGAAGCCCCTTCCGTTGGTCATGTTCTTTGTGAACGCGTTTGTCCAGTCTAGGCTTAGGTATGCTCCGGCGAGCCCGAATAGTGAGGCCGCTAGGGTCGTTACGAGGAACCGCATCCTCTCGACGTTGACGCCCATTGCTTCAGCCGCCTTCGGGTCCTCGCCGCACGCCCTTATCTTTAGGCCGAGCGTTGTGCGGAAGAGCAGCCACCAGCCGATTAAGGCCGCCGCTAGTGCTACGAAGAATAGTGGCGAGATGTTTATGCCTGGCCCCAGGGATATGGGCTGTATTGAGGCTGTGTAGGCTGACTGTCCCTGAGAGCCTCCCCACACGAGCTTGAGGCCAACGACTGTTATGCCCATGGCGAACGCGTTGACTCCGACGCCAGCAACTATCTGGTCGCCCTTCAGGTATACTGAGATAGCTCCGTGCAGTGCGCCGAGCAGTATAGCTACGGCGACACCTGCGAGCAGGCCCAGCACCGGGTTGCCAGTGAAGTACGTTATGAGGGTTCCGGTGAAGGCGGATATGAGCATCGTGCCCTCAATACCTATGTTCACCACGCCAGCCTTCTCTATTATGATCTCGCCCACCGCCGCCATGATGTATGGCACCGACAGCCTCACCATCGTCACGGCCAGCTGCGGCAGTGACCCGGGGGCCAGTGCCTGGGAGAGGACAGCCCATATCCAGCCGAGAACGTCTGTCACGCCTTACCACCCCCTACCTTCTTAGCTATCCTTGCCTGCCTCACCCTAGCTATCAGCATCCTGTAGGCGTAGGGGAGGGCGAGGGCAACGATTATCAGGCCCGAGACGGCGTCGGCGAGCTCCTTCGGGGCATAGCCGAACGGGCCGTAGAGGTTCCTCTCTATCTCCCCGCCACCTACTATTAGTAGGGAGAAGAACATCGACGAGAATATTATCCCTATCGGGTGGTTCCTCCCCATTAGGGCGACACCGATGCCAGCGAAGCCTAGGCCGTAGAGGGAGGAGAGGGTCACGTCTATGTAGCCAGCGTAACCGGCCACGGCCAAGGCCCCGGCGGCACCGCCGAACGCGCCCCCTATAAGCATGGAGAGCACCGCGGCTGATGAAGGCGATATCCCGGCGTACTTGGCCGTCTTAGGTGAGGCGCCCGCCACCCTTATCCAGTACCCGACGCTGGTGTGGTAGACGAGGAAGTAGGCCACGATAGCTAATGCTGTGCTGAAGATGAGTGAGTAATAGATCTTCACCCTGCCGATGAAGAAGTAGCCCAGCATCGCCGACCTCGGGAGTGACTCCGACTGGTTCGGGTATATCTGCGAGCCGAAGACGTTGGTGACGAGGTACAGGGTAATGTTGAACAGCGCGAGGTTAAGCATTATCGCCGTGACGACCTCGTTAGCGCCCCTCGTCTCCTTTAGCCAACCGATGAAGAGGCCGACGAGGGAACCTGCCGCGACACCCGCCAGGAAGGCTAGGACGAAGTTCCCGGTTCCCAGCCCCACCGCCAGGGCAGTTATGGCGCCGGCGTATAGCTGGCCCTCACCGCCTATATTGAACACGCCCGCCAGAGCCGGGATGGCGAACGCTATCCCTGTCAGTATTATGAATATGGGCTTGACGAGGACGTAGCTCACGCCGCCGGGCGTTGTTAGGGGGGCTACTAGGAGGTAGTACATGCCCTGCAGGGGGTCGTACCCGGTCGCCGCCAGCAGTATGACGCCGGCCAGGACGCCGATGAGGACTGAACCCACAATCTCTAGGGCGGTGGAGGCCACCTCCTCCCTGAGCAAGTAGCCCTTTATCCTCGACACGAGGCTCACGCACGCACCACCTCCCCGGACCCGCTTGACTCGGGAATGGCGCCGCCCATCAGGAGGCCCAGCTCCTCTATCGTGTACTCCTGGGTCGGCTTCACCGAGACTATCCTCCCGTCGAAGATCACCGCCACCCTATCGCTGAGCTGGAGTATCTCGTCGAGGTCAGTAGATATGAGCAGTACTGCGGCGCCCTCGTCCCTCAGCCGTATTAGGAGCTTCCTAATGTACTCAGTCGCGCCGACGTCGAGGCCATGGGTGGGCTCCGAAGCTATGATCACCTTTGGCTCCCTGACAACCTCCCTACCTACCATGACCTTCTGCTGGTTGCCCCCGCTTAGGTACCTGATCGGTGTCTTAAGGGACTCCGCTACGACGGCGAATCTCCTCACCACCTCAGCCGCCAGCTTAGCTGCCTTACCCCACCTCATGACGCCTTTCTCAGCTATGAGGTGCCTGTTCGTTAGGGCGACGTTCTCCACTATGTTGAAGTCCATTATTAGCCCGACCTTCCTCGAGTCGGGTATGTAGGCGAGGCCCTCCCTGTACATCCTGTGCGGCGGGTACCCGGTGACATCCCTCCCGGCGAGCAGTACCTGCCCCATGAACGGCTTCCTAACACCGGCTATCGCCTCAGCCAGCTCCCTCTGCCCGTTTCCCTGCACCCCGGCCACACCGACTATCTCCCCGGCCCTCACCTCCAGGTTAACTCCCTTCACGGCGTCGAGGCCCCTGTCGTCCTTAACCCACAGATCCTTGACCACGAGGACCGGGCCCTTGGGCTTCGCTGGCTCCTTCTCTATCCTGAGCACTACCTCCCTACCTACCATCATCCTGGCGAGGTCCGCCTCCGTCACCGAGGCCACGTCGACGGTAGCAACTACCCTGCCCCTCCTCATGACGGTAACCCTGTCCGCTATCGCCTTGACCTCCCTCAGCTTGTGGGTGATGAATATGATGGTTATCCCCCTCTCCTTAAGCCCCTTAAGGACCTCGAAGAGGTACCTCGTCTCGACCGGGGTGAGGACGGAGGTCGGCTCGTCGAGGATGAGTATCTTCACGTCCCTCATGAGGGCCTTAAGGATCTCGACCCTCTGCTGCACGCCCACAGGGAGGTCCTCTACAACCGCGTCAAGCGGTACCTTCAGCCCGGTCCTGCTCATGAGTTCCTCGGCCTTAGCCCTAACTGCGTGGGGTTCGCTCGGCAGGCCTGCCCCTGCCTGGGAGAGGCGGAGGTTCTCCATCACGGTGAACCTCGCCACTAGGGTGAAGTGCTGGTAGACCATACCTATCCCTGCCCTCATAGCGTCCCAGGGCCCCCTGAACCTCACCGGTTCACCGAAGACCCTTATCTCGCCCTTCGTCGGCTGGATCTCGCCGTACAGTATCCTCATTAGGGTCGTCTTACCAGCGCCGTTCTCGCCGAGGAGGGCGTGGATCTCTCCCCTCCGAACGACTAGGTCAACGCCCTTTAGGGCCACGACACCATCTGGGTAGACTTTCACGATCCCTCTTGCTTCTATGGCTGGTGCCTCCTCGGTCTGGGCCAAATAAGTCACCCCTCGGCTTGTGTTAAGAGTGGGGTTAGGAGTAAAAACATTTCTTTATGTATGTACCGCCAGCGAATCACCTCATGGGTCGACCTGTCCAGAGGCCAGGGCGGCGTTGAGGTCACCGTTCTGGAGGGCGTTGATGATGCTGTCGTACTCGTCGTGGGACAGCGGGGTCTTGAAGCTTATCTCTCCGTTCTTGAGCATCTGCTCGAGCTGGTTAGCGAGATCCCAGGCCTGCTGCGGTATGTACTCGTTCCTCATCTCCTGCACTATCTGCACGACCTTGTCGGGGGTCATGCCCTCCGGTAGCTTGCCCTGCTCGGCAGCTAGCTGGGCGAACTCCCTTACACCGTCCAGATCCCAGATCCCGACACCGCCCTCCTTGATGCCGAGGGTGATGATGCCGGACTGCCACTTGTTCTCTACGACCATCTTGATCGCTGTGTAGACGGCGACGTCGACCCTCTTAGCGCCGGAGAGGATTATGTGGTATGGGTCGATCCACTCCTGGCTAGCGTCCTGGCCTATGGCGAAGACCGTCTCATTGTGCTCCTGCGCCCACTCCTTAACGGCGTCGAAGGCGCCGAGATGGGTCAGGCCCGCTAATCCGTATACGACCTTAGCACCCTGCTGGAGTAGCTGGAGGGTCTGCTCCTTACCGACGTTGGGGTCGGTGAAGGTGCCTGTGTAGACCCAGAGGAGCTGGACGTTGCTGTTGGTCTTCTTGTTCCAGTACTGGATGCCGAATAGGTACCCTATGTGGAACTTCCAGAGCGGCGGGATGTCCATACCGGCCAGAGCCGCGACCTTGTCGCCGCCAAGCTTCTCAGCGATGCCGGAGGCGAGCACGCCAATTAGGGCCGCTACCTCCTGCTCACGGAACAGGATATCGACCTCGTTCGGCCTCTGCACGCCTGTCGTGGAGTCGATCAGAGCGTACTTCTGGTTCGGGTACTCGTCAGCTGTCTCGTTCAACACCGATGTCCAGAGGAAGCCGACCAGAACGATGAGGTCGTACTCGCCCGACTGCGAGACCTGCTCGAGCAGGGGCTTCATGTCTGCCTGGGAAGGCGGGGTCTGGTACTGCACCTCGACACCGAGCTCCTTCTTAGCTCTCTCGGCACCGAGCCACGCCATGTCGTTGAAGCTGAGGTCTCCCCTACCGCCCACGTCGAAGAGCACCAACACCTTCACGGGCTTCGTAGTCGTTGTTGTGGTGCCCGTGGCCGTAGCTGTGGTGGTCGGGCTGGTCCCTGTCTCGGGAGATGTGGTCGTCTGTGCCGGTCCCTGGGACTGCATGTAGAGGTAGCCAGCGATGGCGGCGATGATTATTATGACGATGATCCCTATGCCGGCAGCCTTGGAGAGGCCTTCCCTAAACCTGCGCCTCACTATTAATTCACCGTCAAAAAACTCGATGACTCGGTAAAAAGAGCTATGCTTTCGTGATCTCCGCGGTGAAGATCTTTCTCGGCTCTCCCGCAACCGATTTAGTCCCTTGGCACCAGCTGATCGTGGCCGGGGTGCAGGGATTGTCTGTAGTGGTCACCTCGACGCTTACCGTCAGGCTGAGGAGGGTGTTCAGGGCGGCGTTCCGGAGGAGGGTGACGTACATAGCCACCCTGTTCATCGCTGTCGCTGTGATCAACGCCCTCCTATTCTACTACTTCGAGGGATGGCGGGATGATGTCGACCTCGCCACCGCCTTCTATTGGTCAGTCATAACGATGGCGACGATAGGGTACGGCGACGTCACCCCCGTTACCTGGGCTGGGAGGGTCCTGGCTATGGAGGCGGCCGTCGTCGGCATCACGGCCTTCACCATCGTTGTGTCCGTGATTGCTGAGGAGTTTATCAGTAGGACGACGCGGAAGTTGATGGGTCTGGGTAAGTTGAAGAGGGTCGACATACTCGTGGTTGGGGACAGCGACGCCTGCAGGGAGGCGATTAGGGAGGTGAGGCTCAACATACCCCACGCAGAGATCGGGTGGCTCATGCCAGAGCCCCCTAAGCAGCCGCCCAAGGACGTGGAGTTCGTCGCCGGCGACATAGACGATGACGACACCCTGATGAGGGCAGGGGCGGACAGGGTGAGGAACATAATAGTCTGCTACAGGGACGACTCAAAGGCCCTCCACGCCGTGCTAGCTCTTAGGAGGGTGAACAAGGAGGCCAGGATAGTAGCCCTGACCGGGTCGGGCAGGGCGGCCGAGTTCATCAAGGAGGCCGGTGCCGACTTTGTCGTCCCGGCCAAGATACTCGGGAGGATAGCGGCGTCAGCGATATTCGAGCCCAGCGTAGCGCACTTCATAAACGACGTCACGTCGGCGAGCGGGCTCTTCGACCTGATCGAGCACGTCGTGACGAAGTCAGAGGACGGGATGAGCGTTAAGGAGGTGGTCTCCAGGATCAGGTCACCGGGGTCGAGGCTGGTCCCCGTAGCGGTCCTCGGGGAGGGAGGACTCAGGCCAGTGCTCAGCGAGGACGAGAGGGTTAGGGAGGGGGAACGCGTCATAATCCTCAGGTCGGTGGCGGATAAGTGAGCCCTTCACGCCCCTAGCCCCGACCTACCCAAGAAGTTGTCCCACCCGAGCTCGACAGGCTTATCACCCAATCTCACGCTCGGTTCGCCGGACTCAACGAGCTCGCCCACGTCGCACAGGCACTCCCCACCCTGGTAGAGGATAATGTACTCCTCCCCTAAGTGGTTCAGGACCCACGCAGCGTCTCTCCCGCAGTCCTCGAGGGCGTTGATTACGTCCTCACAGACCGCCCCCTCATGAAGCCTCGCTGAGAGCCCCCTCCTCACCAAGTGCTTGTAGAGAGAGGAGGCCCCGTCGCTTATGTCCGTCGCCGCCACCGCCTCCTCAGCTACCCTTAGGAAGCCCGTCGGCGGCTCCGGCTTGACGGCCCTCACGAGCAGGTCCTCCGGAACCTCGCACCCCTCCGCGACTGCCTCGTTAAGGGCCGAGTACCCCAGGCACGACGTGGCGCAGAGCTTACCTGAGGTGAAGTCTGCTGGCACGAGCTTCCTCGCCCACCCCATAGCTACTGCGTCGACCCACCAGCCTCTCGGCGACCTGTTCGTGTCGCCCCCGAGCATCTTGGCGTCGAGGGTGTCGAGCCCCATTACGACCCCCCTTATCAACTCCTCAAGATCCTCCGTCGACGCCGAGGCGGGTGCGCCGAGCGATACCGCGGCGCCAAATGGCTCCCCTCCCTTCGCTATGACGTCTGTGGCTGCCCCGATGACTACCCTGTACCCTAGGTCCTCGAGGCTCATCCACGGCCATAGGCTGTACTCTGAGTGTGTGCCGTCAATGCTTATGACTAGCCACCTATCCCCGACCTTTACCGCCGCCGCGTCGTCCCAGTACGGTAGATCCCCGCCGTAGCGGTGCCTGGTGATGGCCTCTATCAGTTTGAGGGCCCCCGTCTCCCCGACCTCCTTGAGCCTGGGCAAGCTACCCCCGGTCTAGGTTGGTGCGCTGGCTTACTGATAAGCCCTCCAGCCAGTGCCCATGTTTAAGGCCTGAACACAGTATTGATGGGGGTGTGAGGTATGGGACTAATCAAGCTAAAGGCCACGATGGCGGCCGTGATAGCGTTCGTGTTCGGGCTAGCGACGCTGGTGATGCTCGGCATATTCTACCTCCTAGCACCGAACGCCTCCCTAGCAACGCTCACGATCGGCTCCGTGGTTATCGTGGCGTCGATCCAGCTCCTCCAATGGCTCCTCGGCCCAAAGATCATTGAGGCTGCGTACAGGGTCAAGCCAGTGCACGGCAGGTACGCCTGGGTGGAGGACGTCGTCCAGAGGCTGGCGAGGGAGTCGGGGCTGAGCAAGCCCCCTAAGGCGATGATAGCTATGGTGGACGTGCCGAACGCATTCGCTTATGGGAACGTCTTCACGGGGTATAAGGTGGCGGTCACGAAGGGCCTCCTCAACAACCTCCCGAGGGACGAGGTGGAGGCAGTGATAGGGCACGAGATAGGTCACATAGTGCATAGGGACGTCGAGATAATGATGATCGCCTCCATCATACCCGCGATCCTGTTCTGGCTCGGGAGGATACTCATGTACAGCGCCTGGTTCGGGGTCGGGGACCGGCGCTCCAGCACCGCCGCCTTCCTACCCCTCATAGGGCTGGGGCTGATGGCGTTCTCCTTCATCTTCAACTTTGTCATACTCTACCTCAGCAGACTGAGGGAGTACTACGCCGACTCCCACTCAGCCCTGGTCGTGCCTGGCGGGGCTGTGAAGCTGCAGAGGGCCCTCGCGAGGATACTCGTGGCCAGCGGCACACTCAAGAACTACTACCCGCAGGCGGTGGCGTCGGCGTCAAAGTTCAAGGCCCTCTTGATAGCTGACCCCGAGCAGGCCCCGCTGATGGACGCCGACCCCAGATACATAGATATCGACAGGGTGGTTCAGTGGATAAAGTCCAGGAGATCCCTGACGGGGGCCCTAGAGATATTCTCGTCCCACCCGGATCCAGCCAAGAGGCTGAGGTTCCTCGACGAGCTCGCCAGGGAGTTAGGGCAGTACTACGCATGAGCCTTTTTCAGTGCGGCGTCAACGTCCTCTATCAGGTCATCAACGTCCTCTAACCCGACCGAGAGGCGGACCAGCGAGGGCTTTATACCGAGCCTCTCCCTCACCTCCTCCGGTATGTACTTCGCCGATGACTCGGCAGGTAGCATAGCCAGGGACTCCGTCCCCCCGAGGCTCGGGCCCGGGAACACGAGCCTAAGGGCCCGGAGGAACCTCTTCGCCGCCTCACCGCCGCCGCGGAGGCTGAACGAGACCACACCACCGTAGAGGTCGCGGAGGAAGAGCCTCCTCGCTATGCCGTGGTACGGGTCGGTGCTGAGGCCTGGGTAGTGGACCTCCTCAACGAGGGGGTGCTCGGCAAGGAACTCAGCGAGGACCAGCGCGTTCCTACTCATTGCCTCGAACCTCACGTGCAACGTCTTCACACCCCTGGTTGTGAGGTAGGCGTCGAGGGGCTGGAGGGACGTGCCGAGGATCCTCCTCCACTCCCACACATCCCCCACGAGCTCCGCGGGCCCGGCGACGGCGCCGCCCAGTACGTCGTTGTGGCCGGCCACGTACTTCGTGAGGCTGTGCACGACTGCCGACGCTCCCAGCCTGAGGGGCTTCACGAGTATGGGTGTCGTGAAGGTGTTGTCGACGATGAGCATCGACCCCTCAACGACCTCACCCAGCCCCTTAACATCGACGACCTTCAGGGTGGGGTTCGTCATCACCTCCGTGAATACGAGGCGGGTCCTCCTCGAAACCGCCTCCGCTATGGCCTCCGCGGACGGCCACACCCTCTTAATCCTCAGGCCCATCTTGGCTGCAAGCGCGTCCAGGGCCCTGTGGGTGGCGCCGTAGGCCTCGTAGGGTATGACGACCTCGTCCCCGGGCCTGAGCACCGCCATGAGGGCAGCGGTCACGGCAGCCATACCAGAGTTCGTTACTACGGCGTCCTCAGCCTCCTCGAGGGAAGCGATGATGTATTCGAGAACGAGGTTGTTGGGGTGCTCCTCCCTGCCGTACTTGATCGGCTTGCCTCTGTAGCTCTTGATGGAGCCCGCCTCCTCGACGTAGCTGAAGGCTGTGGAGATGAATATCGGAGGGAATAGGGGTTCGGGGGTCTCGGGCCTGGGAGGGTGTAGGGCTCTTGTTCGGTCTCGAATATTCTTTAGCTTGCCTCCCCTCCCGCGCACCGCATCATTCTGTTTGGGGCCTCCCGGGTTAACTATCTCATTTGGCGCATTATCTCACCCAGCATGATATTCGGCGGAGACCACCTTAAAAATCGTTACCGGAAGTAGAGCGGGGCCGGTGAAGGTCTTGAGGAACGGGGGCAAGTCGATATCTTCCGTGCTCAGGAGGATCGGGGGCAGGGGTTACGGGGCGTATAAGGAGCTCGCTGAGGCGCGGGAGCTCGTAGGGGAAGTCACCCTTAAGGTCGTGAGGGTACAGCCCGACCCCTTCGCCCCACCCTCCATCGTCAGGGCTGAGGCGAGGGTCGGGCTCCCCAAGGAGCTCCTCAAGCACCCGGTGCCTGTGGCTGACTACCTCCACAGGGCCCTGAGGGAGGAGCTCCGGAAGGTCTCGAGGAGATGCGGTGAGGGCCACTCATGCGGGCTGAGCGTGCCCAGGCCCGGGCCCGTGATCCTCAGGCGCTCCGCCTCGAGGTTAGTGGGTGATAGAGCTGTCTTCCTGGTCAGGGTAGGGCTCCCCTCCAGAAGGAGGCGTGTCCTAGGTGACGAGGCCCGGGAGACCCTCCTTAGGAGGTTGCCCGCCGCCGTAGAGAGGGCCGTCAGGCCTGACCCGGCGAGGGTCCGGGAGTGGGTGAGGGCGTGGCTCGTGCAGGAGAGCATTAGGGCGAGGCTCAGGGGTAAGGGCCTTGTCTCGTTCGTCGGCGACGGCTCAGTACTGCCTAGGGCGTGCGGCGGGTGCGAGGAGCCACTCGAGGGGGCCGTCCCGTTCGAGTCCCCTCCCAGCATGAGGGTGGAGATCGACCTGGGGGAGCTGGGGTCGTTCACCGGGATGGGTGTCCCTAGGGGCGTGACCGTAATAGCTGGGTCAGCCTTCCACGGCAAGACCACGCTTGCTGAGGCGATAGCGGCTGGCGTGTGGGACCACATACCCGGCGACGGGAGGGAGCTCGTGGTGACTGTTAGGGAGGCCATGGCCGTCCGCTCCGAAGACGGTAGGAGGGTGTCCTGTGTAGACATATCCCCAATGATCCATGACCTACCCAGTGGGGAGGACACGGCGTGCTTCAGCACGGAGGACGCGAGCGGCGCGACCTCCCTCGCCGCCGCCATCCAGGAGGCTGTGGAGGCCGGTGCTGACGTCCTCATACTCGATGAGGACACCTCAGCAACCAACATGCTCTACAGCGACCCTCTGGCGAAGAAGATAACGAGGTGGAGGACCACGACCCCGCTCGCGGAGCTGGCAAGATCGATGAGGGCGCACGGCATATCCCTCATAATCGTGTCCTCAGGCTCCTCCCAGCTCATAGCTGTGGCGGATAAGGTCATACTGATGGAGGCCTACCGCCCCAAGGACGTAACCGAGGAGGCCAAGTCACTAATAGGGCTCCAGCCGGAGGAGCGCGAGTACAGGCCGCCGAGGCCTAGGGTGGTTGCGTGGTTCGATCCCCTCGAGAAGCCTAAGGTCGCGGCCGGGAGGCTCCAGGCCAGGAACCTGAGGGTTCCGGTAGACCTCGTCCTCAACCCCCACCTCGTTGAGGAGGGGCAGATGGTCACGGTGGCCCACCTCCTGGCTAGGGCGTCAATCATGAGGGGCAGGGGTGTTAGGGAGGTTGCTGACGCTGTTGATGAGCTAATGCGTGAGGGCCCCGCGAAGGTGTTCGGGGATAGGGGAGGGCCCGCGTACTCGGAGGTAAGGGGGCTTGACCTCGTGTACGCCCTGAACAGACTATCGACCGCGAGGATGTCGGCTAGGGGAGGAGGGCGGCGAGCTTCTTAGCGACCTCCTTTATCGCCTCCCCCGCAGGAGTCTCCAGCACTTGTTCGGGCCTACCGACGAGCTCGTCGACCGCCGGCGTGTAGGGTATGTTGCCTAGGTACTCAGCCCCCGCCTCCTTCGCGAGGTCTATGACCTGCTCGTTGGGGTGGTTGCTCATGTTCTCGACCACTCCAACGACCCTCGAGAGGCCCACCCTCAGTAGCTTGACGAGCCTCCTCGCGGAGACGAGTGAGAGGGGTGAGGGGGTCGTCACCATCACGGACTCCGCCCTCCTTATGGTGGTGAGTATCTCCATCAGCTCGTCCCCCATGCCGGGGGGTGTGTCAATGATTAGGTAGTCCAGGTGCCCCCACCTCGTTATCGCCAGGACCTCCCTGATCGCCGAAGCGACGTCCTCGCCCCTAAGGGGAGCGGGGTTCTCGCCGGTGTAGTAGGCTATAGTCATGAACCTCACGCCCGCCACCAGCGGCGGCACTATCCCCTTCTCTTCCTCCGGTAGCTTGCCCTCCACATCGTGGCCGAGGAGTATGTGGGCGTTCGGGTTCGTGACGTCCATGTCCATGAGGCCGACCCCGTAACCCATCCTGGCGAGGGCGACGGCGGTCATCGTCGCCACGAAGGTCTTCCCCACACCGCCCTTGGAAGAGAGCACCGCGACGACGTGCCTCACGCCCCTAAGCCTCTCCCCAACAGCAACGAGCCTAGGGTCCTCTATGAGGGCCTCAGGCATCACCCCAGAACCACCTCCTTAATCCTCACACCCCTACCCCTCACAACCTCGAAGTCAGGGGACCCGCACCTCGGGCACCTAAGGTACGTGTGCACCACCTCAGGCACGAAGTGAATGTACTCACGCACCTCCTCACCAAGCCCCCCAACATCCCTCAGCCTCCACTCAAACCCGCAGGCCCTACACCTAAACACAGCCTCCTCCTCCTCAAGAACGAACTCATCAATTGGGACAGGAGAGCCCTTCCTAAGCTCCTCAAGAGCAAACGACAGAATCTCCCTATCAATAGCCTGCAACTCACCCAACGAAACAACAACACGCCTAACCCTAGAAGCGCCCCTAGACCTAGCAAACTCAACCACAGACAACACAACAGCCTCAGCCAAAGCCCACTCATGCAACCAAAACACACCCACAAAACTACACACAGCCCCCAATAAACAGAGCCCCCAAACATCCCGGAAATTTCCGGGATTTTGTATACGCCTAATAAACCCAAAACGCGATCACCTCTCAAATTCCGTTATCATCCTCAATACTATTACTAGAGAATTCCCTGGAATTAAAGGGAAAGCAAATAATACAAAACACAATTTTGAACAAAGAAAACAAGCATAAAATTCCATCAAACACAAAAGAACAGAAACAGCAAAGCATTTAAGACAGACCCACGAAAACAAACACGAATATACCTAATAACAGCACATCTACAATAGAGAAAAACAAAAACACAACCAAACAAAAACCCACCTCAGAGAATCTAAGATAGAGTTGAAAGGCTTGACAATAACAACAGACGAGTCGGTGTTGTGCTATGGGAGAATCTAAGATAGAGTTGAAAGTTTTCCTTCTTATATGCCTTAACTATCTCATTATATAATCTGAGAATCTAAGATAGAGTTGAAAGATGAGGTGCGGAACTCTTGAAGCCAACTTCTTCCCCAGTGAGAATCTAAGATAGAGTTGAAAGTAAGGAGCCTCCTCACGTGCTCTAACTCGGCCCTAACGAATAGTCTCCCGGAGAATCTAAGATAGAGTTGAAAGTGAAACTCCTGCCCCTACCCACCTTAACCAGAGACCACCGAGAATCTAAGATAGAGTTGAAAGCAGCAACTCAGTAGTTATCTTACCGTAAGGTATCCTCCTACCGAGAATCTAAGATAGAGTTGAAAGGCTCTACAGCGAGGTCGGGAGGGTGCTGAAGCACCTGTTCCCGGGAGAATCTAAGATAGAGTTGAAAGCTACATCTCCGTCATACCAACCGACACCGACACCAACAAGAGAATCTAAGATAGAGTTGAAAGAGAACCCGGCGTGGACACCGACGAGCGTCACCCTCTTGCTGTGAGAATCTAAGATAGAGTTGAAAGTCAGCATCAGGCGCTAGTACTGACACCTGCCCAGTACCGCCGAGAATCTAAGACAGAGTTGAAAGACGAGGCCGAGAGTGCCTGGTGGGTGGTCGGCGAAGACAGGGCGGGAGAGGGAGAATCTAAGACAGAGTTGAAAGAGCACGAGGGGAACTATTGTCTTCTTTATGCCTAAGTCAGCTGAATCTAAGACAGAGTTGAAAAGATCCAGTGCTATCATTAGCTGTGTTTGGGGTATGGGTTTTGGTTGGTGTGTTTAGTTGTTTTTCTTTGGTTTTGGT
>WAOK01000068.1 GCA_015521325.1 Desulfurococcales archaeon | reverse complement strand
GGTCTTTGTCGATGACTTTCCTAAGGTGTGGGTAGATCTTGTTGAGGAAGACCTCCTCAGCGCCGCAGAGGGAGGAGTCGATCCCCCACCCGCTCACCCTGGCAGCGCTCTTGAGTATGGCCTGCCTGACGACCTGCTCTATTATGGGTACAGGGTCGTCGATAACTGCTGAGCCTGCGGCAAGCATGAACTCCTCCACCTCCGCCCTTGAGGCGGAGCGGAGCTCGACGCGGTAGCTCTGCCCGCTCAGCACGGCCTTCTCGAGCGCCTCGAAGCCCTTGACGGGGTTCATGTACTCGCTGTTTATGAAGACAGCCTTCGACCATGAACGGGATGAGGCTATGACGAGTGCTGTCTCGCCGAACTCGATGCTGGCAACTGTAACGCCGTCCCCCTCCCTCACGAACTCCTTCAGCGCCTCCTCGGGCAATCCGCCGGGCCCGATCTCCTTGGTAGCGACGACCTCCCCAGGTATCTTCGGCGCGGTGTCCTCTCTTTGCCTGGAGTCCCTGCGGATTATTCTGTTAAGTATCCCCAAGCCCTCCATCTCCGATCGTTTAATTAGCTACAGAGGTAAAAAGTGGTTTGTGAACGAAACTATAAGTAACATGTTTCTTGACGAGAAATAAATGATGAAGCAGTGGAAACCAATTTATGGAGCACGGCGAGATCATCTGGTGCGGAGCAGCAGATGCCGAGATCGGTTGCGGCCAAGCTGATCAGGCTGATGATGAGGCGCTGGGGCCTGCTAGCGCTCTCCATAGCCTCCGTAGTAATATACGCCAACACAGTCAGTGTTGGACCCATCATACTGAGGTGGGCAATAGACGCCGGGGTCTCCGCAGGGGACTACACAGCGGCAATAACTCCCGCGCTCACCCTGCTAGCGGTTGTTGCGGCTGGCGGGGTCGCGTGGTACGTGACCCGTTACGCCACAGCCGAACTCGCGCAGGGGGTGGCCCACGACCTCAGGGTGGCGGCCTTCGAGGCCATACACTCGCAGTCAATGGAGTTCTTCGATAAGCACCCGAGCGGCCAGCTCATATCGAGGATAACGAACGACACCGACAGGCTCGCTAGGGCGCTCTCGTGGCAGGTCCGCAACCTTGTGAACATATCGATGACCGCCGGTATGAGCCTCTACTACATGTTCACAATGTCCCCCAGACTCTCGGCCGTGATCGCTGTGGCCATGGCCGTTATGGCGGCCGTCAACATCAGGTACGTGCTCCTCATCAGGCCCCTCTACCAGCGAATAAGGCACCAGCTAGGGGTTCTCGCGTCAGTAGTTTCGAGCAACCTCGCCGGGATAAAGACGGTTAAGTCCCTCGGGATCGAGGAACTCGAGATACAGAGGTTCAGCAGGGAGAACGAGGCATTCGCCAACCTCTCCCTCAAGGCAGCTAAGGTGAGGGCCGTCTACGGTAACGCCTCCCACGCCGTCCTTGGGCTCTCCCTGGCCTCGGTGCTGTACTTCGGTGGGCAGGGGGTCATAGCCGGTAGTCTGAGCATCGGCGAGCTCACGGCGTTCGTTACGTACCTTACCCTGCTCATGTGGCCCATGAGGGCCCTCGGATTCATGATAAGCTCTGTGCAGAGGGCGCTCGCCGCCGCTGAGCGGGTATTCGAGATCATTGAGTCCGCCCCGAAGGTGAGGGATGAGCCGGGAGCGATAGATCTTAAGAACGTAAGGGGTGAGGTCGCCTACGAGGGCGTCTGGTTCTCGTACGTGGAGGGCAAGCCCGTCCTGAAAGGCGTTGACCTGAGGGTGGGCGCCGGAGAGAAGGTAATGATAACGGGTCCGCCGGGCTCGGGAAAGTCCACGCTACTCAAGCTACTCCTAAGGTTCTATGACCCGGACAGGGGCAGGATAACGATCGACGGGATCGACATAAGAAGGATTAAGCTCGAGTCCCTAAGGAAGCACGTGGCGATGGTTCATCAGGAGCCGTTCATTTTCAGCGGCACCGTTAGGGAGAACATAGCGCTCGGTAACCCTGGGGCGAGCATGGAGGAGATCGTGGCAGCTGCGAAGGCTGCGAAGATCCATGACTTCATAATGACCCTGCCCAAGGGCTACGACACGGTCATAGGTGAGAGGGGTGTGACCCTCTCCGGCGGGCAGAGGCAGCGCATAGCGATAGCCAGGGCCCTCGTCAAGAACCCGAGGGTACTCCTCCTTGACGACCCCGTATCTAACCTCGACGCCGAGACGGAGGCGGCGCTCGTTAGGGATCTGAGGGACATACTGAGGGGTAGGACGGCGATAATTGTTAGTCAGAGGCCCTCCCTCGCCGCGCTGGCTGACAGGGTCGTGGTCATGGAGGACGGGGTAATTGTTGAGGAGGGCACTCATGAGGAGCTCCTCGCCGCCAGGGGCAGGTACTGGAGAATAATAAGGGAGGCGGTGGGTGGTAAGGGATGAGCATGTTCCTCAGGACGGCGCTGTCAGAGGGCACGTACGAGGCATCCGCCTGGGAGCTCCTCAAACGCGTTGCCGGGGACCTGAGCAGGTACGCGGCCCTCATAGCCGTGATAACCGCCTCAATAGTCGCGTACACCCTAACCAGCCTGGCGGCACCCTACGTGCTAGGCCTCATAATAGACCACTACATCCTCACCGCTGACGTGACTGGTCTGGCAACGATGTCCGGGATATACCTCGGGCTCCTGCTCGGGCAGTGGGCCTCCCTAATGGCGAGGACATACAGCATCCAGACCGTTGGGCAGCTATACCTGAGGGACCTGAGGCTGGCGGTCTTCGGGAAGCTCCAGTCCCTCAGCCTCTCATTCTATACGAAGCGCAGGATAGGCGACCTGATCTCGGTCACTATAAACGATACGTCCACGCTCAACGACGTCCTCGTCTCAGGCATACTCTCGGTGCTCGGCGACATGATATCCCTGGCCGGGATCGTGGCCGTGATGGCGTACGTCAGCCCGCCGCTGACGCTAGTAGCCCTAGCGAACGTGCCGCTCCTCATCCTCATAGCGAGGATCTTCGGGAGGAGGCTGCGCTCAGCCTACAGGGTCACGAGGAGGAAGGTGGCTGAGGCGACGGCCGTCGTTGAGGAGTCGGTGGCGGGGGTGGAGGTGATCAAGGCCTTCGGTAGGGAGAGGGACGTCGTCGAGTCGTTCAGGGGTGTCTCGGCGGAGACTGCTAGCGCCTATGTGAGGGTGGCGAAGCTCATGGGACTCTTCTGGCCGTCCATGGACCTCGCGACAGCGCTGTCAACGGTCGCGGTCATCGTCTACGGTGCCTACCTAGTCGGCGCTGGAGCCGTTAGCATTGGGATGGTGATCGCCTTTATACAGTACGTGAACAGGATGAGCAGGCCCATAACCCAGTTCATAAACATGTACGACTCCCTCCAGGCAGCGCTGGCAGCGGCGGAGAGGATCTACGGGGTCCTCGACTCCGAGGAGGTGGAGAGGGACGAGCCCGGGGCTGTTGAGCTGAGGAACGTCAGGGGTGAGGTCAGGCTTGAGGACGTGTGGTTCTGGTACGAGCCCGGCAAGCCTGTTCTTAAGGGAGTGAGCTTTGTCGTGAGGCCCGGCGAGGTAGTGGCCCTTGTGGGCAGGACGGGGGCCGGCAAGACGACTATAGCGAACCTCATAATGAGGTTCTACACCCCCCAGAAAGGGGCTGTTAAGGTAGACGGAGTAGATACTAGGAGAGTGATTCTCAGGTCGCTTAGGGCGAGCATAGCTTACGTGCCGCAGGAGACCTACCTGTTCCCCGGCACCATCATGGAGAACATAAGGCTCGGCAGGCCCGGAGCGAGCGATGAGGAGGTAGTGGAGGTGTGTAAGAAGCTCGGCATACACCCGTTCATAGAGAGGCTCCCGAAGGGCTACCTCACCGACGCGGGTGAGGCCGGTAAGAGGCTCTCGACGGGTGAGAAACAGCTCATAGCGATAGCTAGGGCCATGCTGAAGAACCCCGCGATCGTGATCCTCGACGAGGCACTATCGAGCGTGGACCCGGCGACGGAGGCGATGATAAGGAACGCCATGAGGAAACTCCTCGCAGGGAGGACAGGGATCGTGATAGCGCACCGCCTCAACACGGCGAGGGAGTCGAACCGCATCATAGTGATCGAGGACGGCAAGGTTGTTGAGGAGGGAACCCATGAGGAGCTCATGGCGAGGAAGGGCCTATACCACCGCCTATACCACGAAATGCTTAGGGCCTCCGGCCACGCAGTTCCCGCATAACCCAACACTTTATTCGCCGACCACAGGAGAATTTATTGGGTTGGTCGCCTTTGCGGTCACCAGCATTAGCCCTGCTCGCGATTATCGCCCTCGCGGCCCTAGCCTCCCTCACCCAGCTCTCCCCCTGGACGACTAAGGCACAAACCTACCTAGGAATAGATGGGCTCGGGTACGAGTGGAGCTACGACTCCGTGGACGCTCTCGACGACCTCGACGATGACGTCAACTACAGCTCCTTCTATGAGGATAGCAGGGACCTCGTGGCTGCCTACTACGCCGCCGGGCCGGACGGGGGTTACTGGAGGGTTGACTTGCTTGACCTCGCCTACGGGGCCGAGGTGGCTTCGAGCACTGACGTGTCTGACGCCCTCGACCTCTACATACTGATTGGGTGGTCAGGCGCCCCCGGTTACCAGGGCTGGCTCCCGGACTACATCAAGTCCCCTAACGGTAACGGGGTCTACATACCTGCGGATAACTACCAGTGGGTCCTCGTGATATGCATCTACGACACAGGGAACTACAAGGTGATGGACTATAACTGGAACACCGTAGCGGATCAGTCAAGCGGCCTCGTCAGGGTAGCGTTCACAGCGAACTGGGACTTCATCGAGGTATGGGTCTCCAGCGACGTCCTCAGCAACTACGGCTGGGGCCAGACGACGCAGGTCTGGTACAGGGTCGCCACGACCTGGGTCGACTCATCCGGGAATAAGTGGCTCGGGGACGTCATACACAACGACGACTTCAGCGACGATACCTGGGACTCCGCACCCATATTCTCGACGGACAACGTCGGCACAGCTAAGGTGGCCTTCGTTCATCACGGGAACCAGGCACTAACAGACAACAGGGCACTAAACGACCCGAACTCAACCAACTCCTACTGGTACATACTGAAGGTGCACGAGAACGTGAGCGAGCTGGCGAACAGGCCCATACCTGTCTCGATACACATGAGCGGCACGCTCCTCGCCTCCTTCATGTGGTGGCAGCCCGAGTTCATCGACTACGTCAGGAACCTGACCCAGGAAGGTATAGCGGAGATAATCGGGGGTGTGTGGGCCGAGTACATAACGGCGTATTTCCCCCCAGACATCAACGAGCCCTCAATTCGGTATTACTCAGCCGTGGTTAACCAGACACTCGGAGTGACGCCCGTGGTGGCGTGGGTACCCGAGCGCACATGGGATGATGAGAGAACCAACATATCCAGCACGCTCGCAGCCGCGGGGATCAAGGCCGTGATCCTTGACGGGAACACCCACCACGACGACTGGGACGGGGACGGTAATCACTGGAAGCCCCACCGCTACAACACAACCTACACGGGCGGGGCCGATCTCTGGGTCTTCTTCATAGACTGGGAAATGCAGCAGTACGTCCTAAGCAACACGGACGGCGGCGCAGACATAAACCTGAGGAGGGAGTGGGCGTGGTTCGCCAAGAACGGTGACCAGCACCATGTCCTCATATACGCCGATGACTGGGAGAAGGCCGCGGGGGTGGCCGGGTGGGACACCGGGAACCCCGGGAGGTATGAGGCAACGATCAGGTGGGTCGCTCAGCACCCCTGGATACAGGTCGTTAAGCTCGGGGACGTCGTCACCTGGCTCGAGAACGGTGACTGGACATACGACGACGGCTACTACTGCGGGTACGACACCTACCAGTACATCAAGGACTGGGTCCAGAACTACCCGTACGACTACAGGAGGGCCTACGACGGCTGGTACTGGGGGACCAGCACCGAGGAAGCGTACTCAGGCCTCGGCCCCGACTCCAGCCCGGCTCTTACGGAGAACACTAAGGAGGTCGGCGACGTATGGACCACGGGCACCATCCTCGGGGACCTCTACGCCGCCCTCGGCGACGCACCGGCGAACCACTTCCGCGACCTCGCATTGGTCACGCTCTGGGCGATGGCGTACGAGACGGCCTGGCACGACGACGCCGACTGGGACGGGGACGGCCTCCACGACGTCTCCGGGTGGGAGATGGCGTTCGCTCAGAGGCTCCGCTACACTAACGTGCTCATCGAGGCAGCCCACTGGCTCGCGAGCCCCTCAACCAGCGCCTCACTAAAGGACATCGACTGGGACGGCGTCGATGAGGTGGTGCTCACGAGCGACAGGTTCATGGCCGTCATCGACCCAGTGGGCGGCGCGGTGCCTTGGGCATTCGGCATCGGGGCTGATGGGCAGCCCTACCAGGTCGTCGGGCCGACAATGGATTACTACACTGGTGACTGCTGCCGCCCCGACTACTGGAACGGTAGTACCGCCCACGCCGCGCTCTTCACTGATAAGTGGCTCGACGCCCTCAGCAAGGACTACTCGGGCGACACGTACAGCGTGGTCGACTACGGCACCGACGCGAGGGGGTGCGCCTACGCGACCCTGGCGTCCCCGGACGGGGTCATAGAGAAGACCATAAGGGCCTGCCCGGGCTATGAGGGAGTTGTCGCTGAGTACGTCATAAACGCGAGTAGGGTGCAGGAACTAGGCGGTGCCCTCCCGGCGAACCTCTACATAATGTTCTCAGCCTCCCCAGACGTCGAGGATCTTCTCCTGCATGGTGACGACATAGGGGTGCAGAACCCATACGGCGGGGACACACCATACGTCGAGGTCACTAACCCCTCAGCCAGGGTGGGGAGGAACGTGACGCTGGCCATATCCGTCAACCAGACCTCCGCGGGCTACCAGAACGTCTTCAACGTCGGCAATTACGAGAAGTGGACCATGAAGTACGTATGGGAGTTCAGGGTGGAGCTCCCATCAAGCGGCACGTACTCCCTAACCATAGCCGCCGCCACCGACCCGGCCCAGGCGCCTGAGCCCGTCCCAGAGCCCTGGCTAGTAGCCGTGGCGGTGCTAGTTGCCCTCGCAGCGATCATCATTGCCAGGAGGCACTGACGCCCTCCCCCGGACACCTCTTCAACGGCGGCGATCACTCCCACAACTCGGTCGTTGGTGCCGGGTCTAGGTGAGGAGCCACTCGTTCCCCACATACACCCTCCTCAGGCCGCATCGCTTCGCGGCCTCGACAGCCCTCTCAGCGGCCTCCCTAGGAGTGGGTGGGAGGTCGCTCAGCACGTGGTCGGGGTGGAAGGCCAGGAGCACATACGGTATGTCCGGGTCAAGGCCTGCCAGGAAGCACGCTATACCCTCAACCTCCTCGGGGCCGACATAGCCGGGAACCATGAGTGTCGAGACCACAAGGAGGGGCGGCTCAGGCCTCTTCTTCAGCAAGCGGGCGGCATACGCCACATTCTCCTTAATCATCTCGAGGTGCTCAGGTGAAGCCCCGGTGAGGGCCTCGAATATGTGAGGGTTCCACGCCTTCATATCGACCTTGACTATACCGCCCGTCACCAGCGATAACCTCACGGCCCTCCTCCAGAGCGGGGGCGACCAGAGACCGTTCGTCTCCCAGCATACACGGAACACCCTCAGCCCGAGTCTCCTAGCCCTCTCCAGCATCGCCTCAGCCGCCCTTAGGGCGTGCGTCGCGAACGGCCCCGGATCTCCTCCGAAGAAGCAGACGCAGGTCGTCCCCTCATTAACAGCCTCAACGAGGTCCTCGATGCTGAGCAACCTATCGCCCCTAACAGCCATCAGCTTATGCTCCCAGTTCTGACAGTAGAGGCAGTCGAGGTTACATCCTCCGTAGAACACGGCTATGTTTAGGTAACCCCTCTCACCATCCGGGCTAAGGGCGTACTCCGGGTAACCGAGCCCAGTCGCGGCCGGGCACACGGGGCCAGCCACGCAGTTGGTCGGGTGCAGGTCATAATAGTACAGGCCCGGCACCCTATCGAGCGACCCAACCACATGAACCACTGCCCGGTTACGCAGTGTTCGCACACCGCAATACCCTATCAGGCCCTCCCCAAGCCCGCACCCCCTCCCACAGACTGGGCATCTAACAGGGCCTCTCGGGGCTTCACCGGGGAGGGCGAGGGAGCTCGGGCTGAGGGTGTTCCGTGTATGCTGGGAGACGAACG
>WAOK01000067.1 GCA_015521325.1 Desulfurococcales archaeon | reverse complement strand
GACATAAGGATAGACTGGGAACGCTGCGACAACTGCGGCGACTGCGCTGCCGTGTGCCCGACCGGGGCACTGAAGATCGTTAAGGGTAAGCTGAAGGTCGACAGCGAGAAGTGTAACCTCTGTAGGCAGTGCCTTAAGGCGTGCCCGGCAGGGGCCATAAGGCTTGGCTGGCGTGACAACGAGTACAACCTCATGATCGAGTCGTCGGGCGCCCTACACGCGGGCAGGATTCTTTACGAGGCCGCTAAGGAGGTCAGGTCTAAGCTACTCACGCTTTTAAACACCGTGAACACCTTAGGTGGTGGCACGGAGGGGAGCGGTAGTGGTTAGGAGGACAGGCCCGACAAACATAGTGTTGCGGAAGCTGATCCGGAAGCTGAAGAAAGCGGCTAACGAGCACAATGCACCCATCTGGGATTACGTGGCGGAACTCCTTAGCAGGCCGGCCAGGAAGAGGGTCGTCGTGAACGTGAGCAGGATAAACAGGTATGCTGAGGTCGGCGAGACAGTTGTTGTTCCTGGGAAGGTACTGGGCGCGGGCACTATAGAGAAGCCTGTTAATGTGGCGGCTTTCTCCTTCTCCTTCTCAGCAGCAGAGAAGATCAAGCAGGCAGGTGGGCGGGTGATGAGTATTGAGGATCTCTTGAGGGAGAACCCTAGGGGCAGTGGTGTGAGGGTGATAGCATGAGTTCGGCAGGCCTTGAGAGGGTGGTCTACATAGACGCGGAGAACCTTATTCTGGGGAGGCTTGCGTCACAGGTAGCTAAAGCCCTCCTGGAGGGGTACACTGTTTACGTCTTCAACATAGAGAAGGCGGTCGAGAGCGGCGACCCCAAGATGGTTAAGGACTCCTACAAGATATGGCTCGAGCTCAAGACCCTTAGGAACCCGCAGAAGCAGTCGCCGAAGAGGCCTCGCACTCCTGAGGCCATATTCAAGAGGGCGGTTAAGGGCATGCTTCCGAAGAACTGGAAAGGTGTTAAGGCGCTGAAGAGGCTGAAGGTCTTCGTAGGTGTGCCGCCAGAGTTCAAGAACAAGAAAATGATAAAGCTCGAGAACGCTAGTGCCGACCGCCTCAGCGGTTACCGTGTTTCCGTAGCTGAGATAGCTCGCTCACTGGGGTGGAAGGGATGAGTGCGGCAAGTAAGCAGAAGGTAATAATAGTTACGGGCAAGAGGAAGACTGCCATCGCCAGGGCAGTGATCAAGCCAGGCAAGGGCAGGGTGTGGATTAACGGCATACCGATAGAGATATACCCGATAGAGATGGCCAGGCTCAAGATGATGGAGCCCCTACTCCTCATCGGCAAGGAGATCTGGGGCCAGATAGACATTAAGGTAACCGTTCACGGCGGCGGAGTGATGGCCCAGGCGGACGCCGTGAGAACAGCGATAGCCAGGGCTATAGTTGCTTACACGGGGAGCGAGAAAATCAAGCAGCTCTTTAAAGAGTACAGCCGCCCGATGCTCGCTGGCGACCCCAGGCAGACCGAGCCCGAGAAATGGATGAGGTACTCGGCGAGGAGATGGAGACAGAAGTCGTACAGGTGAGGTGAAAGAAGAATGCTGTTCCCCGTCAGGTGCTTCACGTGCGGCGCAGTGATCGGCGATAAGTGGGACGAGTTCATTAAGAGGGTAAAGCGCGGTGAGGACCCCGGGAAGGTCCTCGATGATTTGGGTGTTAGGCGGTACTGCTGCCGCCGCATGTTCATAAGTCACGTGGACGTAATTAAGGAGATAGCTCCCTATCCAAGGAGGGTGTGAGCCGTGTCCGAGCAGAAGAGGGCGGTAATAGAGCTCCTGGTACCAATACAGACCTATCTTGAGGCAGGTGTCCACGTCGGCACGCACTTCTGCACCAAGTCGATGAGGAAGTTCGTGTACAGGATGAAGCCCGACGGCCCCTATATTCTCGACATTAGGAAAACGGACGAGAGAATCAGGGTGGCGGCTAAGTTCCTGGCGAGGTACGAGCCGCAGGAGGTCCTGGCAGTAACTGCCAGAACCTACGCCTTCAAGCCCGTGCAGAAGTTCTCCGAGGTGACGGGGGCGAGGGCAATAATTGGGAGGTTCATACCGGGCACTCTGACCAACCCGAGCCTGCCGTACTACGTGGAGCCTGAAGTCATACTGGTGTCGGATCCGAGGATCGATCAGCAGGCGATAGTCGAGGCGGCTGAGGTGGGCATACCGGTCGTGGCGTTCGCGAGCACCGACGCCAAGCTAAGTAACGTAGACCTGGTCATACCCGGGAACAACAAGGGCAGGAGGTCCCTAGCGACCCTCTACTGGCTCCTGGCTAGGCAGATACTCAGGGAGAGGGGCGAGATAGCCCCGGACGCTGACCTAGAGATACCGATAGACGAGTTCGAGGCACCGAAGGTGGTGCCGAGGTGAGTGCCCGCCTCCCCGCAGTGGCGGGCATGTTTTACGAGGCCGACCCCGAAGCACTGAGGAAGAGGATTGAGTGGGCATTCACACACTCGTTCGGCCCGGGCGAGGTACCCAAGCCCTCCACCACAAGAAGAAGGGAGTCACACGCCTTCATGGCACCCCATGCGGGCTACATCTACAGCGGGCCGGTGGCGGCCCACACCTACTACAGGATAGCGCTCGAAGGGAGGGCGGATACCTACGTCATCCTCGGCCCCAACCACACCGGGTACGGGGAGCCCGTCGCCGTTTACCCGGAGGGCAAGTGGCTCACGCCGCTGGGTGAGGTACTGATAGACGGGGAACTCGCGAGGGAGTTGGTGTCGAGGTCGAAGTACGCGAGACCCGATAAGAGAGCGCACGAGCAGGAACACTCGATAGAGGTACAGCTACCCTTCCTCCAGTACATCTTCGGTAAGGTACGCATAGTCCCCATAGCCCTCCTCTACCAGACACCCTCAATAGCTAGGGACCTAGCGAAGTCAATCCTTGAGGCCGCGAACTCCCTCAGAAGGGACGTCGTCGTAATAGCGTCCAGCGACATGACCCACTACGAACCGAACGAGTCAGCACACGCCAAAGACAGAAAGGCCCTCGAGAAAATAACTAGCCTCGACGTAGACGGTCTCTTCGAGACAATTAACCGTCTCAGGATAAGCATGTGCGGTCCCGGCCCAGTCATGACCGCTATGGAGTTCACCAGGCTCATGGGAGGCTCGGGGGGCGAGGTACTGAAGTACGCCACCTCCGGAGACATCACAGGTGATACCTACGCCGTCGTCGGGTACGCCAGTGTTAGGTTCTTTTAGACCGAGAACGGAATTAAGGGGGTACCACAGCTGAAGGCCGAGGAAAGCGGGAGGGAGTTCGTATACGATGCGTGTGTGCCGTTCCTGCACACGCCAATACCGGGAAAGAGGAACCCGGTTCTATTTCTACCGACAAATGAGAAGATCCGTGTCAGGATAGCTGAGGGAGAGAGAGGCGAGGCCCAGCCAGGCAATCACGCAGTCATGATGTATCAAGCATTTACCGAGTTTCTGAAAGAGGAGGTTGGTGAGTTACCGAGCATCAGGCCCGTGATCCTCGCCCGCCCAGGGCTGATGATATGGGAGTACTTAGCAATGACTACAGCGCTCATAGAGTACCTCGCAGGCGAGACTGACAAGAGTATCCTTGAGGCCGCCCAAATCATTGATAGGCGCCTCGGCCTCGGCGAGGAAGTCGTTGGCCTGAGGCTTTCTCCAGTGATAGGCGGTCCGTATGTCTGGCGTGAGGGCGAGGGAGCTATCGAGCTAGGCTACGGGGCTAGGGTAACCATTAAGCCGGCAAGGATCTACCCGATGAGGTACGTGGATCCGGAGAACTTCGACTCAGCGATCACCCATATCGCGGGGTACGTGACAATAGAGGCGGCAAAGGCGCTTGCTGGTGAAGGGGGAGGGATCGATCACCTAGCTAGGATACACAGGGGCCTATGGCACGCACTCTATGGCGTGCCCGTATCTGACGGAAACATTATCTTGGTACGTGATATGGGGCGCGCAGTAGCCCTGGAATTCAGCCTGGGTGCAAATACATGAGGAGGTATGTCATCAAGCTCGGCGGCTCAGTCATAACCGATAAGGATGAACCGTTGAGCATTAACATTCCCACATTACTCGGGATAGGTGAGGAGATAGCGGCGGCGATGCGGAAGACTGACCTATCGCTAGCGATAGTCCATGGCGGCGGCTCCTACGGACACCCCTCTGTGAGGGAGTGCCTAGACAGGGAAGGGGTCATAGATGAGTCGTGCTATGTGAGGACCACCTACCTAATGAGTGAGTTAAGCCTCATGGTAACGCAGGTACTTATAGCGGCCGGGATCCCTGCGATCACGCTCTCCACGAGGTCTGTTTGTGCGGTAAAGTCCGGGCGCCCTGATTGCGAGCTGGGCATCGCGGCCGAGATGGTTGGCCGGGGTCTTGTACCGGTACTCTTCGGGGACGGTGTCCTCAGCGATGACGGTTACAAGGTCATATCGGGCGATGACATCGTCTGGCTCCTGGCGAAGGCAATGGGTGATGCTGAGGTGGTCTTCGTCACCGATGTAGACGGGATCTTCGACAAGGACCCCAGGAAGTCGCCCGATGCCCGCCTAATCAGGGAGATCTCGGCCTCTGAGGCCCTTGGCTTCGTTGGAGGTTCAGGCAAGACGGACGTGACGGGGGGTATGCGGAGTAAGCTCGTTAAGGGCCTGAAGCACGCTAGGGGCTGGGGGAGGGCGTACGTGGTGAACGGCAGCAGGAGATGGAACTTATTTAATTTGCTCACGGGTAAGCCATTCATCGGTACGGTGGTATGGTATCGATAAACGACCTGAACGCCTCAAGGAAGTTAGACCACATAAGGATAGTGCTCAACGAGAATGTTGAGGGCCCCCTCACAACATGGTTCGAGCACGTGCTCATCCCTCACCAGGCATACCCGCCCAGCCCCTCAAGGGTTGACATAACGACGACATTCCTCGGGAGGAAGATCTCCGCACCGATAATGATAACCGGCATGACCGGCGGCGCGCCCGGAACAGAGAAGATCAACGCGTCGCTAGCGGAAGCGGCCGAGGAGATCGGCATACCGATGGGTGTGGGTAGCCAGAGGGCGGCCCTAGAGAATCCCCAGCTCGGGTACACATTCCGTGTGGTCAGGGAGAGGGCTCCGAGCATCCCCATAGTCGCTAATATAGGAGCGGCGGAGGCGGCGAAGGCCCGGCTCGAGGTGCTCGAGAGAGCTATCTCGATGATCGAGGCGGACGCCTTAGCGATCCACCTCAACGCCGCCCAGGAAGCCGTCCAGCCAGAGGGATCCCCTGACTTCACAGGCCTCCTAGAGAGGGTCGAGGAGATATCTGATAGGTTAGGGATCCCCATCATGATAAAGGAAGTCGGGAACGGGCTTAGCGCGGAAGTGGCGGCGCTCTTCCGGCGTAAGGGCATCAAGTACTTCGACGTAGCTGGGGCAGGCGGCACTAACTGGGTACTCATAGAGAAGATAAGGGCCGGCGAGGCCGGTGATAGCCTCAAGGAGAACCTAGCCAAGCACTTCATCGGATGGGGTATACCCACTGCTGCCTCAATAATCGAGGTCAGGTCAGCAGCCCCCGACGCTACTATCGTTGGCAGCGGAGGCATCCGTGACCCGACCCACGTGGTTAAGGCCCTAGCCCTCGGGGCCAACATAGCGGGCTTTGCGAGACCCGCGCTCATCCACGTCATTCGCGGTGATCTGAAGGAGTACCTCAACACCTTCATCAAAGGAATTAGTTTAGCGGTCTCCCTAGCAGGTTTCTCCTCTGTTAACGAGCTAAGGAGTAAGGCCAGGGTAGTAATTAAGGGGGAGCTCCTGGAGTGGGTCAGGCAGAGAGGCCTCTCATGCGCCGCGTGCGCACACTCAATATAAGAGCGCTTATACGTTAGAACAGGTGCAGTAAATGCATGAGGTAAGCGGCGACCTAATAAGCAGGATGCTCGACTACGCTAAGAAAGTCGCTAAGATGACGGACTCGTTTATGCTCGAGTTACTCAGTGGGGAACCACAGTACCTGTACGACGCATCAAAGCACCTCATATTAGCTGGGGGGAAAAGGCTCAGGCCCCTAGTCACGGTGCTCGCCGGCAGGATGTACGGGCTGCCGGAGGAGCTCGGCGTGAAGGCCGGGGCTGCCGTCGAACTCTTCCACACATTCACCTTGGTACATGACGACATAATGGACCGTGACGAGATGAGGCGCGGTGTCCCCACAGTTCACGTGAAGTGGGGGGAGTCCACAGCCATATTAGCTGGGGACCTCCTCTACGCGAAGGCTTACGAGGCACTCATCCGTGTGGGCGAGGATGCCGGTGATTACGACCGAGGTTTCGCAGCGATCAAGCAGCTAACGTGGTCGGCGGTGACGGTTGCTGAGGGCCAGGCCCTCGACATGGACTTCGAGCGCAGGTGGGACGTGAGTGTGGGTGAGTACCTGAAGATGATATACAAGAAAACTGCGGCACTCTTCCGCACCAGCATGGTCATCGGGGCGCTCCTGGCCGGGGCGGATGAGGAAGAGATCGAGAAGATAGCTGGCTTCGCAGACAACATCGGCATAGCTTTCCAGATAAAGGACGACATCCTAGGGGTCTTCGGCGAGGAGAAGATACTCGGTAAGCCAGTATACAGCGACATAAGGGAGGGCAAGAAGACGATCCTTGTCCTCCACGCCCTACAGCACCTTAGCGAGAAGGAGGCTGAGGAGCTGAAGCGCATCCTCGGACTGAAGGAGAAGGCTACGTATGAGGAGCTTAGGAGGGCTGCCGAACTCATTGAGAAGAGTGGGGCACGCGAGTACGCTGAGAAGCTGGCCGCGGACTATGTGAGAAGGGCTGAGGAGGCCCTCTACTCCACGAGCCCTAAGGATCTGGAGGCAAGGGATCTGCTCTGGGCTGTGGCAACATACGTTATTCAGAGGAGGAAATGATGAAGGAGAAAGGAGAGACGACACGGAAGGTGTTGAGGGACCTAGGCGAGATAGAGGGTGAGTACAGGCGGACGGAGTGCTACGAGGTAATCGGTGAAAAGGAGGTAAAGGTGAGTTGTGGGGAAGTAGCCAAGGCGTTCGTCGAGGGCGCGGACAGAGAGTTCGTGATCAAGAACCTAAGGAGGGGAGTAGAGTACCGTGTGAGGGCCAGTGACGTGAGCTTCCTGGAAGTAGAGGGCTCGAAGGTCTACATGCTACACGACGAAGGAGACGTTGTTGATGAAGAGGGCAAGATAGCGTACACCTTAAGCAATAGAGGCGTTGTCCGGGTAGTGAGATCGCCGTTCAAGGCCCGGATAGTCCTCATAGAGGAGGTCCTGGGACAAAAACATGATAAGTTACGCATATACCTCGCACGGGAGAGGTGAGTGCCGATGGACGAGCTAAGGAAGGAGATTATGCGGTACGCCCTAGAGAACGCCGTCACACACGACGGCAAGGCAGCAATGGGGCCTGTGATGGGCAAGGTAATGGGGGCCCACCCAGAACTCAGGAGTAAGGCACGCGAAGTAGCGGCTCTCGTTAAGGAGGTCGTGGACGAAGTAAACTCCATGAGTCTCGAGGAACAGAAAAGACTCCTCGAGGAGCTAGGGGGCCCGATAAAGAGGGAGAAGAGGGGAAGGAAGGGCCTACCACCACTCCCGGACGCATCAGAGGGCTCCGTTGTCACGAGGTTCGCGCCGAACCCCGACTTCTACATACACCTAGGCAACGCCAGACCAGCCATACTGAGCCACGAATACGCCAGAATGTACAAGGGTAAGTTCATACTGAGATTCGAGGACACCGACCCAAGGGTCAAGCGCCCCGACCCGGACGCGTACGCGGCCATAAGGGAGGATCTGAGGTGGTTGGGAGTCAAGTGGGACGAGGAGTACATACAGTCGCTGAGGATGGAGACCTACTACAGAATAGCTAAGGAACTCATTAGGAGGGGTTGCCTATACGTGGATTTCTGCAGTAGGGAGGAGTTCAGGAGGTACAGGGACGCTGGCAAGGCGTGCCCCCATAGGGATAGCCCCCCTGAGGATGTCCTGGAGGAGTTCGAGAAAGCGATCGCGGGATACTACGGCGAGGGAGAGGTCGTCGTTAGGGTCAAGACAGACCTCAAGCACCCTAACCCCTCGGTCAGGGACTGGGTCGCCTTCAGGGTGGTGGACACCGACAAGCACCCTCACCCAATAACTGGCTCGAGGTACGTCCTATGGCCCACATACAACTTCGCGGCCGGGGTGGATGATCACCTGATGGGGGTGACCCATATCCTCAGGGGGCAGGAGCACAGCGTTAACACTATCAAGCAGGGATTCATATACTCGTGCATGGGGTGGGAGTACCCTAAGGTCGTAAACCTGGGGAGACTCCACCTTGAGGGTCTTGTGCTGAGTAAGTCAACGATCAAATCACTAATGAGGGAGAGGCCGAGTGAGTATCTCGGGCCGGACGACCCGAGGTTCGGGACGATAGCGGCCCTGAGGCGTAGGGGGATACTGGCTGAGACACTCCGCGAGGTGATACTGAGCGTCGGCGTCAAGCACTCAGACGCCAGGGTGAGCTGGGACAACATAGCGTCTCTTAACAGGAAGCTCATTGACCCCAAGGCCAGGAGATTCATGGTAGTTGTAAACCCTGTTAGGCTGAGGCTCGAGGGACTGCCTGAGGAGCTAAGATCTATTGAACTAGCGTATCACCCCGACAATGAAGCACTGGGCAAGAGAACCATTGAGCTGGGTACGGAGTCATCGGTTCTGGTAGAGAAGGAGGACGCCATTATAGGCAGTGCAATAAGGCTCTACGGCTTAGCGAATGTAAAAGTGGAAAGGGATGGGGAAGGTCTTATGGCGACGTTCTTGGGCTCCTCCGTAAGGGAGGCGAGGGCCGCGGGTATGCGGATAGTTCACTGGGTGCCTGCATCATCCAAGGTGATCGTGGAGATGCTTGAGGCGAGCGGCGACTCCCTAAGGCATGTCAGCGGCGTCGGCGAGCAATCACTTAGTTCGGTGAGGCCAGGAGAGATCGTTCAGTTCATGAGGCATGGCTTCTACAGGATAGACTCGGTTAAGGTATTCGCGAATAAGGTGGTTGTTACAGCGATTTTCGCGCATGACTGAGGGGTAACGATTTACTTATTAAGGGTACCCGTAAATCATGATGTGCGACGACCGGAGGTGGATGAGGATGAGCAAACCCCCGTATGTGAGGTTTGAGGTCCCGCCCGAGGTGGCGGAGAAAGTCTATCAGGCAGTGGAGCTAGCCAGGAAGACAGGCAAGATAAAGAAGGGCACCAACGAAACGACGAAGGCCGTTGAGAGGGGTATGGCGAAGCTGGTGGTGATTGCTGAGGATGTTGACCCGCCGGAGGTAGTGATCCACCTGCCTCTCCTCTGTGAGGAGAAGCACGTCCCCTACCTCTACGTGCCGAGCAAGAAGAGGCTCGGTGAGGCGGCGGGGATACAGGTAGCAGCAGCCTCAGTGGCGATAATAGAGCCTGGCGAGGCAGCTACCCTTGTCGAGGAACTGGCAAGAACCTTCCAGGAGCTGAAGGCGAAGGCAGGGTAATCTCGGGATTAGGGCCAGGTTTTCTTAACCATAGATTTTTCACAGAGAAGAACGGTGCTAAACGCTTCAGATTAATCGGAATTAGTGTCTGCCTGGAACAGAAAATAAAAAGGAATTGGCCGTCTTACCTCCTTGTTGAGAGCTTCCTCGCCTCCCTCTCGGTCTCCCTCAGCATGAGTATGTCGCCTATTCTCACAGGGCCCTTAACGTTCCTGGTGATGATCCTGCCCTTGTCTCGTCCCTCAAGAACCCTTACACGAACCTGCGTGATCTCGCCGGTAACGCCTGTCCTACCGACTATCTGGATAACCTCTGCTGGGAAACCGAACTCCCTGACAACGTCCACCTGCGGCTGGCTAACATCCACTTTCTTTCCTTCTTCACTCACTTCTGGCACCGGATTCTTCAGACTCACTGCCTTATTAATGATGCGCTCGTGAGGGTACTCTTTATAAGGTGCCCATAACAAGTGCCTTAGGTGCGCGGAATGCCCAGGAGGGTCAGGTGCTCGTTCTGCGGCGCGGAGATAGAGCCGGGCACGGGGATAATGTACGTTAAGAACGACGGCACGATACTGTGGTTCTGCTCCAGCAAGTGCTTCAAGAGCTACAAAATGAGGCGCGACCCGAAGAAGCTCCCCTGGACGGCTAAGTACCACGAGCTCATGCAGCAGAGGAAGAGGAAGAAGGCGAGGAGGGGTGCTAGGTGAGCGTCGAGAGGACGCTCATCGTGATTAAGCCCGACGCGGTGAAGAGGGGCCTCATCGGCGAGATACTCGCCCGTTTCGAGAGGAAGGGCTTCAAGATCGCCAGGCTCAAGATGCTAAAGATGAGCAGGGAGTGCGCCGAGAGATTTTATGACGTCCACAGGGGCAAGCACTTCTTCGAGTCCTTGGTGGAGTTCATGACATCGACCCCAGTAGTGGCTGCTGTGCTGGAGGGCCCGAACGCCATCGAGGTAGTCAGGTTAATGATCGGGCCGACCGATGGGAGGAGGGCGCCCCCCGGTACGATAAGGGGTGACTATGCCCTAGACATACAGGAGAACACTATACACGCCTCCGACTCACCCGAGAGGGCGGCGTTCGAGGAGTCCGTTATATTTGACCCGAAGTGCCCGGAGAGCGAGTAAAGAAGCTTACTTCCTCTGTTTCTGCATCTTCTTCTCAAGTCTCCTCAGATTATAGAGTACGGCGACACCGAACGTCTTATTGTGCTTACGCTTGATCTCCACGATCTCCCTTATCAGGCTCAGCATATCTGGCGTGACGAACTCGGCGAACCTCGTGACGACTCTCTCGAGGTCAGCCTCGCCGGGGTCGGTGTAGAGCACGTCCCCCTCCTTGGCGTGGCGCCCTATTATTATGTGGCCCCTGATCGAGACAGCCACCTCAGCGCCCTCCCTCGCCTCGTCGAGGGACTCGCCGCGGTCCTGTATCTGTTGGATCGTGCCCAGTCTCTTGCCATCAGCCCTCATGACGGGATATCCCGGCCTGATCACGCCCGCAAGTACTCTGACGCCGACTATGGCGGGCTCGCTGCGGCGGAAGACATATCCTGGGAGGATCATGAACTTGCCTGGGAACACTGTCTCCCTCATCTCGCGGAGCAAGTCCTTTCTCTTCTCCTTCTCAACCCACTCGAGGTACTTGTCTATGAGCCTGTATATTATTCTGTCACTGAATATCGGCACCTTCTCCTTTCTCGCCAGCGCCTCGGCCTCGGGCAGGGGCTTTACATTAAACAGGATTATTACGCCGTAGTACCTGTTGTTCTTCGCGACCAGGGCGGCCTCCATGACCTCCCTCCTTGTTAGGGGCCCGACGTCGGCGTACCTAACGGGTATTCCCCTCCTCTCAAGCATGGATACGACGGCTTCGAGGGTGCCCAGGGTATCTGCCTTAACCAGGACGCCGACGATGTCCCTGCTGAAGACGACCTCCCCGACCTCTTTCTTAACCTCCTCCGCGTACTTGCTCGGGTCCTCGCCCTCCGGCACTACGTAGAGGGGTGAGCCAGCGACGGCGTCATCAAGGTCCGGAGCGGATATTCTCACGCCCGCAGCGGCGGTCACCTCCTCGACGGCCATGAAGCCTGTGCCGCTGACCCTTATCTCCTCCAGTGGTTTAGGCATGAGGAGTGACCTCACCCTCGTCACTATAGGCCCGTGCCTTCCGCTGAGGACTATTGTGTCGCCTCTCTTGATGATCCCATCATAGATGATCGTGTCTATGGCCGTGCCGAGACCCGGCACCTCCTTAACCTCAAGTATCACGCCCTTGGCCGGTCCCTCGGTGAACATGATCCTCTTGGTGAGGTACTTCTGAATGATCCCGGCAAGCACGGCCAGCAGGTCCGGGAGGCCCTCACCGGTCTTGGCGGAGACAGGCACTATGGCTATCGCCTTGCGGAAGTCCCTAATCCTGTCGTACCTCTCCGCAGGTATCCCGAACTTCGCCAGCTGTCCGACTATGGTGTATATCCTCCTATCAAGCTCGTCAAGCACCCTCCTGCTCTGCTCCCTCATCGATATGATGAACGGCGTGTCCGGATGGGAGCGCCAGCCATAGATCCTGTCAATTTTGTTCGCTGCCACAACAAACGGCACCCTCCTCTCCTTAAGGATCTCGATGCTCTCCTCCGTCTGCCTCTTAACACCCTCCATGACGTCTATGACGAGTATAGCGAAGTCAGCTATACTGCCTCCCCTCCTCCTCAGGTTCGCAAAGGCCTCATGGCCTGGAGTGTCGATAAAGAGCAGGCCAGGGATCTTCAGCTGTATCTTGAACAGTTTCTGGAGTGGCTTCGTAACCTTCTCTATAACCGAAAGAGGTACGAAGGAAGCGCCGACGTGCTGCGTCATCTCTCCAGGCTCCTTCGCAACTACGGCCGTACCCCTTATCTTGTCAAGGAGAGTCGTGTTGTGGACCACTATGCCGTTAGCTACGAATGCGTGTGTTGGCGGGACACTTAGGTCGTATAGATAGCCGCTGTAGTTCTCCTTACTCACCCTCACAACGAGCTCAGTACCTAGCCCGTAGTCCTTGTCAACGACGTATACCCTCTCACCGATGGAGATGGAGTCGGCTCGCACCCAGCCACGAGTGGTCATGAATGGGTGTTCAGGGGTAACCCTGACCTCCCTGCCAGACTCGGTAACTACTCTGTAGAGTGGGCCGTTATAGACCACTCTCCACACTCTAGTTGCGGTTGCATCGATTACCCGGCCAAGCGCAGGAGTCATAACACCGATCATTTCATCGATCCACTCGTACCTTCCATCACGGCCGGTTGGGTGGGAGTCAAATAACTCCCTTATTTTTGCCGTCGAGCCGCCAGTTAGTAATACTTCTTCCTCGGGATGTAGGCACTTTCCATGGTCTACGTGGCCGAGCACTGTCACGATCGGTGATCTAAGCCTCTTACCCTCTCTTTCTTCGGCCATAAGCACCACCTAACCATACCTCTGTATCGCTGAAGTGGTAAATAGTGTGCCCTTAACCCGTTAGTGAATTTAGAATTGTGGATAGGACTGACCTAGCTGGTTTAGTATATCCTGTATCGTAGAACAGCGACGATGCCGCCGAAAGTATTCTTTATCCAGTCGTACTCCGGCACCTCGCTGTCTATGATGAAGATCTCTGCGGAACGTTTCTCAGCCTCTCTAACTATTTCTTCTGCCTCTGGGTGATCCTCAGTTATTATGACGAACTTGACAGCGCCGAGCTTTATCGCTTCCTTGACCTCGTCCTCGCCGTAAATGGCGAGACCGTCGTCCTTCGCTAGGTGGTAAGTGAACTCCTCGATCGCTTTCCTCAGCTTTATGAAGCTGTGCTCCTTTATCATGTCCTCAGCCTTCATCACCATCTGCCTGAGACCGGGCTCGCCCTGATCGCTGACGTCTATGGTCTTTGGGAGCACCAGCTTCTTGAGTCTGTAGTCAAGGTAATCTCCCTTAAGGAAGTCAATCTTCGAGAAACCGGGCCCACCAACAATGATCCCCTTAAGCTGACCGTTCTCAAGGAGCGGCAGGAACTCGGCATTAGCCTTCTCACCAACCCTCTTGTAGAAGTCCTTGGTCAGCTCCTCAATTATTCTGTCGTAACGTCGCTGGGACCAACCACCCCTGCTGTGCTTGCTCGGGACATAGCCCTCTATCTCGTCCAGCACGTAGACCCTGTTACCCTTTAGTAGACCTATCGTCGCCTCATCGCGTTCGATGATGATGAGGCCGTATGCGTCTCTCGCCTCAACCATCTCGTCCAGGAACTCCGTGTGGAACCACTTATCGGTTCTATAGAAGAACACCTTGACAGGCTCGGGGGGCGAGAACACCAGGTCTATTGTGTCATTCGTTTCGTCGTGCACACCAATAAACAGTACGAGACCGTTCTTCGGTACCTTGGGTATCTTTATGAGCCTGTCTATTGCCATGGCTATCGCTGTCTGCACCTTATCCCTTGTCCGCTTGAGCTTGATGTTCTCCGTCACCGAGTACTCCTGTCTGAGCATGCGCACGACGTCGGATATCGGTCTCCCCGGCGGTATGTAGAGGGTCAATAGGGTAGTTGCCCTAGCTCGCCACTTCTTCACTTCGCGGAGTATGAACTTGAGCTCGTCCTTCGTTACCTCTAGTCTCGCAGTCCTCTGCTCGCTAATACTTCATCACCTTTTGCCTTAATTCCCTGCAAAGCTTAAAAATAGTTATTAGTCCTGGCTCAGAAAAGCGAGAACACCGCGAAAGCGACCAGCGAAGCAGCGAAAGCTAGGGCCAGAGAGTAGGCGATGTACAGGAGCGTCCACCTTATAGATCTGGTCTCCTGGTAGATCACCGCAACAGTTGCCACACACGGCATGTACAGTGTTATGAACGTCAGCAGTGCCATAGCCTGCGGGAAGGTGAAGCCCAGAGACCTTATTGCAGCCACAGGATCTACTTCCTTACCGTAGAGCATCGTGATGGTTCCCAGCACGACTTCCTTGGCCGCCAGTCCCATTACTAGGGAGACACCCGTTATCCACGACTGCGTCTGGTTCAGCCCGTACACACGGAGCAAGGGCTCGAACACCATGCCGAGGTCCGATGCCCAGCTCTCCGCTGGCTGGTCTGACACGTACCCGCTCGGCCCGAAGCTGGTCAGCGCCCACACCACAATGCTTAGCCCAAGAATTATGATGCCGGCCTTCCTCAAGAAGTGCTTGGTGTTCTCCCACGACAGCCACCAGACAACCTTCGCTTTCGGTTTATGTATCGGGGGTATCTCCAGGATCAGTTCGGGCGCCTCCCTACCCGCTAAGTGCCTCCTCACGAGCTTGGCCGTTATGAGGGCTGCGGCGTAGCCAATTAGGTAAGTGTAGAGCACAACCCCTGCCTGGGTCAGTGGGTTATCGCCTATTGCGTACGCGAATGCCAGTGTCACAACGAGTCTTGCCTGACAGGGGATGAACGGTACGGAGAACACGAGGGAGAGTTTCTCCACCTCGTCAGTGCTGGCTCGGCTTGCCATCACGCCGGGTACGTTACATCCTAGGCTAATGACGAGGGGGTAAACAGCCTTGCCACTTAGCCCGAACCGCTTGAGCCCTTCGTGGAACACCACCGCCATCCTCGGCGCTATCCCGCTGTCTTCGAGCATTGCCAACGCAACGAATACTAGGAGAATCAGTGGCAGGAAGACTAGGACGGAGCCAACACCAGCTATTATTCCGTCCGCAACGAGTGATTGGAGCCAGGCTGGGTGCGTGCTTAGGGATGCCCTCACTTGATCCGCTAACCAGCTGAAGCCTTCCTCGAGCATCCCTGATATGCTCCATGCCTCAATGGCCTCCGCGAGTTCGGGGGCCCCCGCCATCTCTAAGATCACGTTTAGGGGGAATCCTGTGTTGATTGCGAAGACTGCCAGGAATATTCCAAATATTATGGCTACGCTGGTGATCGGGCCGAACACCGGTGAACTAAGCACCCTCTCCAGCCAACTATGATCGGTTCTCACTCTCATCCTGACTACGAACTTCCTCGCCACCGAGTCAACGTACTCGAACCTCTTCGATATTATATACACGGAGGGGTCCTCGCCGATGAGTCTCTCAGCGGATCTCCGGAGCTCCTCCACTCTCTCAGCGAGTTCGGGGTTCTCTTTCTTGAGTTCCTTGAGCAGGACAGCATCTCCTTCAAGTAGCTTCACTGCCACCCATCGCGGCGGGTATTCCCTAAGCGCTCCCTCTTTCCTGAGGAGTTCCTCGAGTTCATTGATTATCGGTTCTAGCCCTCCGTACTCTATTCTCAGCGGCTCCTGCCGCTCCTTTCTTCTGCTTACGATCGCGTCGAGTAGTTCGTTAATGCCCTGTCCTGTAAGCGCTGAGACACCTACGACGGTGACTCCAAGTTCTTTGGAGAGCTTCTCTAGGTTAAGGTGGATCCCCATCTTATGAGTCTCGTCTATCTTGGTGACTGCCACAATGACTCTCGGGGTTAGTTCCAGGATCTGGATCGGTAGGCTGAGGGTTCTCTCTGGGGCAGTACCGTCTATAAGCGCTATGATCACGTCGGGTTTACCCTTGACAATGAACTCCCTCGCTATAACTTCCTCTTCAGAAGTAGCACTAAGGCCGTATATTCCCGGCAGATCCACTACACATATCTTCTTGCCTTTGTGTGTTGTTTCTCCTTGCTTTAGCTCGACTGTGACACCTGGCCAGTTCCCTACTCTGGCAGTCGCTCCTGTCAATGTGTTGAAGAGAGTTGACTTACCAACGTTCGGGTTACCTGCTAGTGCCGCGACTATGTCGCACTTGGTGCTCATAGCTCCCTGCCCCTCAGATTTTGATTAGTCTAAAGATATAGGTTTATCGCGTTCATAACCCTCCTAATAGATCCTATCGTAGCGGAGAGGAAATGATCAGTGCCGAGCTATGTGTTAGGTGCAAGGGATATAAGAGACTGTGCGGTCTCCCGAAGTGTCCGATACTCGAGAAAGCGAGGGCAGCGATTGAGGCCACAGCAAGGATAGCTGGATTAAAAATAATCGGCTCAACACCGCCCACAGCTGTTGTTGGTGAAAGGAACTACCCGTCTGTGCCGGTCATCGTGGGTATCCCTCCCGGTGTCAGCGGTGGGGATGCGAAAATATACGATGACCCACAGGGCTGGTGGGGGAAACTAGGACTCACGGATATCCTCAGACTCAGGGGGTACCAGGTTTCATCTATAATGAGGGTTAATGTGAGTGAGCCCTTCACATTATACGAGAAAGAAGTCGGGATAGCGGCCATATCGGCAAGGCCCGTTGACACGGAGGTCGTGCTGGAGCGGCTTCCTAGACCTATCACGAGACTTGATCCCTTCGTCGGGGCAACCGGTCCCGCTGCTCCCGCAAAGGAGGTCCGTGTTGTGGGAAACGCCTCGCTTCCGAGGAAGCTTGAGGAGATCATATGGGACGACGTGAGTGCCGAGGAGGCAGTGTTTGAGTTAATTAGGGGTGGGGTAGATACCTACTCAATAATAAGGGCAATGAGCCTTGGGTTTTTGGGCAGGGTAAGGAGGAGGAAGCTGGTTCCCACTAGGTGGGCGATAACGGCTGTCGATAGAGCCGCTGTGAAGTACTTCCTCGGCGGGTTGAGGGATCTGCCCAGCGTTGATAAAGTCTCTGTACATGTGTTGGAGTACCTGATGAACAGGTTTTACGTTATACTATACCCTGGGAAATACCATGTCGAGTGGTTGGAGGTATGGAGACCGAAGACGGGTCTTACTGAGAGGGCTTCATCCTCGGTTATTGTCTACAGCAGAGATTATGGAACGGGAAGAACGAGCACAATTGATGGGGGCTTCGACGCAGCTAGGCATGGCCTGGTCAAGGCTCTCTACGAGCGCGGTAGGAGAGCGTCGGCAATAATTGTCAGGGTTATAGAGCCGGGCTACGTTATAGGCGTTGGTAACTGGCACATCAGAGAGACGGTATATAGGGCAGTGCGTTCCGAAGGACTAACCTTCGACAAACTGAGTGATGCCCTCGCATGGGTGGCGAGTGTCGAAAACATGGATGTGGTGAGCGCTCTCAAGAAGTTAATGACAATGTCCACTAGGTCCTTGGATATTTTTGCGGGAAATGGCTCAGCCCTTAAAAAGTAGGTTGTGGGTGCCGTATCATAACGGGTGGGATGCTGAAGCGTTTAATCGTCTTCGCCGGGTACGATAGGAGGAGCGTAGAGTTCGTAAGGAGGGTCAGGGCATTCCGTGACCTCTTTGATGAGGTATTGGTTGTGCGGGTTCCAGAGGAGAGCGAGTCTGTGCTGAGGGATCTTGGTGTTCCTTACGCTATAATGGAGACAGGGGACGAGCCCGTCATCTCACAAGCTTAAGCCTCTGCCGACGGAAGGGGCAATCTCTCCAGTATTTCTCGCACAGTGGAACTTCATACCTGGTAAGGTATCTCCCAAGGACCTCGCAGGCGGCTAAGAACACGCCGCTGTCGTGCTTAATGACGCGGAAGAACTCGCACCCGGATTCCGGCTCCTTCTGTAGTGAATTTATAAGCATAAGTGGTTTGCCATACCTCTTTATTGAGACGGATGAGTCCTTTGGTGGTGCCACATAGAACTTACACCTTGTGTACTGTTCCGGCCCTCCTAGGCACACTGAGATGTTGATGACGCTGTTGTCCGGTCCTCCGCCGAGGGCTGGAGATGTGCATGCTCCGTCTTTGAACCAAGGGCATTTAGCAGCTAGCGGCATTCTCTCACGCCCGGATCCGGTTTTAGATAAGGCAATCTTCTTAAGCTACATAACCCCTTGTTCCTGGGGTATAAAAATGGCCAACAACGGAATGGAGAACGACCAGTCACGGAAACTTGGTTTGCCCGTAGTGTATGAGGACTCGGATCTCGTTGTAATACGGGCCCCGACAGAGGATCAGCTCATTGAGATATTGCTTGACCTCCTAAGAGAGTCGCCGAAGACTGTCAAGGAACTTCACTCGATGCTCTCGGGCCTAGCTAGCGAGGACAAGATCCGGAGGGCCCTCACGAGGCTCGTTAACGAGCGCAGGGTACTCGCCAGAGAGGATGGCAGGTACGTTTTCGTCGGGATATGAGGGTGCGCCTGGCGACGCGGGCCCGAGCGGCCGGAAGTAATTTATTTGAGCGCCCTCACCCTTAATGTCTGTAGGCAATAAAGCACTCGGAACCAGGAGGTGATAAACTTGGGTACCACCAAGATAAGCGTGGACGAGCTCGAGAAGGTGCTCAGCCAGACCACAGCACAGCCACAGACAACTAAGAAGGATCCCAAGCGAAAGTGGGTCGACGCAATGATGAGGTCGGCGAAGCAGTACCACAAGATATGTCCCTACTACGACAAGAGGACTGGGAACTGCTTCATAAAGCTCCTCTATACCGAGAAGAACGCGAGGTGTGATAGGGAGGGCCGCTTCGATGGGTGTCCCGTCCTCATAGAACACCTGGAGAGGATCTACGATAAGCTGAAGGAGCGCGGTGAGAGGCTCCCAATGGACTTCAGGGACATACCTTTCGCCATATGAGTGCAGGGAGACGGTGAGGTCTTTTGGTTAATACGTCTGGGAGCGTGTGTCCCTTCGATGACTTAGTCCAGGAGCTCGGAGCCGTTGTGTCAAGGACTCTTTCAACCCTCGGATGCAACGCTGACTTAACAGAGTTACCGATCGAGATCCCGCCTAGGCCCGAGTTCGGGGACATCGCGGTCGTGGCGGCGAGGCTGATGCGTGCCTGCAGAGGCGTTGTTAAGTCACCTAGGGAGCTTGCGATAAAGCTCGGTAACGCGTTGAAGGGTGTTGAGGGTGTTGGGAAGGTCGAGGTGAAGGGAATATACGTCAACATCTTTATCGATAGGGAATGGTACGGGAGAAGGCTACTAGAACACCTCAAAAAGTCAGGTGACTCCTACGGCGTCATCCGCGACCTTGAGGGGGCGAGGTTCGTAATAGATTACGTCTCGCTAAACCCCGTCCACCCCCTGCACATAGGCTCGGGAAGGAACGCAGCCCTCGGGGAGTTCGTTGCCAGGGCGCTCGAGGCGAGGGGTGCGGAGGTATCCAGGAGGTACTACGTGAATGACCTAGGCCTGCAGGTAGCGTACATGGTGTACGGGTACAGGGCCGCCAGGAAGGTGAGGCCCCCAGAGGGAATGAAGATAGACCACTACATGGGGGTAGTGTACGCAGCCGCGGCAACGTCCGTGGAACTCGAGCAGGTTAGGAAGCAATTAGAGGAGGCAAGGCAGGAGGGCGGGGAGAGGTACAGGGAACTCCTTAGGAAAGCCGATGAGTTAGTGGCGGCGATTGCCGAGCTGAGGCGCAAGGCCCCAGAGGCCGTTGACGCAATAATTGAGGCAGTGAAAAAGGAGGACGACCCAGAAGCTGCTGTCAGGAAGGTTTTGGCTGACCTGGAGTTCATGAGGGATGAGGAGTTAGCAGCGATAGCGAGAGAGGCCGTGGAGAATGTTTTGGTGGGTGTTAGGGAGACCCTCGAGAGGCTTGGTATAAGCATGGATGCCTACGACTGGGAGAGTGACCTCGTGAAGGAGGGGCTCGTCGCCGAGGTTCTGGAGAAGGCTAGGAGGTCACCCTACTACATGATTTACAGAGGGGTACCTGCCTTAGATGTGCGTAAGCTGGCGGAGGACAGGGAGCTGAGAAAGAGACTGCGAATACCTGAGGGGCTTGAGATACCCCCACTCATACTAGTGCGCTCCGATGGCACCACTCTCTACACAACTAAGGACATAGCCTATACCCTCAAAAAGTTCAGGATATTCAACGCCGACCAGGTCATTAACGTTATAGCCGTAGAGCAGACGCTTCCTCAGGCACAGGTGAGGCTCGCCCTATACGCCATAGGCCACGTGAGGGAGGCAGAGAACTTGATACACTATGCCTACGAAATGGTCACCCTCCCAGGCGGTGGCATGAAGGGAAGGAGAGGGAGATATGTGACAGTGGATCAGGTCCTCGACACCCTCGAGGCCCACGTAAGGGCCGAGCTCGGGGAGACGGGGAGAGAAGTTGATGAGGAAGTAGTTAAGGCAGTAGCACGATCCGCATTCAAGTATATGATGTTGAGTGTCTCACCTCTAAAACCACTAATATTCGATTATCACAAGGCCCTTGACATACGCTCAAACAGTGCACCATACATAATGTACACATATGCTAGGACAAGGGGTATATTCAGGAATTTAGGAAGAGATGAACCTGAATGGGAAAAAGCAGAGCCCAAAAACTTAGAGGATGAGCTGTGGAGGCTCGTCTACCTCTTAGGTAAGGCACCTCTCGATATGAGCAAAGCACTGAGAGAACTTCGCCCAGAGGATCTTATCACCGCGATAAACGAAATAGCTAATCTGTTCAACTCCTGGTACTCAAAGGAACCAATAATTAGAGAGCCTGATAAGCATTACAGAGAATTCAAGATAGCCATAACATGGGCTGTCTCTAAAGTGTTGGAAAACGCCATGGATGTCCTTGGCCTAGACATACTAGAGAAAATATAATTTACTTATATACGTTACCTGAATAATATTACCTTCCTACCGAAGTATTTTGGGGTGTGAATTCGATGAGCAAAGATGGTTCTATAGAGCTCCGTGTAGCGGAGGCGAGGCAGAGGGAGGTAGGGAAGAAGATCGCTAGAATAAGTAGACGACATATGAGGGAGTTGGGCATCGAAGCAGGCGACTTTATTGAGGTCGAGGGCCCGAAGGGAAGCGTAATACTTAAGGCATGGCCGGCTTACCCAGCTGACGAACAAAAGGACATAATCAGGATGGACGGGTATGCTAGGGCAGCAATAGGGGTTGGTGTAGGTGATCTTGTAACAGTTAGGAGAGCCAGGGTAGAGAAGGGTCAGAGAGTTGTTTTGGCGCCTACAACCCACATAGGGTGGGATACAGAGTCGCTGGCCGACTACGCCAAGGATTACCTGATTGGAAAGCCGCTCAAGAGAGGTGAGAGGGTTATACTCCCACTCGGCTACTATGGCTCCCTAGAGCTCGTTGTGATCTCGACCACCCCGAGCACGGCAGTGTATGTCGACTACGACACCGAGGTGGTTGTGCGGGCGGAACCTGTTAAAGAAGAGGAACTCATGAGAGAGGTGCCGAAGGTCACCTGGGAGGACATAGGCGACCTCGAGGAGGCTAAGGAGAGGATCAGGGAGATAGTGGAGCTTCCAATGCGTCACCCAGAACTCTTTAGGCACCTGGGCATCGAGCCACCCAAGGGCATACTACTCCACGGACCGCCCGGCACAGGCAAGACACTCCTGGCTAAGGCCCTGGCGAACGAGATCGGTGCGTACTTCATACCGATTAACGGTCCCGAGATCATGAGCAAGTACTACGGCGAGAGCGAGGCAAGGCTAAGGCAAATATTCGAGGAGGCCCAAAAGAACGCCCCAGCTATTATCTTTATTGATGAGATCGATGCTATCGCTCCTAAGAGGGAGGAGGTCGTTGGGGAGGTCGAGAAGAGGGTAGTAGCACAGCTACTAACGCTAATGGACGGCCTCAAGGAGAGGGGCAAGATAATAGTCATAGGCGCCACAAACAGGCCCGATGCAGTAGACCCCGCGCTTAGGAGGCCGGGCAGATTCGACAGAGAAATAGAGATACCACCGCCTGACAAGAGGGCCAGGAAAGCCATCCTCGAGGTTCATACTAGGAACGTGCCCCTTGCTGACGACGTCGACCTCGAGAAGATAGCCGAGCTAACGCACGGGTACACAGGAGCAGACCTAGCAGCACTAGTAAAAGAAGCAGCAATGAGCGCACTAAGAAGATTCCTCAGAACAAGCAAGATAGACCTCAACAAGCCGATACCGCCGGACGTACTCAAGAACCTGAAGGTGACGTGGCAGGACTTCATGGAGGCCATGAAGCTCGTGCACCCGACACTCATGAGGGAGGTCTTCGTCGAGGTGCCCGAGGTCAGGTGGGACGACATAGGCGGCCTGGAGGACGTGAAGCAGCAGCTGAGGGAGGCGGTGGAGTGGCCCCTTAGGAACCCTGAGGTATTCGAGAAAATGGGTATCAGGCCTCCTAGGGGTATTCTGCTTTATGGGCCGCCTGGCTGTGGTAAGACCTTGCTCGCTAAGGCCGTCGCCACTGAGTCGGGAGCGAACTTC
>WAOK01000066.1 GCA_015521325.1 Desulfurococcales archaeon | reverse complement strand
CAGCACCACCTTCAGCACAGACCACTTCACCGCGCAGGCCAACCTCGAACTAATGAGGCCCGGCGTCTATGAGCTAGGGAAGGTGAGGCTGACCTACTGCCTACCCCCGCCGGGCCCGTGCACGAACGCGGAAATACCCGTGTACTCCTTCCAAACGGAAGGAACAACCATAACGGTTAAAGAGAACCAATGCTTCAGTGGCGCAGGCTTCTGGTGGATCTCCGGGGGCGCATTACCGACTATGGTGGCGACAGCCGCGATAACAGCGGCGACCGCGGCGGCTATAATAGCCCTTAAAGGTCGTGGCAAGAGGGGGCGGCTGAGGTAGCTCAAGCCGGCACTGCAGCTCGATTAGGCAGGATCCCTGCACGTTTTATCTGAAGGGTAGGGGTCGTGGCTTGGGTGGTGAGGGGGTTAATGGAGCCAGGCTTCATTGAATATGCAGTAATTTGTTCGCTACTCGTATTAAGGCACTTAATTATGGAGAGAATTATGCGGTTAAGTTAACATTGTTCAATTGTCTTCCTCTGTTGTTATGCCCTGGGGTATATTTAGCAGCGCCGTACCAGTTTTAAATAATGGCTGAGTTCATGGGGAGGAAGTGATGGGAGAGGTTAGGGTAGTCGTTTTTAGGGAGCTGATGCGTGGTGAGGTACCCTCTACGAAGTATGTCACGCACGGGATTTACTATTATCCCGCGAAGTTTATTCCCCAAGTGGTTAGGTACGCCATAGTAAACTACAGCGGGGTCGGTGGGTGGGTTGAGGACCCGTTCGCTGGCTCCGGTACTACCTGCGTCGAGTCGCTGTTGACTGGGCGGAATTGCTTGGCCATGGACATCAATCCGCTCACCGAGTTCCTTGTAAGAGTCAAGACCCTGGCCCTCCCTATCGGGGTTAGGGACGCGAGGAGGGAGGTGAGGAGGGCTCTGGATAAAGCGATGAGTTATGGGGGAGAGCCGTTCCGCCCTGACTGGGGTAGGGCCCTGTACTGGTATAGAGAAGACGTCTTCGAGGAGCTCTGCAGGCTCTGGGGGTTCGTTCACTCTATTCGTGAGGAGTATGTGAGGCTCATACTCTCGGTAGGCCTCCTCAAGGTGTCGAGGAGGTTCTCATTCACTGATGACCAGATACCTAAACTATATAGATCCAAGGTGAAGGCCGAGAGAATCAAGGAGCTCCTCTCGGGGGACTGGAGGGGCAGAATGAGGAGAATGTTCAGAAGCGAGGCTCTGAAGGCGTTCAAGAAGGTTGCTAAGCTGAATAAGTTAATGAAGGGGAGAGAGTGGCCGGAGGTCAGGGTGGTCACGGGGGTGGATGCCGCCTCAACAGACCCGCCGATTAGGGCAGACCTGGTGATCACGTCACCACCCTACCTCATCGCCCACGAGTACTTCCGGAGCACCAAGCTCGAGCTGTACTGGCTCGGCTACAGCGAGAAAGAGGTTAAGAAGCTGGCAAGAAAGGAAATACCGTACAATAAGCCGCCAAAGACAGCAATAAAATCGAGGACATACCTCGAGTACAGAGACAAGGTAGCGGCCAAGAAGCCCCACCTACTGCGCTACTACGACACATACTTCCACACAATACTCACAGCCCTCCAAAGACACTCACCTAGGAAGGGCGGGGTAATGACCGTCTTCATAGGGCCCGCCACATTAGCAGGTATCCCGATACCGGTCCACGACATAATAAGAGAACAATTCGAAGCCAACGGCTACGAACACATAGAGACACTAATCGACGCTATAGCAGCAAGAAAAATATTCACAGGGAGAAAAAACAACAACCCCAACGGCATAACTCACGAGTATCTGCTCATCATGAGGGCCTCTTAGGGAGCCTAGGGTATAGGTATGGCGGCATAGTGCAGGAGGATCTTCAGCATCGATTTAGATACTAACCACTCCCTGGTCATCGGGTGCCTTGTGCCGCAGTTCCTCACAAGGACGCAGTTATAGCACCCGTCGAAGCAGTGCGGTACCGCGGCCTCGTAGAGCATTGGGGCATATGGCCTGACAGCGCTCTTCACCCTCCCCTTGCATTTCGTCACCCCACCAGCTCCAGATAGAATGTTCCTCACGATCTGCTTGAGGATCTTGTTAACGAGTACGCGCCTATATCTCTCCCTCGGAAGATAGAGCTTCTTAACCAAGTCGTCGGGAGACCTAATGTTAACGAGGCCGAAACGGGTCTCAGTCAATCGTTCTGCGTCCTCTAATATCTTATCGAGGGTGATGGCCCTCCCCCTGCAGCCAACAACGTTTCTCCGTACTGATCCCTTAATGCCGCTCAGGGTTGCCTTGGCTACTGCCCTCACACCCAGCCAGGAAGCGTAGCAGGCATCCCCTGACCTATGGGCACCGCAGTACACGATGAGATCCTTCAGCGATGGGGCACTCACCACATCCTTGAGGGAGCTGTGGGAGTATGGCCTAGGGAGGATAGCCCCTGCCACAGCGGCCACGGCACCGGCCCCGCCTAGCTCGGGTGATGCGTGGAACCTGTATATGTAGCCGTCGATTAGGCCTCTATAGTAGTCGTCGCCTGTTCCCGTCGAGAGCGGGGGAGGCCAGTAGATTATGCCCACGAACTCCTTCATCGATGCCTGATCGACCTTGGTTGCCGCTGCTAGGTACCTCATTAGGCAGTGGGAGAGTGCGTGCACGCCCATCTCTATCAGGGCGAATGCCAGGGCATGAGCAAGATCGCTGAGCCTCAGCCTAACACTCGCTGTATTACTGCTTTTGTCTATGTTTTTGTGGAAGTACCTGAGCACCATTGAGCAGTATCCCTTAACCACTGCTGCATAAGGCCGGTTCCCTAACTGCCCCAGCCCCTCATAGACCTCCTCACCAAGGATGTCAAGGAGCGGGAGCCTTAGTCTGAGGTACCTGAGAGGGACGCTCGGATCTCGGTATGTCCCGGCCTGCGCTCCCTTAATTATGCTAGTCACGAGCGCTTCAGGTATTCTCAGGCTGAAGCTGAGGTATGTGATTGGCTGGAAGAAGGATGGCCTGTTGTATCCTTGCCTTGGGTCGTCATACTCCATGGACCACCTGGCTATGTGTGGGTGTGTCATCGCCTTCAGCACTGCCTTAGGGTCGAGGAGTTCATCTAGCAGGGTCTTGATTGAAGAATTGCGTTCGTCATTATCTATGTAGTTCTTAGCATCGTTTATCTCCCAGTCCTGCGGGAAATCTATGAAGCACCTCACGCTCCTTCCCTGCCTGGGGGTATAATGAGCTACAACTCCATTAGGTCCGGCAATGGCTCTCAGCTCGTCAGTTAAACGTATTAATAGGTACCTCCAGAGTACCTCATAAAGATCGCCGACGCCGAAGACATAGTACAGCATGAGGGAGTCCTTCACGAGCCTGAACGGGTTGAGGGCTAGGTCGAAAGCGCTCGGCTGGCCCTGCTTAGAGGCCCAGCCCATCGCGACCAGCTGCGAGATCGTTGAGGTAGAGGGGATGAGGTTCGACACCTGCCTCAGATCCTTACTACGTCCAGGCACAAGAACCAGTGAACCAATGAGTGACTCGATAAGGTCCGCCCCGGTGATCCCGCCATAAGCGACAGCAGTTCCCACACCCGAAACGTCTATATTAGCCCTTAACGGGAGGACCGCGGTGAGCGGGTATGACTTTATTCTGTCGATCACCGAGACCCCGTACTCGGATGGCCCGAACCTAGCCGAAACCTTCCTACTACTCACGACGATCACCTCCTCACACAATCTCGAGCACGAGATCCTCGTCATTATCTTGGCAGGCCTCTATCACCTGCCCCACATCGGAGGGGACAACAGCTAGGAAACTCACCCTACCGGTTCCCGTATGCTTGTTTGAGAATGATGCAACAACCCACGGCCTTCCCTCACTTACCTTAGAATATATTAAGTAGACTGTGCTCTTCCTACCGCCTTGGGCGTTAACCTCCGCCCAGTTAATGATGCAGGGTATATCTCCTGCCTTTTGCGTGATCCCAAATTTCCTATGTACTTTATCAACTATGTCATTCAGGAACTCTATGCTGTACGTAGATGAGAAGAGGGGGCCCTCAACCGCCTCGTCAAGGGCTACGGCTATGCCAATTATCTTTACCTTAATAACGCATGATGCCCTGTTTTTCACATCCTTTTCTACTTGGAGGAGGCATGCGGCTGTTTTCGTGTTATAGTGTATGTTTGACCTAACCTCCATGAATGGGTGTGCGTAATATTCTCCTCCCGACATCGTCTCACCCACCCTTGTGTTTTGCGGGGGTTACCTTCCTGAGAAGGGAATCGAGTGACTCGATACTTACGCTGGGAACGCCCTGCTTCCCGACCCCGTACCTTATCAGGGCGTAGGCCTCTGCCAGGTTACCGAGTTTGTCGATTATTCCTGGCCGAATAAGAAGGTAAATGAATGAGTCACCTAGTTTCTTTTTACTCCTTGCCTGCGACGAGAGCACGTGGGCCTGGACACAGACCGTGACTGCCCTGGCCAGAGCTGCTAGGAGGCGGTCTGCGCTTTGGAGAACCTGCATAACCTGGTTAGCTGCCTGAGTAGGCATTCCCCTAGCCACCGCTCTCAGCTCGTTCACCACGCGGCTCAGTTCCTCTCTCACGTATAGGGCCAGGCTGAGGTTGTCCTGCGGCGAGATGGGTGCCGAGAGCGCGCTGTTTATGAAGTCCCTCATCAGCTTTATTGCTTCTCTTCCGTCCTGGGTTCTTGTGAGGGCTGGGTTATTGTCCATGTAAAGGTTAAAACTGGCTTTAAGGTTACTGATCGCTTGGCTAAGTGCTTGTCTAGCCTGATCGCAGTCATTAACTGACCTAGTCTGAGCTAGTGCTGTCCTCATCGTTGCGGCTGAGTTCATGGCGTCAGAGGCAAGGACTTGGGCCTCCCAGAGGGTGTTAGCGTTATTTATGCCTAGGAACTGGAGGTAGCTATTTACCATGTTACCCACGGCTGCGGGGTTGGCGCTGATGCCTGAATTAATGATTACGCTCACAACATTCCTGACGAGCGCCTCGACATTGTCTTCAACACTCGGAAGATCCGGGAACTTCAGGCCAAAGACGTACCTCACGGCATCTTCATCGCTCAGGTATTGGACGTCCTCACCCGTATTTCTCAGGACAAGGATCCCCGTTGTGGTATAGAGTGATTCCTTATCCCTCCCGCTCCTGCCGAACCTCTGTATGAGCTCAGCCGTCGTAGGCGTTGACGCGTACTGGAGGACGACCACAGCATGCGGTATATCTATCCCGACCTCCAGAGTGGACGTGGTCATAACGAGGAACGGTGCCCCGTTCCTGATATGGTTCTCGAGTTCGAGCCTCTGCTCCCTTGGGAGGTCGGCATTATGCATAACGAAACCGACGGGCACCCCGTTGCTTAGTGCATGTCTTATGGTGTCCACAGGTCTGCTGGTACCTGACCTCCCCAAGAAGATGTTAGCGTATCTTATGAGGCCCTCGACAAACTGCGTTATGCGTGGGAAGCTCTTGGCGAGGTTCGAGGACATTTTCGCCGGGTCGCTGACGATCCTCAGATTAACCATCCTACTTAAGGTGGCAGTACTGTGGTATATGCCTAGGGCGTGGAACGTTGATAACGCCCTGACGGGGCGTCCTATATCCCAGGCCACCTCGAAAAGTGACCTCCCTGCTTGGGAAGCGATCTCGTCCTGCCATATTATTCTGTATCCGTCTCTCTGTTGCATCGGGTTAATGATGCTCCTTTCGTACATGACGCTCATGAGCACCCTGTCCGCGTGGTCAACTGCGTCAAGAACCTGCCTCCGAGCGAAGAGCCTCAGTATGTGCCGCTGTGTCTCCTTATTATCTATAAACACCATCGCCATCACCTTCTCGAGGCCTGCCTGTGTGCGGAGAGCATTTATCCAGTGGAGCACTGCCACCATTGACTCAGCGAGGCTCGTCCACGAGTTCCTATCGGGCGAGGGCAGCGTAACCGCGTAAACGTTGAGCTTGATGAGCCCCCTCAATGAATTACTTCCCTGCCTTTTGCTGAGACACGTTACCGCTGTATAGTAATCCTTATAGATAATGTTCGGGCCAAGCACCGAATACAGTGCCTTTCCGAGGAGTTTCTCTATGAACTCGGTGACCTCTGACGGCGGATTATCATGGGTGTTGGAGCACGCGGGCGACCTTAGGACACCGACTATGTTTTGCGGATGTATCCGCCCGGGCCCGGTTCTGAAGAGTTTTGACTCGGTAAGTGTCGCACTGGATACTATGACGCTGATGCCTGCCCTCATAGCGTAGTTGCCGATATTTCCTGCACCACCTCTACCAGCTATTGCCCAGAACAGCCTCGTGATTGTGAGGAACATCCTCTCCAGCTCTGCCGGGTCCATGAACACGTGGGCCTCATCTATTACGAGGAGCCTGAGGCGGGATAGCCACGCGACCCATTCGGGCCGGTTGCCGGAGAGTATGTCGAAGCCCAGTTTAGATAGCATGGAGTTATTAGTTATCACTATATCCACAGCACCTAAGTTCCTTAAGGGGCGTGCCGTAGTGGTGCGCGCCCCTATCCTCACCTTCACGCTCTCCTTCGCATCGATTACCCAGTCAATGGAGCCTACTGTGTTCCCCGCGCAGCTGCCGGCCCTAGCGTCCACGAAGTAACGGCCTTTATCGTCTATTCCGTGACATAGTGCTAGCTTGGTTCCTCTGGGGCCCTCTATTTTTATCTCTCTTAAGGGTTCTGCCTGATTAGCGACCGCCTTCCGGAGAGAGTCGCCGTCTCTTATCGCTATGGTGACGCGTGGCACGGTCTTTAGACCCAACCTCTTGGAGAGTGCTGCTAGCTCGTTGTTTATGTGGTTAACGAGGTCGATGAGTCTCTGTAGTTGCTCTCTCGCCAGCGACTTTCTTGGGTAGGTTATTACCGTCCTTTCGGGCCTGCCAGATAGTTTCCCCGCTATCGCCGCGGTTATTGCTATCAGGGTGAAGACGAGGGTTTTGCCGCTTCCCGTGGGGGAGGTAAGCGCTATCAGCGTGTTTTTCAGGCCATTCTTTAGGGCCTGGATGAGGTAGCTGGCTTGGTAGGGGTTTAGGTTGGTGTACCCAGCCTTCTTGAGGCCATTGATTACGGCTTCTGCTACGTCACGGGCCTGCCCTATGCCGTATCCCTGGAAGAATTTCGTGAGTGGATCCATGAGTACATCCACCGGTATTCTCTGGAACGCTGCCGATTCCGCCTTGGGTGGCGGGGGCTCGGCTAGGAAGGGCAGTACCCTTGCCTCGAAGTTCGCGGGGTGGCCAGGTAGTGAGGAGGCGTTGGCTAACGCCCTGAGGAGTTCTCCGTGGGCTGTCTTGTAATATACTGATGCGTCTCCCCCCACTATGCCGAGGATCCCGGCCCTCCGGAGGACCTCTTTCTCAGCATCGAGTACCTCACTGATGTCCCACCTCCCTAAATCGGTGCAGTTCGCTCGGAAGAAGTCTGTGAGGAGGGATGCTAGGGCCAGTGAGTTCAGGTCTACGTTGTCCTTGATTACTGCTTTACCCGCCGATACTGGTAAGTACTTCATGGGGGTTACTGTGTCCTCTTCCACGCCCTTACGGGGTATGGGCTTAAGGAGGCCCGGACCCATTAGTGCTGTGATGACCTCGATCAGCAGTTCTTTGAGACCTGTTGGGCGTCTGCCGAGGTCCTTCTGGATGCCGTCGTATATCGCTTTTATGCAGCCGCACTTATCCCTCTGTCTCCAGTAGCTTGGTCTTGTCGGGTCGTATCCGCAGTACCTCCTTCGGAGTCCGTTGATGACGGCGTACGCTAGGAGGCTGAAGTCCAGGCCCCTCCTTGGTGTTGACGTGACTGTCTTTCCTATGAAGCCTGTGAAGTAGTATATTGCGTCGCCAGCCCTGACCCCCGATATTATGGGGGTGTTACCCCTCATCACGCCTATTTCGTTCATGAGGATCTCGTGGTATACGTCGATGATTAGGTCGTCCGCAACCATGGCTAGGCCCTCCTCCTCAGGGCGGATGATATGGGGCAGTCCTCGTTGGCGCAGGTGAAGCACCAGGGCCCTAGCACGTAAGAGTCCCTCGCAGACGTCATCACGCCGTGGTAGAGCGCCTTTAGCTCCTCAAGATCTACCCAGCCGAGGTAGCTCCCTTCAAGGTAGATGAGGAATGGGTCGTCGAGGCTTGAGCCTCTGTAGGCTAGCACTGGTTTGAGGGGCCTCCTCCCTGCCCTAACCTCCTCGATCACTGCCTTGGCTGCATCATCGCACCCGAACTCGGTATCCTGTGACTTGAGGAGTGATGCATATATTAGGAGCTGGACGGCGTCGTGGGCGCTCGCCCTCCAGGCCGGGGATGACTTGACCTCGACCACGTACGCATTGTCCCTATCCCAGCATAGAATATCGAGCCTACCCTCCTCACCGTCCTTGCTGAGGTAGCACTCCTCAACACACTCGGTGCCCGGACCATGCTCCCTCCTGAGCCGATCAATTGTCGCCCTCTTAAGCCGCTCGTGCCTCTCATCCCTCCTAGCCCACTTGGCAGCCTCATCCCTCCTATAGTGAGGGCAATAATCCCCCAGCGCCCGCCAAGAAAGCTTCTTCACTCCCACCACGGGGCCTCTCCCCTAACCAAGGCGTTACGGGTGAGGAGCGCCTCTATATCATAACTCCTTATGCTGGATACCGGGACAAAGCCCTTTCTCTCGCCCTCCCTCGCTAGGTAGAAGAGGGTTAGGAGGTAGTCCTTCACATCGTGCTTGACCTCGCCGAGGCGTATCACGCCCCTCCGATTAAGGTGGTTTCTTATCTGGGGCGTTACCTCCGTTGTTAGCTCGGTGAGTTCCTCGATATAGGTGAGCATAACTGGGTGGGATTCTAGGTAGCTTACTTCGAGCTTTCTCTCGATGTCCTTGCCGAATGCTTGGAATACGCGGAAGTAGGCCTTGACTATGGTGTCGTATGCGTGGAGCGCGGTGTCATCATGGTATATACCCATCATCGAGTCCAGGAGCTCTGAGGTTATCCTGCCGAGGTAGGTGGGTTCGACGGCTTTCTTGGCCCTGATGCCGCCGGAGCTGCCCTTGTACAGTATCTCGGTTATCGGCCACTTGTACTTGAACAGGTAGAGTATGGTTAGGTAGGCCTTGGCTGTCGGGAACAGCTTTGCTGTCACATGTACACGGAACTTTTCTAGGGTGTGTGACTCCGCCTTGAGTGCGTCCAGCACGCTGCCTATCTCTACTCCTGTATAGCTCGTGAATATCTCGCGGAAGAAGTCGCCGAGGTGGAGGAGGTATTTCCATGTGTGCTGAGTGGCCCCGAACTCGGATAGTCCTCTTAGGAGGTCGCATAACCCGCGGTAAGTTATCTTTATGGCCTTTCCGACTACCTCGACATTGATTATGTCTTGATTGTTCTTGGTGCCGTATAGGCATGTCTCGAAAAGTGTGTCCAGCAAGACCCTTACCGCGTCGAAGGGATTCCTTAAATCGACCTCTATTCCCCTGGTACTGGCCCATTCTGCCATCGTCTTTAGGTTCTCGCATCTTTCACCGTCCCCTACCGATTCCAGGAGGGATGTGCTGTATGTTAGGTCGTCTATGCGGGTTATTGGTGCGTACCCTCCTCTGTGGTATAGGTCGTGGATCATGGAGTAGATATCTGCTGGTGATGATGCCTTGCTTTTCTTGCTGAACGCCTTGTTAGTAAGTTCGGCGAGTGCTTCGGCCGCTTCCCTTAGTGATGCCAACTCCGTTCACCACCCCTTACGTCCATAGTGTCCTTATTTCGTCGATTGTTTCTTCGTAGCTCTTCTCGACGTAGTCCTTTACGAACCCTATCTTGTTCTGCGCTATGATCCAGGCATACAGCGTTATCGCTTTCATCCCGTCAACGACGTAGGGTGGCATAATATCAACTCTCACATTAGGCCTGGAGCCGAATATGTTCTGGTATGCCTTCGCCAACTTCTTACCCAGCTCCGACCTAATCACTGGTTTGGTACCCGCTATCGCTGTGTATATTGTTGTGCTCGAGTCCCTCCCAACTATCGGGTATATCCTCACCTTTACCGTTCTTATCCTCTGGGTCGTCTCCGTATCGATTATAAATGACTCCACCGCCTCAGCGACCTTTTTCGCTATCTCCTTCCCTATTGTTTCAGATACCCTCCTTACTGTGGATCTACTGCTGTACTTGAGCTTGATTAGAAGGACGTCCACTATCAGCTCGTTCTTCATGATTCCCTTCACGCACGCTACGCCGTAGAAGGTTGAGTATACTATGTTAGCCCTCCATTTCCCGCAGTTCAGCACCTCATCAGCAATAGCGTTAACTATTCTTAGCATGTTCTCCCTGTTCCCGAACGATGACTTATCGCTGTATATTGACCTTCCCGAAAGATACAGATCCTGGAGTCTGATGACTTCGTCGATCATTGAGAGTCTGCTTATTGTCTCCTTGTACGCATCCTTTATCTTCGACTTCAGTTCCCTTATGTCGCCGTTGGTAAGGACCGCCTGCTCTGCTAGTGTACCAATGTATTCGTCGGCGATGCTGAACGCTATTCTCGGCGGGATCCTGCTTATGTGTACGAAGACCTTCTCGAAGTCGCCCAGTAAGCTGTGCTTATTCTGAAGGAGTGTTCTTACCCATCCGCTGTTGTAGAGCGCTCTCTTCTTCACGAGCCTCTCCACGGCCTCGAACACGAACTCCGCGTAGACCCTTGGCGGGTACGGGTCTATCCTTTGGAGTACTGTTATGCCCCATGCACCGCTAGCTTTCAGCCTCCTCTCTAGATTCTCCCATAGATCCTTACGCACAAGGGCTTCCTGGACGAGGAGGACGATCTTCAGTTTCCTTACACCGCGGTCATAGAGCCACCTCATCAGCTTACCGAGATCGCTTAGGAAGTCAAGCAGCGGAGTATTGTAGGGCGTGAAGGTATCACCCTTTATTAGGGCCTCGAACTCGTCAAACACCAGAACTATCGTCCTATTGCCGGAGAGCCCATCTAGGAGCTTGACCAGGTACTCTCTGCCCTCCTCCCTGAGCCCCTTGATGACCTGATCAATGGATAGAGTAGGGTTGCCCGCTATTCTCTCTACGTATGTTGAGTAGCAGAGGGATTGCACCCTCGAGCCGCACCTGCTAGCTGAGAAACCAACTATGAGTGATGCAGCCACAAAGGCCGTAGCTGAGTCAATATCAGCCTTCTTCATCGCCTGCATGATGCTCGAGATATCACTCGTAGGCCCTAGGTTCCTAAGCTGCATTAGAATCACGTCGTGTGTATCGACCAGCCCACCAGCCCTGGCTTCGTGATAGAGCTTTAGCCCGACACCATGAGTCTTTCCGTGACCGTACGGGGCATAGTATATGAAGAAGAGGTACTCATCCATGATCCTGATGTTCTCATAGTAGTTTGTCCTCACGATGAGAGGGCTCTCAACCGGCTTCTTCTGCCTGGCAATACTCCTGAGCTGTGAGAGTGTGTTCACGATCCGGGATTTGAGACTGGTGGACATTTGGGTTCCCCAGTAACCTTACATAATAGAAAAATTTAAGCTTTACTTTTTCACTAAACTATTTATCCAGTAGACATGTATACTGACTTATTTATAAATTTCATGTTCTAGATGCTGAGTGCATAACACACCCAAAGAGATTATCCAGATAGCTAACCCCAGACTTAACGCTATCGGGGCACCGGGAAGTCTGTCATTCTATGCTTTTGTATTCCAAAGCCTCTGCCCAAACAAACTCTCGATATACAGCCTTGCGGATGTATGCTGCCAGAAATTAGGCTGACCTAACCATATCTAAGGGGTCAAAATAATATCAGAGCGCTAATGAGCAAATACTGAACACAAGTGATATGTGATATAC
>WAOK01000065.1 GCA_015521325.1 Desulfurococcales archaeon | reverse complement strand
GACTTCTCCCTCCTAGCGATGCCCGTCCCGAGCCCGAGCCATGGCTGGGTATACGTTAGCACACCTTACCTCCTCATGAAGGCAGCGACCCTCCTCGACTCCCTAGAAAAGAAAGATCTTGCTAAGGAACTCGCCGAACTAGTGGATCTGGCTGAGGAGGGGCCCGTGTTCATCGGCTCGATGCCTAGGTTCTGCGAAATCAAGGTTATGGGAAAGAATTACTCAGTCAGCGTCAGGAGAGACCAGATCAAGGGCCTGCCCAAGCTTTCAGGCCTCGCTTCTAAGCTCGGTGAGAGGCTCCTCATAATCCCGGACGAGGACGGGCCAGCAGTCGTTAACTCAGGGATTATGAGGTACTGGCGCATAAAGCTGAATTACGATACGAAGACAGTCGACGCCGAGGCGGGAGCCCTATGGAGCGAGGAGTACGTACCTGCTGGGGCCGTATTCGTGGGCGGGATGTTCTTTGTCGGGTACAGGAATAACTACTGTGAGAACGACTGCTTCCAGAAAGTGAATAATAAACTATTCGGAAATAGGAGACCTCCTGTCCCCCTATTCTTCGGCGGTAAGGAAACGATCGGCAAGGGCCTTATCCTCATAACCTCGCCCTGAGGTGGGTGCTGTGAGCATCTACACACAGACAGCGCTCGAGGTAATCACATGCTTCGACAAGGCGGTTAAGGAACTGCTCGGGAGGACATATAAGAGCAAGGCGATAGCGTCCAGACTCAGCGACTTCCCCGCCCTAGCAGCTACCTCAGGCATAATGCCCGCCCTCACATTCTACCTCTCAAAGGCCGTGGATGAGGAAGACGCCTTCACAGCCACCTACAGACTCATAAAGACCGCGGAATGCAGGTTCACCGGCGAAAGACTCTCAAACATCAAGAAATACTTCGAGAAAGTAGAGGGTAGTGGCGGTGAGGGCAAAGGGTATGGGGTGGCTCTCGCCCTAATACTTGCGTCGCTCGAGAAGATCGAGTACTTGAGGATATGCAACAAAGAGCCGGGGATCAGGGAGGTAGCTGATGCCCTCCTTAACGTAGAAAGGGGTTGTAGCAAGGCTGCCGAAGAGGAAGCTCTCCAAGTAATTACTGAGCTAAAGAAGCTGGGGACCGCGTTTTACAAGACCTGACTGAGGTGTGGGTAGGGTGAGCCATTACATTAACCCAGTGCTAGCGGCCATAGACATGTTCACCAAAGATTTACTCACCGCACTGCTGAAAAAGCACGACAAGAAGCCGAAGGAGATCGTTGTCGAAGTAAGGGAAAAGCTAATGAAAGATTTAGTAAGGATGTACACCGTCAACGAGCCAGAGATGAAGAACCTACTGAAGCTTGCCGAGGAACAACACTACGAGGAGGTGGTGAAGGCCCTTAAGGCCTCCCGAACCTGCTACGTAGCGCTTAGGATGCGGTCAGTAAGCCCCTTACTTGTTGGTCAGTCAGAGGGGCCGCTGGCCGCCATATTCGATGTAGGGATGGTGTTCGACCCTGTCCTTGGTCTACCTATCATACCCGGCTCTAGTATTAAGGGCGCAGTCAGATCCTTCCTCAGCAACCTATGCAAAAAGGACGACGAAGAACAGGCGAGTAAGTGCCGTGAGCTCGTAGATCAGGTATTCGGTTCTCCGGAGTCGGGCGTGGGGGAGTTAGTGTTTTTTGACGCATACCCCATAGGGGTCAGCGATGATGGCGGGGCGGTCTCCCTCCTGAAGGCAGACATCCTTACACCACATTACTACGTCGGCGGCGAGCCAGTGGAGAGTGAGCTAGATGCCAAACCAAACCCTGTGAAACACGTGAGCGTCTCGGAGGGCGTAGTATTCGGTATCATCGCCGCCATCAGGAGTAGGGGATCCAGGGCTGAGGAAGTAAAGGGGATGATCGCTGAGCTCGGTAAGATACTCGGCCTAGGGGATAACTGGGTAATAGCCTTAGCTACGTTCATAGCTGCCACGCTTAGCGCCGAGGGTGTTGGGTCAAGGACCACTAAGGGCTACGGCCTACTGAACCTCGAGGGGCTAGAATCGGGTGCGGGGTGTGGGCCGTGAGCGGGCCATCACTTATCGACCTTAAAGCGGCAGCCCTTCTACGTGAGCCTCCGTGGAAGCCATGGCTTGAGCACAGCCCAGAGAGGAAGTGCTACTTAGCGACCACGTGCTCCAGCCCGAAGGACGATGGAGACGAGCTCTACCGGAGGGTGTGGCCGTGGCATGAGAGGCTGGGCGGGGAGGCCACGGGTAACGACCTAATTGAGTGGGCCTTCAGGCTTGCCTCCACAGTAGAGAGCTACGTGCTTGACCGTGAACTGGCGGATAACGACCTAAGAGCAGGGAAGCTGGTAATAGTTAATATACTCAGGCCCGATAAGGGCGTCGATGTTAAGGCAAACCTCCAGGAGAAAGAGGTGAGCGAATACGTCGATGAGCTTGAGGGGCTCCTCCGCCTGGCCAAGGAGGCGGGGCTTGATGAGCCCCTAGTCTATAATATTCTGTACGCTTTCTACGAGAACCTCTGGTATAGGAAGTGCGAGAGCCCTCCCGGTGCCGGTACATGCGCACCGCCCGCCGACACGAGGTTCCCGACCCACACCGTCTTCGACCGCGGGAGAGCGGCGGCGTCTATGATGAACTGGGTTAGGGAGGGAGGGCTCTGCGGCTACCTGGTTATGATGGATCTGGCGGGGATCCAGTCATTCATATCCAACGCCAGGAAGGTTAGGGACCTGTGGGCCGGTTCTTGGATCATCTCCGCCCTGATGTGGTACGTCGTAAGCGAGGTCGTCAGGTATTTGGGCCCCGACGTGGTGCTCAGCCCCGCACTAGAGCTGAACCCCTTCTACTACTCCACATTAATTAAGTGGTTAAGCAGACCCAAGACAGGCGGCACGGGCACCGAACTCAAGAATAAGATTACGAATCTACTCATGACGAGGGGCACGAGCCTGATAAACCCCGACCAGCCCCTCATGCCCGGAACTGTCGTACTCGCCCTCCCCTGCGGTGTCGACGAGGAACTCCTGAAGAGCATAGGTTCCGAGGGCCTGAGGAACGCCGTTAAGGAAGGGACTGAGGAAGGATGGCGTAAGTACTTCATGGGCAGGTATAAGGAGGGCTGGGAGAAGATCGTTGGCAAGCTCCAGCCTATAATCGATGAGTACGTCAGGGACTGTCCCAGAACGCGTGACGCCGATAGAGCAGCAGAGACCTACAACAGGGCCATGGAGCTAATCAATGCTGTGAAGGAGAGGCCTCCCCTACCCCTCAGAATCGCTATCGTGGATATTGAGTCATCACGCCAGAACCTTATCAGCGAACTCAATAATCGTTTAAACAAGATCCGGGTAGTCTTTGGCGGGGACGCTGGTGCTACGGAGAAGCTTGCGGACACTCTTCTCCTTCACTGGTTACTCAGGAAGGAGCTTCGGAGGAGGATCGTGGAGGGAGGGCTTAGATCTGTAAGGCTGTCCTACTCCAGCGCTGCCGCTGATGCCTTCGAGGCCTACACACAGCACCTCTATAACTCAGGGAAGGCCTTCATGAGGTGCAGTGTCTGTGGTGTGGAGCCCGCTGTCATGAGGTTCGATCCTGGGAGGGGTTGTGGGAAGGGAGTGCCCTCAACGATCTTTACAGAGGGTGAGCAGCTCGGGCCGTACTGCCTGATAAAGAGATTAATAGGCCATAACTTCATAAAGGTGGCTGAGGCACTTAATCTCTATATTGAGAGGGCGGACTTGCCGGTACCGTCCACTACAGAGCTCGCTAATCTGGAGGCAGAGGCCTTCTTCCTGTGCAAGGTAGTGGAGGATATCCCGTCCGTGTCACATGAGCACCTAGGGGCCATGCCATATCAGCTAAGGGAACTCGTTACGAAAACATGCCCCAACAAGGTCGAGGAGGCCGATTGGCTGTACTCTCTCAGCATCACTGTCAGCGTAGGAGATGAGGGTACCCTACCTATCTATGACGCCTTAACGACGGGGGATGAGAGACAGGCAAGTGAGTACGTTAGTTCCCTAGTTAATGAAGTGATTAATGCCTTGAGAAATGAAGGTATGACTATCGAGCCCGAGAAAGTCAGAGGGGTATTGGAGGGAGCGTTCGAGGAGGCCAGGAGGCTGGTAAGGAGGTACTACGCCCTCATTAAGGGTGACGGAGACTTCTTCGGTTCTAGGATACTGTCGGGCAGGCTCCTAATGAGTGGAGAGGATTATGTTAGGCGCGTACTCTCGATCGTGGATGCGTCGGGAGATATCGAAGGCCTTGTCTCGTTCGTTAAGGGAGTTATTGAGATAGCTGAGGAGGTACTCCACGAAGAAGGGCAGGATGCCGAGATCACGACGATCGTGACGCCCTCCTATTATAGAGCGGTCAGTAGGGCCATGATGGCGACTGCTCTCAAGGACTACGAGATAGTAAGGAACTGGTTCGGTGCACTAATCTTTGCTGGCGGCGACGATGTAGCGGCCATAGCCCCCGCGAACCTCATCGTCAGGAAGGAAGAGAGGCCTGGTGGAAGGTCGGTTATTATCCCAGTGTCGAGGATAGTCTACGAGACAAGGCGCTCGTTCTGGGGTAGTGGAGAGGCACCCTGCTTCCACTACCTCGAACTCGGTGACCCAGGTGCTGTTGCCCTTTATCCAGCTCTCTGCGCTTACGGAAGGTCTTACGGCGTGGTGATAGCACATCACAAGGATCCGTTCAAGCAAGCGTGGGAACTGAGTGGAGAACTAGAGGAGATGAAAGACGCGGCAACCACGAAGACCGTAGGGCAGGGAGATGGATGGAAGAAGGACATAACGACTATCTTCTACGGAAGGGTCGGGTCAATAGCCCTGAAGCTCGCTAAGTCGTCCGCTGCCGTCCTGCCCAATGTGGTGATAGATACAGAGCCCAGGAACCCGGGGGCGGGGGTGCTGGCGGCTGAGGAGATAGTGAAAGCGGTTGAGAGGGGTGATTTCAGCAACAGCCTCCTCTACGACGCGACTAGGGATGACCTCATCTCAGCCATTAACGGGTTGATCAAGGCGGAGCCCGAGAGGGTCGCTGACGTCGTGAGGGAGGTGCTGGAGAGGAATAAGTCCTCCCCAGTCAAGGGGCCCGTAGTTGACCAAGTGATTAATGATCTTGGGCCGCTGCTCGACACTGTCGTAGATATGGGTACTGAGGGGAGGGCTGCGGTGGCTGAGGTGTTCCGTGCGGCGAGGGCACTTCATTCCGGGAGGAGGTGATGGGTATGCACACGCTGGTGACCTTCACACCTCTTGGGCGGGCCTCGTTCAGGTGGTTCGGGACCTCGTCACCGCTGGCTAGGGGCCCCATGACTGCTATGGTGAGCGAGCCAGTCCCCTTGCCGACTACCGTGGCTGGGGCCCTCTACACAGCGCTGGGCGGGGAGAGGGTTGAGGGGGGTGTTGACTTGAGTAGGCTGAGCGAGCTCCTCCGGGAGAAAATCGGTTGCGGGGACGGGGCCTTCCGGGGTCCCTACGTCCTCATCCACCGCCCTCATAGGCCGGGGGAGTG
>WAOK01000064.1 GCA_015521325.1 Desulfurococcales archaeon | reverse complement strand
CTAGATCTCTGGGGAAGGTGCTTCTCCGGGAGGGAGTCCTGGATAGGTTCGGTGACGCGGTCTTCGTGCTAAAGATCTCTAGCGGGCTGAGGCTCCATGCCGAGCTCTTGCGTAAGGGGGAGCGCGGTGAAGGGAGGCACGCCTCACGCAGGGAACCACTAGCTGGTGACCGGGTGAATGAGTTCGTTGATGGGTCAGTGTATCTACGGATTCATCAGCTTCTGGAGCTCCTGCCTAAGCACAGGACCCTCTCCGCTTGAGTGAGCTTCCGAGAAACGGGATCTACTTCTTCTACGAGGAAGAAGAGGCCATCGAGCGCGGGGGCGTGATCATGGAGAGGGTGGTGAGGGCCGGCACGCATAGAGAGGGAGGTAGGATACCTCACAGGCTTGGCGAGCACTTCAGGGGGAACAGAGCCTCGAGCGTGTTCAGGAGGCACTTGGGGGATGCCTTAATAGCTAAGTACGGGTTGGGGGCGGCGCTGGGTGAGGATGTTATTGAGCACCTGATAAGTGAGGCCTTGAGGAACAGGTTCAGCTTCCGTGTTCTTAGGGTTGACGACGCTGCTGAGAGGCTGGAGCTCGAGGAGAGGCTTATAGCGACGATGGCGAGGTTCTCCCCTAGGTACGTCTCGCCTGATTGGCTGGGGAGGTACTCACCTAATCTGAGGATCCGTGGCTCGGGCCTGTGGAACGTCGACCACGTCGACAGCCCCAGGATCATGGGCGAGGAGCACGTTAGGAGGCTGGAGGAGCTCGTATACAGGACCCTCCAGAGCGAGGTAGGTAACGCCCTCATACTGATCCCGTGCTCCAAGACCAAGGAAGTAAGGCCGTCGAGCGGCGGGTTCGAGAAACCCATACCCGGTGTCGAGGCCCTGAGGACGAAGCTCATCGAGGCGATCAGGGCGACCCCAGGGCTCCGGGACAGGCCTGAGAACGCTGGAGGCGTCCTCGCAGAGAACGCGCCCCTGGTTAGGGCAATTGACCTCTACGCAGGCCGCCTCCATGCTAGGGCCAAGGAAGCGCTGGCGCAGATACACGGCGGTAGGTACCCCTTCATCCAGGCCTTAACAGTGTCGGCCCTCTACGGGCTCGCACGCCTGGGGGAGGGGCTGAGGCCATACGACCTAACAATGACCGATAAGCTAGCTAATGGGTCGAGGGTGCACCAGTTCTGGGAGAGGGCGGGCCTGTGGAGAGTGCTCCTCAACCACATAATAATAAATAAGGTAAGGGCGGTTTGGAGCCTCCTACCCAGCTCCGACCAGTTCCCGTACCACCAAGTCTTCAGCCCCCTCTGGGAACTACTCAAGGACGCAGGGGTAAGGTGCTACCACGTAGAGGCCCCCGGAGCTGGGACCGCGTCAGGCATTAGGAGGGCGGAATGGCTCACGCAGATCATAAGGGAGAGCCCGGCCACCCTGCTCAAGGGACCGCGGGCAGACCGGGAAGAGATGTCAGGGCATGAGGTGAGGTACGTGCCCTGCCACGAGGTAGAGTAAGGGGCTCAGCAGTCTCTCTCCAGCATCACGAAGCACTCCTCCCCTAAGTGATGCTAGCCCCAGCTTCACTTCCTCCCGGGATACGCAGGAACTGCAATCCTCGTCCCTCTATCCTCGGTGAGGATCACGTGAGAGCCCCTCTGCCTTTGTGGGCCCGGATCCGAAGCTTACTTAGTGGCTTAATCGGGTAGTAAGGGTTTATTGGGTCGATCTTAGGCGACCACCCTCACTCTCCTAACACTGACCACCTTTCTCGCCAGCAACTCCTCCCTTTCCTTAGGGGTTATGGTCTCGAGGTAGAGCTCGATAGCCTCCTTAATATTGGACATGACCTCCTCCAACGTATCCCCCTGGGTATGGCAGCCCGGGAGCTCCGGAACCAGCGCTACATAACCCCCAGTCTCATCCTCCAAGATCACCACACTAAACTCCAGAACACTCCCACCCAACGTCAATAACCGAAAAACGTATGTAACGCACCTAATCACCCTAACCCATAGTCTAGAATAAAAGGCCAGAACAGAGTATATCCTAATCCTACTACCTAATTAGTGGGGTTGTCTGGGCTTAAGCGGGTTACGCGGGAGGCACGGATCGCCTTTATATTTCTTTTAGGGTTTTTGTTCATGGTGCCATCCTTTGGTACTGGGTAGGGTGCTGGCTATAGCGACTGTTCTGTTGGTGTCGGCGCTCATGATCCAGCAGCTAATCGCCAGCGCCTCAGGCACGACACCCATTGAGGGAGTCCTCGTCGTCGTAGACGCTGCCCGCGACGAGATCAGCGTAAGCGTCCATATTAGGGGTGACGATCCAGCCCTACAGGGTAGGGTCTCTGGGGCCCTCCTCGAGTTGCTGGATGAGCTGCCGGGGTACTTCGGCCTGAGCCGTAACGGGTCCGGGATATTCGTGTCTGTATTAATCAAGGGGGTGCTTAAGTACATCACCTCTGACGAGGAGCTCTTCATAAACTACATGAACTACGCCATCCCGAGCAACGCCTCCAGTACATGCCTCCGGGCCCTCGGGAGGACGGGGTTCGACCTGAGCCTCCTGATCCCGAAGGGGCTGCGGGAGATCATCGACTCCGTTGGCGCCGACAGCGTCGTGTTCGAGGTTGTGTCGCCCTTCCTCAACAGATCCACCCTAGAGGAGGTGGCTGACACGGTAGCGCAGCACATACCAGGGCAGGTCACCGCCTCAAGAAACGCCCTCATCATCACCCTAGAGAACGCGACGGGGCACGCGTGCGTCCCCTACGAGCCCTGGTTCTGGAGGCTCTTCGGAGTGCCTCGTGCGG
>WAOK01000063.1 GCA_015521325.1 Desulfurococcales archaeon | reverse complement strand
TCGAGTGCTTCATCCCGTCGACGCTGAAAACAGTAAAGCCTGTTCCGGTGAAACCGCTCACCGACTCGAACACTGTATCAACTAGGCTGTAGCCGGTCTCAACATGAAGAACCAGCGCAGAAATGAGTGATATCATCACCCAGGCGAGGGCGGCAACCGTTAGTGCCTCAAGGGTCGTCAGCGGCGATGCAGGGATCCTGCTCCCAACGTACCCGACCAATATAAGGGACAGACCCACAAGGAGAAACCACTCACTCAAAGGCTCGTCATAGAGTAAGTCAACGAGGGGGACGGTCAGCATGAGTATGCCGAGAACCATTAGGAGGGCTAGTAGGGACTTCGCTATGTTCCTTAGGTTCACTCCCCCGCACCACCTAATGGCTTAGGTGGCGAGAGGAAATAAGCGACTATAATCGGCGGCCTCACCCTAATACGGGAGCATGAGAAGGGTTAGAGCGAAGATAGTGGTTGCTGGGTTAGTTCAAGGGGTAGGGTTCCGCCCGGCTATTTATAGGCTTGCGACCTACCTTGGCCTGGCAGGGCACGTGAGGAACGTCGGGGGCTCGGAGGTGGAGATAGTTGTTGAGGGACCTGCGGAGTCCGTCGCTGAGTTCCAGAAAGCGTTGCTCACAAGGCTCCCGCCCCCTGCGGAGATCGAGGAACTGAGGGCGGAGTACGGGCCGCCTGAAGGGATCAAGGGCTTCACAATACTTCCCTCTGGTAAGAGGAGAATACTTCGATCACAGATACCGCCAGATATAGGCATATGCGAGCACTGCCTGAGGGAGGTGCTTGACCCTAGGGACAGGAGGTACCGCTACGCCCTAAACTCATGCGCGTGGTGCGGGCCGAGATTCTCGATGATGTACACCATACCATGGGACAGGGAGAACACGTCAATGAGGGATTTCCCGATGTGCGAGCACTGCCTGAGGGAGTACAGGGACCCGATGAACGAGAGAAGGTTTCACGCGCAGGGTATCTCTTGCCCTATCTGCGGCCCTAAGATAAGGCTGTACGGAAGGGGCTGGGAACTCATCGACTCAAAGGACCCTGTCGCGGAGGCGGCTAAGCTAGTGAATGAAGGCTACATAGTCGCTGTGAAGGGTGTGGGCGGGTACCACTTAGCGGCTCTCGCTACCGACGACGAGGCCGTACTCAAGCTAAGGAAGAGGAAGCGGAGACCAACCAAACCCTTCGCTGTGATGGCCCTGGATCTGGACACAGCTTCTAGGGCAGTCATTATAGGGCCTGAGGAGGCATCGCTACTCACCTCTCCCCAGAAACCGATACTCCTGCTGATGAAGAGGGATGACACACCTGTCTCTAAGTACGTATCCCCCGGTATGAGGAAGGAGGGCATCTTCCTCCCATACACGGCGCTGCATTACCTTCTTCTAAAGGACGTGGAGGGCGGCATGGCCATAATGACCAGCGGGAACAGGAGAGGTCACCCGATGTGTAAGGACGAGCGGTGCGCTAGGGAACATCTCGGAGAAATAGCTGACTACTTCCTCGTACACGAGAGGAAAATAGTGAACAGGGTCGATGACAGCGTCATGAGGTTCACGGACGGAAGGCCCGTCATGCTGAGGAGGGGCAGGGGCTACGCGCCGAGGTGGATACGGGTAAAGCACCTCTCCGGCCTGGAGGTGGTGGCGGGAGGCGCGGACATACACAACGTTGGCGCCGTAGCCTTCGAGGATAAGGTGGTGCTTACTCAATACATAGGCGACCTCACCGAGGTGAGTGTGGCCTCTGAACTACGCCACTACCTCAACTTCTTCATGGGTGTTTACGGGATCGAGGCACCTCTCTACGTGAGGGATCTCCACCCGGGATACATATCCAGCCAAGTGATAGAAGGAATGGCTGCCGACAAGGGCGGTGGGACGCTGAAGGTTCAGCACCACCATGCTCACATACTCTCGACGATAGCTGATTCAGGCTTAGACCCCTCTGAGGAATACGTTGGCGTAGCAATTGATGGCGTCGGCTACGGAGACGATGGGGAGGTGTGGGGATGTGAGGTCATGGTTGTCAAGGGGGCGCGTTACGAGAGGGTGTCTCATATGGAGTACATAGGCGGTGTCGGCGACATCGATGCTTACTACCCTGTCAGGGTTCTCATATCCATTCTCTCGAAGGTGATGGGGATCGAAGAGATAATCAGTACTTTGAAAGCGAGGGGGCTGATTGCATCGCTAAAGGGTGGTGAAGCGGAGGTACGCGCAGTTTACAGGGTCGTTACTAAGTCACCCAGGATAAGATATTCGAGCACGGGACGCTTGCTAGACGCTATATCATCGCTTCTCGGGATCAGCACATACAGGGACTTCGAGGGAGAGCCAGCAATAATGCTCGAGGAGCGGGCAGTATCGGGTAAGCCTATAGAGAGTGTCGCATCAGCGAAGGTCTTCGACCCGCCTCTCATAAAGCCAGCTAACCTTGTCATGGCTGTGCTAGAGGCTATTAGTGAGGGTCACAGGATCGTTGACGTAGCTTACTCGGCTCTGTGGGCGTTTGGCAGAGGGCTTGCTGAGGCAGTGAAGTGGGTGATGAAGGGGAGGAGAGCATCAAATCACGTGCCCGTAGGTGGTGGGGCGGCGGTGAATGACGTGATAATGCGTTCGATGAGGGCCGGTTTGGAGGAGGCAGGGCTCAAGTACGTCCTCCCCTCGAGGGTGCCCCCCAATGACGGCGGCATAGCGTTAGGGCAGGTGATCGCGGCTTGGCTGTACGGAGACTGAGTCCACAGGAAGCTGGCAAGATACTCGCAGAGTGCGTCTTATCTGGTTGGCTGATCGTTGGTGTGGGCTCCGAGCTCAGATGCGACGATGGTTTCGGCCCGTACCTCGCAAGGATAGTGAGAGCTGTTGCTGAGTCCTTCGGGCTCGATACTAATGTGGTGGATGCTGGCAATGCCCCCGAACTATACACTGACGTCATGAGGAGGCACGGTGACGTGCTCATATTGGACGCTGTTGAGGTGCCAGGGAATTACCCACCGGGTACCGTTATCTTGGCTGAGGTCGGTGCTGATGAGAAACAGCCTTTACTCATCTCTACTCACTCCATGAACCTCCCAGTAATAATGAGGGTGTGTTCTCTTGACAAGGTGGTTGTTCTTGGGACAGTTCCTCAGTGCCTCAGTTATGAGATAGGTCTCTCAAGGGAGGTTGCCGAGAATTTGAGGGAAATCACTAAATCGTACATTGAGTACCTGCGTAAGCGATTGTATAAGTAAATAGGGTAACTCATTAATTATTCAATTAAATTGTTTATGCATGTAATATCAACAGGTGTAACTACATATACTTTTTAACTGTGTGATTATACTTTCATGGGTATGGGTGTGCGTAACAAGCTGATCAGGTACTCACCCTGGCTCGTGCACTTTAACACAGGCGCCTGTAACGGTTGTGACATTGAGGTGCTAGCAGCGATCACGCCCCTCTTTGACCCAGAGAGGATGGGTGTTAAGCTCGCACCCAACCCCAGACACGGCGACATACTGATCGTTACTGGTGCCGTAACGAAGAAGGCCGGTGAGAGGCTCAAGAGGTTGTACGATCAGATGCCCTCCCCAAAAGCTGTGGTAGCGGTTGGTGCGTGCGCGATAAGCGGGGGAGTATTCGCGGGCTCGTACCCCCTTGTTTCTGGTGCTGATAAGGTCATCCCCGTAGATGTGTACGTCCCCGGATGCCCTCCCAGACCAGAAGCCATTATCGATGGAATACTCAAGGCAATCAAGAAGTTAGAGGAGGGTGGGGGAAGTGACTGAGCTTTCTTCTTTCCTCATCAAGTGGGGGGCAGAGGAGGTAGGGCCCCGTAGATTAGTGATCAGAGTCGAAAAAGATAAGCTAAGGGACGCCGTCAAGGAGCTTGTCTCTGTTGATGAGATGATCTACTTATCGACTGTGTCGGCTGTGGACTACCCGGAGAAGGGCGTGATAGAGCTCAATTATTTCTTTTGGAGCGTTACCGAGAAGAAAGGAATAATAATAAAGGTGGAGGTTCCCAGAGACGAGCCGGAGATCGATACAATAACCGACATACTGCCCGGCGCGAATAACGCCGAACTAGAGGCACACGACCTTCTCGGCGTCGTGTTTAAGGGTAACGGGTCGCTGAGGAGAGGGTTCCTGCTACCGCCAGAAATCGTTGAGGCAGGTGTCTATCCACTAAGAAAGGACGCCAAAGGGGTGTAAGCGATGGTCAAGTATGTCGAGGTACCGGTCGGTCCCCAGCACCCAGCTCTCCACGAGCCTATAATGCTGAGGGTTAGGCTCGATGGTGAAGTTGTTGAGGGTGTGGACATCGTTACCGGCTATAATCATAGAGGTGTTGAGAAGCTGGGTGAAAAGAACTCCTGGGTGAGGGACATATACATATTCAGCAGGATTTGCGGCATATGCAACGCTGTGCACGCGCAAACATATACCCAGGGCGTTGAGAAGCTCATGGGTGTCGAGCCCCCGCTGAGGGCGAAGTACATACGCACAATAGTTATGGAGCTAGAGAGAATACACTCGCACATGCTCATAAACGCAGTGATGGCTGAGGCCATAGGTTTCGACACGCTCTTCATGCTGATAATGAGGGATAGAGAGAGAGTGATGCATCTAAAGGAGATCGTCACCGGGCAAAGGGTGCACGCAGACATTCACATGATCGGGGGCGTCAAGAGGGATCTAAGGCCTGAGACAGCCGAGAAGGTTCTGAGAGTGCTTGACTACATAGAGGCCAGGCTAAGGTATTACAAGAAGGTGTTTGAGGAGGACTACACGATAAGGAAGAGGCTTGAGGGTGTGGGCAAAATCTCTAAGCAGGAGGCACTGAAGCACTCACTTGTTGGCCCAGTACTCAGGGCTTCGGGCGTGCCGTCAGATGTGAGGGTTGATGACCCATACTCTGCCTACGACGAACTAAAGCCGAACATCGTCGTGAGACACGAGGGAGACTCACTCGCTAGGATGTTGCTTAGGTGGGATGAGGCGCTGGAGTCTGTGAGGTTGATACGTGATGCTATAAAGAACATGCCTAAAGGCAACCCCGTGCCCAAAGCGATCAAGAGGGCAGCCGGTAAGGGGGAGGTATTCTCTAGGGTGGAGGCGCCTAGGGGGGAGCTGATATACCACATAGTGAGTACGGGTGGGCCGAAGCCGTACAGGGTAAAGGTGAGGACTCCGTCATTCAATAACATCGTCAACTCAGGCTTCGCCTACATAGGTGAGAGACTGGCTGACGTGCCAGTAATACTCACATCATTCGACCCGTGCATTTCCTGTACCGAGCGTGTGCTTGTGGTGGACGAGAAGAGGGGTCTGAGGAAGTGGGTGCCCTTCATGGCTCTGTCCAGGGGTGAGATACGTGTCACCTAAGCTCAAGCTATTGAGGGAAGTCATATCAAATATTTTCTCCAGGCCAGCAACCATACAGTACCCAAGAGAGCCCGCGGCAGTGAGCAGTGAGTACAGAGGTCTCCACTACCCCGACCTAAACAAGTGCATTGGGTGCTCCCTATGCATGGTGGACTGCCCGGCCAACGCCATAAAGATGGTGAAGCTCCCGCCTGACTACAAGAACCCGAAGAATCCTAGGGGCATATACCCGGTAGTCGACTACGGGAAGTGCGTGTTCTGCTATCAGTGCGTGTTTGTGTGCCCGGTAAAGGCTTACATCACGAGCAATAAGTTCGACATGGCGGACTACGCCACCCATAACTCACAGGCCCTAAGCCTCAAAACCATAGGGAGAGGTGGGAAAGAATGATCGAGCCCCCGTCCGTGGAACTGGTCATGCAGGTTATACTCTTTACATTCCCTATATTCATAGTCGCTTACAGCCTCTACCTAGTCAGGGTGATCAAGGGGCCAACAATAGTCGATAGGGTACTGGCTGTGGACGCGTTCTTCTTCGACGTCACAGTCTTCGTTATGGCACTCGCAGCGTACTTCAGGCTCCATATACTGGCACCCACAGCCATTATCTTCGCCCTCTGGGGCTACGCACTCGACGTGTACGTATCCAAGTATATAGAAAGGGGTGAGATGGGTGATTGAGGACATTACAGCCATAGCGGCATGGGCTGGCCTCGCACTATTCGTAGGCGGGGCCATATGGGATCTCATAGCCGCGATAGGCATGAACAGGCTCCCCGACTTCCTCAGCAGGCTCCACGCCGCAACCATAGGGGTGATAGGTGGGGCTTTCTACCCCCTGATAGGCATATCCCTGATACTCCTCGGCACGGACATCATGGGGGAGTATAGGTACATAGCAGCTGGGTCAGCAGCGCTCACAGCTTTCCTGATACTCCTTCTCGCACCGGCAGGGTCTCACGCACTAGCTAGGGCAGCTCGCAGGAGGGGGCTCTACAGGAAGGACATACTCGTAACTGATCAGCAGGAGAGGGGTGAGACAGAATGATAACTCCCGAGCTAGCACTCATGCTGATCTTCGTGTCCATAGCCTTCGTATTCGCCTATCTGGCAGTTGAGGAACGGAAGCTCATAAGGGCAGTCGTCTACTCAGCGGTTCAGTCGGCTGCCTTCGCCTTCCTGTTCTACCTGCTCGGCGCGCCCGACATAGTCCTGGTGTACGTCCCAGTCACCGTCGGGATATACCCAGCCGCACTCCTCTTCCTAATAAGAAAGACAGAGGAGGTGGAGAACCCGTGAGCGGTGTAAGGAAGGTGGCCTCGGCGGTCGCGCTCCTAGCCATAGTTGCCGCACTCTCCCTAGGGGCGGCCGCCGGCGGCATGGGTCCGTTCTTCGACGGGATAAGGTCTCTCGGCGCATTCTACCTCTCGACGGCGCCGCCGCAGATCGCTGAGCTAGTGCTCGGCCCCAGCTATAGGGGTCTCTCCTCATACTCACCCGAGGTAGTGACCTCCATAGTGTGGGATTACAGAGGCCTCGACACTTATTTCGAGACTGCGGTGTTTTTCCTCGCCATAATAGGTGCGGTAGCGATCTACAGAGGCATAGAGGAGCCCGTGCTGAGGAGGCCGGCATCAGGTCTATCGCCGATAGTTAGGGCAGTCACGAAGTTCCTCATACCGATAAACATAGCGGTGGCGGCGTCCATAGCCCTCCACGGCCACCTAACGCCCGGAGGCGGTTTCCAGGCAGGTGCAGCACTAGCGGTGGCGCCTATAATAGTCATCGTAGTGTTCTCAAGGAGGTATCTACTGGAGAGAGGTGTAACTAAACTAAAGGCACTCTTCTTCAGGTCAGCCGGCCTAATAGGAATAGCGCTAGTCGTGCTCATCCCCGTCATCTGGAGCGTGATTAGCGGTGAATGGGCGTGGGTAATGCAGAACCAGTGGAAACCTGGTGCAGAGGCGTTCAGCTACCCAGCCTACCTGGGAGGCGCCTTGATCTCCGGCTCCATATGGTTCCTCAATCTCTTCGAGTTCCTGGCCGTGTCCTTCGGCTTCACTATACTGTTCCTGCTTATCTCAATAGATGAGGACACGGTTCGCTCATGCATGATCAGGGGAGGTGAGGAATGTGATAGATATTGAGGTATTCATTAAGACATTTATAGTCCTGGCACTATTCGGCACAGCCGGTGTAGGGCTGTACGGAGTAGTAGCTAAGCCGCACGCCACAAAGAAGATAATATCGTTGACCATACTCGGCGATACCGTGAACGCACTAGCTATACTTCTAGGGTATAGATACCCTGGCGGGATCCCCCCTGTCTACACAGGGCAGCCCCCTAACGAGTTCGTTGGTAGGGCCGTCGACCCGCTCCCCCAGGCGCTGGTGCTCACAGCCATAGTGATAGGTATGGCAGTTAATCTCCTCATAATATACATCGCCCTCCAGACCTACCGCCTCTACGGCACCCTAGACACCAGGCTGATAAAGAAGTTGAGGGGGTGATTGGGGATGAACCCGGCTAAGGCGCTTGGTCCGGCGATCTTGACGTTCATAGCGTACATAGTCTTCAGTGGCTCGGTGTCTGGATACGACTTAATAACTGGCGCAGCCATAGCAGTCATCACAGGTATACTCGTTTCCGACTTTCTGGTGACCGATACCAGGAAATCCCTCGACATACGTAGGCTAGGGTGGTTGATAGCGTATGCCTTCTACTACTTGACTATTGCTGAGTTGAAGTCGCACTTATCCTTCGCTCCTAAGGTGCTCTCGGGTAGGATAAGGCCCGGAGTTGTGGAGGTGAGGACCCACCTTAAGACAGAGTACGGTATGGTCACACTCGCTAACTCAATCACTAACACGCCGGGTACAGCGACCGTTGACATAGACCCGGAGAAGCAGGTACTCTACGTCCACTGGTTATGGGTTGAATCCGAGGACAGGGAGGGAGTTCGGGAGAAAATAGCGAAACCGTTCGAGACGTTCATCAAACACATCTTTGAGGGAGGTGAGCAGGCGTGATCGTGTGGTATGAGCAGTTGCTTGGTGCCACGGTTCCGGCACTGATGGCGGCCGCGTTCCTCATACCCATAATGACGCTGGCGACGAAGTGCGCCAGACTATATCACTACTACGCCTCAGCAGTGGCGGCGTTCGCAGCGCTCTCGACTGTGCTGACGTACAAGTACGTAGTCGATAACGGTACGCTGGTCTACTTCTTCGGCGGATGGTTCCCGCCGGTCGGCATAATATACGAAGTCGATCAGTTCTCGGCGCTCCTCGGCGCTGTGACGGGTGTTGTGATGCTGGCCATAACGGTGTATAGTAGGTGGTATCTAGGAGACCATGAGGGAGTAGCGTGGTACTACACAATGCTCCTTGGGCTAGAGGCAGGCATGCTCGGAAGCCTCTACACAGGCGACGCGTTCAACCTCTTCGTTATGCTTGAGGTCATGTCAGTCTCAGCCTACGGCCTCGTAGCCTACCACAGGAGAACAAAGGAGGCGGTAGAGGCAGCACTTAAGTACTCACTGATAGGGGCTACAGCCACTACGATATACTTCCTCGCCCTACTCTTCATCTACGGCTCTTTTGGCACACTCAACATGGCCGATATAGCGCTCCGGGTCTCGACCAACTCTGGACTACCGATAGGTAACTTCATGCCGCAGAACCCCGGACTGGTTAGCCTAGGAGCCTCGATAGCACTGGCCCTCTCCATCTGGGTATTTATGGTAAAATCAGCAGTGTTTCCGACTCACTTCTGGCTACCTGACGCCCACCCAGCAGCTCCCTCACCTGTCTCCGCTGCTCTATCTGGTTTATTCGTGAATGTGGGTCTCTACGCCATAGCCAGGTTTATCCACACGATCTTCGGGGGGCACTCAGACATAGACGCAACTGTTCAGGTGCTTTCATATTCACTCCTTATCTTGGGTGGTGTCTCAGCGATCATAGCCTCGACAGCCATGATAACCCAGTACGACATCAAGAGGCTGATAGCCTACTCTACAGTGATGCATACAGGGCTCATAGCCTCTGCGATAGCTCTGGGAACACCTGAGGGGATGTATGCAGCGACGTACCACATAACAACGCACGCAGTGGGGAAGGCCCTTCTCTTCCTCTCAGCAGGTGCTCTCGTTAAGGTAATGGGCTCAAGATACCTAAGCGACCTATCAGGTGCTCAGAAATACGCACCCATAGCCTCAGCGGGGGCAGTGGTGGCGGCGATGTCCTTAATCGGTTTACCACCGTTCGGCGGCTTCTTCAGCAAGCTAGCCCTCTACAAAGCATTCGCAGACGCTGGCCAGGTATGGATGGTTGCAGTCATACTGGTGTCGTCTGCTTTCGCCCTCATGGCATACATGAAGCTCGTACACACAATGTTCTTCCGCTTACCTAAGACCGAGGCCCCGACAAGGATTACTGCCTCGGCCAACGCTGCGATGATAGCACTAATCGTCGGTGTAGTAGTTCTCGGCGTGCTCTACCCGCTTATCAATCAGTATTTCATATCGTCTGGTGCCTCTGCTCTCGACAGGCTCGGGTACATTAGCGCTGCTGTCAGGGCGTTAACGTCTTATTTCGGGGGTGGTACGTGATGGCTGATCCCGGGACACTTGGGTTAATATTCTCGATCACGGTTATCGTGGGCGGGTTAATCCTTGCTGTGTTCGTCGCCGTAACGAAGAAGGGCGTCAGGGAGACAGAGCCTTACCTTTGCGGTGAGTCAGAAACTGATTTCACGGACTCTGTGTCCCCGCCCGCGACCGAGGTGCAGTGGGGTCTCGAGAAAACACTTGATTCATGGGTGCGTTTCGTTCGTACAAAGATCCATACCGGCGTACTCGATGATTGGTGGTCGCTGATGATCGTCTGGGCAGCGCTCCTACTGATCATGTCTTTGGTGAGGGGGTGGGCGTGGCCGTGAACTCGATTGAGGTGCTCCTCTACCTATTTGCGGTGGCGGTGTTCCCTGGATTCATTTTCCTGTCGCTCCTCGGTACTTTCACCGAATGGATTGAGAGAAAAGTCGCAGCTAGGGCACAGAACAGAATGGGCCCTACCTATGTTGGGCCAGTAGGGCTGTTCCAGCCTATAGCAGATATACTCAAGCTACTCTGGGCGAAGGAACTGGTGGTATCTAAAGGGTTCTCTTGGCGTACGACGCTCTTTCTTGTATCCACCGGTGTGATGGCGCTATCTGCGGCAACTCTCCTAATGCCCATATCTCCGATCCGTCTAAGCACCCCACTGGACTCCCTCGTCTTGGTTTATGTGTTATTCTACTCTACCCTAGGCTTCCTTGCCATAGGTTTCTCTTCTCCCAGCCCCTTCGGTGTTGTCGGTTCATCAAGAATGCTCTCTATGATATGTGTGGTCGAGCCAGCCGCCGCGATATCAATATACTCTATATCAGCATCCTTCACAGGCATGGACACAGCGTCCGTATCTAAAGCAATGATTGCTGAGGTAGGATTACAGCAATTACCAGCGCTGATTCTCGGCGGTGTTGCTTTGTTCCTGGTAATGATGGCTAAGTCGTTGATGAAACCTTTCGATATACCGGAAGCCGAGACAGAGCTCGCTGGCGGTATTATTGCTGATGTGGGTGGCCCGCTACTGGGTATGTTCCGTATCCTCCATGATATGGAAGCAGCTTTCTTGGCGATGTTGCTGACGCTGCTGGTGTTGAGGGGACCGTACCCGCTCAGCTACGCCGATCCTCTTGGGTGGGTGCTAATTGGTGTTAAGTTCGTTGCCGTCGTGTTAACGGCGACCGCCATATCAGCGTCGCTTGGCAGGCTCAGAATCGAGCAGGGTGTTGCGCTGCTTGGTAAGTACTCTCTCCTAGTATCGATAGCGGCGTTAGGAGCTGCCGCTCTTAACTACTATGTTGTTGTTTAGGCTGTCCTCGGCTATTTTCCTGAAAATGTCTCCGTACTTCCTGCAGAGAATGCAGATAACGTCCCCAGCCTCTACATTACCTTTTATTATTTCGCTTGCCCATTTCCTCATCTCTTTCCCTAGAGTATCGTCCTTTAGTGCCTTCATTACGGCATCGACTCTAGAGCGCTTGTTAGAGAGGTAGTTTGAAATAGCTGCCGGTGTCACACCCAGCATCTTTGAGGCGTGATATATCGAAATCCCGCATTCCTTAGTGAGTATGTGTGCAAGGCATGCCCTAATTAGGGGGATCGTCGTCTTTATCATTACTTCGCAGTGGGGCCTCTTCATGACGTGCTTCACTACCTAATGAATGATTTAACTCCCTAAAAACATTAACAGTGTTAACTGTTGTGCCTGAGCTCATGAACACATGCCTTTACACATTCTTCGAACCCCTCTCCCCAGAACCCAGCCTCAGCACACCTTTCCCTGCACACCTTGATAGCGTGGGTTCTCTCGTAATCGCTCAAGGCTTGAACCTCTTCACAAGAACACCGTCTCCCCTAATCTCCTCGAGCGCGTCCCTCGGAACCCTGTAGGAGCCGTATATAACGAGCACTGGCCTGTAACTCGGGCCTAGCTTGCTAGCTATGTCCTTGGCTTTTCTTGCACTATCACGTATCTCCTTCCTGCTCTTGGCCAACGTGATAACGGCGTTAAAGCCCTTCCCCTTTACAATGATGTGGTCCCCCCTCAGCTGTACCGAGTGCCCGGCGAGGACGTACTTCGACGCCACCCTCCCGAGCTCTCCATATTTCTGAGAAAGCCTGTTAGCTAGGTACTTGGTCCTCCAGCTCATCCCGGACCCCTAATCCATCTTCTGGCAGGGCCTAAATCCGTTAACTGTGCCAACACCTTATTAGTGCTCACTTAAGTTTGCTCTGCAGTAACTAAACTGGATGATGCTCATGCTCATCATCATGTCACGAGGTGATACTCATGAAGTACCTCATAAGGGCAAGGATAGAGGTGGATGGAAGGGTAGATAAGCCAGACATTGTAGGTGCGATATTCGGCCAGACAGAGGGCCTCTTCGCGCCTGACTTCGAGTTAAGGGATCTACAGGAAAAGGGCAGGATAGGAAGAATAATAGTCGACATAAGACATCAAGGAAATAAAACCGTGGGAGAGATACTCCTCCCATCAAACCTCGACAGGGCAGAGACCGCCCTAATAGCAGCTATGCTCGAATCCGTCGACAAGGTAGGCCCGTACAACGCCAGGATAACTCTCATTGATATCGTTGACGTAAGGAGGGAGAAGATCAAGAAGATCATAGAGAGGGCCAGGGAGATACTGAAGAAGTGGGGCGAGGAGAAGGGCATAGACATTAAGGAGGTAATCAGGCAGATAGAGGAAGCAGTAAAGAAAGAAGAAATAATAGCTTACGGCCCAGAAAGACTCCCCGCTGGGCCGGAGGTCGAGCACTCAGACACACTAATAATCGTGGAGGGTAGGGCCGATGTCCTCAACCTTCTCCGCTACGGCTACAAGAACGCCATAGCGATCGGCGGGGCAAAGGGCGAGATACCGAGGTCCGTGGTAGAGCTGAGTAAGAGGAAGAAGAAAGTGATAGCGTTTATTGACGGTGACCACGCCGGAGACTTAATACTCAGGCATCTACTATCGGCAGCGAAGGTCGACCTCGTTGCTAGGGCACCACCGGGCAGAGAAGTCGAAGAACTAACAGGTAAAGAAATAATGAAGGCGTTAAAGAACGCTGTACCCGTTGATGTCTACCTCCAAGCAATAGAGAGGAAACCCGAGATAAAGCCGCCGAAGCCGAGGCCGGCACCAGCGCCTGAGGAGTTAGCTGAGGAAACCATTCAGGTACCCCAGCACGTAATAGATACCGTTAAAGCACTGAGAGGTACACTTGAGGCAGTGCTCTACGACGAGAAGTGGCGGGAAATCAAGAGATTACCGGTTAGGGATCTCGTCGACACACTTGCTTCAGGACAGATGAGGCCCTACGCAGTGGTGATGGACGGGATAATAACGCAGAGGGTTGTTGACGCTGCGTCGGTGAGCGGTGTTAAACTAATAATAGGCGCGAGAGTCGGTGTGATAAGTAAGAGACCGCCAGACGTAATCATAGTTACGTTTGATGATATCCTTCACTGAGCGCCTACCTCTTCCCAAAGAAATCCAATAGGGTTTTTCTCGCCTTACCAACGCCCTCAAGCGCTTTCTCACTGACACCGAAGTACTTCAGTATCCTTAGAGCTGCAGGGATGATCTGGTGCTTTACATAATACTCAACGTCGATATCTCTTGGATCAGCCATGATATAGGGAACGGCCTTATCAGCTATTTTACCAGCGCCCTTGACGACGACGTAACCTATTTTGTCGCCCACCTCCACCCTATACCCTGCCTTCATGAGCTTCTTAGCTGCGGCCACATGAGGGGGTTCAGTGGTGTACTGGTTTATAGGCCTCGTTAACGTCTTCCAGATCACTAGCTTCGTTATGTCGATCTTGCCTGCTCGTAGGTCAGCTATTACTCTCCTTACGTAATTTATCGCCTCACCAACCTCCCCCTTACTAAGCACTATCTTAGCGACCTCCTCCTGTACCTCCTTCGCAACCTCTGTCCAGTCACCCCTGACCGCTTCGAAGCCGACAATGTCTACTCTGCCGTCCTCGAGAAGGCCTACATACCTCTTCTTTGCCTCTGTGAAGAACACCCGCTTATAGATTTTGTCAATTTTTATCTCTAGCTCGAGCTCCTCCTCAACCCGCCTAATGAACTCCTTCACCTTCTCTTTATCGTATTTTACGAAGAGAGAATCAGTGTCACCGTAGATCACCTCAAGCCCTAGAGACTTAGCTATCTCTATCGCTCTCCTTATAGTCGCCCTGCCTAGGGCAGTGACAGCCTCAGCTCCCTGTCTGAAGTACCATCTAGCACCAGACCATCCCATGTATCCGTAGGTAGCGTTCGCCAGCACCTTCAACGCCTTTTGCCTCTCGTCCAGCAGCCTATACATGGGGGAGTCAGGTGGGTACTTCCTCATCTCAGACTTAACCTGCTTCCTCAGCCTCAACAACGTGGTGAGGACGTTCTTGAAGAAACCAGGCGGCTCCTTCCTGAACTTATACCCCACCTCGGGGATCACGTAGCATTCGTCCTCTCCGCACTCGCCCTCAACGAAGGTGTCCGGGCCAATGTTATACTTTATCATTAAGTTTGGGTACATGGAGCTGAAGTCGAGGACGGCTATGTTCTCGTGGACTCCCTTCTTGGGCTCGAGCACTATGGCCCCCTTATAGCTTTCCGCTCTCCTCTCAACCCTATTCGGAACAAGCTCGCTGAACCTGAACGCCTCTCTCATTAAGTACCATTCAAGCCTGTACCCAACTGACGCAGCACCTACTTGATCGAGGGGGAGACCGGTTAGGGCGGAGAGCTGTATGGCGAATGGGAGGAACTTCTCCGAAAGACCGTAGGTAGCGATCACGTCGTCCCTGGAGTACTTGAGCAGGATCTCTCTTTTCTTATCATCGTCCCAATACTCGTATAGCCTGTACCACGGTATTAGAACCCTCTCATTCTTTTTCATGACACCCAAGTAATCAGCTACCTCTTCTAGTGACTTGATCTTCACTTCACCGATCTCTTGTGCAAAGTCGTAGAGATCAACATTGAGCCTGCCTGGCACAGATATGTGGCCGTATGCCGACGACCTAGGCTCTGCACCCTTGACTCTACCCACATCAAGGCGGACGCTATTGATCTTCGCCCTCTCGAGTAGGTATGGCCAGTCGAATCCGTTGCTGTTGTACCCTACGATGATGTCGGGATCGAGTTCCTTCACATAAGAAATAAACGACCTGATAGCACCGGCATCCCTTATGCTGTTTCTGGAGCCCTCTGCAAGGAACTGCTTCACTTCTTGGCCATCGTAAGTAGCGATTATTATGACGGGATCGTGCTTCGGTCTCGGAGAGCCGGCGGGGTTATAGACTTCTATATCGAAAGCCATGACCTTCATATTCGGTGGTAAATCACGCTCAACACGCTTTAGATCCGATAGAAGCCTATAGACTCGTGCCCTATACCTCTTCTCTCCCTCCACCTCCTCGACCTCTGCCTCGTACCACGTGCACGGTATAGCGGACCTGTCTATTATGTACCTCATCGCGAACCTGATGTCGGCCTCGAGAACGTCCCGGACACCCTCAATCTTCCTCACCTTCTCCCTGTACTCCCTAACGAACTCAGGTATCACTGTCTCAACCCTCAGAACCCTAACGGGCTTCCCATAGTACCTCCTCTCAACGACCTCCACCTTCGTTATTGGTGAGGGCGGTTTACTGAGGGTTCTCACCCTCGTAGCTAGCGCCTCTAGATCAACGCCATTATCAGGAAGAACATAGAAATAGGGGCGGAAGGTGTCGTCAAGTATGAGCACAGTGTTGCCTCCGTCTGTGAGGCCCCATATGAGGATAACTGGCTTGTTATCACGTACTTCGTAGCTCGTGTCCAATAAGTAAAATAGGAGCCTCAAGCCTAGCCCTATTAACTCCTTCCTTTATGACTGTAAAAACCGATTACCTCCCCTTCCTCAGCACGTACGCTAGAGCGCCCAGCAGAACTATCAGGAGGGCGGCGAGAGCGTATGTAGACGGTCCGAAGTACTCCACCGCCTGCACTGTCGAGGTGGTGATGGTCTTGGTCGTGGTCGATATGTAGGTAGCGGTCGTCGTCACGGTCACTGTCTCAGGCGGCTTCGGATAATCCATTCCTGTGGCAGCGGGGTATGCAGCGAGCACCGCTGGCTCTCCGGTGCTTGGGAAGTAGCTCCCGAGTATCTGCTCCTGCGTCCCGTTCTCGGGGTTGAGGAGGTCCATTATCTTCGGCGCTACGAAAGCGTTGAGTGCGTCTGCTGGCGCGCCGCCGATGACTGTCTCACCGGTTGAGGCCCTTACCGGCATGATCCCCCCGGGACTGTTGGGGTCGTACCCTGAAACAGTGACTATGAAGCGCCACGCTGCCAGATAACTAAGGTAGTTCTTGAGGTACTGGGCAGGTATCCTAACCTCTATGTAGTTGGCGGTGGTGTTAACTACTGTCGTGATATTGGCTGTCACTACGGTACCGTTCTCAAATATTAGTGACGGCGGGACCGGGCCCCTCAGAGGGTTCAGGGAGGTGGTGTTCGTGGCGTTGTATGGCTCAACTATCACGGCGAACTGCCAGGCGTCAACGGGCCTGACCACGGCATTCAGGCCGAAGGTATCCATTCTCCCCACGCCGCCAGAGACTACAGTGACGTAGACCTGGATCGCCTGCACCGACCAGCCGTAGGTGGTGTTGAGGTAGTTCTCGCCAAGGGATGAGAACGTGAACCTGAAGCCGATGTACTTAGTGACGTTCCCCTCCTCGTACCTCAGTAGCTCGAACTTCGTCAGGTCAAGCGACCCGTTAGTGAAGGCCTCATTAGTGGGGTACTTATAGGTTCCCGGCCCGTAGTCGTCACCCACAGGATCGTTTATCGCCCTGAGCGTCACCGTCCTGAGCTCTTCCTGAGCTAATCCGATGCCCGGGCTATAGATCGCCGCGATTAACACGACAACAACGACAGCCACCGCAATGCCTCGCAGGTTCATCAACAACCCCTCCAAGGAAGTATGGTTAATCTATTAAGGGTTGTGAGGTGCCAAACCCTTTAACGACCCCAATATAATCGGGTGTTGGGACACGTTCTTGTTCGCAATCACCGGTATAGAGCCGTGTTGCGCCGAGGGTGACACCATCCTGATAGACCCGCCGAGGATAGCGAGGATAGGTTATGAGTCAAGCCTATGGCACGAGCTCGGCGGGGTAAAGAGGATATCTGTTGACGGGGGGTATCTTGTTCCAGGGCTTCACGACTCCCACACTCACCTAGCGTTCTCCCTGGCCGTGAGCGCTGACCTGAGGTATGTGAGGGACGTGGGGGAATTGATTGCCGTTATGAAGAGGCATGTGGAGAAGGTGAGGAGGCTGGGGTACCCTTACGTTGTTGGGAGGGGCTGGGACCACGAGATCTTCCCCTCGCGGGCAATGCCCACGATAGATGACATGGACAGGGTGAGCACCGATCACCCCGTCATAGCCGTCAGGGTTTGCGGCCACCTCGCCGTGGTCAACACAGTGATGCTCGAGAGAATAAGGGAGTGGGGCTTGGAGAGGAAGTACCCGCAATACATCATAAAGGAGGACGGCCGCCCGACTGGCGTGATCGTGGAGGAGCTTCTTTGGGAGGTCATAGGTAGGTTACCCCCGCCGCCTATGAACATCCTGATAAACCATACGATCAGATACCTGAGAGAGTACGCGTCTTACGGGGTCACCCATCTTAACATAGTGTCTGTAGAGGAGCGGCACGTGCCCGTGCTCGAGGAAGCGCTCACCAAGGTACCGCTGGTTATAGGGCTGTACCCCCACGCGCGGGCGTACGCAGTCGTGAAGTCCAAGGCCAGGAAAGCGGTCGTGTGCGGGATCAAGATGTATGCGGACGGCTCTCTAGGCGCGGAGACCGCTTACCTAAGGGAGCCCTTCCTCTCCGGCAGGAATGGCGAGATGCTGATAAGTCGTTCCGATATTGTCGACGCTCTCGACCTGATGGGTGATGAGGGCCAGCTGGCGATACACGCAATAGGTGACGCCGCCATACACTACGTAATTGAGCTGGTTAACTCTCTCGGCCTGAGGCCACAAAGGGTAAGGATAGAGCATGCCTCCCTAACTCCGCCCGATGTTCTCGAGGAGATAGCCTCGTACAGACCTCATGTAGTTGTTCAGCCTCACTTCATGATAAGCGACTGGTGGGCTGATAAGAAACTCGGTAAGGATAGGGCGAGGCATCTCTACGCCCTCAAATCCCTTCACTCAGCGACAAAGGTGTATGGTAGTAGCGACTACCCCGTTGAGCCAAAGAACCCGTTATTAGGCGTCTACTCGGCTGTCTTAAGACCAGGGATAGGGTCGCTGAGCCCTACGGAGGCACTAAGTGTTGATGACGCCTTCACTATCTACTCAAGGGATCCATGCATGGGTGAGACAATGCTGAAGGAGGGAGCGAGGGCTGATATAGCGATTCTCAGCGGTAATCCAAGAAAAATGAGTCCCCACGACATACCGTCAATAAGGAGCCTAGCCACCCTCGTCGGGGGTTTGCCTGTCTACGTGGATAAGGGCTTCGTCAGCGGCTTCGACACCCCTTGAATACACGGCGTCCATGTTCAGGTACTCCCAGGCACCGAACCTCCCCGCCGGTATTATCCCCAGCTCCTTCAGTTCGGGGATCGCTTTCCTAAGTGCCTTCGAGCGGGCTGTATCATATACGGGGTAAGCGTGTTCCCATCTCCAAACCGATGTTACCTCGACATCGGAAGCCTTGATCAAACCGACGTACTCCATGCCCTCAACGACTTTCCTAACAATAGCGTCGTCGCTGGTTCCCCTAAGTTCGTCAATGGAGCGGAAGCTTACCTCGGCAATGAACGACGCGCTGCCCTTAGGAGCGTTGTAAGTGCTGTACCTGCTCAGCACGGCGAGCCTATGGAATACCGTCTCTTCCCCAGGGAAATAGACCCAGTGAATGAAAGGTGGTCTAACCCGTGCACCGATCCCGACCACGGCTAGGGGCACGCTCCTCAGTCTGGAAAGGAGTGCCCGCGATTCGCCAGACAGGTCTTTAATGATCCTTGGCGCAACAGTGAGAGGGGCGGTATAGATAACTCTTCCACATTCGCTCTCGCCTCCTCTGTATTTTATTCTTAAACTGTTGCCTAGGCTTTCCACTCTTTCAACAGGCGCTGAGGTGAGTATCTCAGCACCAGCCCCCTTAGCATCGGCCGCGATCTCCTTAGCTAGTGCCTCTATGCCTCCCTTCCTAGGATACATGAACACGAGCTGATGAGTGTACGCCTCCACAGTCTCCCCGACAGCGGCCTTGATGATATCGTCTAGCGGCGGATTCGGCACTCTACCCCCAACCCACTCAAGTGTTATCTCATCGAGCGGGATCTTCCACAGCTTCCTATTGTAAGGAACCAGGTATTCCTCAGCCATTCCCTCGCCGAAGACGGCGTAGATCCACTCAAGGAAGTTCTTCGGCTCAGCCCTCTCCCTTGTCGCTGCGATCATTCCCTTCAACACCCTCACCCTAGTCTCTGGGGGGAGGTCGGCCAGCCCTACCTCGAAGGGGTACTTAACGAAGCTCCCTTTCAGGTATATCCTCGTCACACGCCTATGGACAAACCACCTCACCCTCCTCAAGTGACGCAGAAGGTTTCTCAGCCGTTCTTCACTCTTAGAGAAAAGGATGTGTGAGCCCCCGATGTCGAAGAGGTACCCTCCAATAAACTCGCTCCGGAGCAGGCCCCCGACCCGTTCATCAGCCTCGAGGAGCAGCGTCGAGACACCGTACTTGCTCGCAGCCCTATATGCGGCGGCGAGGCCTGTGAGGCCCCCGCCTACTATGCATAGAGCAGCTCTCTTCACTTCTGACCAGCCCTATGGTCGAACACCTTCGTCAGGTCACCGTACTCAAGGAGAAATATCTCCAGGAACGGCTTGACCCTCGCCCTAACCAGGTGCCCCGCGTACGTTTCCCCGTGGCTCCTGGCCAGCACTACGTGTATGTGTGTGCTTACCCCGTCCTTAGTCACTACGTAATTACCTGTTAGGGACGCGACCTCGAGAACGTGGCCGGGGAACGCCTCTATATCCATGGTGTCGTATGTGTCCCCGCGGAACACGCCTATTGTTGCCCTCTCGAACCCACCTATACCTATTATTAGCCCGCCTACGAGGCCCTCCTTGCTTATGAAGTCCCTCAGGAACTCGTGAGGATCCGCTCCCTTAGGCACCTTAACGGGTATGATGCGCATCGCCGGCACCAAGAAAGACGGTCTCCTACCGCATATAACGGTTGAGGACTAACTTAATCGGGCAGGCGTGATGCCATCAGGGCTTGTGAGACCCTCGATAGTGCCTCTCCAGGTCGCTCTTCCCTGGGGCATACCCAGGCGCTCCCTGATAGTCCTCGCCGGCCCCGCCGGCACGGGGAAGACCGTGCTGGCGGCGCACCTCAGCAAGTTCTTCATGGAGTCAGGGGAGAAGGTCATATACCTCACATTCGACGACGACCCCAAATCACTCGTAGAGCACTTCCGCTCCTTCCGCTGGAACATAGACACCTTGTTCAGCAAGGGGCTCTTCTCAATAGTCGACGGCTTCAGCTTCAGACTTGGTGATCTCTCAGCTGACATAGGGGACGAGTACGTGGTCAGGAGGGTTACTCCCTCCGACAAGGACGGGATAATATATGGGCTTTATGACATAGCCGCTAAAAGGTACTCTATGCAGGGCGAGGGACTGATAGTGGTTGACTCCCTCAACGAGCTGATGTTCTCCATGGACATATCCCAGGTTCTAGAGTTCGTCAAGACGATCAGGGCAGTCTTCGCTAAGGGCCTCGGCATAATGGTGGTCACGGTCCTCCACACAGCGACCGAGCTGCTCGAGGAGCTCGCCGCCCATCTCGAGTATCTCGTGGACGGGTTCATCGAGACGAGGCTTAACCCGACCCTCTTGGAGATAGGGATACCGCTGAAGGAGCTGATGGTGAGGAAGATGAGGGGCACTATGACGAACCCTCAGTGGGTGCCCTACGTGATAGTTGATGAGGGTATCATGGGTGTCGATCAGAGCAAGCTCATGGCACTGATCCAGGAAAGAATGAAGGAGGCAGCGTACGTGGCATCCTTGAGAGGTGTCGGTGGGGTTGGGCAGGATAAGGGTAAGGGTTAGGGTCACGGATGACTGCACACTCTGCGGCGACTGCGTGAGGTACTGCCCAGGGGGTGTGTTCGAGATAGTTTCAGGGAAGCTCGTGATTCATGAGGAGGGATGCATCTACTGCAGGGGGTGCGAGCCACTCTGCCCGGCGAGGGCCATTAAGCTCGAGGCGATGGACGAGGGCCTCAAGATAATCAGGCACTCCCTCCTCAGCTAAGAATCCTTAAATCCTCCCACTCACTACCAGAAAACGGAGCCGGGGTCGCCTAGCCTGGTAGGGCGCCGGCCTGCTAAGCCAGGTACCCCACCCGGCGCGGTGAGCCGGTGGGGGAACCCCCGCGCGGGTTCAAATCCCGCCCCCGGCGCCACTCCCTCCTAAAATCATGGTCATCGCTAGTGATGAGTAATCCGGTTCCTGAAGAAAGTGATGACGGAGGTTTCAACTGAGGGCGCTTCACTCAAGAACGGAGCCTATGTCCTCGATGTCCTCCACTTTCTCGGCACTGATAACGAGCACGTAGGGCCTTCCCTTGAAGGGGGTGTTCGAGCACATTATCTTACCGTTATCATCCATGCTAACGAACCTGCACACCTTCTCTGGCTTGGGTGAGGAGTAGACGTACTCCCTCTCCCCCGTCGTGGCTATCACGAAGCAACTGCTCTCGGCACATATTATTGAGGCTGAGGCCTTGTAGGCCGTGAGGCCCGTGAAGACGAGGTAGGCCAGGTCATCGAATGAGGACAGCTTCACGTGAACCCGGCTCAATTCACGCACCTGTGTTATAGGGCCAGGAACCTAATTACGTCTTCGCGGCGGCCACGAATAATAAGGTCGAACACCACGTAGGTGGGGTGCTGGGCGACGAGGTTCGCTAGCTGGTCACTGGTGAGGGAGCTGCTGAGCGTGAGCGATGTGGCGCTGGAGCTAGTTGATTCTAGGAACCCGATAGCTACCAGGAGCAAGAAGCTCGAGCGTGTGGCGGAGAAGCTCGGGGTACCTATTCTCGTGGTGATCAATAAGGCAGACCTCATACCGAGGAAGGTCGCCGAGGCATGGAAGGAGTGGTTTGAGGAGCAGGGGCTGAGGGCTGTGTACATAGCGGCGCAGCGGAGGATGGGGACTAGAGTGTTGAGGAAGGCGATAAAGGACGTTGCTGGCAGGGGCCAGATAACTGTCTCGGTCTTTGGGGTGCCGAAGGTGGGTAAGTCAACCTTGATTAACATACTGAAGGGGAGGCACTCAGCGAGGACATCCCCGTACCCTGGGTCACCGGGGTACACAACGCACGCGCAGGTCTACAAGATAGGGGGCGGTATATACCTCATAGACTCTCCAGGTATTCTCCCGCCGGAGTCAGGTGGTGTTGAGGCGATCATAAGGTCGGCGCCCGTAGACAACATCAAGAACGTTATCCAGGTGGCGCTGGAGCTAATGAAGATCATCCTCCAACACAACCCCTACGCCTTCCTCGAGGCCTACGGCATAGAGTCGAGGGATCTTGACGGGATACTCAGGGAGCTGGCCCGGATGAGGGGCTGGGTCTATAAGAGGGATAAGGAACCAATAATCGAGGAGGCGGCGAAAGCGATCATAAGGGACTACCTGGCGGGGAAGATTAACTACTTCTTCATGCCTCCACGACCTGAAGGATCTCTCGGTCGGAGAGCCTGATAACGCGCATGTACTTATCGCTGACCTCCCTCAGGTCCCTGTTATCCCCGGCTATCATGACTGATACGAGCCTCGTGTTGACCTGCCTTAGCCTCCTCTTTATCGTCGATATCCCTATGCGGTCCTCGCCATCGGTTATAACGATCAGGTCAGACGGCTTCCTGCCGCCCGCCCTCGAGATATCGTCGCACGCCGTCAGCACCGCCCCAGTTATGTCTGTGCCCCCGCCCCCCTTGACCCTGGCGAGGTAGTCGATGAGGTTGATGACTTCCCTCGCAGACGTCTTCCTGGACACCCTTATGAGGGGGTGGGCAGAGCCGTCGAAGAACCTTATGTAGAAGTCCCTAGCCTCTCTCCTTGACCTGAGGAACAGTGCTATTGCCGTCGCCTTCGCCCACCTGATCTTCTCGCCCTCCATCGATCCCGACTTATCTATGAGGACGTAGAGTGGGCCGGGTGTCTTTGGGAGTACTTTGTCATAGACGAGTAGTCTGCCTTCGAGGAGCTTTGTCCTAAAGTATATTCTTGGGAGGGCCAGCTCAGTCGGGACGACCCTCTCTACGTCGGAGCCCACAAGGTACCCAATGACCTCGCCCTTAGCACTCGAATAGACCTTCCTCTTTAGCTTGAAGTCAAGTGACGGTATCGTTGACATTATTTCGAGGAGCTTCCTCACATCAGCGGATCTCGCCATCCTTATGATGTCCTCACCCGTGTCCTCGAGGTCTAGGACGGTGCCCGAGCCCGCCCTCTTGCCGTAGCCCATCATCTTCTCGAGGCTCTTCATAGCCTTAGCCTCCTCAGCGACATCCTTGAGCGCTCTGTTGACGGCTCTCGAGGCTGTTCCCTCATCGACGTCTCTTCCGTCACTCTCATTTTCCCCCCCGAGGCTGCCCTCCTTCTCTAGCTCGTCAGCGACCCTACTCATTAGGGAAGCTGAGAGGAGAGTCGAGATAGAGGAGTTGACTGTTGTGTACTGCTTAAGTTCGTTGAGTACGGGGTTGTTGAGGAGGGCCCTCACTATGTGGTAGTTTCTCTCCTTTCCTTCCTCGACGGCGCTGAATGGCTTGATTATTGGAACAGGTAGGTAAAGGCTGTAGAAGAAGTCAATCGCTAGGTCGAGGTCCCGGAGTGCCTCGTTAAGGCCGAGCCTCTTAGCTATGTTTAATACTTTCTCACCCCTGAACACCGTGACAGGATCCCTGTACTTGACCCCCCTCAAGACCCCGGGCACTCACTCACCCCTGAGTCTCCTCCTTATTCTCTCGGCGGTCTCCTCTATCAGCTCGATGACCTCATTCGCCGCCCTCTCCACGTTCGGGTCGCCGGACTCAAGCATCATCGCTATCACCCGATCCTTGGTTATCTCGAGGTCCCTTAGCATCTGCTTGAACCTCAGGTCAATGTACCTCGACTCTATGTGCTCGAGGGATATGACGTAGTTCTTCGTCTCCCTAACGTTTATTTTGATCTCTTCTAGCTCCCTCAGGTACTTGTACGGGGTTTTCAGCTCGTCAGCTAGCACGGCGTTCACCTTCTCGAGCTCGTCCCAGTCTTTAGCGGCAACGTACTTCAGTACGAGGAGGTCCTTCTCAATCACCTCGTCCCTCCCCTCGAGTACGGCATTAGCTGCTATGAGCTTGAGGGCCTTTCCCTTCCTCCTGTCGCTTAGGTGTATCCCCCTGCTCTCTAGCACAGCGAATACCTTAACGAGTTTCTGCTTCACCGCATCGAATCTCACGTTCAGAACTCTCTCGTGATACGTCTTGAGGTCGGTGATGCTCATCACTGGCTTCCCGTCGAAGTCACCGAAGTACATAGCCCTCTCGAGTTCCCAGGCCCTGTCGAGAAGGTCGCCCCACATGTCCTCGGGGAGGGGCCTGACGAAGTGCCTTACGAGGAACCTGTCGTAGAAGGCCTCCACCTCTGGCTCGTCCGGGACCTCATTACTCGCCCCGAAGAGGGACCATAGCGGCGTCCTTATCTCACTGTAGCCGTCATAGACGATCCTCTCCTGCAGTATCGAGTTAAGGGCGTTCAGTATCGCCGAGTTAGCCTTGAAGACCTCGTCAAGGAAAGCGATATCAGCCTCCGGAAGCTTCCCTCTCGTTAACCTCACGTACCTGCCGTCCTCGAGGGCCTTGATGTCGAGGGGCCCAAAAAGCTCGGCCGGCTCAGTGAAGCGGGTGAGGAGATACTTAAAGAACCTCGCATTAAGGAGGTCAGCAGCCCTCCTAACAATCGCTGACTTAGCCACACCAGGCTCACCGATCAGCACAGCGTGCTCCCTCGCGAGCAGGGTCAGCACTACCAGCCTAGCCTCCTCCTCCCTACCCACGAACGGCCTCTGCAACTCCCTAAGGAACACCTGGATCTTATCCACACCCAACCCCAGCCAGATCATGCTAACGAAACTAAAAACGGGCACAAAACGAAAATAAGGCACAGACACAGAAACACCAACGGTGGGGCCGTCGTCTAGCTTGGTCAGGATGCGGGGCTTGGGTCCGCACAAAAGCGGCGGGAACCCCCGTGGCCCGGGGTTCAAATCCCCGCGGCCCCACCAATTCCCGAACAAGCGTGAATTCTAAACATGAAATGCTGTACGTTATAGAATATGGAAATGGATTAGAGATAATGTCACAGCACCTGACTTAGCTCTAATACCGTACAGCAAACACTTATTGATGGGGATATCTTGGTTGTCATATCTTTCTACGTCGTCCCAATTGTCCCGGACTCGTCTTCAGCTAGCGCGTCCTCGTACGTAGCTGAGGCTGTGAGAGTGATTAAGGAGAAGGGCTACAAGTTTACCGTCACCCCGGCCTCCACAGTGTTTGAGGCACCTAGCGTGAGGGAAGGGTTGGAGGCGGTTACCGACGCCATTGAGGCGGTGCTCAAGGCTGGGGCAGCGAGGGTCATCGCCGAGATAAAGGTCGACATCCGGGTTGACAAGCCCCTCATCATGGAGGAAATGCCGAGGAAAGTGCTCGAGAAGCTGGGTGGGGGGTCATGAGGTACGTGGGCATCGCTGCCTATTCAGGGACGCCCCCGGAGCACCTGAGAGTTGCTGCTGAGGAGTTCATCCACATCCTCAGCGCCTGCGCTAGAAGTAGGTGGGGCATCGTCGTTGTCGTGGGCGGTTACTGGGGCCTTATGCGGCACGTAGTCGATGCCGCTCTCTCGGAGGGGCTTAAGGTGGTCATTCTGCCTCCCCTCGAGATGGAGGACGTGAGGTTCCCTGAAGGCGCTGTCGTGGTGAGGACCGGGACGTCCTTCCGCGTCAGGTCGGTCTTCCTTGTGAGGACGTCGGAGGTCCTGGTTGCTATGGGTGGGGCCTCCGGCACTATGCAGGAGGTCGTGACTGCGTACACCGAGGGTGTGCCTGTTGTTGTCCTCCGCTCCGGCCTGCCCAGTGATAGGCTGGAGAGCCTCGCGCCATACCTCGATGACAGGAAGACCTCGCTAATAACCTACGTCGACACACCTGAGGAGCTGGTTAATCAGGTGTGCAGGCTCCTTGGGGAGGTGGGGCACGGTGGGTGATGGCGTGATAGGTGTTGATGTGGGCGCGACGAGGCTAAGAGTCGGGTACTTTTCTAGGGACGGGCGCCTCCTGTCAAGAGCCGAGGCAAGGACGCCTTCAGAGGGCGGGAGGAACTCCGTCGCTAAGGTTGTGGCCGAGCTAATCGAGTCACTGGCCGCTGAGGAGGATTTCACGGCTATAGGGATCGGTACGATAGGTCCTCTCGACATTTACACAGGTAGGGTAGTCGGCACCCCTAATGCCGGGATAAGGAGTTTTGATCTGAAGGAACTGCTTGAGGAGAGGTTCGGCGTCTCTGTGTACGTGGTAAACGACGCTACCGCTGCGGTGTGGGGGGAGTTCAAGGGAGGTGTAGGCGTGGGCAAGCTCAACGTGGTCTATGTCACCCTCAGCACAGGCGTCGGTGCTGGGGCGGTAGTCGACGGTAACCTACTCATTGGGAAATCCGGTAACGCCGTCGAGGCCGGCCATATAGTAATTAATTACAGGGGTGCTGTATGTGGGTGTGGCGGGATAGGTCACTGGGAGGCATACGCGGGTGGAGCATCTATCCCGAAGCTGGCAAGGGCTATTGCCTTGGAAGAAGGTTGGGATAATGAGACAGCTAAGAGAGCTATCAGGGGCGAGGTCGATGCACCAGAGATTTTCAGGTTGTGGAGGCTGGGGGATCCCTTTGCCTCTAGGGTGATCAATGAGGTGACTGAAGCAACAGCCGCAGGCTTAGCCAGCGTAATAAACGTCTTTGACCCTGAGGTCGTAGCGGTTGGCGGCTCCGTTGCCCTCAAGAACAGGGATTTCCTAAGGAAGGTGGTTGAGGCAGTTCCGAAGTATGCCCTTCTTGATGCCCCACCAATAGTTGAGGCAAGCTTCGGCGACGATGCTGTTCTCTACGGGGCCGCGTGGGTGGCGATCGATCCCCCGCCGACGCTTCTCAGGTACTACCTGAGGAAGGCGTAACTTTTTTCAATCCTGTTTTACACCATAAAATCAGGTGACCCTATGCGAACATCAGCCGCCCTGGTAACGCTAATGGTGATTATGCTTGCATCAGCGATCACCCCAATCGCTCAGCAACAGGAGCATGTGGTCGTTGCTGTGACAGCGCCCTCCCTGACCGAGGTAGTGGAGTGCATCGGCGGACAGTACGTGGAGGTGCTTGAGCTGGTGCCTCCGGGAGCAGACCCACATACCTACGACCCACCTCTCAACGAGTTACTGGGTAAGCTCTCGCAGGCAGACCTCGTCGTAATGACCGGGCCGTCCCACCTAGTGATTGAAGAAAAGATACGGGAGCTAGAAGAGCAAGGCATGATCAGCGTCAGGATAATAGACTACACAGACTACGAGGCGGAGGGCATGACACTACTCAACAACCCAATAACAGGTAAGCCAAACCCGCACGGCTACATCTTCAGCTACACCGGCCTTAAGGCAATAGCTAAGGCACTGGCTAAGGCACTAGTAGCCGAGAGACCAGAGCTAAGGAATTATTTCCAAGAGAGGGCGGAGTCATTCATCGATATGCTTGCTAGGGAGGAGTCCGTGGCGCAGGAGATGAGTTCCTCAGCACCCCGCATAGGGTTGTTGACACCTATCCTTCAGTATGCTGCGGCGGACGCAGGCATAGGTGTGGGGGCGGTGATGCTCCCCGAACTCGGTGTTGAGGCCTCACAGCAGCAAATCAATGACTTCATCAGCAAGTGGCGTGAGGGCCTCTACGGCGTTGTCGTAACGACGGACATGGAGGCGTCGAGGCTCGGTAAAGTAGTTGACGCACTAAAAGCTGCTGGCATACCCGTGGTGGTCATACCCCTCTCTACCCTAAAGGCGTCTCCTCACCTTATCCCCGTTGCCCTAGTGACTGCGGCGGAGTCTGTGGGCAGACCAGGGGCCTCCTCCCCGGCTTACCTGATGGTCATAGCGACTGCCTTCGGCGAGGCACTCGTGATAGTGATCCTGGCGTACTTCCTCTATCTTTGTAGGAGGAGCCTAGCAAGGGCGGTGATAGGGCATGAATGACACTGTGCGGGCAGAGTCAGTCACGCTGGCTTATGGGAGCCGGGTGGTCCTTGAGGACGTGACGTTCGAGCTGAGGTCTCCGTTCATAGCCCTCCTCATGGGCCCCAACGGCGCGGGGAAGACGACCCTCATAAGGGCGATAGTCGGGATCCTTCGTCCGATCAGGGGAAGGCTCAGCATCTACGGCATGGACCCCTACGAGGACAGGGCGAGGGTTAGGGGCTTGGTGGGTTACGTACCGCAGATACTGAACGTCTCTAGGAACGTCCCAATAACAGTGGAGGAAGTTGTCGCGATGGGCCTCCTCTCGAAGCTGCCCCCACCAAGACTGATAACGAGGGAGGTGGGGGAGGCGGTTAGGAAGGCCCTCTCGCTCGTAGGTCTCGAGGGACTCGAGAACAGGTTATTCTCAGAACTCAGCGGTGGGCAGCAGCAGAGGGTGTTGATAGCTAGGGCGCTGCTGAGGAAGCCGAGGCTCCTTGTGCTCGATGAGCCTTACTCAATGCTTGACTTCAAGTCGAAGTGCGAGATAGTGAACACGCTCAAGAGGATACATGAGGAGCTCGGGACAGACATAATCATGTCAGCCCACGACGTCTCGCCATGTGCTTTGATAGACCCCGTGGTCATACTCATAAACAGGAAGGTGTTCGCCGTCGGCAAGATAAGGGACGTACTCAGGCCCGAGATACTGAGGAAGGCCTACCCAGACGTGACTGAGGTTGAAGGAATGATCATACTGGGTGAGGACCATGCTCCCCACTGACCAGGTAACCTTAATGCTTTATGGGGTCGCCGCCCTCGCCGGGCTCCTTGTAGGGGGCGTGAGCCCCTCCCTAGTCATCTCCAGATCAGTCACCTTCGCACTAACCCTCCTCCACTCACTTCTTGCAGGTGCTCTCATAGGTGTGTACCTAGAGGACGTAGCCGGGGTACCCGTGCCCCCAGTCTTCACGGCCGTAGCATTCGCTATAGCAGCTTCGATACTCACCGCAGAGGCTGTGACGAGGGGGTTCCCGGAGGATGTGGCTGTTGCTCTCAGCGTAGCGTTCTCGACGACGGTCACCATAGTCCTCACATATGTTGTCAGTGTTTCCACACCGACCGGGATGGCTAAGGCGATGAGCTATGTCTTCGGTACCTCAGCAATAGCTACTGTGGGCGACGCCATCAGACTAGGTGGGGCATTCGCGATCATAGCGCCGTTGACGCACCTGCTCTGGTATGAGCACAAGTACGTCTCATTCGATCCTGAAGGGGCAGAGGTCATGGGTGTGAGGGTGAGGGTGTACCGCTACCTCTTCTACAGCCTAATAGCCATAGCGTCCGGAGCGCTCTCGATGAGTCTTGGCGTTCTCATAGCGCATGTGGCGATATCGACACCGGGCCTCGTCGCGTCCATGAAGGCGAGGAAGATGTTCCTTACATCATACACTGTATCGCTGCTGATGTTCCTCGGAGGGTACAGCATTGCTTATGTCGCTAACCTACCCCCCTCCGCGGGTGTGGGGGCTCTCTCAGTTGCCATATCGGCTGGTGTGATGGCGGTGATGAGGCGTGCCTAGCCTCTTCAGCCCGAGGGACATCGACTACTTAATGGTTGTGTACCACCTCAGCCACGTAAGAGGGACGGCGAGGATAAGCGACGTCGCCAGGTACCTGGGCGTAGCTAAGCCAACGGCTTCCCTTATGCTGAAGAAGCTGATGAGGTTCGGACTCTTGAGAAGGGTCAACGGCGGCTATACCTTAACGAAAGAGGGGCTCTCAATATGCACAGACATGTTTATTAAACACACAATAATAGAGACAGCCCTCAGCAGGCTCGGCCTCGACCCAGATGAGGCATGCAGACTGGCCAGGGAGATAGAGGTACTCATACCCATGGATAAGGCCCTAAAGATCTGGGAGGGCATGGGAAAACCCGAGAGATGTCCTCACTCAGACCCTATAAAGTGCACAACACCGCCTCCAGCTTCCTGTAGGGTACGTGTTATAGCAAGGATTAGGTAGGGTCTTATCTCGTTGAAATAAAAGTTCTCTTTTATTAAGTTGATGCGGTGCATAACTGAGGTAAGTAATTATGGCCATAAACGTGAGCAGACCCGTTATTGTGGTCGAGCCACCCGGCCCTAAGGCGAGGGAATGGATTGAGAGGGATAAGAAACTACTCTCAACATCGCTGACCAGGACAGCGCCCCTCGTTCCTGCAGAGACCGACTACGTCTGGATAAAGGATGTTGACGGAAACATATTCCTCGACTTCGGCTCCGGCATAGCCGTCACAAACGTCGGGCACAGGCACCCCAAGGTCGTTGAGGCAATAAAGAAGACCGCCGACATCCTGGACCACACGAACTCCTGCGACTTTTACAACTACCTGCAGGTGATCTACGCCGAGAGACTGACCTCCATAACACCTGGCAACTTCCACAAGAGGGTCTTCTTCGGCAACTCAGGCACTGAGGCAGTCGAGTGTGCGCTCAAGGCAGTCAGGTGGCACTCGCCCGGCAAACCATACATCATAGGGTTCGTGCCGGGCTTCCACGGCAGGACCTTCGGCTCCCTAGCGTTCACAACAACTAAGCTAACGGCTAGGAGGAGGTTCTTCCCGTTCATGGGCGGTGCCGTGCACGTCCCGTTCCCGAACACCTACCGCTGCCCGTTCAAGGGCCTTGAGGGAGACGACTGTGTAGAGGCTGTGCTGGACTATATAGAGAACTTCCTCTTCAAGCACGTGGTACCGCCTGACGAGGTAGCCGGCATGATAATCGAGCCCATACTCGGTGCTGGCGGCATAGTGCCTGCACCGGAGAGGTTCATGAAAGAGCTGCGGAGGATGGCGAACGACTACGGCTTCTACCTAATCATCGACGAGGTTCAGACAGGGTTCGGCAGGACGGGCAAGATGTTCGCGATCGAGTACTACGGTATAGACCCGGACGTCATGACCCTCAGCAAGGCCATAGCGAACGGCCTCCCGATGGGTGCCTGCGTAGCTAGGGCGGAGCTCCTTGAGTGGGATCCGGACGCCCACGAGAACACTCTCGGCGCTAACCCCATAGTGATCTCAGCGGCGCTAGCTGTGCTCGACATAATGGAGGAGGAGAAGCTCCCGGAGAGAGCTGCGAAGCTCGGCGAGTACTTCATGAAGAGGCTGAAGGAACTGCAGGACAAGTACGACTACATAGGCGACGTGAGGGGCAAGGGCCTAATGATAGGTGTAGAATTCGTTAAGGACAGGAAGAGTAAGGAACCATTCAAGAAGCTGAGGAACGCCGTGATAGACGAGGCATTCAAGCGCGGCCTCATAATACTCGGCTCCGGTATATCTGCCCTAAGAATACAGCCGCCGCTCGTCATAAAGGAAGAGCACATAGACATAGCCACAGAAATACTCGACCAGGCAATAAAGGCGGCGATCGATAAGACCGCTGCATAATGAATTTTATCTTAACTATTTTTCCATAGACTGGGAAAATGAGTAAAATTTTTAACCCCGGAAGTCATGAAGATGACGGGGGTGAGAGCCATGGTCGCCGGGGTGAAGACCTAGAAAGGGGTCTTCCCTCGGGACCATGGCTTTTTCACCCCCACTCATTATTAATTCGCTTAGCTACGTCATGAGGTATTATTTAGGAACATGAGTGCATTAAGCCCTCCTTTATAGACTAATTCCAATCCATTAATGGTGCAGCTAATGGTCGACGAGAGGATAAAGGCCCTCTTCGAACCAAGGTCAGTAGCCGTTATTGGCGCGTCGAGAAACCCCAAGAAGACTGGGCATATCATACTCAAGAATATCATAGACGCTGGCTTTAAGGGAAAGGTCTACCCAATTAATCCTAAGGCAGGCGAGATCCTGGGGCTCAAGGCGTATCCCTCCATAAAGGAGGTGCCGGATGAGGTTGACCTAGCGGTATTCGTTATTCCCGCGAGATTCGTCCCCGACGCCATGGAAGAAGCGGGAGAAAAGGGTGTGAAGGCCGCTGTGGTAATATCGGGCGGGTTCAGGGAGCTGGGCACGCCAGAGGGCAGGGAACTCGAGGAGAGGCTTAAGGCCGTGGCGAAAAAGTACGGCATAAGGTTCCTTGGACCCAATTGCCAAGGTGTTAACAACCCGCACCTTGGGCTCTGTGCGTCTTGGCCGCTTATAAAGGCGGCAGGACCCCTCGCGATAGTCTCTCAGTCAGGCACCTTCGCCGCCACCTTTGAGTACTGGGCTGAGAGGGAGGGCATAGGCATAAGCAAGATGGCGGCTCTCGGAAACAAAGCAGACATAAACGAGATAGACCTGCTCGAGTACCTCGGCGAGGACCCGAACACGAAGGCGGTGGCACTATACATAGAAGCCGTCAGCGACGGACGCAGGTTCTTAGAGGTGGCCGAGGAGGTCAGCAGAAAGAAGCCAGTCATAGTGTTCAAGTCTGGAAGGACGGAGTCAGGTGCTAAGGCAGTAGCGTCACATACCGGCTCCTTAGCTGGCTCTTATAAGGTCTACCTAGCAGCATTCAAGAAAGTCGGCGCTATTCCTGTTGACTCGCTCGAGGAACTCTACGACTACGCCAAGGGACTCTCGATGCTACCTCGGAAGCTCGTGAAGACTGTGCAGATAGTGACGTCCTCTGGCGGCTCCGGAATAGTCTCAACAGACTACGCGGAGATGTTGGGCTTTAAGATGAACCAGCTCAAGGAGGACGTGGCGTCGGCACTGAGGAGTAAGCTACCCTCGCACTGCATCATAAAGAACCCACTCGACCTAACGGGCGACGCTGACGCCGCGAGATACGATGCGGCGTTCGAGGAACTATTCAAAGACGAGGACATAGACGCGATCATAACGATATTCGGCGACCCGATTGAGGGGGCTGCGGAGGTCATTGAGAAATGGTACGGGAAGGGTAAGGTCATTGTGCCAATATATCTGGGGGGCGGTGAGGTGGAGGAAGTTGAGAGGTTGAAGATGCATAAGAAGGGCATACCGGTGTTCCCGACTCCTGAGAGGGGTGTGAAGACCCTCCGCGCTCTGAAGGACTACGTAGAGTGGCTTCGCTCGAAAGGCTTGGCCTGATATATTATTCTAAATAAGTTTCACCTAACGGGAAATAATTTTTATCGAACGGTCGCATATCTCTTGGTGCAGGCTTTGGCGCCCCGCAAGAGAATAATAATAGTTGGTGCAGGGGGCAGGGACTTCCACAACTTTAACGTCTTCTACAGAAACAACCCCGAATATGAGGTGGTGGCTTTCACAGCTGCCCAGATACCCGGCGTCGAGAGGCGGAGATACCCTCCCTCGCTCGCTGGCTCCCTTTACCCCGACGGCATACCGATATTCCCCGAAGAAAAGCTCGGTGACCTCATAAAGGAGTTCCACGTAGACGAGGTAGTGCTCTCCTACTCCGACCTAACCTATGAGGCGGTTGGTAGGATACTCTCTGAGGCGCTGGCCGCTGGCGCCAGCTTCAAGATCCTCTCTCCCAGAGAGACCATGCTCTCATCCTTCAGGCCAATCATAGCGGTTACGGCGGTTAGGACTGGCGCGGGCAAGTCAACAGTGTCTAGGGCGGTTGTTAGGGAACTCATGGCTAGGGGCGTAAAGCCCGTGCCGGTGAGGCACCCAATGGCTTATGGAGACTTAGAGAAGATGGTCGTCCAGATATTCCGTGAGTACGCTGATCTCGAGAGGTACGGCGTCACTATAGAGGAGAGGGAGGAGTACGAGCAGTACATAAGGATGGGCCTCGTCGTGCTTGCTGGCGTGGACTACGGCGCCGTGCTGAGAGAGGCGGAGAGGCTCGGCGACGTGATCCTGTGGGACGGCGGCAACAACGACTATCCATTCTATAAGTTCGATTACATGATAACCGTCGCGGACGCCATGAGGCCGGGCCATGAGATAGGCTCTTTCCCGGGCGAGGTCAACACGAGGCTTGCTGACGCTGTCATTGTCAACAAGGTCTCGCAGGCAAGGAAGGAGGACATAGAGAGGGTCGTTAACAACATAAGGCGCGTGAACCCGAAGGCGAAGATAGCCCTAGCCGACATGGAGGTCACAGTAGATAAGCCCGAGCTCATCGAGGGCAAGAGGGTCGTGGTCATAGAGGACTCGCCGTCAGTAACTCACGGAGGCCTGCCCTATGGAGCCGGGTATGTGGCAGCCAAGAAGTACGGTGCGGCTGAGATAATAGATCCTAAACCGTTCGCTGTTGGCATAATCAAGAAGATGTATGAGGAGTACCCACACATGAAGGAGGTGCTGCCCTCAACGGGCTACACACCAGAGCAGCTAAGGGACCTTGAGGAGACGATCAAACGCATTGATGCCGACACGGTCGTGCTCGGCACCCCTGCCGACATAACGAGGCTCATTAAGATCGACAAGCCTGTGGTAAGGGTTCAGTGGGAGCTAGTGATAAGGGAGGGACCAACAATAAAGGAGATGATCGACGAGTTCCTTGATAGGGTGTCTGGGAGGTATTGATTTAGAGAATAATCTTCTAATTCAGCCGCGTATTTTACCCACCTCACTGTAATAGGATTAGTAGGGAAGCTGTCAGGGGACAGCGCAAGCTGGTAACAGCTAGCGAACGTATGTAGAGGAGACGAGGGTGATAATGGATGAAGTGGGGGAATGGGAACGGCCTAAGGTGCCCCAGGTGCGGAGCGAAGGCGACGTACATCGTGGAGGCGAGCGGGCACAACGGGCGTAGGGAGGTCACCCACATAATAAGGTGCACCTACTGCGGGTACAGAGAGATCGTCCAGCACCTCATAGTGAAGAGAGAGCCTAAGGCCGTCACAATATATAGGCTAAGGTAAAACTGCTTTTTCCTTTGCTTCCTCAATTTCCTTAATGAATATATGTAGGTGCATCAAAGGGATCACTACAGCAAGCCCACTATTCCTTATACTACTAACACCATCTAAGGCGCTCTCCCTCCCGCCAGCCTCAACATAGGCGTTAATGAAGTCCCTGACACAAGAGCGGAAAGACGCGGTGTCAGCTATATAGAAGAACGCGAAGAAAAGAGCTGTTAGGAGAAGATCCCACCCCATCTCGTACGGTTTCGCATCGAGGAGTGACTGCTCGGCATCAATTAAGGCTACCCTGCCGTCAACAACTAGGAAGTTGGATGGCTTCGTATCGCCTAATGCGGCCCCCCTATCGTGGATCGAACCAAGCGCCGTTCCAATAACTCCACAGTCTTTTCTTGGGTCGAGTCTTCGCCCATCAATGAACTCCCTAATTAACTCAAACCTATCCTCATCAACCTTGAGAACCCTAGGAACTAATAAATTACCCCACCCTCTGGAGAAGAACGAGACCTCTCTTCGCAACCTCTCTTTAGGGCTTATCGCGAATCTATACGCCGCCCTAAAGACTATGGCGGCGGGTATCCATTTCAGTAGACCTATGTGCTTTGTGAACCTCTTCCTAACGGCCTTCATGCCCGCCCATTCAATGATCTCTGCTTGCGAGACCAGCTTGTCAAGCATCTCGGCGGGCGCCCTCAGTATACCGAATATGCTGGTGTTCACAGGCACTCTTACTTTCCCCTAATTACAATGATAATGCTTGCTCAACAATAACATGAGGGGGCGGAATGAAGTTCAGACTGAGTAGCGGTCCCCTTGTCGACGCAGGGAGGGCGGCAAAGATAATGGAGGAACTCCTCAAAAAGGTCAGGGAATCAACCAGCGGGATAAGGCAAGTGATCCCCGTCATGTCAGGTAAGGGAGGTGTGGGTAAGTCCCTAATGACAGCGTCGCTAGCGCTCGCATTAAGGGAGCTAGGCAAGAATGTCGCCATATTGGATGCCGACCTACATGGGCCATCGATACCGTGGCTAATGGGGGTGGTCAACGATTCTATGAGGGCTACGAAAGAGGGGAGGATACTTCCAGTAATGGCTGATGGTGTGGGCATAGTCTCAGTGGATTTAGCGCTCGAGAGGAAGGACACACCGCTGGCGTGGAGGGGCCCAATAAAGACAAGGGCGATACTTGACCTCCTCTCCCTGACTGACTGGGGCCAGACGGAGTATCTTCTAGTTGACCTACCCCCCGGTACAGGTGATGAGGCACTAACGATACTGAGGTACCTCAAGCCAAGGCTCGGCGGGGCGGTACTGGTAACGATCCCTGGTGGGCTTGTTAAGCATGTGGTTCAGAAGGCCATCAACTTTCTAAGAATTATTGGTGCTCCCCTCCTCGGCGTTGTCATTAACATGGCGTACTTTAGGTGTCCTGTGTGTGGAACTAGGCACGAGATATTCGGGGAGGTCTCAGTACCTACTAATGTGAAAGTACTTGCTGAGATACCTATCGATCCCGAGCTAGCCAAGCACGTCTCGAGGGGAGAGCTCCGAAAGTATTTCAGGTTAGAGAGCGCCTGGAAGAGGGCAGTGATTGATGCAGCATCAGAGATCCTTAAGGCTCTGGAGAAACAAGCCTAGAGCCTGATCTTGAGAATGCCGGCTCTCAGCCCGCCATGCATAACATGAATAACGTCCTCAACCACGCCCTCAGCACGCTTTACAGCCGCGACCATATCCCTCACCCTGGGAGTGATGCAGACAATCGTGGATATGCCCCCGTCCCTCGCTGCCCTAATAAAGCCTTGGTAGAATGCCGGTATCTTCCTCGGGTTATGTGACCTTATCCCATAGGGTGGGTTAGTTATCACAGCATCAGCTCTGGAGAGCTCGTATAGGAAGGGATCCTCGGCGTCCCAGATCCCTAGGGTCACATGTTCTTCGATGCCAGCGCTCAACAGGTTCCTTATGGCTATATAGACTGATTTATGGCTTATGTCCGTACACCACGGCATGACATCACGTCTCCTGGGTCTGTAAGAGGATAGTGCCTCGGCCTCTTCGTCAGGCGAGTAAAGGGGGAGCCTCCTATACATGTAGTCGCGCCTGTAGCGCGAGATCGGTATGCCAAGCCCTATCTGCACTGCCTCAGCGGGTATTGTGCCCCCACCGCACATAGGGTCTATTAGTCTCTCGGGCTCCCTTGCCAAGTAGTACATCGCTGCTGCGAGCGTTGTCTTCAATGCTGCTGGGTGCGAGACCACCCTGTACCTCCTCTTATGCAGTGACTCGCC
>WAOK01000062.1 GCA_015521325.1 Desulfurococcales archaeon | reverse complement strand
GAGGTAGTCGAGGGATCTCTTACTCTTCTTATCGAAGAGCACGAGCCTCTCGGGCTCTATGCACAGCCACACCGCCTGGTCGAGGGCCAGCCTCAGGCCCTTGCCAGCAATGGCCTTGATGAGTGTCTCCCCTACCTCCGCGACGACGATGGACTCCCTGCCCATCGGCTCGACGCCGTAGACCTTGGCCGGTAGGCAGTTCGCTCCGGGGCCTTCCCTCACCTCGATGTCCTCGGGCCTCATACCGACGATCACCTCCCTCACCCCCCTCTCCCTAATTATTCTCCGGTACCTTTCCGGTATCCTTAATTCGGCGGTGCCGACCACGGCGACCGGCTCACCCCCCTTCACCACGATCTCGGCGTCGATGAAGTTCATGGGCGGGTTCCCTAGGAAGCCCCCGACGAAGACCGTGGCGGGCCTGGAGTAGACCTCATCCGGTGTGCCGACCTGCACGAGCCTTCCCTCGTTTATGAGGGCGACCCTGTCCGCCATCGCTAACGCCTCGGCCTGGTCGTGGGTCACGTATATCGTCGTTATCCCTAAGCGCCTCTGGAGCCTCTTGAGCTCCGCCCTAACGCTTATCCTAAGCACGGCGTCGAGATTGCTTAGGGGCTCGTCCAGGAGGAGCACCCTCGGCTCCTTTACGAGGGCCCTAGCAATAGCTACCCTCTGCTGCTGCCCCCCGCTCAGCTGCCATGGGAGCCTGTCGAGTAGGTGCCCTATCCTCAGCATCTCTGCAACCTCTCTCACCTTCCTCCTTATCTCGTCCTCCGGCAGCTTCTTGAGGCGGAGTGGGAACGCTATGTTCTCATAGACCTTCATGTGGGGGTATAGGGCCCAGTTCTGGAAAACGAGGCCAATGTTCCTGTCCTTAGGCGGCACGTTCGTCACGTCCTCGCCGTCGAAGAGTATCCTCCCCCTCGTCGGCTTATAGATCCCTGCTATGAGGTAGAGGGTCGTTGACTTCCCGGACCCGCTGGGGCCGAGGAGGGCCATGAACTCCCCATGCTTTATGGTGAGGTTTATGTCCTCGACCCCCACGACACCGCCGCGGAAGACCTTCGTCACTCCCTCAAGCCTTACCTCGACCATCACTGCTCACCCCTTCACGCCCGAAACAGTTATGGTGAATATGAGTCTCTGGGCGAAGAGGAAGAAGAGTATCGTTGGGAGGAGGTAGAGGGTGCCGGCCGCCGCCACCAGCGGTAGGTAGGCGTACTCGGCGTTCGCGTTGTGCTCTATGAAGACGGCGAGGGTCGGTTCGGCGAGGAACGTCCTCACATATATGAGGTCCATCCAGCCGGCGAGGAAACCGAAGAGCATGACGGCCGCCACCCCAGGCTTTATCATGGGTAGGAGTATCTTCCACCAGACCCTGAACCTCGAGGCCCCGTCCACGATGGCTGACCACTCGATCTCCCACGGTATCATGTCGAAGAAGCCCTTCATTAGCCAGGTAGCCATCGGTATCTCTATTGATGCCCTCGCGAGTATTACGAAGAAGAATGAGTAGGTGTGGACGTACTGGTAGGGCGGGAGGAAGAGCCTGTAGATGAAGGCGACACCTACCACCAGCACTGATCCCGGGAACGCGTGGAGGAGTATGAGGAAAGCCATCAGGTGCTTCCTCCCGGCGAACTTCATCCTCGATATGGCGTACCCGGTGAGGGAGCCCACTAGGGTTACGAGGGCGCTTATCCCGAGGGCGACGGTTAGGGTTGACAGGACTATCCTCCATATGTCTACCCTGTACCCGGCGAAGAGGGCAGTCCTTCCCTGGAAGAGCAGTACCCAGTTCTGGATGGTTGGCTGGAATGATGCCGGGTCGAGGCCCGTGACCATTTTCTCGCTGAAGGAGGAGAGGATCATTAGTGAGTACCCGATTATGACCGGTAGGGAGAACGCTAGGACGGCTAGGGCGATGGCTACCTCGACCCACCTCCTCCTTATCTCCACGTCCCTCATGCCCGGCATCAGATGTCACCCCTCGGCTCCCTTATCATTCTCTCGAACCCCATCAGCTTCAGGGTTATGAGGCCAAGAACCGCCGATATCAGCACGAGCACGACGCCGGCAGCGGCCGCGAGGCCTTGGTCAGTCTCCCCGGCCTGGAAGGCCGTGTTGTATACGTAGAGGCTCCATGTGGAGCCGTAGTCCCTGTTGACGAGGTTCCACTGAACGAGCAGGAAGATGTGGTCGTAGGTCGTTATGAGGCTGAGGAGCTGCCAGGTCGTCACGTATATGATGTGCCACTTCAGTAGGGGCACGAGTATCTTCCTCGTTATGTCCCAGTTCCCTGCGCCGTCGACCCTGGCCGCTATCACGAGCTCCTTCGGTATGTTGCTTATCGCTGAAGTGAAGACTATCATGCCGTAGCTCACGCCGACGAGCCCGTTCACGAAAATGATTATCGACCAGGGCCCCCAGGGTATGATGCCCTGCCCTATGTCGATGGGTTTATCGATTAGGCCTAGGTGCATGAGGACGCTGTTTATTGTGCCTATGTTGCTTGGGTGAAAGAAGTAGTACCATATTAGTGAGTAGACCGCTATTGGGGTCATCCTGGGGAGTAGCCAGAGGAGCTGAGAGGCCCCAGCAGCCCTCTCACTCATGAAGTAAGTGCCTATAGCGAGGCCGAGGCCCCCCAGGACGTTGACGGCGAGGGTCACGGCCACGAAAACAACTGTGGTGAGGAGTATCGCCTTCATGCTGGGGTCGTGCGTGACCATGTAGAAGAGCTTCCAGTAGTTCTCGAGCCCCACGAACTGGGTTGCGTACCTGTCTATGTTCCAGTTCTTGAGGGGTGTGAAGCTCATGTAGGCGGAGATCCCCACGGGTATGACGTAGAAAACGATGACGAGGAAGAGGGCGGGTGCGAGGAACTTGGAGGCGTCGCTTCTGAGGAATGAGGTGAGGCCCCCCGCGAACCTGCTTAAAAAGTGGTTGTTTTTCATGCCGGCCGCACCCGCCCCGCCATCAGCTCTGCGGGAACTGCCACCCTGTCGGTACCTCGCCCACGACCTCGACAGCGCCCTTGAGGTCTGGGTCAGCGTTTATCTTGCTCACCAGGTAGTCAACCGCCTCCTCCGGGGTCATGGTCCCCCTCAGGACCTTGTCGATGGCGTCCGCGAATAGGTCGGCGAGCTTCGGGTACTGAGGGTGCTTGGGTGTGAAGTGAGTGTACTCGAGCATGTAGGTGGTGTTCATGAGGAACTCGATGTTTATCGGGTTAGCTGTCCTCTCCACTATGTCGCTTATGGCGTTCCTCACCTCGTCAGACCTGATCGTGGGGAGGTTCGGGAGGTCGTTCACGAAGCCCTGATCCTGGAGGAGTTCAGCGCCGGCCTTCGTCACCGGCAGGTGGGACGAGATTATGCTGTGTATGGCGATTATGTCGGGGTCGCTCGCCTTTATCACCAGGAGCACCGCCAGCTTCTGGTAGATGTCCTTAAGCCTGTCATAGTCCGGGTTCTGGTACCCTGCCTTGCTGTTGATGACCCACGCGAATGGCTGGCTGAGGGTGACGGGCTGCTTCCCTGGCTCGCCGGCCGGGAACAGGGTGTAGTAGAACTTCGCCTCCACCTCCTCAGGCCTCAGGCCCCTGTCCTCGCCGGTCTGTGGGTCGTGGTAGTAGGCCTTGGTCTGCCACTCTGTCCAGTGCCAGACACCGCCTATGAAGGCGAACGCATCCCCGTTCACGACGGTCGGGTGTATCTGTTTGCCCCAGTCCCACGACATCATGTCGTGCGGGAGGAGCCCTGCGTCGGCGAAGGCCCTCTCGACGGTGAACCACTTATACACGGCCTCCTTATCCAGGACTAGCTTACCGGTGTCCTCGTCGTATAGGCTCCCGCCGAACGCGTATATGAACTGGATCAGGTCTGGGTGGGCCGACCCCTTCCTGTGTATCAGGCCCCACTCAACGCAGCCCGCCTCCTTAGCCTGCTTCGCCATGTTGAATAGGTCTGACCAGGTGAACTGCCCTGCCTTGACCTTCCCGGCGAGGTCATCCAGGTCTATGCCAGCGCACGCCGCCGCTTCCTTGCTGATGTATATGGGCCTGGCCTCCGTGTCCTGCGGTATGCCGTAGAGCTTGCCGTTATACTTCATCGCCTCCAGCACAGGGGCGTAGAAGTCACTGAGGAAGTCTTGGTATTTACTTAGGTACGGCGTCAGGTCGAGGATGTAGCCCTCGTCCGCCAGGCTCGCTATGTAGACGTAGCCGTTCGCCATTATGTCGGGTGCCTGGTTGAGGGCCCACTTGCTCACGAAGTCCTGGTAGACGGCGTCGGGTTTCTGGTAATAGTTCGTGTCGACGCTGATCCTCACGTTAATCCCGTTCTCTCCCCATATCTTCATTATCCTAGCAGCCGCCTCGACGATGCCGTAGACCCTCATCACGGAGTTGGGGTCGCCGCCCGACCACACGCTGTACCTGACCTCGCTTATTCCGGCGGCCTGCAGGGCCTTACCGACGTTTATGATGTCCTGCTCTAAGTTACCGGTCAGCTCGACCTTCGCCACCTCCTCCGGCGCTCCGGGGCGGGTGAGGTATAGGGCCGCGCCGACCGCGGCCACGATAACTACTATAGCAACCGCCACAGCTACTTTACTCACTGCCCTACCCACTGCTCACCACCCCTAACACGTTTGTGCAGGCCCGCGGTAAGGGGGTTCGTGGGGGGAGGGGTATGGTGAAGGGCTTGTAATAAGCCCACATATAATTACTGTTCTCAACAAGATAAAGGTGTCCCTCAACCACGGCGGATAGGGGCCGGGTAAAGTCCCGCCAAGCGGGCGAGGTGCTCCGCAGCCTTGAGAAGGTGAGGCGGGGACTCAGGCCCCACACCTATGCGGAGGTGCGGGGGCTCGATAACTGCCTCTACAGGGTCAAGGTAGTTAGACGAGACAGCGACCACCTTAAGGATCGCTGACGCAACCGCCGCGTCCCAAGCAACAGACTCCGGGGCATCAGGGTCGTCCCTCGGGTCCCCCGAGCCCGGGGCGTGGTACTTTATCGCGTAGTAGAGGCCCTCAGCGTTCTCATAACCCAGCCCAGCTAAGATCTCCGGGGCCGACTTGGCTAGAGCGGCCGACCTGACCTCGTGACCCCCAACACCGTAGGGGAGCCCGATCTCCATCAGCGCCGCACCAGCCAGTGCCAGAGGGGCCCAGCCACCCCTATCCGGCAGAACACCCGTAAGCAGATCAACCAAAGCAATAGCGTCACGCACAGCCTTAGACGCCCTCAAGTGGCCGACGCCGAACCTCAGCCTCTCACCAACAGCCACAACCGCCTCAGCACCATCAACACCGAGGACATCAACAAACACAGCAACATCACGGAAGAAACCAGCAAGCGAAGGCCTCCCAACCCACACAGCAGCATCCCAAGGACTCACACCACCGAAAGCAACCAAGTAGGCCCCAGCACCAAAGCAGGAACCAGCACCGATAGCGGAGGTAGGCACCCTATCAGCGCCAGCCCTAAACAACCTCACCCCACAATAAACAGACCTAAGCAAAGAAACACCACCAGCACCAACACAAGGCAAACACTCAACCAAAGCCTCAGAACCCCCAACACCACCACAACAAACAAAACCCCAACACCTCAAACCCACAACCCCAAACAACACACCAAAACCAAAGAAAAACAACTAAACACACCAACCAAAACCTATCCGCCAGCACCCATTCCCCAAACACAGCTAATGACAGCATAGGCTATTTTCAACTCTATCATTAGATTCTTTACACCTGGGCAGGTAAGACAGCACTAACAACTTCAAGGAACTTTCTTCCTCTGTCTTAGATTCTCCAACACCGATAAGCGGCCCCGGAACATACAGGGTGAAGGTGTCTTTCAACTCTATCTCAGATTTTCATTCTTCAAGATAAGGGCTAGGTACGTTAAGGGAGAGTATACTTTCAACTCTATCTCAGATTTTCCCTGTTTCTAGTGATGCAGGAGAGAGGGAGGTTCTCCTTCTTCTTTCAACTCTATCTCAGATTTTCCGGGTGCTGTCAGCGGTATCGTTAAGGGTACGGCAAAGCTGAGCTTTCAACTCTATCTCAGATTTTCCGGTACGAATTTCCTTTCCCGTTTGATATTGGGCCATGTCTTTCAACTCTATCTCAGATTTTCGTAGGCTGATAAGAAATGTTACGATAATGAGTAGGATACCTTTCAACTCTATCTCAGATTTTCTGAGGTGGGTTTTTGTTTGGTTGTGTTTTTGTTTTTCTCTATTGTAGATGTGCTGTTATTAGGTATATTCGTGTTTGTTTTCGTGGGTCTGTCTTAAATGCTTTGCTGTTT
>WAOK01000061.1 GCA_015521325.1 Desulfurococcales archaeon | reverse complement strand
CCTTAAGAGGATGAGGGAGGACCTCGAGATAGGGTACCTAGACCACGACATAGTCGACGTTCTGGAAGCGATATCCTCGATGCCCGGGCTTTACACCCAGAGCTCGTGCAGCGGCAGAATAACGCTCGTCGACGCGCCCATGCCGTGGGAGAGGGAGGGCGCGACGGTCGTCTTCAAGAAGCACTCGACAGTGGAGGTGGGGGAGATAGAGTACGTTGCTAGGCAACCCGCGTCGAGCAGGCTCTGGCTCATCGTCACAGGCCCAATAATTCATGTGTCGGCCCTCAGCCTGAGGCACGCGGACGAGATCCTGAAGCTGGCCAGGGAGGCTGGGATGAAGCACTCCGGGATCCTCTCGATGTCTAAGAAAGGAATAATAGTGGAGCTCACTAGTGGTGTGAGGGTGGCCCACCTACTCAAGGACGGGGAGACGTGGGTAACGCCGCCCGAAAAGCTCCCCGACCTAGTTAGGGTGGCGAACGAAGCCCTCCTTGAGGGAAAGGCGAGGCTTGATAGGCTGAGGGAAGTGCTCGGGGTAAGGAGGCGGTGACGCATGGGTAAGTACCTGGAGGTGGTGAAGAAGCTTAGCACGGAGGAGGTCGCGGCGCTCGCCTACTTCATAAGGTATCGCTCGGTTGGCGACCTCCTCGCATTCAGGGAGCTCAGGTCCCTATACGGTGTGAGGGACCCTGCCCGCGTACTCCTCGACCTGGTCAACAAGGGCCTCCTCACGAGGGGGATCGGGTGCTACACGATTAACTGGGAGGTACTCGATGACGAGGAAGTGATCGAGTATGTGAAGAGGAGGATGGAGGGGGTAGGGAAGAGATGGCTCTGAGGAAGCTGAGCGGGCTCGCCGAGCTCCTGAGGCCCCACAACCTCCTCGTCTCCGCCTTCACCACCCTCATAGGCGTTGTCTCGGTCTCGGGGAGGCTCGACCCCTACGCCGTAGTCCCGATAGCTGTGGTGGTCTTGGTCGCGGCAGGCGGGTACGTCATCAACGACTACTTCGACTATGAGGTAGACAGGCTGAATAAGCCTTACAGGCCGATCCCGTCTGGGAGAGTGAGTAGGGGAGAGGCACTGGTACTCGCGCTAGCGCTCTTCGCCAGCGGCGTTGCGCTAGCGCTTCTCCCGGGCCCCGTGAGCTTCGCCTACGCGTTCCTCAACGCCGTCCTGATGTTCATGTACTCATACAAGATCAAGGAGTTCGGCCTCCTCGGGAACATAACCGTGGCGTTCTCCGGTGCGTCAACGATTATATATGGTGGGCTCGCGATCGCCGAGCACGCAGCAGCCCTCGCCACAGTTGCTAAGGCGGCCGTGCCTTCACTGTACGCTTTCCTCCTCCTCCTGGGGAGGGAGATAGTTAAGACAATTGAGGATGTTGAGGCGGACGCCGCACGAGGTGTCAGGTCACTGCCGAGGATACTTGGTGTCCCCGCCGCCGCCAGGGCCGCTTCGGGGATACTCCTCGGCGTTGTCGCCCTCTCCCTGCTCCCCCTCCTCATGGGGTACGGCCTGGTCTACGCTGTACTGGCGGGGGTTACTGACGTGCTGATAATTGCGTCAGTTAAGGAGGTGCTCCTGGGGAGGGACAAGATCGCGGCGTCGAGTAAGGCGAGGTCACTCCTTAAGCTTGCCCTCCTGACGGGTGCGCTCGCCTTCCTCCTGGACCCCCTCATTCCCTCAGCATTTTTGTGAGGTCGATGTCCTCGATTCTCTGCCCCATGAACGTGTCGTAGATCACCCTCGCAACTGTCCTGCGGCTCTTGATATCGCCCTTAATAGGTACCTCACGGGTTACCGTGTAGCCCGGGAGCACGTCACCTATCCTTGCCCTAAAGATCACGTGCCCAGCCGATATGACGACCAGCATGGTGTTCTCAGCGGCTGTGTCGCCCTCGTTCGATATGCTCACAACGACGTTGCCTCCCTCCAGCTTGGCTGTGACCGAGAGCTTCGGGCCCTCGTTCGGTGTGCGGAAGAGGGTCAGGGAGTGCAAAACAGCTGTGCCCGTGGCTAGGGGGTTGAGTATCTCGTACCTCAGCTCTATGTCGTCTGAGGTCGTGGGCGGGAGCCTCATAAAGTACTCGTCAGTACCTATTATGTTCCGGATCTCGTAGGTGGCGTCGCCCATCACTGCCCTAAGGACTGACTGGGTGCTGGGTATGGTCGCTAGGATATAAACACCAGCGTTTCTTATGTCCTTCTCCGGTGCAGGGAATTTGAAGCTGAATGATTCACCCGGAGGTATGACGGCAGCTCCAGCACTGTAGACGATATCCGAAACTGTTGTCTCGTCCTTAACTACGCCAACGACCTCGACGGCGTTCACCTCGACAGGTTCGGCAGAATCACACGATATTATGATCGGGTACTTGCCCGGCTCCTTCACTAGCTTTGTCACGTCAAACACCATCGCGGCATAGGATCTTTCTTTATAGGTTGTGAGTGTCTGCGGCCTGAACTCCCGGATCAGGTTAACGGTGCCGAACCTCACCCTCCACGGCATCCTTGGGAGTAATGATTTCCCGGAGATGAAGACCGTTAGGAGAACAGGCTCCATCTCCTTATCTATGCTTACCTCGAACTCGGCCCGTCGGGGGTTGCTGTACCCACCCAGGGTAGCTGGTGCGGATACCGTGACCTTCCCTGGGTATCCCTTGAAGCGGCCTTGAAGGTACGTCACGAGCTCGCCGACGGCCACCGTCTGCACCAGGACAGAAAGACCCGCTGGCACATTTAGGGCTTATGGGTTCGGAGATCGCCCGCGCCTCTGCCCGAGTGCCTCCGCAGGATCGGGTGGGGCGAGGGAGGCGAGCCTCCTCAGGGCCCTCAGTCTCTCCCTATCACCGAGCTTGGCCCTCTCAACGACCTCCCTCAGCTCCTCTATGACTACCCTGGCCACGTCCCTCCTCACAGGGTAGGGGATCCCGTCCTTCCCGCCTATGGCGAAGGCGTACTTGAAGGGGTTTATCGGGGCCGTCACAGGGTCGTGGAGGGATGGTGGTTCCCTATAGATGAGTTCGGCCACGAGGGACAGGGCCCTGACCACCTCCGGGCCAACGCCCTTGGTGAGGAGGAGTTCGGGCATACTCGATGGCCTCACCTCGTACGCTTCCCTCAAGGCCTTGAGGAGCCTCGGGGTCATACTGATCGGGCGGTAGTAGGGTAGCTCGGGCCTCGGTGCCCTAGGGAGTGGGGGGCCGAAGAGGGGCCTCATGCCCTTGAGTACGGCATTGACCTCGGCTATCATCCTCTCCACCCTCCTGACGCCCTCCGAGACCACGTCGACCACGACCCTCCGCGCCCCAATCGAGCGACTGTGGGTGAGGTTGAGGGGCTCGCCCCTCTCGTCGGACGCCACCCCACTGTGGGGCTCCAGTGTCACGTCATCACTGACGTACCACGCTATGTGGTACCTCCTTGCCATCCTGGCCTCGGGGTTCATGCCCTGCTGGACGATGACCCACCTGCCTCTCTCATCGACTACGAGGGCGTGATGGTAGATGCTGTACCCATCCTGGAGCAGTGCAGAGTCGACCTTGGCACCGAGCCTCGACACGGTTTCGAGGAGCTCGGCAGTCTTGGTCCCGAGCCCCAGTCTCTCGGCGGCCCCCTCCAGTTCCTTGGGAACTGCCCTAGCCCTCGCGCCCTTACCGCCCAGGACCGCTATCCCGTGCTCCTCGGGGTCGAGCACTGTCTTCAGTATGCCGAGTGTCACGGTCGTGGAGCCGCTGCTGTCCCAGTCCATTCCTATGACGTTGTTGAATGCCTGGAACCAGTAGGGGTCTGCGAGCCTCCTGAGGAAGCCCTCGGTGCCGTGCTCTATTATGACTACCTCTGCCACGGCCCTCGCCATGCGCTTCATGATCTCGGCTAGCCACCTCGGCACGTGCCCGCCGTGCAGTGGGAGGTCAGCCACCCCCGGCATCGCTGGCCTTCCTCACCACTATGATGTGGTTTTTGCGGGCGATAACCACTACCTCGTCACCCTCCCTTATGGGTTCCTCGCTCGTCGCTACCCAGTACTCACCCTCGACCTTCACGAAGCCCTTGCCTCCCGGCGCTATGTCGCTGGCTGCCACGCCCCTCTTCCCGGCTATGTCGTAGGGTACTGGCGGCCTCCTCTTCGCTTCGAGTACCTTGTAGATCATGAAGGAGAAGAATGCGCCGAGTGCCAGCGCTATCCCGAGGGCTATGGCCCTCACACTCTCAACATAGCCGGGCGGCGGGGCCATGGTGGAGGGCGTCGCCGTCGGTATGAGGGCTATGCCGGCAGCGATCATGAATATGCCTGTGAAGCCGAGTACCCCGAAGCCTGGCGTGACGAACAGCTCTATCGCTAGGAGTAGGGCCCCGACGAGTATGAGGGCAGCCGAGATCAGTGAGGGGCTGAAGCCCGCCCCCACAAGCCCCAGGAGGAGCAGCGCAACCGTTATTGGGAGAGCGTGGAATCTCCCGGTTATTACCGCGAATAGGGTGCCGAGCACGCCTATGGTCATGAGTACGGAGTTCACAAGTGGGTTGGCGAGGAGGGATATGAACCTCGACCTCACGCCGCAGCTGTATTCCTCGACACCCTCTATGTGGAGGACGTACGTCCCCCCGCTTGTGTTGACTTCTAGGCCATCAAGCTTCGTGAGGAGGTCGCTCAGGCCCGTTGCCTCAAGGTCGGCAACGCCGTACTTCACGGCCTGGTTGCCCGTGAGCACCAGGTTCTTTGTTATGAATTCCTTCACAGCCGTCACGTTCCTGCCTCTCTCCTCGGCGTAGAGGGTCGCCTTCTGGAGGACCGGCATGATAATCTTTGACTCGTTGGTCGGCTGGTACGCTCCGGTGGTGGGGTCGTAGAGCACCGGCTGCATCGCCCCTATTATGGAGGTCGGCGAGATCGCCAGGACGTGGGCTGGGAGGGATATCATCGTGCCTGCGCTGAGGGCCTTGCCCCCGGAAACGAACACTATGATCGGTACCCTCGCGTTAAGGAACCTGTCACCTATCTGGAAGGCTGAATCGAGCCACCCGCCGTATGTGTCTAGCTCCACTATGACGGCGTACCCCTTCGACTCGGCGTAGTCAACGGCGGAGACCACGCACTCCGCCACGCCCGGGTCTATGGTGTCCCATGGTGGGGTGATTGACACTACTACGGCGTGCGTGATGGTCTGGGGCGGTGCTGCGGCGTGCGCGGCGGTGGCTAGGGCTATGGTCAGGGCAAAAATCGTTAATGCTATGTGGCGGGGCCTCATGTCTCTCCCACGCCTTTGCTCTTCGCCGCAGTGGCTAGGGCTAGGGACTTTGCTGGGACGGAGCTCGTCTCGCTTATTATGACGAGGGCCTTCTCCCTAGCTATCTCCACAAGGGTCTGCAGCTCCCTCAGCTTCAGTGCTGCGGGGTGCTCCTCATACATCTTCGCCGCCTCCATGAGCACCCTTGCTG
>WAOK01000060.1 GCA_015521325.1 Desulfurococcales archaeon | reverse complement strand
TGTCCCCTATCACCGTCTTCACGTCCTCCGCGTGGTGGGACGGCGGCTTAGCTGGCTTGAGGACGAGGCCCTCGATCGGGCCCTTCTTAACCTCCTTCGTGTCCGCCCCCCTCCTCACTAGCACTGCCCTAACGGACCTGATCCGGCCGAGCTCCCTCATAGCGACGATGAGTCTTATGAGGCCTGTCGTGTTACACGAAACCACCCTGACGAACCTCTTCCCCACGGCCGCGTCGTAGTTCGCTAGTGCGTTGAAGCTCACGTCAGCGACGGAGGCGTCCTCACCTCCCTGGAATATTGCCTTAACACCGGCCTTCTCGTACAGCGGCCTGTACTTAGCGCCTACACCGCCTGGGGTCGCGTCCACTACTACATCCACCTTCTGGAGCAGCTCCTCTAGTGTGCCCTCCACCCTCATCCCGGCCTTCTCGAACACCTCCACCCTGTCCTCCGGGACGTAGAGCGGGAACCCGAGCCTGTAGGCTGAGATGGCCTCCCAGTTAGGCCTGTTCTTGACTACTCCGACAACGGTCATGTCTGGCTGGAGCGCCGCGGCCCTGGCCACTCTCTTACCTATTGTCCCGTAGCCGTTGATCGCAACCTTCACGACCATTCAGCCATCACCCCCAAAGAACTTCCTGGCCGAGGCCTTAAGCGCCTCAATGGCTGGGAGGGGCTCGCCCGAAAGCGCTATGAGCAGGGCCCCGCCGCCCGTCGATATGTGCATGCCGGCCCTCTTGAAACCCTTCAGCATAGCCCCTAGGTGGCCACCGCCGATGACGACGAACGCCCTGCTCTCTATGGCGGCCTGGAGAAGGGTCTCGGTACCCCTCCTGAACCTCGGGTCCTCTACCACGCCGGCGGGCCCCCTCATAACGACGACGTTGGCCTCCTTGATGAGGGCCGAGTACATCGAGGCTGTGTAGGGCCCTATGTCCATCGGCATACCTGTTAGGTAGTGGACCGGCTGTTCCTCAACGCTGCCGTCGGGCTTGAGGACGACGTAATCGTATGGAGTGTCTACTGGGGCACCGGACAGCAGAACCCTCCTCGCCCTATGCACTAGGCTGAGGAGGCCCTTCTCCTCAAGCATCTTCATCACCGGCGACCTCAGGGGGCCGCCCTTCGCTACGTGGAATGTGAGCCCTACGAGGCCGGACGTGAGTATCCTGTCAGCTATCTTGTTCCTGGTCAGGTACTCGATTATCCTTATCGTATCCCTGACCTTAGCTCCTCCGAGGACGAAAACCCTCGGGGGCTCGGTCTCCTTTGTCACCCTCTCAAGGGCGCTTACCTCCGCCTTCATTAGGTCGCCCATGACCGAAGGCAGCACCATCGGGAACCCGACTATCGATGGCTGCGACCTATGCGCTGTGGCAAAGGCATCGAACACGAAGTAGTCGAACAGGCCTGCCAGGCGCCTCACTAGGTACGTCCTTGCCTGGACCTCGGGGGCCGCCTCTATAAGTTCCTCTGAAACGAACCTTAGGTTATCGAGAAGTAGGACCTCGCCGGGGCGCAGGCCCTTGATCGCCTCCCTGGCCGCCGGCCCGATCACGTCGTCAATGAACTTCACCTCTATCCCCAGCACATCCTGCAACGCGTCCCTGTGCCTAGACAGGTCGGTGAAGTCCTTCGTCCCAGGCCTTCCCTGGTGGGACGCGAGCACGACAGCAGCGCCCGCATCAACCAACCTCTTGATCGTGGGTGCGTGAGCCCTTATCCTGCTGTCGTCAAGTATCTCGCCATCAACGCTTAGGGGGACGTTGAAGTCGACCCTGACCATGACCTTCTTGCCTGATACGTTCACGTCATCTAGTGTGGGTATTCCGGCGACAGGCATCCTCGCTCCCTACTAATTCCTCGCAGGGATGAGTTAAGAGATTGATTCGATCACCGCAATCGAACCTTAGGCGAGGAAAGCAGCGATCGTTGCGAGAGCTATCGTCGCCGGTGTCAGGTAGACTATGGCGACCGCTGCGTCGTTTGTGTGGAAGCCATAATGCCAGGAATAGATAATTGACATCGTGGCTGGAGGTGTTATGGACTCAATCACGAGGCCCCAGAACCATACCCCGCTTATGGGCAGGGTAGCGAGTGCGGTCGCGTGAATCACCGGGAAATATACTGCCCGGAACGCCATTATTGCTAGGGCCGTCCTCGACGGCCTTAAGGACCCTATCCCGTAGAATGAGGCACCAACAACAGCCATCGAGAGGAGCATAAGGTAAGAATTAGCGGCAGTTAGGGGGGCTAGAGCCTTGGGCAACCAGGGTAGGGGACCTGACACGAGTCTCGCAATCGTCGAGGCAATGAGCGCTAACGCTGGCGGGAACCTCATTATCGATGCGAGTACTGAGCCGTTCTCTCCGCCAGAGCGCAGTACATAGCCTGCTGTTACAGGAACCGCTACGGCTGCCACAAGTGACTGAACCGACGAGTATATGCCAGCAGGTGATGCATCACCGAGGGCAAACACCATTAGAGGGATCGGGAGAAAAGCGGTGTTCCCCAGTGCCGAAGCGAGTATAGCTGAGCCGGCGGTCCTGGGATCGAGGTGCATTAGCTTTATGAAGACTGCGTAAGCGAGGGGGAAGGCCGAGCCTATAGCGGCCGCCGCCACACACGCTGTTAAGGCGACCGATGCTAGGTCTGACGTAAGCACTGAGTAAATGACTGTATAGGGGATGGAGAACCACAGAAGTATTTTCGATAGGGCGTCTACCGGCCACCTTATACCCCTAGCTACTAGGGCGTACCCTACTGCGGCGGATGCCAGAGCTATGGATATACTGATTGCTTGGGCCTGCATCAGGCGCCCTAACCTGTGGGCGGGAAGGGTTAATTATCTGAGGGATCATGTCATGAGCGATGAGTAGGTTGTTTCTTCACCGCTCTCAACTAACTTGCTCGAGACTATGTCGCCGCCAGCCCTATATACTGCCGCTACCTCGTCCGGCGTTACGCTGAATATCTTATAAGGGACTGAGTACTGCTTACGCCCCCTCCTCATCCCTATGTGTATTGCCCACCTGTCGATCACGCCCTCCTCCTTCAGCTTCATCAGGGAGGAGGCCAGGTTCTCGACCTCGCTCATAGGGACTATCGCCGTGACTATCACCTTGTCCATAGCCTTCGTTGTGAGGGCCTCAAGGAAGTATGGGTGCTTCAAGAATGCGTTGACGAACCTGATTATACCCGCTCTGCTCCCTTCTATCTCAATGATTAGGTAGAGGGAGTCGAGGTCGAAGAGCGAGTCTATCTTAGCCTTGACACCCACGATCACGTTCCTAGCCTCTATGTGTGACTTGTAGTGGCGGAGTACCCTGATATAACTTATTCTCTCCCTGTACCCGATCTCCTTGTTAATTTCTGCTGCTATTGACTTCAAGGATTTGAATGGGTCCGCCTCTAGTTCCCTCAATATGAACATGTCGATCTCGTCAAACCTCCCACGCCTAGGCCTCTCCACGACAGGTACCTCGGGAACGCCGTTGAGCACCTCCTTAACTAGCTCGCCCCATGCCGGCCTTATCCCCCTAATGCTTGGGTCATAGAATCGCAGGAGGTCGGGCCTCCCCACGATAAGGTGCTCGTACTTACCCAGATCAGCGGTTCCCTCCGGCAGGGTCGACTCAATCACCTCAGACATCTCCTCATCAACAGCTGAGGGCACATAGTATGTAAGGTACGCCCCCATAGGGAGGAGTCTTACCTCGTCGCGGAGGGAGAACCTCAGTATCCTGGCGTTCCTCACAGAACCTTTGATTAAGTAGGCTCTAAGGACGAGGCCCAGACGCCTCGTATCTATGACCCCCCTAAACCATATCCCCCGGTTCCTCAGAGTCCTCATAAACTTCCAGACAGTCGATGCGTGTAGATCCATATCCTCAGCAACCCTCGTGATCTCGGGTATGAAGTTGTAGGACTGCATCTGGCTTATGAGGTGGAGGATCCTCTCCCTTAGCGATCTCCGAAATATTATGTAGTTTCTCAGCCTCTCCAGCACGTCCTTCTCACTCATTCCTTTCTTCTTCACATCCATCACTCCCATCCATGAGAGCAGTACTAATTAGTCTATTAAGTTATATGCCCTTAACTACCATCTCCAGAAAAAGGATTAACTAACACTAACGCCCCATAAGTCACTGACCCAGCAATAAGTTAACGGCCCTCTCAACAGCCTCAACCAAGGAAGAAGCGACTGCGAAGGCCCCCGCCTCACAACCCAGTTCTGAGTCAGACCTCTTCACGAGTATCGCCTTTATGCCTGCCGATCTCGAGCCATCCACATCCTTACAGGAGTCGCCTATGGATACGGCGTTCTCGGGAGATGTATCCAGGAGCTCTAAAGCCCTCATGAATAGTTTCGGGGAAGGCTTTCTCTCCCCGACATCGTCTGAGGTTACGACAACGTCAATAAGTTGGAGGATACCGATCGAGGCTAGGACGGACTCAGCGACATCCTTCTCAGCATCAGTGACGACAGCAATATGGCCCACTCTCTCTTTAGCTATTGACACAGCCCTTACAGCATCTTCGTACGGTATCGTGAACGCTGCATGGAACTCAGCGTGCTTCTGTAGTATGTCACCGACCTCCCCCTCACCAATACTGGGAAGCAGTTCACGGATAGCTCTCAACAGCGCGTCCCTCGGTAACATGCCTTCTGCCTCATACCTACTATAGAGACTGAGAAATGCAGCCCCATTCACCCCGTACTTCTTAGTTAGGTACTCAGCAAATTCTCGGTGCGCCAGCTCATCTGACTCTGGCTTAACCAGCGTGCCGAATAAATCGAATATAACTACCCTCAATCCGTACCCCTAAAATAAGGGTTAAACTGCGTTAAGTAGGGAATGACCCCTTGAGAATTAAGAATATCAGCGACGCTATTATGAGCGCGGCTGCTAGCCCAACAACGGAGTAAGTTGGTGGGGGCACCCTTAAAGATACGGAGGTCGTTGTGGTCGTTGGCATGGTTGTTGTCGTCGTAGTAGTTGATGTCGTGGTTGTTTGAACCGGTGCAGTAGTTGTAGTGGTTGTTGTGGAAACGCTCAGGAGAGGGAGCTCTATGGTCACGTTCCTCTCCTCTCCCGGGTAGAGGGATACGGTGGTATATCCTTCATACTCCTGCCCGTCCACATAGGTGACAGCTCTCACGACGTACGTTCCCGGCGCCACTTCCACGGTGAAGGAACCGCTCCTGTCAGTAACGGTCGTTGCTACGACGGAGCTCCCTAGCACCTCCACCGTCACCTTTGCCCCGGGGACGGGTTCGCCTGTAGCGGTTACGACGACCCCCGAGACTGTGGCGTTCTCTGCTGTCGATATCTCAGCCAGGCTAACGAATACTGCTCCAGCCGACTGCCTGAGGTAGAGGTCCTCCATTTCCCCGTCCCCGTTCACGTCGGCGGCGAACGGTATCTTGTATTCCTCCTTCATGTTGATCGATGATGCCACATACAGGCAGGCGGTTCCGGAGTACGACATTATGAGGAACTTGAGCGACTCGAGACCGCCTGCCTCGCCGAAGGCAGCTAGGCTGACTATAACCTCATCAGACCCGTCGCCGTCGATATCGAAGAGCTGAACATATACTGTGGAGTTAGTTGTTGGTAGGGGCCTTGTGAACGTGCAGGGCTCTTTCCCTATTCCCCTAACGGTTACGCTATACACGGATCCATTAATGGTCGCGAACACCAGTTCGTTGATCCCGTCACCGTCGACGTCCCCAAGCGCCGCACTCGTTATCTCTGCCCCCGGTCCCGCTCTCGCAACCACCGCCCTCGAACCGTTGAGTGTATAATAGAGTTCCAGAACCGAGGTCTTGTTGTAGAGGGCGTCAATTAGTACCTCATCATTTCCGTCACCGTCGATGTCACCGGCTGATACGGTTCTGAGTGTGGCTGTGCCTAGATCTAGTACAGCTTTTAGTGGGGGTGTGTCGATGGGATTTATTAGGTATAGCCTGGCACTGACGCCGTTCTGGGTCACGGTGTAGCCTATTGTTGCCACAGCGTAGCCGAACCTGACTGTGTGGGCTATGCTGAAATCTACAAGGGCGACGGAGTCCATGCTTGTCTGGGCCACCTGGTTAAGGCTGTTGCCGAGCTCGTAGATAGTTATCGTAGAGAGAAGAGTATCGGGAGGTCCTCTAGACCATACGACAGCTATCTCGTCCACGCCGTCGCTGTCGAAGTCCCCTACATCAGCCATTATCTCGTAGGGTTCGTAGGCCGATTCGTAGTCGATCACTGAAGCTACTTCCTTCAGTGAACCGTTCACGTAATCGATCACTGAGAGTACCCCGTAATAGGTGGAGCCGTTGCTGCCCTCCATCTGAATAATGACTTCATCAGCTCCGTCCCCGTCCACGTCGCCGACAGCTACTGATGACCAGTCTAAGTAGCTGACCAGTGAGCCGATGTATTCTTTTCCGACGGGTACTTCGTTACCTATTGGTTTAAGGGATGCCTGAGATTCGGCAATTATTGCCTCGAGCGCGCTGGACCACCCAGTATCTACACCAAAGTCTGTTGCTGAGTCGTAGAGGTTTCTGTCAAAGTAGATCGGGTAGAATATTGAGAGGCCACCGACGCCTGAGAGGTCTTCGCCTGCCTGGCTAAGTAGCACCACGCTACGCAAGCTCTTTAGCACCTCCAGCGCTGACATGTATGAGTCCTTTACTGATGAAGCGAACTCCGCTATGTCCACGGTCTCCGCTACTCCACCAGTCACGAGGGGTGATGTGAACCCCCTCAGGTACCTCCTCACGAGGGCTGCTGGGCTGGGGTCAGATATTATCTCCCTCGAGAGCGCCTTTAATGACCTAATGAGCTCGGAGTTCCGGAAGTTCGTCAGGTTCACTACAGATACTTGGGCTATATCAGAGAACGCTGTGTGGGAGAGTCCGTCAAAGTATATTCTCGCTAGGGTTATGGCAGCCTCTAAGGGGTCATCCAATCTCGCGATAGCGGGTAGTGCTGAGGAGTAGTCGAGGGCTGATGAAGGAACGAGCGACTCCGAGGCCACCATGAATAGCGCCATATCTGACAGGTCGTACGCTAGCTCGACCATTCCTATTGAGCAGGCATCCACATATATTATGTCCGGCCTGAAGCCCGACGCCGCCAGTGCCTCACGGATCTCCCTCGGAGTGAGGTAGTCCCTCTCGCCGCCTGTGTCCTCGTCGACGCCGAACAGGCCCGGGCCGCCGCCGTGGTCCCAGAGCACGAGCATGTAGTGTTCTCCGGCGAACCTACTCTTAACGAACTCCAGGAACTTTGCGAGGGTTTCGGGGTTGCCTGAATTGAGCTCCCCGAGATCCTGCACCACCTCATCCCCTAGTTTCAGCCCCGGCTCCTTGTCGTGTACGAGGAGAAGCACCCTGGCGCCTGACCAGAAAGGGGTCGCTTCACTTGATTTAAGGATCTCCTCCGGCACACCTTCCTTAACGGGCTCCTTAGCCCTATCTATGAAGACAACCACAGTGACATTATCGGTGATCCCTGCCTCCATGAGGTCGATGTCGTATATGGCGTACGGGTCGAGGTTATTGTCAGCCACCATGTAGACCGCTATGACCCACTTTGTTGGTGGGCGGGTGGAGAGTACAAACGACGAGTGAGCTATGTATGAGCTGGCCAATGTCAGCGTGATTAGCATTATCAGTGCCGCCGCCCTCCAACCCAAGTACCCGCACCTCTCACTCGGCCTAGTCACTACCAGCGTACCTACCTTTATCACGTAAGAAGGCCCTAATTACTTCACTCACCTCATTAGCTACCCATTCAAGGTCTAGGGGACCCATCGCAGTCAACTTAGTGACCTCGTAGGTGAGTGTCAGGCTAATTCCTTCGGGCGAGGGCTCAGCCACTACCACGAGCGATCTCCTCTTATTTGGGCCCCTAGCGAGTATGTTAAGTCCTTTTTTCTCGAGGTAATACACGCCCTCACCCAGCTTCCTCACCTTGCCGTATCCACCAACTTCAGCGAGTCTCCCCGCTATCTCTTTAGCGACGTCCTCGGGCTCTCCCTCGAGCGGTATGTCTATATGGCATTTGTGCTTGGTGACGGACGCCACACGACACTCTCCGAAGCCGAACCTTACCTCCTGTTCCGCTCCCTCACCCAGCCTCGAGAGGAGGACCAGGCCATAGATGAGTGAGCCGAGAAGGAGCGTTAGGCCAACGCCATCAATCGCTCTCTTGAGGTTAACTGATTCCTCGGGCCCGCACCCTACTATGTAGTACCGGACTGAGTCCGACTCCGCGCTTGAGTCTGATATGGTTATGACGAGGCAGTATGTCCCGGCCTTGAGGTTCTCTAGCCTCACACTACCGCTCTTTTGGGTCGGAGAGAACGGTATGGGGCCGTAGTCAGGGACATCGACGTAAGCGCGTATGGATGTGTTAGCCTCGTAGCCAGCTCTAACGCTACCCCCGTCTGGGATATCAACGCATGAAGCGCGGACCTCCTGCCCGGCGAGAACCTCTACAGATCCTGTGTGTGAAGTACATGACCCTGTTGGTGAGAGAAGTGCCCAGCTCGTGATAAGTATGAGAACAGATGCGGTGAGCATGTAAAAAAACGCTTTCTTTCCCAAGGGCCCCACCGCGTCAGACGGTCCTCTCCTCCCTGAAGAAGATCTTGCCGAGCGCTGACGGCGGCGCCAGCCTCCTCTTTAGCGGCGTGGCCATGAAGATCACCATAGCTATCAGTGCTACCAGGAACGGGAGCATGTTGGCGACGTCTCTTGAGAGGTTGAGTTCTGATGCCAGGAAGTACTTGTGCTTCAGTATGCCGGCAAATACCGCAGCGCTGATCATCGTCAGTATCGGGTGCCTGCCAGCCGACAGGGAGATAGCGAACGCTATCCACCCGCTGCCCATGCCTGAGCCCTCCTGCCACGTCTGGGCGTAGAGGGCGTAGTAGATGCCTCCGCCAATACCTATTAGTGTGTAGCCTAGGAGGGCAGCGATGACTCTGGTCTTGACGACGCTGATTCCTAGTGCGGAGGCAGCGTGTGGGTTCTCGCCAGCAGCCCTAATGGCCACCCCTATTTTGGTGTTAGTTATGACGAAGTATAGCAGAATGCCCAGCAGTATCGCAACACCCATCAGCCCGTACACCGTGACCGGGTCAGTGTTCAGCAGTGGCTTGCGCCTCAGTATATTCTGTGACATGTAAGCAGCTGGCAGGCCCACCCAGGGCGCCAGTCCGTAGCCAACGAACATTAGGGAGAGGCCGGCTGCTCCGTGGCTGATCGGTAGCTTGGTAGTGATGAATGCTAGGAACACTCCCAGGAACGCTCCTATGATGCCAGCGACCAGCACGCCAATGCCCGCGGCGAGTGTGTCCTCATAACCAGCGATGGCTAGGTGCACTGCGGTTGAGAACGCGGCGGCGACGGAGAGCGTAAAGACGCCGTCGATCGCTAGATTGAGTACTCCGGAGGTCTCGAACACACCGTGTCCAAGTGCCGCCAGGTAGTAGGCTATGAAGGCAGGGATCATGGCATATATTAGGGAGCCTACGTCAGCACCCTGAGCCGCTACAGGTATCGCTGTTAGGGCAGCGAATACAGCCGCGAGCGGGAGGGCCCCAAGGAATAGCCCCTTAACGCTCTTTCCGGCCATCCCTATCACCTCTTGATGCGTATAGAGTACTCCGAGATCACCCTTAGGATTATGTAAGTCAGCAGGACAGTACCTATCAAGAGCATCATAACGCCGGGCCCGCTAAAGCCTATGGCCTGCTTAGTCGCTGATGGAAGTATGGCCTCGATATTCCTGCCAGTCCTCTGGAGACCCGCAACAATGAATGCTGCGGGCGGGACAGCATATATCTCTAGCATCGCTATCCACGATACTAGGATGCCTGTATAGCCGAAGCTCTGAGTCGGTGGCGCCATTACGTTCTTAATAGCTTCGAGCTTCAGCAGGTTACCAAATAGGAGTGCCGCGCCAGCAATACCCGCCACAATGCCGGACATCACCATAATTATTACTGCGAGGCGCTTCACATTGACACCAGCAGCCCTCAGCGCGTCAGGGTTTGATCCAAGTACCTTCACCCTCACGCCCAGTGAGGTGTAGTTTAGCATGAAGGCGACGGCGACAAACGCTATTATAGCTATCCAGATCTCCGGCCACGTGATTGTTGAGTCAGGTATCCCAGCCTGTGGATACTGAAGGAGTGCGTGCAGCTGGTCGGTCCTGTAGAAGTCCCTGGCCTGTATCGAGTAGCCTAGCAAATAAGTCGACGCTGAGTAGTTGAAGAAGTAGTACGCTATGTAGTTCATTATCAGCGTCGATGCCACCTCGTCAACGCCGAGATAGGACTTGAGAGAACCAGGTATCGCCGCCCACAAGCCACCGAAGATCGCTGCTAGGAATAGTGCCAGTAACTGGGCAGCTATCGGCGACATCGTGAGATTCCTGACAACGATTGCATTAACTCCCTTTCCACCATAGATGTAGTAAGTCCCTATGAGCTGCGGCTCTGACTTGGCGAGCATTATCAACTGCTGCGGGTTCTGCACACCGATGGATTTGAGGAACTGGATAGCGTCGTTGCCACTCAGCACCATGACCGAGGTCGCGATCAAGTACGCGACGACGCCGGCGAGTATCATACCGATGATCATCTGTCCCTCGGCACCAATGTTCCACATAGCACCCTTGAACGCTATCGTCAGCGCCGAGCCTATGAGGATGAGGTAGACGAGCGGCCTCATTATCTGCCCGCTGGTGAAGCCCCCGAAGATCGCTGCGAAGTACGTATCCATTGGGACTCCGAATCCAAGCAACACTAGTCCTGTCAGGAGCACGCCTATCACTATGGCCAGAATGGATACTAGAACCGGTGGGTAGGGCTTAACCCTCCTAGTAACCACTATCGAGACCATCCCTATCACCCCGAGACCATGAGGGACTCAACTGTCTCCCTGTCAACATCGGACGGGAAGACCTTGAGGATGCGGCCAGAGTTAATCACCGCTATCCTGTCGCTCACCATGAATATCTCGTCAAGGTCCTCAGACACTAGCAGGACACCGATGCCTTCCTCAATAGCCTTCTGCTTCATCAGCCTTCTGACCATTGAGGCAGTTACCTCGTCCAGCGCCCTAGTCGGGTTGTAGGCGACCAGCAACGACTTCGACACCAGCATCTCCCTAGCGACGAGCACCTTCATGAGGTTTCCGCCGCTGAGGTACTTCACAGGGGTTGTTGGCGAGGGTATGAGGATCCTGTACTGATCTATGAGCTTCTTGGCAAGTTCTTTCATCTTACCCCACCTTATGATGCCCTTAGCTATGAGCGGGTGCATCGCCAGGTTCTCGACCATGGTGTTCTCGATGGAGACACCGAACCTTGTCGGGATGTCGGGGATGAAGCCCACACCCAGAGCCCTGACCTTGCTCGTGCCCTTGTTCGTCACGTCAACACCGTTGATTAAGACTTTACCTCTCTTCACCTTCCTTAGACCCATTATTGCCTGAACGAGCTCCTTCTGACCGTTGCCTGCAATACCCGCTATCCCGAGGACCTCCCCTTTCTTGACCTCCAGCGACACACCCCTGACCGTCAGCGCGCCGTAGTCACCGATGACCTGAAGCCTCTCCACCTTGAGCGCCGCCTCCTCCCGTGGCTTCCCTGGCGGTAGCTTCTGGTAGGTGATGGCCTCTGCCCTCTCGCCGAACATCATCTTCCTTATCTGGGTCATGACCTCTTTCTTGTCTTCGATCTCCCTTAGATTTACTGTACCTACCACCTCGCCCCTCCTGAGCACGGTAACTCTATCGGCCACGTCGACCGCCTCAGGTATCTTGTGGGTGATGAGAATGACTGAGCCACCCTGCTCGGCGAAGTACCTCATGTACTTGTACAACCTCTTCCTCTCCAGAAGTGGCAGGAAGGTCGTTGCTTCGTCAAGCATTAGGAGCTTCGCACCTAGAACTAAGGCTCTAAGAATCTCGGCCAACTGCTTCTGTGTGTACGTAAGCTTCCATACCTCGATGTCAGGGTCTACCTTAATTCCAACCTTTTCTCCGTGCTCCTCAATAACTTTTCTCACCGCACCCTTTCTTGAGAGTAGCCCGAACTTTGCTAGGCTGAGAAGCATGTTTTCTCCTACTGTCAGTCTGTCGATTAACTGTGGCGACTGAGATACTAGGACTATGCCGTTCCTGATAGCGTCTGCGGGAGAGGTTATTACTGTCTTTTTACCTTCGACAAATATCTCGCCCTCGTCTGGCGAGTAGATACCGTATAATATCTTAACAAGTGTAGACTTACCAGCACCGTTTTCGCCCAGTATAGCGTGTACCTCGCCCTTGTAGACAGTTAGCTTAACATCCTTCAGTGCCACTACGCCAGGGAACCGCTTCGTTATTCCTTCGGCGTGAACAAGAGGTATCTCCTTTAGTGGTTCACCAGCTGCAGGAGCCGCGGGACTTGTTTCCGCGGAAGCCATGACCTCACCACCTTTCTTGCGAATCACCTACGCCAAGGGTTCATTATATATGGCCAGAGAGGGCTTTAACTGTAAAAGTTGTAAGTCATTGGTCAATTTTATTCCATGAATTCAGCGATAGTTAAGAGATCGGATAATACCTCTTCAACACAATTGTGTTCAAACCAATTTAGGCACCGAAGCAGAGTGTGTTCATATAAAAGATATTAACACAGCTGACAATAAAGCAACCACAGTAATACAGTAATTACTATCATCAGGTCATTGAGCACCTAGAAAACAGTTAAACTCCAAAGACTTGGTTCAAAAAACATGTCTTCGATTTATGTAATACACTCTGTTCAGGCCTTATGTGCCACCACCTAGGTACTCGACCCAGTCAACGAACCAGTCCATGTTCCAGAGGTCGTCGTGGGACAGCCTAACACCGTCCCTAATATGAACCTTCTCGCTCGGGTTATCTTTCTTGTAACCATCTAGCGGGCCAGTGAACGGGTCGAAGACCGGGCCGACCCAATACTTCTTTTCCTTACCACCAATGTCGATAGTGGTTAGGTTCTCATAGATGTGGGTGTTGGCCTGGCCCTGGAGTGGCTGCTCTAGCGGAGCGAACTTCATCTCCTCGTACCTCTTCATGATGAGGTCGTAAGCGCTCATCTGCTGCCCGGTGAGCTTGTCAGTGACGGTAATGGACTTGAGCTCGTCAATGAACTTCGGGTTGATGTGCATGATCTCGTTAGTGGTGTAGTTGATGTCAGCACCAAACTCAACGGCGCCGGTGTTGAGGAGGTACCAGTAGTCAACGTTCTGGAGGTTGTACGGCGTGTAGATCCCGGCCAAGATCTTGGCGGCGATGTCTGTGTAGATGACCTCCCACCTCACTATCTGGCCGCTGACGACCACGTCAGGGCCGTAGGCGTAGCCTGGGCTGTAGTGGCTGAAGACATAGATCTGCTTACCTGTCTGTTCGTAGAGCTGCTGGGCGTACTCGATGATGGCGGTGGAGTCCTCGGTGTAGGCGATGGCGTCGACGTTATACTGGTTCACGAGGGTCTCGGCAGCGGCCCTAGCGGCCTCTGGGTTGAACCAAGCACCGATCTCGATAACGTAGACCTTGATGTCCTTACCAAGCTGCTCACCGATCTCCTTGGCGCCGATGGCGAAGGCGTTGATGTGCCTGACTACCTCAGGTATGGTGAACGCCGCTACATAGCCGAGATGACCGGTCTTGGTGAGGGCGCCAGCAATGAGACCGTTGAGGTAGTAGACCTGGTAAAGGTCCGCGAAGTAGGTACCCATGTTTGTGTACCTTAGGTAGCCGGAGCAGTGGAAGAACATAACATCCGGGTTGTTCTTGGCAGCGTCGAGCGTACCCTCCATAAAGCCGAAGCTAGTAGTGAAGATGACGTTGTAGCCCTGGCTAATGTAATTCTCGATTTCATCCTTCTCCTGGCCCTCAGCAACGGACTCGCTGTAGGCAGTCACGACCTTGTCGCCGAAGAGGGTGTCGATCACCCTCCTGCCGAGGTCGTGCATGTAGGTCCAGCCGAAGTCACCGACAGGGCCCACATAGATGAACGCTGCCTTGATCTGTTCTGGCGGAGTATAGGTAAAGCCGCCACCGCCAGTGGTGACAGTTGTGGTAACTGTGGTGGTTACGGCACCACCTTGTCCGACCGTAGTTGTATATGTGGTTGTTGTTACCTTACCCCCGAACTGCTGCCCGGCGAAGAACCCCGCTACACCCACGATTATTATTGCTATAATGGCCCCGACGAGGAGCCCTTTCTGGGATGCCATATAATACACCTCAATTAACATGTTAAGGAAGCAACATAAAAGCATTGTTTTGTGTGCCCTCCATATTCGATGAACATAATAAGTTAAACCTACTTTGGTCAGTAAGCATTATTCATCAAGTCTTAGTAAACACGACAGCGTAAATCTAAACGGATATGGTCCTAAGAATGATCATGAAGACAAACAGTTTCAGGCTTGAACCCGAAATACTCAACAATCCTTCTGCATTTCTCCCGCAATTCCTTCTCTCTCCCCTTAAACGATTTCCGCCATTTGAGATAATAACGAAGCGTCATAAAGCCGTGGAGCAGAGTGCCAGCTACGACGTAAGGAAGGGTTCTCAGCCCGCCACCCTCATAGACATTACGTGACCTCCCCGCGATGAGTGAGGAGAAGAACACCGGAGTCAGCGTGACAAGAGCACCGAGCACCAGCGGTAGAAAGGAAATGGGGGGTAGTAGAGCGAGTGACGACGCCATGAGTGATGGGCCGATGATTGGGGTGAGGAAGTATAGGCTCCAAGGCAACAAATCGGGGGGTCTCTTATCACCAACCATTATCGCTGCCTCGATAAGTCCCTTAACCCTCGATGACTGCCACCCCTTCACCTCCTCGTACGTTCTGGGCATCGATACCTTAACCACTGCGCCGGGCTGTAGGCAGTACCTCACGCCGAGGCCTTTCCTAAGGACGATGAGGGTGTAGTAGAAGTCATCAGACCTTCTCGAGGGGGGGTACAGTGCCTCCTTGTACGCTGTCGCCACCCTAGCGAGCTTGTTGTTGCCTGGTGAGTGCCTCTTGTAGAGCCCAGGTATGATTTCGTGGTATGCGTGGTACCAGAAGAACATGTCGGACCACACAGACTCCTTGACCACGAGGGATCTCCCCGAGACTATGTCGCAGTCCGGTGGGGACGAGAGCATCTCCGCCACGTACCTTGGTGAGTAGACGTTCTCTGAGTCGCCCCACAGTATGTACTCGTATCCCTTTTCCGTGGCGTACCTTATTGCCTCGAGCCTGGCCGGGCCGACCCCGCCCAGAACCTCCTGCACCTTAAACCTTATACAAGGATACTCTGTGCTGAACTCCTCAGCGATTACCGCGGAGTTATCCTTCGATGCCCCGTCGAGGATAAGGATGTCGAAGCACTCGCATACTCTGCAGCCCTCCTGCTTGACTAAGGTCTCGAGCGCCCTCCTCAGCCCCCCAGCATTATCCTTGTTCATTATCACTACCAGCACCTTAGCGGCGGTGCCCGCCATTCCTCCGCTCCAGAGGCTCAGACCAGCTGAAAATAAAAAGAGCTACGGGAGGGGGATATATTCCTCTCCAACCCATTCATTACGGGCTAGCGAGTTGATATTCAAGGGCGTGGACCCAGAGATAGAGGAGAAACTTATCGAGTATGCCGAAAAGGTGAGGTCAATATTCGAGGCCCTCGGCGACGGAATAAAGGAGCTTAACCTCATGAACACAGGCAAAGCAATGAGCAAGTTGACAGAAGCAATAAAGCTCGACACAGAGGCAGACAACCTAAGGAGGGAGATCCTCAAGCTCATAGGTAAGAAGAAGGTAAGGGGCGGGTTCGTCAGGGAGGCAATAACCAGGCTCGTGAGGAGGCTTGACATGACGTCCGAGTGGGGTAAGGAGGCGGCGAGGTACCTCACGATAGTCCCGTACCTCGAGATACCGGCCGACCTAAGGGACGTGGCTGAGAACCTAGCGGAACTATCGATAAGGTCTGTGAGGGTTCTCGTGGACGCCATCAAGCTCCTCCTTGACGGGCGCCTAGATGAGGCAGTTGAGAAGGCTCACCTAGTTGAGGAGATTGAGGAGGCGGCTGACTCAGTACTCCTCAGGGGGAGGAGGCTCCTCATAGAATTCGGTGAGAAGGAGGAGAACGCCGCCGTCATAATTCTCACGAAAGATTTCATCGAGTCCCTCGAGAACGTAACCGACTTCGCCGAGGACGCCGCCGACTACGTCAGGTCGTTAGTCATCAGAGCGGCAGAGCAGTGAACAGGTAGTAGAGGCCTGCTGTCATCCCCATAACGGCCGGCACGGCCAGGGCCCACGCACCGAATATCTTAGCTAGCGTCCTAACGTTCACGGCCTTAAGACCCCTCGCCAGCCCCACACCAGCAACGGCACCCACTATTGACATCGTCGTCGATACGGGCATGCCGAGCCTGGTCAGCACAAGCACCGAGAGGGAGCCAGCTAGCTGGGAAACGAACGCCCTCTGCGGATTTAGCAGTGTTATCTCCTGCCCTATTGTATCAACAACTCTTTGCCCCCAAGACACGATCCCTATTGCTATGCCTGCAGCACAGAAAGAGAGTATGAGGGGGTCTATCCTCACCTTAGCGGGCACGTAACCCTCCGTGTAAGCCACGTATATTGCCGAGAGGGGACCGGCTGAGTTAGCGACGTCGTTAGCGCCGTGGCTAAACGCCATAGCGGCTGCGGCGACTATTATGAGGAGCTTCATAACCGAGGACGCCCTCTCCTCAAGGGAACCGCCCAGCCTTAGCCAGTAGAGGTGCGTGGCGAGGGCAGCTAGTGAGCCGGAGAGCGATGAGATCATCAATACCCAAGCGAGGTCCTCGAGTTTGAGTGTCTTGACCATTAAGAGGAAGACAGTTGAGAAAACCATAAGGAAAGTTGATGAGGACGCTATGATGTTTATGAGTTCGAGCCGCTTAAACATCCTCCTATATATGAAATAGAGTGTCGCCGCCAACGCTGCCGAGAAGAGCGGGAGGATAAACCACGAGGTGAAGATCGCCGACACAGTAACCCAGTTAACGATCCCGGCCCCACCAGTCACAAGGCCGAAGCCTATTACGCCACCGACTATTGCCTGAGAGATCGACATAGGGATCTTGAGTATGGAGGCGAGAAGCACCCATAGGCCGGTGGCGAAGAGGGCCGCTATCATTCCCTTAATTATCGCTTCTGCCGGTAGGTACGTCACATCAACTATCCCCTTCATGAGCGTAGCCGAGACGAAGCGCCCGAACACTATAGCGCCGAGGAAGTCGAAGATCGCCGAGAATATGAGCGCCTTCTTGAGGGTTATGACCCCCGAGCCCACGGCCGTGCCTATGGCGTTGGCGGCGTTGTTAGAACCGTTATTCCATGCTACGAAGAAGGCCGCCAGTACCCCCAGCCCGACCCAGAAGAGTGGGTCCAGAAGTCACCGCCCCCGTCGGTTACAATATTGATTTGGTAACGGATTTAAGCGTTCCTAAACACGGGAAAGGTTTTACACTCCCTAACCCAGGACGCGCGGTGTCCCGGTTTGTTCTGGATCCTCTTCCCCGTGATCTGGTACAGAAGATGGATCCCGCTCATAAGCAAAGCCGCCGGAGTCAGCGATGAGGTAATTGAGGAACTCGCTAAGGCGGTGAGGGAGGCGGGTCTCGAGGCCGAGGTCTACGTCGCAGAGGACCGGGCCACAATAGGGAGAGAGGTCTTCATAGTTGCTGAAGGGCTCACACCGTCGAGGAGAGTTGATGTTCTTAGGCTCGTGTATAGGGCCGTGCCCCCGGCGCTCGTCCCAGCTATTCATGCTATGGACAGGGACGGGTTCGAAGTGATCAAGAGAGGGTTAGGCGGTCGGTTGAGGAAGGTGTGGCCTAAATGAGAACTCCTCTATCCCTAAGGAAATTAACTATTTCGTCAGTCTGCCTCCCGCTATAGAGCTTGTGCCTTATCCTGTCCTCCGGCTTCCTAACACCGAATAGGTAGGAGTAATCAGTCAGCCTCCTAATTCCCCTCTCCCACACGATGAGGGGTATCGGATCCTTCAGTATACCGTAATTCTCGCTGATTATTATGACGGGTAAGTCACCGCCCCTTGCGTAGTGAGGAACCCGGAGAACTATGTCTCCATGCTCTTCAGCCGCCTTCTCCCAAACTACCTGGTCCTTACCTCCCTTCACACTCACTCCTAGCTTGGCTGAGTACTCAACAAGGTCAACGATTTTGTTGACCTCCATGTACGCCACGACGTAGACCCCTCTGTCGCTATTGTTGAATGCCCTGCGGATCTCAGTGAATGACTTCCTGCCGCCCTCGAACGTACCGGGCGGGTACTTAGCCAAGCCAGCAGCAAAGAACAGGAACTTCCTGCCGCCCTTCTTCTTGAACGATACCGGAATCCTGCCGCCGGCCGAGCGCCAGTAGTCGGCATATATGCCTAGGTCGAACCTCGGATCCCAGTGAGCGGCGACCTCCCTCACGCTATAGCTTATGCTGCCAACGAGGACGTAGTCACTTGGTATGTACTTGCTGAGCTTGCAGGTACCGCACCTACAGTCAATCTCACTGTACAGGAACTCCTTCAGGACGCCTGGTCTCGCAACACCCCTTATGGGCTCGGGTATAGGGAGGAGCTCGTAGCACCCCCTCAATATAGGGGAGTAGTAGCCACCGTCGGCGGTCTCAAAGAAAGCTCTGAGCAGGACAGACTCACCGAATTCCTCCACAGCACCATACCCCGTAAGGTTGGCCTAAATCATTAATTAAAGGCACTTACCTGGGGAGTGGGAGCCATGAGGTTCTGTGTAGGCACGAAGAACCCGGGTAAGGTGCGTGGGGTCGAGCTCGCCTTGAGGGATCTCGGCATCGATGCCGAGGTAGTGCCGATCCCCGTCAACAGTGGCGTGCCCCCGCAGCCCATAGGGCTCGACACGGTTGTTAGAGGTGCTAGGAACAGGGCACTAGCGTCCTGTAGAGAGAGTTGTGACTGCTGCGTCGGTGTCGAGGCCGGTTTCTTTAAGCTAGAGGAGGGCGTGTACGTGGATGTTCAGGTTGCAGTAATTAGGTGTGGTGACAGGCTGACGTACGGGCTCTCGCCGGGGTTCATGATCCCTAGGAGGTTCTGGGAGCCCCTCGTCGCGGGCGAGGCACCGGAGCTTGAGGTTCTCGTTGATGAGTGGTTCGGGACGAGGAACATAGGCGATAAGGGAGGGCTCATATCGCTCGTAACTAGGGGGGTTGTTGACAGGATACACCTGACTAGGGATGCTGTGATAATGGCTATGGTGCCCCACATAAACGAGGGGCTGTACTTCGGGGAGGGCGCGGATAAACGTTTTTAGAGCACACCATAAAAGAAGCCGGTGCGGCGTCATGCCAATAGAGGTGTATGATAAGGAGGAGTTCATTAAGATAACCGAGAGGGCAGATGAGTGCAGGGTAGTTGTTAATGAGAAGAAAAAGATAGCTAAGGTGAAGGCTAGGACGAAGCGGTACCTCTACACCATAAAGATTGAGCCCGAGGAACTCGACGACTTCCTCAAGCAACTGAAGTGTGGGAAGATATACAGAATAACTAAGAAGGGTAAGGAAGAGATAAGGCCGTAACAAGACAACGCCTGTTTTATCCCGTGAGCAACCGGTATACGGGTACACGGATTTGGGGTTACCAGACATCGTAACTAAGGAGGTGGCTAGGGAGCCGCACCTCCCAAACCTCATTAGGGACGCACTTGCCAGGGCCACGAAAGACTCTATTCTCTACGAGGTCTGGGTATCTAGGGCCGTAGCCGCTGCATTAGCAGCGTCGTCGAAACTGGCTAAGTGGCCCCTAACATCAGCCCTCGTCAGCATAGGGGAGGAGATCCTCAGGGTTGAGACGGCAAGACTCGAAGCAATGGCCGTCGCCTCCGGTCTTAACCCATCCTCCGACAAACCGTCAACTAACCACTACAGACTCGCAAAGCACGTCCTCTTCTCCGCCTCCTCAACCGGGCCTGCCCCCACCCTGGCCGTGGCGTACGGCAGGGTCAGGATAAGAGAGACAGCTGCACAGGGTTGTGACGTGTGCAACGTGTGGGCCAGCAAGGAGTTCTCGGCACTGGCGGCGAGGATAGCCCACGCCCTAGAGATGGCCGAGTTCCTCGACCTCGACGAGGTGCTTGAGTCCTTGAGGGACTACCTCCTCGTTGAGAAGGCGTTCTATTCCTCGATGACCTGATGTCAGGCAAACCCCTGCCCTCATCACTGCTCAGAGATCGAGGGCTTCATCAACCACAACTAATTCGTTGTCACCCCCTTAATTATTAGGGCAAGAGGCACCGCTTCATGGAGTGAGGTAATGGATATAGTAGAGTGGGTGATCCTCGGCATAATGCAGGGATTCCTAGAGTGGCTACCCGTATCCTCCTCCGGCCAGATCTCGGTCTACCTCAGCACGGTAGCCGGGGTCAGCGCCGCCGAGGCAGTTAAGGCGGCTTTCTTCCTCCACCTCGGCACGGCGGCAGCGGGGGCACTCATCGTGCGTGACTACCTAGTCTCGGCAATAAAGTCGTTCTTTAAGGGAAGCTCCCCCGGGATTGAGCTTGTCATCGCCACCGTCATCTCTGCCCCGCTGGGTTTCGCCATAATGAAGTACGTGGTTCCCGCTGCAGCAGCATCCCCCTCTTTTGGTGTCATCATAGGCTTAGGTCTACTCGTCACCGCCTTGACTGTCCTTCTCCCCAAGGAAGGTCAGGGCAGGGTCGGTTTGAGAGAGGCTGTGATCGCCGGACTCGCTCAAGGTATCGCCGCACTGCCCGGGATTTCGAGGTCGGGGCTGACGATAGCTGCCCAGCTTTGGGCCGGGGTGAGGTCTGATGAGGCGGTCAGGTTCTCGATACTCATGGGGGTCATCGCCACAGGGGTCGCCGGCGTCTACTACGGCGTTAGTGAGGGCGTGGCGAGCAACCTCGCCGCAGCGGTCGGTGCTGTGTCGGCTTTCCTCAGCGGCCTCGCTTCGGGCTGGCTAATGATTAAAGTGGCGAGGCGTTACACAGTCCTCAAGACCTTAGTAGCCGTTGCCATATTGGCTGAGGCTATCGCCCTTCTCCTACCCGGGTGAGGCCCTTGCTGAGGGTGTATGTGCGGGGAAGGAAGGACGCGTCCGCTGTTAAGGCAGCCCTCTCGAGGTTCTTCCCGAGATGGGACACCCCGGTTAAGACACTGCATGGGGTACGCGGGGAGGCGCTGGCCAGGGCGATCGAGGATATCGAGGACGATCACTTTAGCCTCTTCCTCTTTGGCAGTGACGAGGTAAGCGCGAGCGACCTGAGACTCACCCCGCTGAAGCATGTCCACCTAATGAGGACTAAGAAGGTGAGAAACGCTAGGCTCGCCGAGATCGCTAGGGAGATAGAGATCGGGAGGTCGGGCTTCCGAAACACACCAGGCTTCACTGGGGACTGCTTCCCGGCCCGTGAACCGGGTGAGTATTCGAGAGAGGTGTATGCTGACCCAGCGAACGACCCATTCTACTTAATGAACGAGAGAGCAGCCCGTAACCTAGCCCAGGCACTCAACATCCAGCGAGTTCCCGTGAACGCTTTAGTCGTGCGAGGTAGGGGCGGCTTGCACACTCTCTACCTAAGCCGCCAACACACAATCACATTCAGGATACCTGATAGTGGAGCCGGACCGGTGTACCTTGGCGGGGAGCCTATTGTTGCTAGCCTGCGAGACCCGCTAGACTGTAGCGTGGAGGCCCTGATGGACTACGCCAGGGTATCCGAGGGATTCATCCGCGGACTGTACAGCGGCGGCAAAGTGGCCGTACCGGTGAGTGGTGGGAAGGACTCCGCCGCGGTTCTGGATCTGGCTGTGAGGGCCCTGGGGGCTGAGAGAGTCGTAGCCATATACGCCGACACTGGAGTCGACTTCTCTCAGAACAGGGAGGCGGCGGAGGCACTCGCGTCTATGCTCGGTACAGAGTTCGTCGTTGTTGATGCCCCTGTTAGGGCACTGCTCTCATCGAGGGGGTTCCCCACTCATGAGAGGAGGTGGTGCACTGAGGTCAAGACAG